>JADFQO010000021.1 GCA_022561775.1 Myxococcales bacterium | reverse complement strand
TCAGGCTAACGGATTTCGCTTCTAGCTGGTCACGGGGCCGGAGCGATCCGGCCGCGGGCTCGCCGTGGGGTGGACCGGGCCCACGTCTGAAGAATCGTTTCCAATTTATCGGTTCCGGGTGCATGCTATCCGAAGCCCGAAGGCGGGACCCCCGAGGGCCCTGGGTGCCATTCGCGAAGAATGCGCAACCAGTGCGATCCGGTCCAGATGAGAGGAGCGATCCATGAGCGTGTCGATTCATCCGGCTGTCGACAGTGGTGTGAAGTCTGGGAACAAGGACTTCGCGGGCGGGAAACTTCACTGTCATTGCAGAGATCAGCGGGTCGAAATCACTGTGAAGTCACAGTCCGCCCACAATCACGTGTGCGGTTGCACCCAATGCTGGAAACCCGAGGGGGCGTTGTTTTCACAGGTTGCCGTGGTTCCGCGGGACAGTCTGGCGGTTACCGCGAATGGGAACAAGCTCAAGGTCGTCGACGCGTCGGCTGCGATTCAACGCCAAGCCTGCAAGGCGTGCGGCGTTCACATGTACGGCCGAATCGAAAACGAGAAGCATCCGTTTTTCGGGCTCGACTTCATCCACACGGAGTTGTCTGATGAGGAAGGCTGGTGCGAACCGGAGTTCGCGGCCTTTGTGTCTTCGATCATCGAGTCGGGTGCGGATCCGGCTGGGATGGACGAGGTTCGCAAGCGGCTGAAGACGCTCGGTCTGGAACGCTACGACTGCCTGTCACCGCCGTTGATGGATGCAATCGCCACGCACACCGCCAAGGCAGCGGGCGTTCGCCGCTAGTGCGGCCGCGCTCGTTTTACCAAGACTCGCGCTAGAGCGCCAGCTCCGCTCCCAGGCGCACATCGCGGTCTGGCAGCGGCGCGACGTTCTTGAGCAAGGGGGTGGAGACGCGCGCCTGCCCGTCGGTGAGATTGCGGACGCGGACGAAGAAGCTGATCTCGGGAGCGCGGACATCATTCGCCGCCCGGACCGCTGGGGCGCATGAGTGCGTAGTGCCCGACGTAAGTCCGCGACCACCACGCACCGGTTTCCGCTTTCTCTTCACGAGTCGTGAAGCTGTACTGGTAGAGTTCCGCGCGCACGAACCGCGCTGGTTCGTCCGGAAAGGGGTTGTTCTCCAGCAATGCGAGCACTGCGGGCTCACCTTCGAGTAGACGGCTCAGAAACTGCCGAAACCACCAGTTGGGTTCGACGCGGCGGTTACCGGATCGGCCGACGACACGTTCAGCGCGCAGGGCCTCGAACCACATCTGCCAGTCCAGGCGCGGCTGGTGCGGGGCGACCCACGGCGGCGCCCGATTGACGTCCCCGGCCTTGTACTTGAACGCGTAGCTGTGCCACGTTCGACCGTCGTCACTGCCCTCGATGATCAGCTCCGGGCGCCTCTCAGTCATGTTCGTGAACAGGCCATAGCTGTTGACCGATCGGAATGGACGGACGCGCTCCACGGCGTCCACGAGCGGTTTGGGCACGCTGCGGAATTCGACCCCGAGGAAAGTCCTGCCCGGCGGAATCAGCCGGTCCCAGTGCCGCCACATCTGCACGCCGCCCGCAGTGGCGATGGCCAGCACGAACACGGCCGTGAGGCCGAAGGCAGTCCAGCGCCAGGCGATACGCACGGGCCGTCGATGGCCGGCCTGGTCCAGCTCGGTTTCCGTCGCAGCGGACGAGGTCCCCGCGTCGCTCTCAGGACGCGATCGCCATGGCCAGAGCCGACGCAGCGCGCGGTCGTCGAACAGCGGAATGCACAGCACGGCCGCCAGGAGGTTGAAGTAGTTGTAGTTGCCGGTGGCCGCAATCGCGGCCATCAGCAGCACGATGAGCAGACCACCAAACATTCGCGGCCGTCGCGGGAAGCAGATCAGGAACGGCGCCCCGACCTCGACCGCGAACATCGCCGCACAGGAGAACTTCTGGAACCACAGCGGAAACTGGTGAAAGGTCCACGCCAGCGGCGTCGGGATGCACTGTGTCCAGTAGTGGTACTGCAGGGCCGTGAAATCCAGCCACACCGCGTCCCCGCTGAGCAGCTTGACCACGCCCGAGGACAGCATCAAACGAAACAGCAGCCAGTACAGCAGCCAGCGGCCCGCCCAACCGGGCTCAGAATCGGTCTTCAGGCGCGGCCGCGGTCGCCACGGTGCCCAGAAAATCGCCAGGAAGCCCGCTTCGAGAAGCAGATTCTCCCACTGGAATCCGAGGAAGACCGCGTCGGCCGCGCACATCGACAGATAGGCGGCCCACAACAACACCAGCGCCGGGCCGACGCACACGCGCACCACGACCAGCAGCGCGAGAATCACTCCGGCGGCGCAGAGCCCGTGCAGCGTGCGATCGCTGCTATCGAACCACAGCAGGGTCGGAACCTGGGTGGCATAATCCGCAAAGGTCTCCAGGCCAAGTTGATTCTGCAGAAACTCCAAGGTCGTCGCCGTCGGTGTGATGCCACGGCTGCCGGACAGGCCGTCCAGTTGCACCCACCACGACACGAAGGCGATGAGATACACCACCCCCAGCAGCCGCATGAACAGCCACCGCGAGCGGATGTACGAGCTGGGTTCCGAGCTGGCGCCCCGCGGCAAACGGGCCAGCCACGACCGGAGCAACCGCTCGCGCCCGGCAGCCGTGTCCTGAGAAGTGCCTTTCGTCTGATTCACGCCACGAATTGTATAGGTACGAGCACGCCGTGCGCCCGTCTCACCTGTGGGCCGGAATCCGTCGGTTTCTGCTCGCCGCCGTGCCTCCAGGGCAAGCGTTCTCACCTGAGCTGATTGGATTGACACTCATCAGAGTCTCCCTCCCCCCGGGCTCGCTTCCACGAGAGATCCAGGTGTTCATCAATCCAAGGGCTGTGGGGGACTTCGAAACGGTGGACGGACAGTTTGTGAGGAAACCGCGGGCAGTGAGGGCGGGGAGGGGGGTTCAACTCCCCGCAATCGTGCAACCGCCGGTAGCAAGGAGCGCGGCCTGAAAGCTGGAGCCGGAGAGAGCCGGGAGCCGTCGCCGGTGGCTCCTCACTCGATCCGAAGCAAGATTCGAAGATTCCTGCCGGACTGATCTCAGGGGAGCAGGTCACGTCTCATCGGACACTGCCGAAAACCCAGCTTATTTTCCCTATGATCTGGTCGGCCGGTGGCCCTGAATGTTTGGTGTATCATCGCGAAAGGGAGGTTTTCTTTTGAAAATCGATCGCATCGCCACTGTACTCGCGTTGTCGCTGTTGCTGGGCTTGCCCGCCTGTACACACAACGTCACTTTTCACCCCGTCCAACCGCCTGCGGAGAACATCCGCCAGACCGACGAGAGCGTGAAGCTTTACATGCGGCCTGAACTCGTGGAGGCCTCTCATTCGTTCAGGTCCGCATTGTCCGGCATCGCCAACAAGTGGGTAGTCGACTACGGCGCGCGCGCACACGAGTTCGCTGTCCAATACCTGTCAGCCGCATTCACGGATTTCGAAGAGGTAGCGGAACCCGGGACCGGTGCCGACGCAAACCTGGAGATCGAGCACCTCTACTACACCGTTAGTGGACATGCCGCCCACGTTACGATGGACGTCACGGCGAACGACGCGACCGGCAGCGAGTTGATGTCTGAGCACTACCAGACCCGCGGATGGAGGGGCACCGGCGTCGTGCTCCTGACCGGCGCGTTCGGCCAGAAGGGAGTCATCCGCTCGTCGACCGACCAGGCCTTCAAGGAGATCTTCCTGAAAATAATTGATGATCTGCGGGCGGCGATGGGGACGGACGGCGAGGCGCCCGAGCCCGCCGACTGACGGCCCCAGCGTGGGCGATTTCACGGCGCAGCTTCGTGACCTGCCCCGCTTAGAATCTCTACCCGCTTGGTCAGCGGAGCGCTGATCGACGTTTACTTCCTCTCGGTGGAGCGCTCCAGCAGGATCTTTCGCTCTCCGGCCCGGATCGCGTGTTCGGTGCGCCGCCCCGACGGCCAGCGAATCTTCACTTCGGCCTGCTTGCTGCCCATCAGGCGGATGAGCTGCCAACTGCTGTTCTGGCTCTGAAATCCCTGCGACGATTGCACACTGTAGTGGAAGATCTGCGCGGGCCCCTCTTTCGGGGACACGGTCACCTCGATGCGCGCACCGATCGCGTCCCGGTTGCTGTCGACGCCGCGCAATCGAATTTGCGCCGTGTCAGCGTTGCCGCCCTTGTGTGAATAGAGAGTATTGAGACCCCTCGAGTCGGCCCCACTCTTCGCGTCGAAGCCCGGAGAACCGCCGAGGTTGAACACGACATCGTTGCTGCCGTCCTGGTCGAGGTCGCCGACCGCGATGCCATGGGTCTGGGTCTCTCCGTGGCTCCTTGCGAACGCTCCGCAGCGGTCGAACGCCACACCGAACGCGCCCTCTGTGCTCGGCCGACTGCAAAACGCGAAGTCGAAGTTGGCGTGATCGGGCCCACCAGTGCCGATCAGCACATCGAGATCCCCGTCGTTGTCGATGTCACCGACGCCGAGCCCCATGGTGTTTTCCGACGTGTCGGGATAGAGCTTCGTTTCGATTCCGATCCGCTTTCCGGCCCGCTGAAAGGTTCCGTCGCCGCGGCCGAACGCGATCAGATCCTGACTGGCTTGTCGGCCGAGGTAGAGATCGAGGTTGCCATCGCGGTTGAAATCCGCGGCGAGCGCCGCGAACACGAGCGGAAGGGGTTCGAACTTCCCACCGAGATTTCGGGTCACATTGACGAAGCCCGCCTCTCCATCGTTTCGATACAGTCGGTGGTAGCGGCTCGCGGCGATATAGAGGTCCTGGTCTCCGTCGTTGTCGATGTCGAACCAGACGGGGTTCTTGCCGTCCTTGAAGCGGCCGACGATTCCGAGCTTCCGAGCGACCTCGCGAAAGGTCTTGTCGCAGCCGTTTCGATAGATCCAGGCGCGGCCCCGCCCGTCGATTGCCGCAAAATCGAGGCAGCCATCGTTGTCGAAATCCGCCCAGCTCGCGTTCCACCAGTGATGCTTTTCGGTCGTGATTCCCGCCGAGATCTTGACGAGCTTCTTCATTTCCCTCCAGCGATTTTCGTAGAGCGAGAGCGCCCCGTCCCCGAGAAATCCTCCGCTCGCGAGCAGGAGGTCGGGGTCGCCATCGTTGTCGAAGTCCGCCCAGGCGGCGCCCCAGGTGAACTCCAGGTCTTCATCGGAGATTCCGAGATCGTAGGGTTTGAAGGTTCCGTCCTTCTGGTTGAGAAAGAAGCGCGACGAAGAGGGGCGCGTCTTCGATGCGGGAGCCTTGTTCGTATTCGAATCCCAGACGTCTTCCCAGCCGTCGCCATCGACATCGATCAGCGAGATCGCTTTCCCGTACCCGGGTGTGCCCGCGAGGTGCGCTTGCTTTGCGCGGTCCGCGAGTTCAGAGGTTGCCGATCGCGTGATCGCGGTGGTCGCAACGATGGCGCCGAACGCGAGTGCAGCGATTCGAATCGGGCCGAGAAGTCGATGAGGTCGCATTGCCCTCCCTGGATTGCCGGGAACCGCTCGGGAGGATACGCGATCAATGCCCATCCGAAGCAGGCCCGGCAGGCGCCGTTCCGAAGCGAGCTGAGGCCGCCCGAGGCTTTCGATCTATCTCGCTGCTCGGTGCGTTACCCCGCCGTCGGCGACCATCGCGCGATCGCCGCCCTGCTGGATCGTGTAGCTCCGATTGGCGGCCACGTTTCGGATCACCTCCTTCTCGCCATTGGGCCAGGTGATCTCGAGGTCGACCGCACTCGTGCGGCCAAGACCGATGTGCTGCTGCTTCGGGTTCGTCGACATGTAGCCCGAGCTGCTCTGGACTTCCCGGAGTACGTGGAGGCCCGTGGTATCGGTGGCAACGATGCGCGCGCCGATCGCGTCTCGATTGCTCCCCAAGGCGGGGTCGCCGATCAGGCGAATCTTCACCCAGTTGTTGCTCCGCGATTCGGCGTTGTTGCGCAACATCGTCGCAGGTGCATGGAAGTTGTTCACCGCGATATCGAGATCACCATCCTCGTCGTAGTCGAGGTAGGCCGTGCTGCGCGAATTTCCCCTGAAGTCGGCGCCACTCAGCGAGGAGAGATTCTTCAACTTTCCACTTTCGTTCACGTAAAAGACGTTGGATTCGCGGCGATGATCAAGATGGTAAAAGACCTGCTTGCCGTCTCTCGCGCCCGTCAAGGGCGCTCCGTATAGGTAGTAGTCGTTCGTTCCGTTTACCACGTAGAGATCGTCGTCTCCGTCTAGATCGAAATCGAAGAACTCTGCATCCCAGGCCCAACCCGTCGAGGTCTCGCCGCGCTCGACGTCACTCGACGGTTCGTACCGCTCGAGGCCTGCGTTGCCGACCTGTGACATGTAGAGGACGTTGGCCTCCTTGACGAGCATGTTCGCCATCGCCTTTTCGTCGAAGTTCAGCGGGGTCGTGATCTCCGGATAGAGGTATCTGGTGTCTTTGACCATGGTCGCGATGTTCGAGATGTAGATGTCCGGGTAGCCGTCGCGGTTGAGGTCGGCAATCCCAACGTTCATCGAATGGTACGCCTTCGTAAGACCGAGCTGTTCGGAGACGTCCTGGAAGCGGCCGTTGCTGAGATTGCGTAGCAACACGTTTCGGCCAAAATCGTTCGCGACGATCAGGTCCTGGCGGCCGTCCCGATCGAAATCGGTATGGGTCACACCCTGGCTCCACCCCGTATCGTCCGCACCGCTGCCGTCCGTGACATCCCGAAATCGCATCGATCCGAGATTGCGAAACAGCCTGTTGGGCAGCGCATTGGTGTTGCTCCGCTCCATCAAGGGTTTCGCGCCGCCCACGTAGTCGCCGAAGTAGGTGACGTAGATGTCGAGTAGGCCGTCGTTGTCGTAGTCGAACGCGGTGGCTGGCCCCGCGCTCAGGTCGGCACCGCCCAGTCCGGCTCGAGAGGTCACGTCTTTGAAATGCGTGCCGTCGAGTCCGCGATACAGACGGTGGTCATCGCGGTTGTAGACGATGAGGATGTCCTGCCAGCCGTCGTTGTCGAAATCGGCGATGATCCCCTGGCGGGCCTCTGCGTGACTCCCGTCGGGACGCCAGAAGTCGATGCCCGCCTCTTCCGTTACCTCGCGAAACCGCCCTCGACCGTCGTTGATGAAGAGGCCGTTGCCGATGCCGCCAACGAAGAGGAGGTCCACGCGACCGTCGTTGTCGATGTCCTCTGCGGCCACGCCACCGCCCGAGTAGGTGGGCGGCTTGGACCGGGTCCGACGGAATTCGCTGAGCCAGCGGGAGGAGCGATGCATGAACTCGATCCCCGTTTCGCCCGTCACGTCTGTGAAGAAAGGCGAGGTCGGCGTCGCAGCGCCTTCGGCCGCGGAAGAGACGATCTCCGGACCCTTCTCGAGCCGAGGTGTGGTGCGGTGATGCTGCTTCGCCCGATCCGCGATCTGATCGCGCGCCAGCTCGAGTTGCTGCGGTCGCAGAGAAGGTGGGCTGGGTGGCTCTCGTGCGATCAGTCCGGCCATTCGCGGCAGCAGCACTCCGTAGCCGGAAATCGCTTCGGTGATGATCTCCGCGGCAAACGGATCGGGCACCAGCGCGAGGGTCGGATGCTCGAGATACGTCGTCCTGAGGTAGCTCCAGTGAAGCGCGGTATCGCGATACGAGTCGCAATCGTAGGATTCGAGTGTGACCCGTTGAGCGTCCGGCAGGTGGAAGAAGAACAGCAGATCTTCGAACTCGTCGACCTCGTGCGGAAGAAGCTGCTTCACGGCCCGGTTGGCATCGGCGGCCCGGATCAACTCGTGGCCGGATTCTCGGGCGCTGCGAATTGCCTTCTCGAGCAGCGCCCGGGTGAAGTCGCGCATCGACCGGTGATAGGCTTGGAAGAAGTCCCCCCGAAATGGCATCCGGTAGGGAATCAGAAAGACCGCGTAGTAGGTCTTCATGTTGTTCGCGAAGCGCTCCTTCACACCCGCTTCATCGAGTTCGTTGTAGGCGCGGAAGGCGGCAATCTTGCCGTCCGTCATCGCGAAGAAAAGGTCGCGGCTGCTCTGCGAAGCTGCTCGGTCAGGGGATGAGCGGTCCGCGACGCTCCGATCCATCATGTAGAGGGTGTCCAGATCGGGAATGCAGCGCCGCCACGCAGCGACCAGGAGCTCTGGCCCGACCTCGGGATCGTTCTGCTGTCTGGCGTCCTGGTCGGCGAGCTTTAGCGCACAGAGCGTGGCGGTATCGGTCGCGGAGCGGAGCGCCTCAGTGCCGCCCTCATCGAGTTGGAGAAGTTTCGGGGTGCTTTCGAGCAGGGAATCCTGCTGAACGCTCAAGAGCGCGCGCAGCGAATACGCGATCGATGCGAACTGCCTAGCTCGCACCGGAGAGATCTTCAAGGGTTCGCCGCGCAGCGGGTGCACCTCGAGGAAGTCATCGTCGGTCGTAGTGGTCGGTATCGCCGCATCGATGAAGGGTTCAATCCGCAACCGCGTCACTTCCCGCTCACCCGCCTCGGCCGCGAGACGAGACGCACGAGCCCATAGCTGGCGGATCAACTGTTTCTGCAGCTTGATCTGCTGTTCGCGTGCTTCGTCGCTTAGGGGTGTTCCGTAGAGGAAGTCCTCGAAGCGGCTCGCGGTCGAGTGGCATTTGGGATCGTTCGATTCCTCGAGCTGCTGAATCGCATCGAGAAGCGGCGTGCCGCCGGTAGATGCTGGTACCGGGTTGGAATTGGACGCCGAGGTATCGAACCAGTCGACGCTGCTCAAGGACGCGGGTTCCGAAGACATTGGACTCTGCGCGGCGTTGTCTAGCGGAGGAACGTCGTCGCTCGCCTCGGTGGCCCGAACCAGAATCACCGCAACCGCGGCGACCGACGCAACCGAGGCCACTTCGATGAGCAGCCATGCGACGATTGCATGGGCCACGCCTACGCGGAAGACGTTGCGGTGCTTGCGTTCGGCGATGAGTGACATCGGGGCCGCTCCGGCTGATCCAGACCGTTGGGCGCCTATTCTACCCGAATCACAGACGAGTAGCGGAGAGGCCTAGGTGGGATTGGCCGGTGTCGCGGGCGATCAGGGCACAACGAACTCCGTGCGGCGCAGTACTTCGAGAATGGTTTCCCAGGGGGCAGGTGTCAAGCGCCGAGCCCGTGGGGTCTGTGGGAAAGAACCCGGAAGTTGGGGAGGCGGTCGCCTAATCTTCGGGTTTCACATGAGCGTGTCACCCTCCCGTGGGCTCTCTTCCTCTGGGGCGAGCCTCGGACCTACGGGGTGACCCTCTCTCTCGAATGGTGAGCCGCCATTCGACCTGCGGAGACGCGATCAGGGGTCGTATTTGAGAGCGAAGCTGTGCAGCGCCGTGGCGTCGAGGAAGGTGAACTCGACCCGGCCCAGACGCAGGGTGTCGCCGGTCTTGAGGTTCGTGGGCGGCCCCTCACCGCGGGCCGGCACCTTGGCGCCGTTTACCCTGGTCCCGTTGGCGGAGCCGCCGTCGAGAATTTGAAAGGTCCCGTTCGTATCCTGCTTCAGGAACGCGTGGAAGCGCGAAACGCTGATGTCGGAGATCACGATGTCGTTGTTCGACGTACGTCCCACGGTCACCAGGTGCGTGACGGACTCGCTGCCACGGCGCACGGGGAAGGCCACCAACGAGACGCTGCCCGTGATCTCGGAGGCGTCGTCGGCGGGCGAGAGCGCCTCCACCATGGTGGCGGCGGGGCCGGCGGGCGGGTTCACTTCCGCGGCCGTCAGCAGCAGGAAGGCACTGCCGTGGCGATCCCTGAACTCCTCGGGCGAGAGCGACCGGGCGTCCTCGACGTACGCCTCGATGGGAAGCCCCGTAGCCCGCCGGCTTTCACTCTCTGGTTGCGTCACGCTGAACCCTCTTTCGCCTCGCGGGCCACCCGGTCGGATAGGGAGTCGGCGGGAACCGGGGTGGGCTTGAGGCTCTGCTGGCCGCCTGACGCACTACGAAGAAAATGGCCTGACAGGACCGTCCTCATCGAAGGCAGCTGCCGGACGAGCCTCCGTCGACCGACCTCGCGCCTCATCGACGCTCCAGATCCCAGGGCCATACGCGGAGATGAAGAGAAAGACGAAGCAGTAGAGCGCAGCAAGCTCGCCACCGTTGACCAGTGGAAATAATGCCTCCGTTCCGTGGACCAGCCAGTAGGCGACGGCCATCTGGCCCGCACAGATAAACGCCGCCCACCGCGTCAGCAGCCCGATCATGATCAGAGCGCCACCCACGAGTTCAATCAGGCCGGCAACGTAGATGATGAATGCCGGAGCCTCCGGGGCAGCTGCTGGGAAGCCAAAGAGCTTTTGCATCCCGTGACAGAGAAAGAAGAAGCCGGCGACAACGCGCAGAAGTGCGTAGGTCTTCGCATCGAAGCGTTTCATGAATGACACCATGACGAAACCTCGAACTGGCCAAGCTCCCTGGGCTATCGGGGAGCCGCCTAACTTCTGGTCGTCCACTGCCCGGCGGCGCATTGCAGCTGGGGCCGAGACGTCAGGATTCGCGGCATACTATCACGAGAAACACAGCCGAGACACCATGATGGCTGCTTCACGATCTCGTTGGCAATCATTCCCCGCCAGCACGCCCACCCAAATGATGCTGGGCGCCGCTCGTCCGTGATGGGAGGGTCGGGGGGCGTGGGAAAATCTGGTCACCAGGAGCGGGTTTTAGTAGCCTTCTAGAAACACTTTCGGTGATGGCGATTCCGCCCGGAAAACATCGCCGTCCGGCGGGTTCGAGGTCGTCTCGTGATAGAGGTTGATGCGGTGGTCGTGGGCGCCGGTGTCGCCGGCCTGTCGGCGGCTCGAATCCTGCGAGACAGCGGCATCTCGGTTCAGATTCTCGAGTCCAAAGACCGGATCGGCGGCCGCGCTTACACCGACCGCGACACTTTTTCAGTGCCCTTCGATCACGGCTGTGCGTGGATGTCCGGGGGACCCTACAACCCACTCGTCCAGTTCGCCGATGATAACGGTTTCGAATGCATCGCTCGTTTCTATCCGGTACTCGAGGACAAGACTTTCATCGGAAATGTCGGGAGCGGTTGGGTGACAGATGAAGAAGCGAGCGAGCGAGACTGCTACCTCGAAGATAGTTATCAGGCAATCGCCGCCGCAGGCCGAGAAAGACATGACATCCCGATCACCGATATCATCGACACCAAGTCGGCCTGGGCCCACCACTTGAATAATTATCTCGCGGCGGTTCAGGGTGGTTATTCAGATCAGATCTCGGCACTGGATTTCGCGAACTCCCAGGCATCCGGCGACGAACTCCATCTGTTCGACGGCTACGGGACACTCATCGAGCGGTTTGGAGAGGGGCTGCCCGTCCAGCTGAGCGCTGCGGTGACGAGTATCGACTGGAGTGGAGAGGGAGTGAAGATCAGCTCCTCCAAGGGCATTATCTCGTGCAAGGTGGCGATCATTACGATGTCGACGGGCGTGCTGGCCGCGAATCGGATTCGCTTCGATCCCGGGTTGCCCGAGAACACACGCGCGGCGATCGCCGCGTTGCCCATGGGAAGACTCGCCAAGGTCGCGATTCAGTTCGACCGGCAGGTCTACGGGTCTTTCACTGACGATGGCTTCAACTACTACGACAGCCCGGGCACATCGCTCAACGTCATCACGGGCTATGCGGATTCCACCATGGCGGTCGCCTATGTCGGAGGCACGCCTGCCGATGAACTCGAGGCCCTCGGCAAGGAGGGCGCCGCGACGTTCCTGCTCGACCGGCTCGAGACGGCATTCGGTTCGAAGCTTCGGCAGTACGTGGTGGCGACGGATTGCACGGGATGGGGAAGCGATCCCGATGTCTGCGGAAGTTATTCGATCGCGCTTCCGGGCCATGCGGGGGCTCGGGAAGCACTCGCAGAGCCCGTCGCGAACCGGTTGTTCTTTGCGGGCGAGGCTACGTCCAAACACCACTACGGGTTTGCGCACGGGGCGTTGCTAGAGGGGCGAGCGGCCGCAGAAAAAGTCATCGCGCTGCTGGCGTAGGTTTTCGTGATCAATGCTTCGCCCAGAACGTGATCCGCAATCGCTGCTAGCGAGGGACTTGACCCGCACCTCATCGGCGCCGTAGTCCGTCAACGGCAGTTACAAACGGCCGTGGAGGAGATCGTCCAGCAGCCCCGCCGCCCGGCTGGGTCCGTCAAAGCGTTGCATGAACTCGGCGGTCGCCGCCGTTCTTGCCAGGATGGCAGGATCGGAGAGCACCGTCTCGAGATTCTCGGCGAGTTCCTCATCCGTCCAGTAGCTGCGGTGCATCTTCAGGCCGTGGCCGGTCTCCTGAACCCGGGTCGCGTTGTCGTGGCCGTCCCACACGTAGGGCGTGATGATCGCCGGCGTTCCGTAGTAGAGGCATTCCGTGAAGGTGTTGTTGCCACCGTGGTGAATCACCGCGTCCGCCTGGGCGATCACCGAGGGCTGCGGGAACCAGCTGTCGATCTTCACGTTGGGTGGGAGATCCTGGTAGGCGTCTCGATCGTTGCCGACATTCATCAGCACCCGATAGGGGAGCTTCCCCAAGGCCTGAATGAATCGATTCAGCAGATCCACGTCCCCACAACCGAGGCTGCCGAAGCTGTGATAGATGAGGGGCGCATCGCCGTGCTCCTCGAACCGCGGAATCTCGTAGTGCTGTTCTTCGCGCAGGCAGCCCTCGAGGTAGCGGAATCGCTTCGGGTCGAGGGGATTGCGGCGCTTGAACTTCACCGGCTCGGGATAGAGGAGAAGATTCAGGTAAGGGGAGGGCTCGAAGAACTGGCCCAGCGGATAGGGGGCTTCACCGCATTCGACGAGAAAATCATTGAAGCGCCCGTGGATCGGGCCGATCGCTTCGTTGAATTTCTGCTCGAAGGCGCGAAAGCCCTCGTGATCATTCTCTCCGCAGCCCGAAAGATGCGGCGGGATGTCGGGATCGGTGATCTCGTTCTCGCTGCACGAAATGATCCGCACCCACGGAACGCCGTATTGTTTGGTGGCGGGAAAGCAGATTACGTTGTCGACGCAGATGAGGTCGGGCTGGATGGACTTCAGTAGAGCCGGGAGTTCCTTCTGCGCCCAGATGGGAGTATTGACGATGTTCGCCCAGCACTCCTTCACGTAGTTGTCGATCTGCTCATAGGGGGTCTTGTTGAAGTTGGGAATGTGGCCGTTGATGAAGCCCGTCCAGTACCTGGCCATCTCCTCGGGCGGCAACGGCTCCGACATGTTGACCGGGTGTTCCTCGAAGCCGTACTTCTCGTAGACGCCGCTCATGCCCGGGTCGGTGAGAAAGACCGGCTTGTGGCCCCGCTTCTCGCAAGCCTGGGCGACTCCGACGGAGTTCAGCGCCGGCCCGTAGCAGGCCTCGGGAAAGAATGCGATGGTCTTCGCGTCACCCATGGGGTTGTTTTCCTCACCTCGGCGTTCGCTCGGGGGAGCGATTCTAACCGACGGAGCGGGTTTCCCCAGATGATCCGAGGTCCTGCATGAGCAAGAGGGTCTCCGTACTCGAGGCCACGGTCCGCGCTCTCGGAGCGGGGATGGGCGAGTGGAACGAGATGGACGTGGCCTTGACGCTTCCGTCGGACCCCAACGACGAGCACGCTGCGATCCGGGAGGCTGCGGGTCTGTGGGACACGTCGGCGTTGAAGAAGATTCACCTGCGGGGCCCGGACGCACTCGCCGCCATCGACTACCTGGTCACCCGCGACATGAGCAAGATCTACCTCGGCAAGTCGGGTTACTCGCCGGTCCTGAAGGAAGACGGTCACTTCTGCGACGACGGTTACTTCTACCGCATCGCCGACGACGAACTGCTGGCCGTCACCAGCATGGGGCCGTCGCTGGAACTCCTCAAGCTTTGGTCGCAGGGCAAGAATGTGAGCGTCGAGCTCGACGAGGATCTCCACGTGATTACCCTACAGGGCCCGAAGTCCGTCGACATCCTCGAAACCCAGACCCCAATGAAGCTGCGCGAGTTGCGTTTTTGCCACCACGCGCAGACGACCCTGTTCGGAAAGAAACTGATGCTCTCGCGAACGGGCTATTCGGGTGAACGCGGTTACGAGATTTTCGTCCACGCGCGAGATGCCGTCGAAATCTGGCAGCGCCTTCTCGAACACGGAGGGCCCCTGGGGCTGATGCCGATCTCCTGGGCGGGACTCGAAAAGGTCCACATTGAAAGCGGTCTGATGGCCTACGGGGCCGAGGCGACCGAAAAGAACACACCCTGGGAAGTTGATTTTGGCTGGGCGGTGTCGCGAACCAAGGGGGATTTCCGGGGAAGGGAGGCGCTGTTCGCCCTCGAGGGGAAGGAACAGGTTAAGCTCCGCGGCATCGTCGCCGAGCACGACGGCGAGGTCGAGCACGGCGCCGAGCTTACGCTCGATGGAGAACGCGTCGGCCACGTCACCACCCCGGCGTACTCGGAGCGGCTGAGACAATCGCTGGCGCTCGTTCACGTTGCTCCATCGGCGGCGCTGGCTGGAACACCGATTCAAGTCAACGGCCCGACCGTGCGGTGCGCTGCCACCGTGGCGCTCATCCCCTTCATCGACCCCGAACGCAAGCGGCTGCGCGCCCTCTAGCCCGCATTCTCACCCGATCGCTACCGCCCGTGGCCGTGGGTGATCGTCGACCCAGGAGATCTGGAGCGCGCCATCATCGACCGGGAGACCTGGAATCGGGTGATTCCGGCCGACTGCGGGTTATTCGCCGCACGGGTCCTCGCGACGGCGCTGCGAGGGAAGGGTTGGCGCGCAGCGCCGGCGAGGGGCGCGAATTGATCCCCGCGGGGAAAGCTGCCGTGAGCGGGCTTCGTTTCCCGCTTCAGGGTGTCTGCGAACCGACCGAAACGGCGAGCATGGGAGATGCGCCCTCGGTCCTCGTGTTGGACGAAGAAGACGAACTCGCGCGGATCGAGACGCTCGTGACTCGGCTTGGCGTCGATTGTGTGCGCTGGCCGGGTGGGTCGGATGACGCGCCGCCGCAGCCTCGCATGCTGCTGGTCACCACGGGTGCCAAGGCGTTGAAGATGCCTGCACCCGAGGAGCCGGCGTCGGGAACCGATGCGCCGGTCTGGCTCTGTGTACACGGCGAGGATTTCTTCCCGCTGCGCGCCCGCTTGCAAGAGCGGGGGGTTCACTACCTCGTTCAAATGAGGACAGGAGACGCAACGCTTCGCCTGTTGTTGCAGCAGATCCTCTACCGTGGGATCGATCGGCGTCGAGCGAGCCGTCTTCCGATGGACTGTCAGGTCGAAGTAAAGCTTCCCGATGGCGAGAAGAGGCGCGCAAGGCTGCTCGAACTTTCGAGTGAATATTGTCGATTCGAATGCGGACGGGAGTTCGAGAACGGTACGCAACTTTCGGTCAAGATCCCCAAGTCGCTCGGCGGCCGGAAGCTCGAGATTCCCGGAAAGGTCATCCGATTGGAAGGTCAACGCGGTGGCAAGGACGTGGTGGTAATGCAGATGGGAGAGCTCGAATCCGAGGTGCGCGCGCAGCTCGAAGCGATCATCTGCGGCGACCGGATCGGAACGCGCGTGACCCCCCTCGCGGCGGTTCCCGAGCGCGAGCCGGACACCTACCTCGACGGAACCGGCATTCCCGACTGGGACGAGTTCGCAAGGAGCGGGGATCGCCGCCGCCATCCGCGCCGCCCGTTTCCGTACCCCGTCGAAACCGCCCCCGGGCGGGATGCCGCCGGATCGTACAGCGCGATGGGCGTGGAGTTGTCTGTCGAGGGTATGCGAATCGTCGGGCTTGCGGATATTACCATCGGATCCGAGGTTCGCGTCTCGCTCTACAGCAACTTTGGCGCCGAGGCGGTCGCGCTCGAGGCGACGGTGCTTCGCGACGACGGTGACTCTGTGGCGCTTCAATTCTGCTCGGTCACCCCGCAGCTTCGCGAGCAGATCGAAGCCTTGATGGGCGAGAAACCCTCCGTCGACGATCTCCAGGCCGACCAATCGGAGCGGATCGTGATGTCCGAAGTGACCTCCCTCGAATCCACGACGGACGGTTGCTGAGCCGCTCGGTCGCGCTCGGCGCCGAATCATCAGGATCAAATTGACACACCATGAGAACGAAGCCGCCGAGCGTCATCAGACCCGCTCGATCACGACGAATGTCGTACGGACGTTGACTTCCGCTCTTCTACCAGCGGATGATCTGGCCCGGCCGCCTGCCGGTGGCTCCGCCATCTTCGAAGACGATTTCGCCGTTTACCCAGACCTTCTCGATCCCGACCGAGAGTGCTTGGGGGGCCTCCGGCGTCGCGTGGTCGAGCACGCGATTGGGATCGAAAAGAACGAAGTCGGCCTTCATGCCGGGGCGAATCACGCCGCGATCGCGGAGCCCCAGGTGCGTCGCGGCGAGTCCGCTCGATTTATGCACGGCAGTGGGGAGATCCATGATCTTGCGCTCGCGCACGTAGCGCCCGAGGAACCGCGGGTAGGAGCCGAATCCACGCGGATGCGAAGCGACCAGATCGCCATCCGTACATAGATTGGTGTGTGGCCAATTCATCAGGCGCTCGATGTCCACTTCGTCCATACTGGTGGCGATCACGCTCTCGATATCCGTCTCGCCCGTCCTCTCCTGATACGCCTGGGCCTCGCGGATCAGATCCATCAACGTCGTCGCCGGATCGGTGCCCCGCATGTCCGATATCTCTCGCAAGGTCTTTCCCACGTACTCGGGGTTGGGCTTGTAGACACCGAGGTGTGCGCCCTCGGGCGTGGTGATCTGGGAGAGCGCGAACTCCGCGGTCTCGCGATTTTCGAAGTCGCGGTCGGGAAACAGCACGGTGAGGGTCGACTGCCAGTACGTGTAGGGATAGATGTCCGCGGTGATGTCGACGCCGGAAGCGCGCGCCGCCTCGAGGATCTCGATCAGGCGATCCGCCTTGCCTAGATTCCGACGCAGGGCGAGCTTGATGTGCGAAATCTGGACCGGCATCCCGGTCTTTCGTCCGATGTCGATGATCTCGTCGATCGCTTCCCAGAACCAGCGGTCCTCGCTGCGGACGTGGCTGATATAGCGACCTCCAAGCGACGCCGCTTCGCTCGCCAGTGCGAGCACTTCTTCCCGGGAGGAGTAGATGCCCGGATCGTACTCCAGGCCCGTTGCGAGGCCGCGCGCACCCGCAGCCATCTCTTCGCGCAGGTGCGCGCGCATCTGCTCGATCTCTTCGGGCATTGCGGGCCGCCGGAAATCCTCTCCCATAACTTCGCGTCGGATCGATCCGAAGCCCGCGTAGGAGGCAAAGTTGATCGCGGTTCGCTCGCGTTCCAATCGAGTAAAGAAATCGCGCAACGGGAAATTCGACTCGCCGTCCTGTCCGACCACCGCGCTGGTGATCCCCTGGCTGATCGCGGCGAGTGCATCGGGTTGCTCGAAGATGTCGGCGTCCGCGTGGCTGTGCGTGTCGATGAATCCCGGCGCCAGAACCATTCCGGCCGCGTCGACGACCCGATCTCGGGGGGATGCTGCGAGCTTTCCGACTTCTACGATCCGGTCGCCGACAAATCGCACCGATACGTTTTGCGCGGCCGCTCCGGTACCGTCGAGGACACTTGCGTTTTCGATCAGCGTAGCGGTGGGTCGGTTGGGTTTGTCACTGTCGGCGAGGTAGAGGGCCGCGATGGTATCTGCGAGGCCTTCCGGATCGGCTTCCGCGAGGTTGGTCAGGACGATGACGCTGAAGCGGTCGTCGACGTAGCGGCCGATGAAGGTCCGAAAGCCCACCCAGCTACCAGCGTGTGCGATGCGTCGGCGCCCGAGGTGTTCGTCGAAACGCCAGCCGAATTCGTACGCGTAAGGCTCACCGCTGTTGAGTCGCGCCGGGCTAAAGGCTTCCGCGAGGCTTGCTTTGCTCACGAGCTGTTCGCCGTAGAGGGCTTGGTCCCAGCGATACAGGTCTTCCACGCTCGAATAGATGCTGCCGGATCCAACGAGGTAGTTGAGGGGGTCGTCGTCGTTGAGCGCGAAGCCGTCTCCGTCCAGGCGGTACCCGTAGGCTCGCTTGGCCAGCTTCGGGTTGCGGTCGTCGAGAACGACCGAGCTCGTCATCCCCAAGGGAGCAAAGATGCGCTCTTCGACGAACTCTCCGAATACCTCGCCGGACGCCTTCTCGACTATCAGGGCCAGCAACTCATAGCCGGGATTGCTGTACTCGTAGCGCTCTCCTGGCGCGAATCGCGGCTCACCCCACTCGGAGTAGACGTCGAGTGCGTGGCGCGTGAGCGGCCTTTCCACTCCCGTGACTTCTACGATCACATCGTAGTAGTCGGGCAATCCTCCGGTGTGATTCAACAGCTGGCGGATCGTGATCTCGTCGCCGAAGCGGGAGAGTTCGGGGAGAAAACGCGTGATCGGATCGTCGTAATCGAGCCGACCCTCCTCCTCGAGGATCATGATCGCCATCGCGGTGAACTGCTTGGAGACCGAACCCAGGCGGGTCGATGTATCGGTCTCGAACGGCACCGCGCGCTCGATCTCCGCCATCCCGTAGGCGCTCTTCTTGAGTACGACTCCATCGTCGATGACGATGATCGCCGCGCCCGGTGCCGCCTCGGATTCGCTCTCGGCGAACAGCGCGTCGACCGCTGCGGAGGGGTTCGTCGGGACGGTCCTGCAACCCACGGGGCTCATCATGGATGCAATTCCAACCAGCAGGGCGATGTGGTTCAGCCGCTGCGATACGGAAGGGAAACGGATTGGAGCCATCGTGCGCGCTGCCCCCTACTGGTGATCGCGGGGGATGGTATCTTCCCAGTTCTTCTCGCGAATGAGCAGGCCGTCTTTCAGCAGCCTGCGGGTGTAGCTGTAGTAGAAGTTCTCCCGGTCGCTGCGAAACGACATTTCCGATTCCCAGCGGAGCGTGCGGTCCTCGAGTTCGACGGTTGTTCGATACGTACCGAGAACGGAGGTCGCCTCGGGGTGATCGTCGTTGGTTTCGTGCGTGATCGTCTCTTCGAAGCGTTCGGTACCCCACGGATATCGGGTACCGGTCGCGTTCGTGGCTTTCACCGTGGTCGTTCGGGTCTGGGGGTTGCGGTCGATCGAGGAGATCTCACCGTATCCCGAGACGTTCCCCGCGTCGAGGGTCTCGAAGCCCGGAAGCTGTGGATCCTCTACCGGAGGGAGGACGTTCGGCTTGGGCCACTCGCCCGGCGGTACGACTGGAATCACGAGCTTGGTCGCTTTCTTTTCTCCCAGCCGCAACGTGGTGGTCATCGGATAAGGGGTCGGCCAGAACATCGGCCACTGCGCGTTGTTGACCGCGAATCGCATCCGATGGCCTTTTGGGAAGATCCAGGATGTGAAGTGCATCTCGATTTCGAGTTCGAACGCTTCGCCGGGTTCGAGAGGTTGGGGGTTCTTCGCGGACTCTCGGTGCGCGCCGTTGAATCCCGCGCCCGCGACCTGCGTGACCGTGCCATCGGGTGCTACGTCCGATAGTCGCACGAACCAGTTCGCGTGGGGGGCGTTGGCCGAAACCTGGAGGATCGCATGCGGAAAGCCCAGGATCTCGACGTCTTCATCGAGCGGTTCCGTGTCGTAGACCAGGCTGAAGGCGTCCGTCGGCCGCTGGTCGTGGGCGGCGTCTCCCCACCACATCACCGGACCCCCGGCTTCGACGCCCACCGATGCGACGTAGCGAAGCTGGTGGGTATCGCGTTTGGGAGCGTTGTTGGCGAGGCTGTGATTCGATTGCGGGTAGAGGGTCCGCTCGCGGATGCGCTCGATCGGCCAGCCCTCTTCCCAGCGCCATTGCCCATCGACCTCTTCGAGCACGGGACCCGGGGGATGCCAGCGCCGGATGAACACCGCGAACCGGGGCTCGTCGAGGATCCCGGTATTTCGCCCCTTGAGCCAGTAGTCGTACCAGCGCACGGCCTCGTGGCGCCATTCCAGCTGCGGCTTCGGACTCGCATCGTGCGGGAAGCCGTGGGACCAGGGTCCGATCATCGCTTTCACGGGCGCCTCGAGGTGTTCGAGCATGCGCGGCACGCTGTCGCGGTAGCCGTCGTACCAACCTCCGATCACGAAGGTGGGAACGCGGATCGAGTCGTAGCGCTCTTTGAGCGTGGTCCGCTCCCAGAACGGACCGTATCGTTGTTGTCGCTTGTAGGTCATCATCCAGGGCTGGGTGTCGAAGCGATCTCGGAAATACGCCTCGTCGATCGCGTAGTCCGGCGCTCCCGGACGGGCGTTGTCGAGATCCTGGCTCATCTCCCACGAGTCCACGTGGATGATGCCATCCATGAAGTGCACGTCATCCTGGTAGAGGTCATCGGTGGCATCGACCGCGATGATGGCCTTGAGGGCCGGGGGGTTGCGCATCGCGAGGTGAATCGAATTGAAGCCTCCCCAGGAGACGCCGAACATGCCCACGTTGCCATTCGAGAAGTCTTGCTTCGAGAGCCAGTCGATGACGACCTCGCCGTCGTCGTTTTCGAGATCGGTGTATTCGTAGGCGATCAGCCGCCCCTCGCTGTTTCCCGTGCCGCGGATGTCTACGAAGGCGACGATGTAGCCGCGCCGTACGAAGTAGGAGTAGAGTGCGTAGTTTCGGCCGCGGTATTCCGCCTTGCGGTAGGGCAGGTACTCGAGCAGGACCGGGAAGCGCTCGCCCTCCTCTCCTCCCTTTGGAACAAAGAGATCCGCGGCGAGCCGCACGCCATCGGGCAGCGGGATCCAAGTCTCTTGCAGGTCGATCTCGTAGATCGGAGCCGAGGGTTCCACGATCTCCTCTGGTGAGCAGCCCGAAACCCCGATGCAGATCAAGCTCAACAGCGTCACGCGAAAGCGCATTGAGTCTCCGGGCGCAGTGGCTGAAGACGCCCTGGGAATTGTGCGAGGGAACGCTTCATGGGGGCCGTCTCCGATCTGTTTCGCTCGCAGCGGCATCGGCGAAACCACCGCAACAGTGATGGTATCCGTAGCCGGTCCGAGCGCCGGCTGGCCGCGATCCATAGCATATTGTTCGATCTGCGGACCGCGATGGGATGGGGTTCCGGGAGCGGACCGCGCGGCGAAATGGTGGGCGGTCGGCGGGTCATCCGGCCGGCGTTTCCCGCCGCGAGCCGGCCGGCATCTGCCTTGGGATCGACTATCCCGCTAGATCAAAGCGGGGTAAACTGCTGGCTCGCGCTGACCTTTTCGCCGTGCTGGGAGCCAGAACCTGCTCCGAACCGTGGGAGCCCGATATGAGCGACGTGACCGAGAGTGCGGCCGGCGGCGTCAGCCCGACTCAGGTTCGCCCCACGCGCGAGGTGGGCAAGGCCCACGCCGCCGAGCAACCCTTCGAGTACCCGCTGAAGCGCGAGTACGTCGAGCCGGACTGGACGCGCCTGTCCGGCTATGCGGACGTGACTCGGGAGGAGTGGGAGTCCGCGAAGTGGCAGCGCTCGCACTCGGTGAAGAACCTCGCTGGGTTCAAGAGGGCGCTCGGAGATCACTTCAGTGATGACCTCTGCGCCGACATCGAACGCGACCAGCGAGAGCGGGCCACGATGTCGATGCTGATCCCGCCGCACATGATCAATACGATGGACGAGCGGAACCTGCGCGAGGATCCCGTGCGCCGCTACATGCTGCCCGCGTTCAGCGACCGGGACCCAGACTGGCCGAGTCACCCGATGGCGACCCGCGACTCTCTCCACGAGGCTGAGATGTGGGCGGTCGAAGGTCTCACCCACCGCTACCCGACCAAGGTGCTCGCCGAAATGATCCCGACGTGCCCGCAGTACTGCGGGCACTGCACGCGGATGGACCTCGTCGGCACGGACACCAACCAGATTCTCAAGTACAAGTTCGAGTTGAAGCAGACGGACCGTTGGGACGCGATGCTCGAATACCTCGCGCGGACCCCGTCGGTTCGCGACGTGGTGGTGTCGGGTGGCGATGTCGCGAACGTGCCCGTCAAGCGCCTGCGGGAATGGCTGCTCAAGCTGATGGATCTGCCGAACATCCGCGACATTCGACTTGCTACCAAGGCTCTCGTCGGGGTTCCCCAGCACTTCCTGCAGGATGATCTGCTCGAGGCCTACGCGGCGATCGCGAAGCGGGCGCGTGAGCGCGAGATCGACATCGCGGTCCACACGCACGTGAACTCGGCGCAGCAGGTGACGCCGCTCTTCGGCAAGGCCGTGCGGGCACTTCTCGACATGGGCTTTCGCGACGTGCGAAACCAGGGCGTGCTCCTTCGCGGCGTCAACACGACGCCAAAACAGCTCCTCGAGCTGTGCTTCATGCTCACGGATCACGCAAAAGTGATCCCCTACTACTTCTATATGTGCGACATGATCCCGAACGCCGAGCACTGGCGGCTTCCGGTCTGGGAGGCGCAGGAGTTGCAGATGGCGATCATGGGCTACCTGCCGGGCTTCGCGACGCCGAGATTCCTCTGCGACGTTGCGTTCGTCGGCAAGCGCTGGGTTCACATGCTGAACTCCTACGATCGCGTAAAGGGCATTTCTTATTGGCGGAAGAACTACCGCACGGGCATCGAGTACGACGATCCGGACGCCCTCTCTCGCGACTACCCCGCCTACGATCCCGTCTCCGCGCTTCCCGAAGAGGGAAGAGCGTACTGGCGCGAATTTCTTGCCTCGAAGGATGGTGAGGCGCGCGGGCCCGTCTGAGCGATGCGCCCCACACTCCATACGCTCAGCGAGGATCTCATTCATCGGGTCCTCGACGAGGCCAAGAAGATCCTGGGCGAGATCGGGATGGAGATTCGCGGGCCCCCGTTGCGACAGCGCCTTCTCGACCACGGGCTGAAGACCGACGCGAGCGGAGACCGTATCCTGTTTCCACCTGACGAAGTCGACAACGCGGTGTCGATCCTCGATGCAGTAAGGGCTGAGATCAGCGCCACGAGTCGAGAGTGATGCAACTCGGGGAGGGGATTGCGTCATCGTCGCCGAACCAGTGGGAACCCCCAACGGTTCGGCGATCGATTGGGCCGCGCGGGCCGACGTCCGCAGATGGAACCGGCTTGACGCCGAGGCTGCTGAACGCTCGCTCCCTCGCTGGAGATGTCTGGGCACGCTATACCCTGGGCGAATGCCCATCCGCTCCCCCTTTCACGAACGCGTCGCACCCTATTGCACCAGCTACACCTGGAAGGACTGGGCTGGCTACTACGCGGTCTCCCATTATGGTGAGACTCACCTGCCGGAGTACTGGGCGTTTCGCGAGTCGTGCGCGATCACCGACATCACGCCTCTTTTCAAATACGTGATCCAGGGCAAGGATGCGGCGCGCCTGCTTTCGCGCATGGCGGTGCGCGGTTTTGCGAAGATGCAGATTGGACGCGTCGCCTATACGTGCTGGTGCGACGCGAACGGCAAGGTCATCGACGACGGAACCGTGAGTCGGCTCGGCGAAGACCACTTCTTCGTCACGGCTGCGGAGCCCACGCTCTCGTGGATGTCCCGCCTGAGTCGCGGCTTCGATGTCGAGATCGCGGATGTGAGCGAGCAGACGGGTGCGCTCTCGCTGCAGGGGCCCACTTCGCGGGATGTCTTGAAGCAATGCAGCGACGCGAACCTGGGTCGGCTGAAGTTTTTTCAGACGACGAGCGCGAGGCTCGACGGGATCGACGTCCAGATCAGCCGCACGGGATACTCCGGGGACCTCGGTTACGAATTGTGGTGTGACGCGCAGGACTCCTTGAGGGTCTGGGACGCGGTCATGGCCGTGGGGCGCGACTACGGGATACAGCCCGCGGGAATCGAAGCGCTCGACATGGTGCGCATCGAGGCGGGCTTCATCATGCTCGGCGTCGACTACTACTCCGCGCCGCACGTCACGATCGACGCCCGTCGTTCATCGCCCTATGAGATCGGACTCGATTGGTGTGTGAGGCTCGATCGCGGCGCGTTCATGGGCCAGGAGGCGTTGCGCGCGGAGGCCGCGCGCGGCTCGGAGTGGAAGATGATCGGACTGGAGGCGGACTGGCTCGAACTCGAACGGCTCTACGAGAGCTACCACCTTCCTCCCGCGCTCGCGCCGGCGGCATGCCGGCAGAGCGTGCCGCTCTACTCGGGCGGCAAGTTCGTCGGGCAGGTGACGAGCACCGTGTGGTCACCGCTGTTGAAGCGCTACATCAGCCTCGCGAGCGTCAAAGCGCAGTACGGAAAGCTCGGCACGAAGCTCAAGCTCGAGCACACCGCGTTCTACGAGCGGCGGACGGTCACCGCAACCGTCGTCGAGAGGCCCTTCTTCGACCCCGAGCGCAAGAGGGCGCCCTGATGGCGATGACCTATGACGCGATTGTCGTCGGTGCGGGGCACAACGGGCTCACCTGTGCGGCCTACCTCGGCAAGGCCGGGCGTAAGGTGCTCGTCCTCGAGCGCCGCCACGCGATCGGCGGCGCGACGGTCAGCGAGGAGATTCATCCGGGCTTTACCTTCTCGTCGTGTTCCTACGTGGTGAGCCTGCTGCGCCCGCAGATCATCCGCGAGCTGGAACTTTCGAAGCACGGTCTCGAGATCATGCCCCTGGATTGGACGTTTTCTCCATTTGAGGATGGCACCTCGCTGCTGCGCGGGCCCGATCCCGAGATGAACCGGCGCAACATCGCGCGTTTTTCCCGTCGCGACGCGGAGCGCTATCCGCTCTTCGGTCAGGCGATGAGTGAGCTCGGGCGGATGATGAAGCCGATCATCGAGTCGCCGGTGCCCGAGCCGTCGAAGCTCACTCCCTCAACCCTCTACGAATTGCTGCGCATGAGCAAGCAATTCAAGGGGATGGGCGAGGAGTCGCTGGCCGCCAACTTCAAGATGATGACGATGAGCGCCGTCGACTTCTTGAGCGAATGGTTCGAGTCCGAGCGCCTGATCGGCCCGATGAGCGTGAGCGGCATCATCGGCACCTTTCTCGGCATTCGATCGCCGGGCACCGCCTACGTGCTGCTGCACCACTACATGGGCGAGATCGATGGCGCGTTTCGGGCCTGGGGTTTGCAGAAGGGCGGCACCGGCGGGGTTGCGGAGGCGATCGCGCGGTCCGCGCGTTCATTCGGTGTCGAGATCAAGACGAATTGTCCCGTCGACAAGATCCTCATGACCGCTGGCGTGGCGCGAGGCGTCGTGCTCGAAAACGGCGACGAGTACCACGCGAAGGCGGTCGTGAGCGGAGCCGACCCGCACCGCACCTTCCTCGGAATGGTCGGAGAAGAGCGCCTCGACGAAGATTTCACCAAGCAGATCAAGCGCTTCAAGATGCGAGGCTCTTCGGGCAAGGTAAATCTCGCGCTCGATTCGCTGCCCGTGTTCCCGGGCCTGGATCCCGATTCGCCCGCGCTCAAAGCGGACATCACGATCGCGCCGAACATCGATTTTCTCGAACGGGCCTACGACGATGCCAAGTACGGGCGATTCTCGCGCGAGCCGTTCATGGATTGCGTGATCCCCTCGTTGAGCGACCCGTCCGTAGCGCCGCCTGGCAAGCACGTGATGAGCATCTTCGTGCAGTACGCACCCTACAATCTGAAAGAGGGCCCCGCCGACTGGGAGAACCAGCGCGAGGCCTTCGGCGATGCCGTCATCGACACCCTCGAGCGCTTCTCCCCGGGCATCAAGGACCGCATCCTCCATCGCCACGTGCTGACGCCGTTGGATCTGGAGCAGACCTACGGCCTTACCGAGGGCAACATCTTCCACGGCGAGCTCAGCCTCGAGCAGCTCGCCTTCATGCGTCCCGCAGCGGGCTGGGCGCGCTACCAGACGCCAATTGAAAAGCTCTGGTTGTGTGGCTCCGGTGCGCACCCCGGCGGCGGGATCATGGCCGCGCCGGGGCAGCTGTGTGCGAACACCATGCTCAAGGCGAGGGCGGTATGAGTCGCGCGATCGTGATCGGCGCGGGACACAACGGGTTGGTGGCCGGTCTGCTGCTCGCGCGTGCGGGCCGCAAGGTCACGATCGTCGAACAGCGTGGTGAGGTCGGCGGGTTGTGCGCTGCGAGCGAAGTGCACCCGGGCTACACGGTCCCGGGGTTGCTTCACGACACCACGGGGGTTCGCCGCGACGTCGTCGATTTGCTCGGCCTGTCGCGCTTCGGCCTCGCGTTCGAGAGCGAAGCGCCTTCGGTGCTCGCCGCGCACTCGGACCACAAGGGCGTCGTGCTCCACGCAGAAGCCAAGCGCTCGCGCGACGAACTCGAGATGCTCCACAAGGGCGACGGAGACGGCTACATCGAGTGGCGCGGCTTTTTGTCGCGCATCCGCGATTTCGTGTCGGGCGTGTTGAGCCAGAAGCCGCCCATGATGAAGCCGGATTCGATCGCCGAACTCTGGAGTCTGGGCAAGACCGGGTTCGGCCTGCGACGACTCGGCAAGGCCGACATGCTCGAGTTGATGCGCGTAGCCCCGATGTGTGCGGCCGATTGGTTGCAGGAGTTCTTTGGCGATCCGCTGCCTGCTGCAGCGCTCGCGGCGCCGTCAGCAATTGGGGCGTCTCTCGGGCCGTGGTCGGCGGGCACCGCGGCGAGTTTGCTGCTCTACGAATGCGTGCGGGGTGCAGAAGTCAAGGGTGGTCCGGCAGCGTTGACGCAGTCGCTGCAGAAGGCCTTCGAGGCGGCGGGCGGAGAGATCGCGCTGGAGTCCGAGGTTGCTCGGATCCGTCTGGACCACGGAGCGGTCTGCGGGGTGGAACTCGAAGGCGGACGCTTCGTCGAAGCGTTGCTGGTGGTGGCCAGCTGCGATCCGAAACGCGCGCTGCTCGACCTGATCGAGCCGGGCACCTTGCCGCTCGACGTCGAGGAACAGGTCGCCTCGGTTCGGATGCGCGGGATGACCGCGAAGGTAAATCTGGCCTTGGATGGTCGGATCAGCTTTCGCGACCGAGAGGGGGAGCGGCACGCGCGCGCGGTCGTCGCCGACCACCTCGACGACATCGAACGCGCGTTCGACGCCGCGAAGTACCGCGCGTGCTCAGAACGGCCCCACCTCGAGGTGAGCGTTCCGAGTGTCAACGATCCTTCGCTTGCGCCCGCCGGCAAGGACGTCGTGTCGGTTCTCGCGCATGCGGCGCCCCACAACCTCGAAGGTGGCTGGAGCGGCGAAACGAGCGCGCGCTTCGGGGACGCGGTCGTCGAAGTGCTCGAGCGTGTCGCACCTGGAACCAGCGCCAAGATCGTCGCGCGTGAAGTCCTGAGCCCCGCGGATCTCGAGGATCGCTACGACCTCACGGGCGGCCACATCCATCACGGAGAGCACGCGCTCGACCAACTCCTCTTCATGCGCCCGACGCCCAAACTGGCGCGTTACAAGACGCCCATCGAGGGGCTCTACCTCGGGGGAAGCGGCTCGCACCCGGGCGGCGGCGTCACCTGTCAGCCCGGCGCGCTCGCCGCGGAGGCGATCCTCAAGGGCTGAGTGTTCGGCAGCGCGGATCGGCGCGGTCGGCTCCGCGGACCAATGCTGGCTCGCTTGCGCTCGCCGGGTGTGCGGCTCAGCCCGTCAGCTGTTCCGCAAACTTCGCCGAGGTCGCAGCGCGGACCTGCTCCAGCGTCGCCCCGGGCATCACCTCGATCAGGGTGAGCTTCCCAGACTCGAAAGAGAACACCGCGAGATCGGTGATCACCAGGTCTACCGCGCCGTGGGTCGTGAGTGGAAGGTCGCATTCGGGGACGATCTTCGGGCTGCCGCCCCGGTTGGTGTGCGTCATGCTGATGATCAGGCGCTTGGCGCCCGAAGCCAGGTCCATTGCGCCGCCCACACCCAACAGCGGTTTGCCGGGCACTGCCCAGTTCGCGAGGTTGGCCGCTTCGTCGACCTGCAATCCGCCCATGATCGCCACGTCCACATGGCCACCGCGAATCATCGCGAATGAGTCCGCGCTGTCGAAATAGCTGCTCCCCCGCAGCGCGGTGACCGGGATCTTGCCCGCGTTCACCGGGTAGTCCATCGCACCGCCTTCGGCCGGGGCGGGTCCGACGCCGAGCATTCCGTTTTCGCTGTGGAGAATGATCCCATGTTCGGGCGTGATCAGATCTGCCACGAGCGTCGGAATCCCGATTCCGAGATTGACCACATCGCCGCGCTTCAATTCCGTCAGCGCGCGGCGGGCCATCTCCATGCGCGCGTCGTCCACCTTTTTGTCGCTCGACGCCACGGATGCGGATGTGCCCAATTCGTCGAGCGTTGTGCTGGCCTGGATCAGGTAGTCGACGTAGCAACCCGGCGTGTGGACCTGATTCGGATCGATCTCGCCGATGGGAACGATCGATTCCACCTCGGCGATCACGAGGTCGGCCGCGGTCGCCATCGCCTTGTTGAAGTTCTGCTCGGTCATCCGGTAGACGAGATTGCCCGCGGTATCGGACTTCCACGCGCGGATGAAGGCCACATTGCCCCGCAGTCCCGGCACGAAGACATGCGTTTTGCCGTCGATGACCTTCGTCTCGCGTTTTTCGCCGATCACCGTTCCCGCTGAGGTGGGGGTGTAGAAGCCACCGATTCCCGCGCCGCCCGCGCGCAGCGCCTCGGCGAGGGTGCCCTGGGGCAGGAGTTCCACCTCCATGGTTCCCGCCTGGGCGGCCGCGACTGCTTCGGGGTTGCTGGTGAAGAAGGATCCGATCGCCTTCTTGAGTTGGCCCGTGCGCACGAGTCGGCCGCCGCCGAGCCCGACCTCACCCACGTTGTTGGCCACGTAGGTGAGATCCTTGACGTCGGTCTCCGCGAGCGCGTGAACGAGATGTACGGGGTTTCCGGTCATCCCGAAGCCGCCGACGAGGATCGTGTCGCCGGGCTTGACCATCGCAACGGCCTGTTCCAGGGAGATCTGGGGGACTTCCTTCACCGCTGGCCTCTAGCGGGCGAATCCTGCGGATTCGCTTGCGTCGTCGCGCGACCCCATTTTGGGGTCATGCTCCTAGATTCTCTCGATGACCGTGGCTTCGCCCTGGCCCACACCCACGCAGAGCGTAACCAGACCGTACCGCATGGATTCACCGAGTTCGGATCGCCTCTGCATCTCGTGGATCAGCGTGGTGAACAACCGCGCCCCCGAACATCCGAGCGGGTGACCCAGCGCGATGGCTCCGCCGTTCACGTTGGTGATCTCATGGCTGAGTCCGAGTTCGCGCAGCACCGCGATCGACTGGACGGCGAAGGCCTCGTTGAGTTCCACGAGTTCGATCTCGGCGAGCGAGAGCCCCGCACGCGCGAGCGCTTTCTGGGTCGCGGGCACGGGACCGAGACCCATCACGCGTGGGTCGACGCCCGCAGCCGCGGAAGATACCCAGCGCGCGAGCGGTGTGATGCCGAGTTCGTCGGCCTTGGCGTCGGACAGTAGAATCATCGCCGCGGCGCCGTCGTTGAGACCGCTCGAGTTTCCCGCTGTAACCGTTCCGCCGGATCGAAACGCGGGCTTCAACTGGCTGAGTTTTTCGAGGCTGGTGGTGAGTCGAAACTCGTTTCCGTCTCGCGTGTACCGCGGGAACTCGTCGGTATCGAATACGATCGGGTCGCCGCGGCGCTGCGGCAACGAGACCGGAACGATTTCCTTGTTGAAGCGGCCCTCTTGAATCGCCCGCACCGCTCTCGATTGGCTCTCGAGTGAAAACGCATCCTGGTCGTGTCGGCTGATTTCGCCGCCCACGATCTTCCCGTCACGGCTCAATTCGTAGATGTTCTCGGCGGTCTCGCCCATGGCTTCGAGCGGAAAGAGCGCTTCCATCTTGGGGTTCGGAAATCTCCAACCCAGCGTACTGTCGTAGCCGGTGATGTTGCCCGAGGGTCCAAAGGACTGCGGGTTCTTCGGCAGCACGTAGGGCGCGCGCGTCATGCTCTCGACACCACCCGCGAGATAGATGTCACCCTCTCCAGCGCGGATGGCCCGCGCCGCCTGATTGATCGCCGTGAGACCGCTGGCGCACAGGCGGTTCACCGTTGAACCGGGTACCGATTGCGGCAACCCCGCGAGCAGCAGGGCCATTCGCGCCACATTGCGGTTGTCTTCACCGGCCTGGTTCGCGCAGCCAGCGATGACTTCCTCGATCTCAGCGGCGTCGATCCCCGCGCGGTTTACGGCCTCGCGAATCACCACAGCCAACAGATCATCGGGGCGCACGTTCGAGAGCGCTCCGCGAATCTGGCCGATCGGTGTGCGCACAGCGCTCGCGATCACGACTTCGTGCATGCTTCGACTCCGCTCTCACTTCACACGGGAATCGATCGATCGGGGCGTCGGTCGCCCCCGATCTCGGTCCCAAAATTGCGCCAACAAGGGTGGAATCTAGAGCTTTGGCGATCATCGGGCCATTCGCCGCCCGAGCTTCCCAGTCGTTTCTACACCGCCGGAATCGGATCGCTGAGCGCTGGGCTCTTCGTGCCCAGCATCGCGGGCCTCTGGTGAAAGCCCGCGGACCGGGTTGACGGGGCCGCGGCGCTTCACGTCGACAGGCCGTCCAGCGGAGCTCGAGGACCGGGGCCCGCCTGCAATCGATTTTCCGCGCGGATTGATAGAATAGGCCCATGTCCCCCAGCGCAGAGAACCGGTACCCCGCTGGCCACGTCCTCTACCGCCGACTCGCGAAGCGCTTTCCGAGGATCGTTCGCGGCGAGGGCTGTTGGCTCTACGACGACGCCGGCAAGCGCTACCTCGATGCGAGCAGCGGTGCGCTGGTCTGCAACCTGGGGCATGGCAACGCCGAGTTGGCGCGGGCCGTCGGCGAACAGGCCGCGCGACTCGGCTACGTGAACGGCGTGGCCTTTACCCATGATGCCGTCGAAGAGCTGGCTGCCGAGCTGAGCGCGCTGACCGCAGACGGCCTCGACAAGACCCTGTTCTGCTGCAACGGGGGCGATGCTGTCGAGGCCGCGCTGAAGATCGCGCGCCAGTTCTGGGCGGAATCGGGTCGACCCGAGAAACGCAAGATCGTGTCGCTTTCCCCGAGCTATCACGGCAGCACGCTGCTCGCGCTGTCGGCCTCGGGTCGCCCGGGTTACCGAAAGCAGTTTCAGGACTGGTTGGTCCCCGTTTGCAGCGTTCCCGCGCCCTACGCCTACCGCTGTGCGTGTCGCGGTGAATGGGAGGACTGCCCGGCCTGCAGCGGGACCGCGCTGGAGGCTGCACTATTGCAAGAGGGACCCGAGACGGTCGCGGCTTTCATCGCCGAGCCCGTGGGCGGGGCTTCGACGGGCGCTTCCGTGCCGCGCCCGGACTACTGGAAGACGATCCGGGAGATCTGCGACCGGCACGAAGTCCTCTTCATCGCGGATGAGATTCTGGTCGGCGCGGGTCGCACCGGCACCTGGTCGGCGCTCGAGCCCTACGCGGTCGCGCCCGATTTCCAGATCTTCGGCAAGGGGATCGCCGGGGGTTACGCGCCGCTGTCGGCGATGGTGACCTCGCGCCGGATTCTCGACGTCCTGGCCGAGGGCACCGGTGCGCCGCTGCACAACCAGACGTTTTCCCAATTCCCGGTCTCGTGCGCGGCCGGCCTCGCGACCATTCGCCAGCTGAAGGCGCACGCCTTGATCGAGCGCTGCGCTCGGATGGGCGAGATCCTACTGCGGCGTCTCGGCGAACTCCTGGAACATCCGAACGTGGGTGACGTGCGCGGGCGGGGGCTGCTGGTGGGCGTCGAATTCGTCGAGGACAAAGAGTCCCGCAAGCCGTTTCACCCGAGCTTGCGCATGGCAGAAGGCTTCACGCAGGCCGCGCAGGCGGCGGGCCTCGTGGTGTGGCCCAGTTCGGGGTACACCGATCGGGAGGATGGAGACCTCGTCTTGATCGGCCCCCCTTTCACGATTTCCGAGAGCGAAATATCCGAGCTGGTGCGCCTGTTCCGAGTCGCGCTCGACGCGACGCTCGAGACGATCCAGAACCCGAACGGCCGCTAGGCTCAATCGAGGAGGCACGATGACGACCCAATCACCGGACCCGATGAAGATCACCTACACGACCTCCGCGGCCGACATGGAAAAGATCCACGGGGCTTTCGACAAAGCGCTCGAGAAGGTCCGATCCGAATGCGGCCGCGATTACCCGATCTACATCAATGGCAAGGAACTGCGATCGGAGCTGCCGCGGATCGTCGACACTTCGCCCATCGACACCGATCTGGTTCTGGGCGAGTTCACTTCCGCCAGCGTCGAGCACGTCAACCAGGCGATCGAATCCGCCTACCAGGCCCGCTTGAAGTGGGAGAAGGTCGGCTGGCAGAAGCGTGTGGCGATCATGCACGAGGCGGCCGATCTGGTTCGCCGCGACAAGTTCGAGATCGCGGCGTGCATGAGCCTGGAGGTCGGCAAGAGCCGCATGGAGTCCCTTGGGGATGCCGAAGAAGCCGCAGACTTGATCGACTACTACGCGCAGCAGATGGAGAATGCGCACGGCTACCGACAGAAGATGGACAAGCTCACGCCAATCGAAGACAACACCGATTTGCTCCGCCCCTTCGGCGTATTCGTCTGCATCGCACCGTTCAACTTTCCGATGGCGCTCGGTTGCGGGATGTCGTCCGCGGCGCTCGTGGCCGGAAACACGCTCGTCTTCAAGCCGGCCCAGGACACCCCGTGGACCGGGCTGAGGCTCTACCACATCTTCCGCGAAGCGGGCGTTCCGGAAGATGTCCTGCACTTCGTCTCGGGCCGGGGTTCCGTGATCGGCGACGCGCTCTGGCAGCACCCCAAAGTAGGCGGCGTCGTGTTTACCGGGTCGAAGGATGTCGGCAACCGGATCTTCAATGGGTTCAGCGCGAAGTGGGCCAAGCCCTGCCTGATGGAGCTCGGCGGCAAGAACGCCTGCATCGTGATGGATTCGGCGGATGTCGACGCGGCCGCCGAGGGTGTGATGAAGTCCGCCTGGGGACTCCAGAATCAGAAGTGCAGCGCGTGCTCACGGGTCTACGTGCACAAGAAGGTGGCCGAGGAGTTCACCGCGAAACTGATCGAGAAGACCCGAGAGATCTCGATCGGCGATCCGACCGAGAGAGACGTGTACTTCGGCCCCGTGATCAACCCGAGCGCAGTCGCAAAGTATGAGCGCGCCGTCGAGATGGCAAAGAAGGACGGCTCGATTCTCGTCGGTGGCAAGCGCATGAGCGACGGAGCCTTCGCGAAGGGCTACTACCTCGAGCCGACCATCGTCAAGGCGCCGCTTACGAGTTCCGTCTTCAGGGAGGAATTCTTCGTCCCGATCCTCGCGATCGGCGAAATCGACTCGCTCGAGCAGGGGATCGAAGAGAGCAACAAGGTCGAGTACGGCTTGACCGCGGGTTTCTTCTCGAAGGACAAAGCGGAGGTGGAAAAGTTCTTCGACGAAATCGAAGTGGGTGTCACCTACGTCAACAAGCGAAGCGGCGCGACCACCGGTGCCTGGCCGGGCGCCCAACCGTTTACCGGCTGGAAGGCCTCCGGCGCGAGCGGGAAGGGCGGTTGTGGCCCCTACTACGTGATGCAGTTCATGCGGGAGCAGAGCCGCTGCGTGATCGAGGAGTAGTCGCGGATTGCGGCTGGTAGGCGGAGCGGCGATCGACAGATCCGCCGGCTCGCGCGACTCGGCTCGGGTTACATAATTGGAGGTTGCTGCGGGGTCTCGGGCAACATCGCGATGCGAAAGCCGCCGTAGGCGATGGTAGGATCCCGCGTTCGATCTCGCTCGAGGCGTATCGCAGGCTCAATCCCACCACCGCGGCGACCACGCTCGCTAGGATCAGGGGCAGATGCGGCGTCCCGTCGAAGATGCGGATCTGAACCAGCAGAAAGAAGATGAGCAAAACGACGGGCACCGCCACCTCACGGTGGAGGGCGCCCCGCGCGCTCTGCCGACGATGCCAACTACTTCGTCGCCTGGATCGATCGCCTGATCGAAATGGCGCGCGCTCACGACGGCTACAACACCTCGCAAGAGAAATCGGTGCTGCTGAAGCTGCTCAGCGACGCGCGCGCGATCTACAGCGAACGGGCCGCGCGCTGATGCAATCGTCGGGCTCCTGTTCGAACTCGTCTGCGGAGATTGCTGCATGGGTGTGGTGACGGGAGGCCATCGGGCTCGAACCCCATGTCGCCCTCAGGCCTCCCGTCACCGCAGCCAATGTAGACCCAGGTGCTGCACCGTGTGCTCAACACCGTCCCCAATTGAACACCGTCCCCAATTGAATTGAAGCGGCGGAACGCGATGGCCCCGGCCCGGGGGTGCGCAGCGCGGCGACTGCCGCCGGACGGCATTTCAGATCGGGCGCTAGGTGGTTTCGACGCGCGGGCAGGCGTCGAGTTTGCGCACGGCGTCCGCGAGTCTCTCGAGGATCTCGTCGATGTCGGCCTCGTCGACAATCAGCGGCGGCGCGAGCAGGACGGCTTCGATCATGCGCCGGCCCAGCGGGGTCGGGCAGGAGTAGATCATCAGCCCGCGATCCTTCGCGAACGCTGCGAGGCGGTCCGAGGCGCCCGCGAGCGGTTCGAGTGAATCGCGATCGGTCACCAATTCCATGCCCTGAAGCAATCCCTTTCCGCGGACCTGGCCGATGTGCTGCGATGGCGCCGCGATCGCGTCCATCCCCGCGCGCAGCCGTTCACCGAGTGCGCGCCCCCGAGTGACGAGGTCTTCATCGCGAATCGTCCGGATCGCGTCCGCGGCGATCGCGCAGCCCAGAGGATTGCCCGAGAAGGTGTGGCCCCACGGAAAGCCCTCGGGCCTCTCGAGAAACACGTCGGCGACGTTGCCGGCCACGATCATCCCCGAAAACGGAGTGATGCCGCTCGTCACGCCCTTGGCGAAGGTGACGATGTCGGGCTTCCCCCGCCAGTGGCTCGATCCCCACCATTCGCCCGTGCGACCGAAGCCCGTGATCGTCTCGTCGCAGATCATCAACACGCCGTACCGGTTGCAGAGTTCCCGCACGCCGTCGATATAGCCCGCAGGCGGCACGACGGCGGCCGCACTCGCCCCCGAGATAGGTTCGAGAAACACCGCGGCGACGTGGTCGGCTCCGCGTGACACGATGGCGTCTTCGATTTGCTCGAGGCCGAAGCGGCATTCCGCCTCATCGCTGCGCCGCGCGCGGATGTCGGCGCCCGGAACCTGAGCGACTGCGTTCTTCTCGAGCACCAACTCGAATGCCTCGCGCCAGCGTGAACTCGAGAGGCCGAGCGCGCCTAGCGTGGAGCCGTGGTAACTCGGAAAGCGCGAGATCAACTCGATCTTGCTCGGTTTGCCGAGATGCCGCCAATAGAGAATCGCCATGTGGATCGCGGACTCGATGGACTCCGAGCCCGAGGAGTTGAAGAACGCCGACGCGCGTTCCATGGGTGCAATCTCGCGGATCAAGCCGCACAGGTCCGCCATCGGCTCGTTGGAGAACGAGAACCGGTAGCTGAAGGTCAGCTGGTCGAGCTGGCGCTTGGCGGCCTCCACCAGGCCGGGTGGCAGTGGCCCAGGCTCATCACCATGGCACCCCCGCATGCGTCGATGTACTCGCGACCTTCCCGGTCCCAGATTCGGCATCCCGAGCCGCGCACCGCGACCGGTAGAGCGCTTCCGGCGCTGGCCGCGAGAGAGTGTTCGAGTTCGTTTGCGCGCATGCGATCGATCCCAAATAACAGGGCTCGATCCAGTCGTGCCGCGTCGGCACGCACGGATCGAGCGCCTGGGAGCAGACGTTATATGATTCCCCTCTTACCGTCAGGAGGAGCCGATGACCAGTCCGTCTCGCCCCGCCGCGTTCACCCTCGCGGTTTTGGCGGCTGGCTTCGCGGGGGCGGCGCTCGGATGCTGCGGCGAGCGATCGACGACCGACGATCCGTTGCTTTCCGTTGGGGAGATCGAGCAGCTCTTTCAGCAAACACGCGCGCTGGGAGACCGGATCGACGTCACGCGCAGCCGCGGCGCGACGACGGCCACGACCGGCGTGGCGTTGGCGGATCTCATTGGCTCCTACAATTCCGTGCGAACCCAGCTACAGCGGGTTCTTTCCGTCGACCCTTCTCCGCCAGCGTCGGAGGAAGACCTTCGAGCGCTGACCGCGATGCGGCGAGCCCTCAAAATCGACCTTCCCGAGGAGTCGAATCAACCGACCTCGGAAGCAGTGGATGCGGGCGGGAGCGGGAAGGTCGACTGTCGCTACGACCCGGAAAGCGTCGCGAAGGGGGAGGGCGGTTACGAGGCGCTCTCGAAACGGATCTACGCCTGCTTTTCAGAGGCGGCCCATTCGGTGTCGTTCGAGGGTGAGCCGATGGACCGGTTGACGGTCTTCGGCCGATTGCCGTTGACCGACGAGCCGTCCCGGCGCGAGGGGTTGTGGCGGGCGATGGCGCCGATCTGGGCATCGGTCAACGGGGACAATGGGCCGCGAAGCCCCTACCGGACGCTGATCCGGCTGAACGCCGCGCGCCTGAATCGCGAGGGTAAAGTGCTCGGCGAGTCGGTGCGCGGCATCGGCGTCGAGCCGGCGGTGATGGAGGAGTGGCTGATGCAGGTGCTGCAGAAGTGGCACGACATCGCGCCCGACACGGCGCTCGAGCCCTGGGATTTTGCGTACAACGCCGGCCGCGGCAATCGGGCGCTGAGTGACGCAATTCCCGTTGACTCCCTGCGGGCGATCAACGATCGCTTCTACCGAGATCTGGGCGCGGATCCGGTGGCGTTGCAGGTACAGTACGACCTCGAGCCCCGGCCGAGCAAGGATCCGGTGGCGTTCACGACCTTCGGCCGCCGACCCCGGTTCGAGGGTGGAACCTGGCTGCTCGGCGAGCCGTGGGTCTTCGCGTCCTACCAGATGGGCGGGCTCGACAATCTTCTGGAGCTTCTGCACGAAACGGGCCACGCGATCCATATCGCCGCGATCCGCAGCCGCCCGGCCTTCGTGGACTGGCCGGACAGTGACATCTTCACCGAGGGAGTTGCCGACATCGCCACACTGGAGATGTACGAGCCGTCGTGGCAGCAGCGCTATCTCGGGGCTTCCGTGCCGATGAAGGACTCGATTGCTGCCAAATACGCGGCGATCGCGATGGACATCGGCTGGGCGCTATTCGAAGTGCGCATGCACCGCACGCCGGAGCGCGATCCGAACCAGGTGTGGGGGGAAATCACTCAGAGGTACTTTCGCATCAATCCCCATCCCGATCTGGCGTGGTGGGCGGTTCGCGGTCAGCTGATCGACTCGCCCGGTTACATGATGAACTACGCGGCGGGTGCGATCATGAACGCCGATTTGCGGGCTCGTGCGCGCGAACGCTACGGCCCATACACCGAGGGTGACTCGAGCTGGTATGGTCGAATCAGCGAGAGTTTGTACCGCTTCGGCCTCGAGAAAACTTCGAAAGAGATCATCGAGGCGTTTCTCGGCCGGCCGGTATCACCGCAGGCGCTGCTCGACGACATGTCAAGAGCGGTCGCAGAGTCGAACTGAACGACCCGAATGTTCGCGTTTAGCGCGGTCGACTCCCGCGCAAGAATGCTTCGAGCCACTTCCAGCAGATGGCGCTGGTCTTCGCGCGGGAAAAGTGTTTCGGATCGACGCACAGTTCGAGCCAGAATCCGTCGAGCAGCGCGATGAGGCTGATGGCGACCTGCTCTGCGTCGATCCGGACGCCGCGATCTTTGGCCAATCGATTCAGGACCGGTGCGAGCAGCCTTCGCAGCCTTCGATAGGCGGACCGTTGGATTCGCTGGATCTTTCGATCCGTTCGCGCGAGCGTCCAGTAGGAAATGTAGCTGCCCACCCGCTCGTCTCTCGTCACCTCACTGGAAAAGTAGGTATTGATGAAAGCTTGCAGCTTTTGCGCGGCAGATTCCGCGGGATCGAAAAGAACACCGTGCAGGTTCTGGTGGAACTCTCGAGTGAGCGCCCGATACGCTTCGATGATCAGCTCGTCCTTGCCATCAAAATGGTGGCGCAGTAGGCCCGGCGAGACGCCCGCTCGATCGCAGATCTCGCGCACGCCGGCCCCATGGGGCCCGAGCCGCGCGAGGCAATCGAGCGCGGCCTCGATCAGGCTCTGCCTGCGTTCGCTCGGCGCGAGACGTCGGTACTTGCGCTGTGCGTTGACCGGGGCCGGCACCGGATCACCGATTACAGAGGTGCGTAACCGTCTACGAAATCGGCTTGTCTGACCTCGATCAAGGTCGGCGCGGGGCTTTCGGCGGCGGTCTTCAACGCGTTCTTGAGTTCTTCGAGGTTGCTCGCCCGGCAAGCCGAGCAGCCCAAGCTCTTTCCAAGTGCGACAAAATCTGGTGTATGAAGTTCGACTCCGACGCTTTCGACACCGGATTCCTTGAAACAGCGTTGGATTTCAGCGTATCCCTGATTGTTCCAGATCAGGAAGATCACCGACGCCCTTGCCCCCACCGCGCTCGCGATCTCGCCCAATGTGAACTGCGCGGCGCCATCTCCGATCAACGCGATGACCGGCTGGTTGAGCCGCCCGAGCTTTGCGCCGATGGCCGCGGGGATCGCATACCCCAGCGTGCCATAGCCACTGGCGGAGTGGAAATAGCGACGTGGCGCATCGGTTTCGTAATGCAAACAAGCGTAATAGGTCGGTTGTGTCGAATCGCCCGCGATGATCGCTTCCGGGAGTGTGTCGCGAATGGCATCGAAGAATGCCTGGTACCGCTCATCGCGCTCGCGATGCAAGGCGTCGCGGATCGCCTGAGCGCGTGATTCACCGTCGTTCGAGGTTGGCGGGTTCTGCTCCAACGAGGCGTTCAGCGCCGCCAGCGCGTGGCGGGCGTCGCTGTAGATCGCCAGATGGGGCTTCAGGTTGCGGCTGAGCTGTGCGGCGTCGATATCGATGCGAATCAATTTTCCGTCGAACGCGATATCCCCGTTGAGGTAGAGGTCGTAGTCGGTTTCCGCAAATTCAGTGCCCACACCCAATACGATATCGGCGTCGCGAAACGCTCCGCGGACCGGCGCAGACGAACCCGAACCACCCACCGAGAGAGGGTGGCTCGAGGGCACCACGCCCTTCGCGTTCACGGTGTTGACGACGGGTGCGCCAAGTGTCTCTGCGAGCTGCATCACTTCGGCGCCCGCGCGGATTGCACCACCCCCGATGGCGATCAGCGGGCGCTGAGCATCGCGCAGCAGCGCGGCCGCGCGGTCGATGGTCTCGGGTGGCGCCGCAGGCGCGCTCGGCAACGACCATGCGGCGGTGTCGATCGAGTCCGCTTCTGATGCGATCACATCGAGTGGAATCTCGATATGCACCGGGCCGGGTCGCTGGCTTGCGAACACTCCGAACGCGCGCGCCATGACCTTTGGCAGTTCCTCCGCGCCAAACAGTGTGTGGCTGAACACCGCTACCTCGGCGACGAGGTTTCGCTGGTGGGGAAGTTCGTGAAGGCGCCCTTCGCCCATGCCGAGCTGGTTGCTGCGGCTCACCGTGGAGATCACGAGCATCGGAATCGAGTCCTGCCGCGCCTGGGCCATCGCGGTGGCGATGTTTGTCATGCCCGGGCCCGTGATGATGAAGCAGACGCCGACTGCGCCCGTGGCTCGCGCGTATCCGTCCGCCATGAATCCGGCGCCCTGCTCGTGGCGCGGCGTAATGTGACGAATGCTGGAGCGTTTCAGGCCCCGATAGAGTTCGACGGTGTGTACACCGGGAATGCCGAATACGAGTTCGATTCGGTAACTCTCAAGAATCTGGATCAATTTTTCGCCGCAGGTCGCCATGCTGCTCCTTCTCCTTGTCGGTTGCCTATCCCAGCTCTCGCTTGCGTCGGTCGACGTAATCCCGCAGGGCTTCATCGATCCCGGGATCCAACGGGGGCTGCTCGTATTCGTCGAGCAAGCGCTTCCAGATTCGGTTGGCTCGTCGCGTAGCGTCTTCGCCGCCGCGTTCGGTGAACGTCTCGAAATTGTCCCAATTGGAGACGAGCGGAACGTAGAACGCGTTCTCGTAGCGTTCGAGCGTATGCGCCGCGCCGAAGAAGTGCCCCGCAGGGCCGACCTCCCGAATCGCGTCGAGTGCGAGAGTATCCTGCGATACTTCGATCGGCTTGAAGTATTCGGACATCATCTGCAGCATCTCCGCGTCGATGATCAGTTTTTCAAACGATGCGGTCAAACCGCCTTCCAACCAACCCGCTGCGTGCTCGATCAGATGCGCACCGCCCAGCAGCGCCCCCCAGAGCGACATCATGCTCTCATAGGTGGCCTGGGCGTCGACGAGATTCGAAGCGGTTACGTTGCTCGACCGGAACGGGACGCCGATGTGCCGCGCGAGTTGGCCCGACGCCTGAGCGGCCTGGGTGTATTCCGGCGTCCCGAATGCGGGCGATCCCGACTTCATGTCGACATTCGAAGTGAACCCTCCATACATCACGGGTACACCGGGCCGGATGATCTGGCAGAGCGCAATGCCCGCGAGCGCCTCGGCGTGCTGCTGGGCGAGTGCGCCGGCGAGCGTAATCGGCGACATCGCACCGGCGAGCGTGAACGGTGTGACGACGGCGGCCTGTCCGTGTTCGGCGAGCGCCATCAGGCCTTGCGCCATCGGAATGTCGAGCTGGAGCGGTGAATTGGTATTGATCACACAGCTGAAGACCGGTGTGTCGAGGAGGGCTTCCCGGGTGGTGCCGAGGGAGATCGCCACCATCTCCAGCGCATCGAGCACGCAATCGGTTCCCAATCCCCAGGGTTGCCAGTTCTTGTCGAGCAGGGTGATCTGCGCGTAGTAGAGATCCAGATGGCGCGTCGCTGACGGCAGGTCGAGTGCCTCGAAGCCACCGCCTCCCTCCTGGTGGATGACGTTGAGGGTTTGCACGAGCTTGATGTAATTGCACATCTCCGCGTAAGTACCCGGACGGCGGCCGCGATCGAGGTCGCTGCAGAACGCGGGCCCACCGACGGAAGAGAATACGGAGTTGCGCCCGCCGAGTTCGAGGTTGCGCTCGGGGTTTCGCGAGGTCAGGGTGAATTCTGCGGGCGCCTTGGCGACGAGTTCCTCGACCATCGCCCGATCGAAGCGCAGCTGCATGGCGCCCTCGTCGATTGTGCAGCCAGCCGCGGCCAGACGTCCGCGCGCCTTCGGATCGAGCACGCGCAACCCGATTTCTTCGAGGATCGAGAGGGCAGTTTCGTGTATCGCGTGAATCTGGTCGGCCGACAGCAATTCGATCGGTCCATAGCGGAGCCGAAGCTGAGACCACGGACTCTGGATCGTCTTCGCTGCCGTCCTGGGTCTGCGGGTCCTTCGCTTGCGAGAGCGACTCTCCGCCATGGCGGAAATCCCTTCTGATTGCGGGCGGCGCTGCGGATTTCGCGGCTCCGCTAATCGGCTTCGCCGTCCATATAACTGAACAGACGTATAATAAGGGAATCGCGTCGCGCCGTCACGGCCCTCGACGGCGCCGCTCTCGGGCGGGGCGCGGGCATCGCCGGAAAGTCGCGAGGAGCTGGGCCACCCATCGGCTGTACAAGGAGCGAGCCGCAGTCTCACGCCGTGGAGCCCATGGGATCGGCGCGCCCGAGTGTCGGGAGCTGTCCGCGCGCGCTTTCACGAGACTTGCGCGCAGGTTATAGTGGAGCCCCGGTTGGAGCGCAGATTCGATTCAGATCGCGAAAGGTGGTGGCGGTGATGGTGTCTTCAATTCGATCCGGCCGGCGCGCGACCGTGCATTCGCCGACGCTGCGTCGAACGCTGCGTCGAACGCCGCGAGGCGCAACGCGAGGAACGGATGCGCGGGTGCTTTGGGCCGTGGCTTGTTGCACGGCGCTCATCGCCTTGCTGTTCTCCGTCATTTCCGCGCAGGCCGCTGAGATCGAGCCGGAACCCGAACCCGCGGTGGTGTCGGAGGAGGAGGGGGTCTCGGAGCCCCGCTGGATCCCGTCCGTCGACGTCGGATTTGAAACCTTCGATTACAATGTCGAAACGACGGTCCAGAACCTCATCAACGGGCCCTCGTGGGAGGGGACCCAGTCCGACGCGGAGCGCCAGCTGATGTTTCGAATCGGCGGCGAGCTGATGGGGCCGATGTTCGAAGATCTGCCCGGCCGCCCGCGGTTGTTCGTGCAGGGTGGCGTGCAGATCCGGACGTTTTCAAGCGACGAGGTCTTCGCGATTGGCGATCCCCTCGTGCAGGGTGAGCCTGAGGACTCGGTATTTAGGTATCTCAACTTTGGCAACCAAAACGATTTGGATCTGCCCACCGCTTTCGAGGGTCAGGGGAGTACCGTGGACGGGAGATTCCAGGATCCATCGTGGTACGCGGCAGTCGGTGTCGCGTTCAGCGTACCGATCGCGAGAAACCTGCTGCTACAGATCAAACCCTCGCTGGAGTACAGCGTCGAGAAGATCGATTTCTCCGGCAATTTGACGACCGTAAACGAACCGGATCCGCGCGATGACCCTGACTTCATGACTCCGACGCGCGATTTCGAGATCAAGAGAAGCGGCGCTAAATGGAACACCAGCGATCACAGCCTCGGAGCCGGCCTCGAGCTCGCGTTGGTTCTGTTCCGGAGTGCTCGACCGATCCGGGTTTCGCTCTACGCAGAGGCGCGGTTCATGTGGCTGATCAGCGGCTCGACGACGCCGTTCGCAGACCCCAACGGCGTCGCTTCCTATAGCGTGATGCGAGACGATTTCGGGATCAAAGGCGGGGGAGGGGTGCGACTCAGCTGGGTGGGTTTCGACTGAAGCGGCGCGGATCATCGGGCCGGCTCGGACGAAGTGTTTCGATCCGAGCGCCCGCCCACGGGTGCGCCTAACGCGCGATGATCAACGGGTCTTCGAATTCGCGCGATCCATCTTCTAGGGTTGCGCGCTACGTCGCCTTTGGCGGCGCCTGACTCTCGGCGACGTGGCGCGCGCGGTTCATGTCAAAGGTTGGGCGCTGTTCTTCGGTGAGCAGCGCGCGCATTTCTTCGTAGATTTCGTGCGGTTTTTTGATCTGCGCTTGGATCAACCTCGCCGCCCTGCGGGCGGCGTCGGTGCGCTTGGGGTCGCGCGCCGTGCGGGCGGCCCGGATTTCGGTGTCGCGCTGCTGCAGCCGAGCTCGCTTGTCCAGCTGCTCGTCGATGATCGCGGCGACTCCCCGTGCCTGCTCGGCGCTGAGTTCGATATTGATGAAGAGCACCTCGCGCGCGTGGTTCCACCAATCTCGCTTTTTTTGGAGTCGAAACTCCTGTCCGTCGAGGAATTGTTTCGTAGGCGGCGATTTCGGCGCTTTCGCGTAAGCTGCGGATCTCGTTGCGACCGGCAGCTCGGGTTCTTGGCCGGCCTCGTCCGCGCAGCCCGTGATGACGAGAGCTGCTGTCGCAACAGCAAATCCCGCGACCGAAATTGCGATTTCGCCGAGCGGTCTGGCCATCATCCGAACTTCGGTATTTTCAGATGTCGCCGTCGATCGCGAATTCGGGAGCGCGACGATCTGCGGCCCGTCATCGAACGCCGTAGCCCAGGGCGCGCAGCTGGTTCATCTGCATCTCGTCGATTTCGACGGTGGGCGCATCATCGCCCCAGGGCGGAGGCCGACTCTCGAGATAGGCGCGGGCCTTCGCGTTGAGATCTTCGAGTACCTCCGGCCAGTCGTCGGCGACGTTGCGCAGCTCGCGGGGATCCTGCCACGTGTCATAGAGCTCCGAGCGTTTCGGCGTCTTCGCGCGGTAGATCAGGCGCCAACGGCCCTCGTTGATCGCCACCATAGGCCGCGGCTTCTGCTGAATTCTTCCCCAGGCTTGATCGAGATGCGCGATCGCGATCCCTTCTGTGCGGGGCTCCGCGGTGCCTTCGGCTGCGGCTACGATCTGTGGAACGAGACTTTGCCCGTCCGTGTCGGGTTGTGGGGGCAGGCCCAGGAGCTCGAGAACCGTCGGCCAGAGGTCGACGTTTTCCGAGCGCGCCTCGACGACGACCCCGGGGTCGAGTCGGAACGGAAAGCTCAAGATCAGCGGGGTTGTCGTGACTTCGCCGTAGACGTTGCGCGCGTGCCCCTCACCGCCGTGTTCGCCGAAGGCTTCTCCGTGATCGGCGCTGAGTATGATGACGGTGCGCTCGCGCAGGCCGCGCCGCTCGAGTTCGTCGAAGAGGTGGCCGATCAGGCTATCGACCCAGCGAATGGCGTTGTCGTAGGAGTCCGAATACCGGGTGCCAAAGAGCGCGGTCTCCTCCGAGTAGCCGTACTGATGGACGTCCATCATGTGCAGGTAGAGAAACCAGCGCTCGTGACCGTGGGCTCTCAGGAACTCGCGCGCGGAGTCGATGATGTCGCCATCGTTGCCTTCGAGGGTGATGTTGGGGCTGTCGATGCGGTTGATCCGGTCAGAGCGCGGAACGCGTGGACTCAGGTAGATTTCGAAACCTTGGGAGAAGCCGAAGTTCGGGGCGATCCAGCCGTTTCGCCAGATCGCCGCCGTGCGAAAGCCCGCGTCCTGGAAGATTTCGGCGGGCATCTTCGCCTGCTCCGAGATCACGTCGTACGCGCGCAGGCTGCGGGTGCGAGCTGGATAGAGTCCCGTCCAGAGCGAGGACATCGAACACTTCGTCCAGGAGGACTGCGAAACCTGTTGGCTGAAGCGGATGCCGGACGCCGCGAGCGCATCCAGATTAGGGCTCGTGTCACGCCCGTATCCGTAGACGCCGAGTCGATCGGCCCGGAGCGTGTCGACGAGGATGAATAGCACGTTGAGGTCGCTTCGGTCGCGGAGTGCGAGCACGTCCTCGATCGCGCCTCTGGGGCGCGAATCTCGGAACTCGCCTTCAGCGCTGAAGATGCCTCGCAATCCGGCGATGATCAGCGCGACGGCGAGAATCGCCGCGGCGACCGCGAACCCCCTTCGGCGTGGCTTGGCTCGGTGTTCGGGTTCACTCATTTCCGTCCGAAGCTAGTAGGGTCGTTCCCGAAAACGTTCAAGGGCGCACCGACGACGGGGAATCCCTCTCGGTGCGCCCTTGGTAGACAGGCCACAGTCTTTCGCCTGCGGCTCCCGTTTCGTTTTACAAATACCTACGTTCGGATCATCGCCTCCTGTGGCGGTACAGGCCCACCAGCGTCATCAAGCCCGCAGCCAGCATTGCGACTCCCGCAGGCTCCGGGAGGAAGGTGACGGTGATCTTTCTCAATCGAGACGAAGACCACGACATCAGGATCGGCTTTTGGGGGTCGGAGACTGGGAACGCGAGGTAGGCGTGCCACAAGCGCGGGTGAACCAGTGAGATCTGTCCTACGAGCCCCTTCGTTGAGTGCATATATCGGGTGTCGGAGCCGGTGGCGGTCTGGATCGTGCGGGTATTGCCGTTTGGCTCCGTGGCCGAGACCATTCCCGTCGTATACGGGGCACGCGTAACGAGATAGTTCACCGATCTTATGTAGTACTCGCACCCGGGGTTCGTTGGGGGTCTCACCGTGTAGAGCGTCGGGGGGCTGCCGGTGCCACGAATAGGGGAGCAGACCGCGCCGCCCGGGGACGTACTTCCAATGATCTGCCTGCGTAAGTGGTCCGGATTGGTAAATCGCTCGCGTACTGAGGAGCCAGCAAATTCAACACTTCCGAGTGTAAACGGGACATCGGTCGAGACCTGCTGCGAGGTGGGGGGTGCGAAGTAATAGACCTTCGTAACCTGGTCTTCGAGGGTGATCGACTGGACGAAGAAGTCGTTCGGCCCAGTGAAATACCGCATCGTACCGCCGAACCTGTTTTTCCCCGGATGGATCATGATCGAACCGCCCCGGCTAGCTGTGTAGCGGCCGCCAAAGGTCGTGGTCGGGGTGACCTGTGTGTAGTGATTTGTGGGCGAGCAGCTGGCGAACTTCCTGTAGGGGTCACCTTGCGTTGTCAGAGGACACGTATGGATGTCCCCCGGCCATCCGTCATCCACGGTCCGCCTTCTGATCGTCGTGGTCGTTGTTGGGGCGTACGGGTTGTTCGGCCCAAAGTCTCCGCGCAGGTTCCAGTACGAATACCCCCCGCCGGATACCGGATAACCAGGGTAGCATGGGAAGGTTCCGGGCCCGCAATAGAAAGTGTACGTGGTGTTCTTGATCACCGACCTCGGCACGGTAAATGCCGGATTGGGTGTTGTGGACCCGAGTCTCGCGGTCGCGGGCGGCAGATACCCGGGGCCCTTACTGGCGGCCGAGCCCGCACCATCCGTCGGCCATACCGTACCGCCGGTCCACGAGTTTGTGTGGCTGAACCACCAGGTTCTCAGCAGCCGAAACATCGAGTCGCGGGCATTTGCAGGTTCAGCATCCGCAAATAGTGCCGCGGTAATGACTCCGGCCGCAGCTAACATTGTAACTACACTGCGTAATCTAAGACTCGTCATTTAGGGTGGCCCCCTTGGATAATCGCAACTCTGTTGTTAACGACGATCTTCCGTGGCTGCCGCGGCTCTTGTCGTTTCCCCGTCGAGGTTGGCGGTTGACGGATCGCGCGCTCCGGTGGACGATCGCCCGTTGAGTCACTTGCTTATTGTGCGAGACTGGCAGAAGAACGCTTACTCTGTCAAGGGAAATGAAGTCCTAGGGTCTAAAGTTGCCCCGCGGGGCAGCGCGAAGAATGCCCGCTCAATAATGGGCCAACAGAGGAACAGCATTGAGTCCGAGAGCCGCACATGGTTGCTTCCACAGCTGGCCCGCCGTCGCGGTCGTGGTTTCTGCGCTGGTCGGTGGGTGCAGCCCGGAGCCCACCATCGACGAACTTCGAAGCTTCCAGCGAGCCGGCCGCTTCGCGGAGACCATCGAGCCCCTGCGCGAGCGGCTCGACGAGGCCCCAGACGATCCCGAGCTCAATCACCTCTACGGCGTCGCGCTGGTTCAGACCAATCAGGCTGCGCGCGCGATCTGGCCGCTGCGCAAATCCGCGCAGGATCCCGACCGCGCGATCGACGACGGCCTCTTGCTCATCCAGGCGATCCTCGGTGGCGGCAGCCCTGAAGACGCGGTGGTGGTGGCGAACCGGGTGCTCGAGATGGCGCCGGATCGCGTCGACGTGATGCGGCTTCTGCTCACCGCGCGATTGAGGGCGAGACGGTACGAGGAAGCCCTGGCCGACGTCGAGCGCCTCCTCGAGCTGAAGCCGGGCGATTCGAGCGCGCTGACTTCGCGTCTGGTGGCCCTGCTCAGCCTCGACCGCGCCGAAGAGGCGGAGCAGACGCTCGCCGAGATGAGCGAGGCGGCGAAGAATCTCGAGGGGGGATACGATTGGGAACCGCGGCTCTGCGCCGCAACCGCGACTTTCATCAAGGAGAAGGGAGACCCCAAAGCTGCAGAGAAGCTTTGGAACGACTGCCTGGAGCAATTTCCGGCGGAAGAGAGCATCGTATTCGGCGGTTTCGAGTTCTTCAACGAGATCGCCAAGCACGGGCGCGCCAGCGAGATCCTGCGCCGTGCATACGAAGCAGAGCCCACCCACCTGCCTTTCATCGAGGTCTTCGCAAACCGGCTCGGGCTCGCCGGACAAACCGAAGAAGCCGAGCGCATCCTGCTTGCCGCGACGGAGGACGGGCTGAACGACCGTCAGGCCTGGTTCTCGCTCTCGCACTACTACGAACGGCGCGATGAGCACGCCAGGGCCGCGGATGCCATGGCGAACGGGCTGGCGCTGATGGGCGAGGCCCCGCCGCTGTTGGTCGCCGAGTACGTCGATCTCTTGATCCGCGCGGGCGACTACGACGAGGCCGAGCAGCTTCTCCCGAAATTCGAAGGCGAACCGATGCTGTCGAATATGCTGCGCGGCCGCTTGTGGCTGGTGCGCGGAAGAAGCGCCGAGGCGATCGAGGCATTCGAGGAGGGTCTTCGCCTGTGGCCTGATAACACCGTTGTGCGCTGGCTCGTCGCGCAGGCTCACGAGCAGCTGGGCGACTACGACCGAGCGGTGACGGAATACGCCGAGGCGATGCGCTCGGACCCCACCAACCGGGACGCGGTCTTCAGCCTGCTGCACTTGCTCGAGGCACTCGGCCGTGACCAAGAGGCGATGGGGGTGCTCGAGCGCTATTGGCGAAGGACGCCCCGCGATCCGGAGAGTTTCGTGCAGGGCATCCGATTCGCGAGCAGAACGGGTCAGCGTGAAAGCCTCGATCGGGCCGTCCGACGGCTCGGCGAGATTCCGGGTTATCGGGGGGTATTGATCGTGGAACTCGCGGCCGTTCAATCGTCCCGAGCGGGTCCCGCGGCGGGTATCGAATACATTCGAAACGCGAAGCTCGACCTCACACGACCGACCCACGGCCCCGTACTCCGCGCACTTGTCGAGTACCTCGTCGCCGAGGGGGATGTCTTGAACATCCTGTTCAACGTGTAGCGCCATGATAACGGAATCCGTGGAACGATGCCTTCTTTGTCCTCCCCTGCTCGAAGGGGAGCGCATCGCTCTGCGGAACGCTCACTGCCTCTTTTTGAGGCAGCCGGAACCCGTGCTGATCGGATCTGGGATCATCGTCCCGATTCGGCACCGCGAGACCGTTTTTGATCTGATGCCGGATGAATGGCAGGCCACGCTGGCCCTGTTGCGCGAAGCGAAGGCCCTGGTGGACAGAGAGCACGGCCCGAGCGGATATAACGTGGGTTGGAACTGCGGGCACGTTGCAGGCCAAGAGGTCTTTCATGCCCACATGCACGTGATACCGCGCTACGAGGATGAGCCGCTTGCAGGTAAGGGCATTCGCTACTGGCTGAAACAAGACGCAAATCGACGCAGCAGCTAGCGGAGAGGGGGGGCGCTTAGATGTTGGATTCGAGGTCAATCGCCCTCTACATCCACATCCCCTTCTGTGCGACCAAGTGCCC
>JADFQO010000020.1 GCA_022561775.1 Myxococcales bacterium | reverse complement strand
GGTTGCCGAGCGGGGCTTTTGCAGCCTCCGGGAACAGGGCGAGCTCTGAGCCAAGATCGAGCTAAGGGAGGCCGCCAATCGGTCGATAAGGGACCTGCGGAATGGAGTCCGCAAACAGGCACCCCCAGGATCGAGACCGATGGCCAGACCGGATCTACAAGAAGCCGTGTCCTCTCGCTTTATCGACGCGATCGAGCGGCGCGCCTCACCGCGCGCAGACATCGTTGTCCGCGTCAACTACCAGAACGTCGACTCGCTCTTCTCCGAGTTCGCGCGCAACATCAATGACGGCGGAATTTTCGTCGAAACCGAAACTCCGCAACCCGTCGGAACCAACGTCGAACTCGAATTCAAGCTGCCGGGAGCGGATCAACCGATCGAGGTCGTCGGCAACGTCGTCCGCTCGATCAGCGCCGCCGATCTGACCGACTCCGATGCGACCCCTGGCATGGGGATCGAGTTCGAGAATCTGGGCTCGGACGTCCGCCAGCAAATCAACGAGATCGTCAAGAAACTCCGCTCCAACACCGCAACCGAACCCGACGCCTCGGCCTGATTGCCGAAACCTTCAGATTCGCTTGCGGCGTTGCGCGTTGGCCTCCGGCCAAAGCTTTTGCGTCGTCGCGCGGCCTGACCGGCCGCGCTCCTAGAACGGAACGTCGCTAGAAGGCGGCCCTGATGGTTGCCCGCCGCCGGAATCCGCGTCTGACGGAGCGGAATCCACAGCGGCTCCGCCACCGCCGCGCCCACCCAGAAACTGCACGACCTGGGCGATCGTCTCGGTGGTCTGGCGCTTGTTGCCGTCTTTGTCTTCCCACTCCCGAGTCTGGAGTCTCCCTTCGATGTACACACTCCGCCCCTTTTGCAGATATTGGGCGCAGTTCTCAGCGCTCTTTCCCCACACGACGATGCGGTGCCACTCCGTTCGCTCCTGATTGTTTCCCTCTTTGTCGCGCCATCGCTCATTGGTCGCGAGTGTGAAGTTCGCGACAGCTTGACCGCTCGGGATGTACCGAAGCTCCGGATCACGCCCGAGATTTCCCACCAGAATGACTTTGTTTACGCTCGCCATGAGGTACTTCTCCGTCGTTGAGAAGGGTGATGACCCATCATCCCGCCGACGGCGGGCGACGTCAACCACCCAATCGCAAAACCCCACCCAAAAAAACCCACACCACGAATCCCCAAACGACCCGGCCAACTGGGCCCCCGCCGAACGGAACCCCCGCAATCACCAGCTCCCCAATGCGGAGTGACCCGGCCAACTGGGCCCCCGCCCGCGGCGAACCTCTCATAAAGTGGCGTTTCTGCGCGGGCGGCTCAGCGCCGTTTCAGTCGATTCCGAACCGGTACCTGCGCGGGCTTGAAGGGCTGACGGACGCCGTCTACCCTGGGAACAGCTCCGTCCCAGGGGGTGAGGGGCGTGATTCGACAGCAGATTCGACGTGGCTAGGGCCGTCGCCAGCAAGCGCCGGCCCGCGAGCCGATCCCGTGCGCCCATCTCGAGGCGAATCGTCGAGGAATGCCTCGGATTCGGCCTGCTGGCCGCCTCCCTGCTCACAATCCTCGCCCTCGCGACGTACTCACCCGCAGATCCGATCTTCGAGCGAGCCGAGGTGGCCAATCGCGCGGGCGTCATCGGGGCAGCTGTAGCGGCGATTCTCTTCCGCACCCTCGGCTACGCGTCCGCTGTTCTGGTGATCGCTTCTGGTGTGATCGGGGCACGACTGATCCTCGGTCGGGGATTGCCGGGACCGACGTCTCGCTTCTGGGTGTCGACCATCGCGCTACTGCTGTCGATCTCCACGCTATCTCCGATCGTCCAACAGGCCTTGCCCTTCCCGTTCTCGGGAGATGAAGGCGGCATCGTCGGAGCCTTTCTCGCCGAGCACGAAAGGTGGCTGATGGGCTCGTGGGGGGCCGTGATCGGCAATCTCGCTTTGGCCGTGATCGGCATCCTGGGGGCGACGGGAGTCTCGGCAGGCGCGCTACTCGGCCGACTCGGAATGGGGCTCGGCTGGTTGGGAGCCGCCGTCGGGTCCGTGGTCCTCGCGCTGGCTCGGCTGCTGGGGAGAGGCTTTGCGGCGCTGCGGCGAGGCGTCGCGGAGATGATCGGGGGCCTGGAGCGGGGCTCGCGCTCGATTCGAGTCTGGCGAGAGCGGCGCTCCCGGCGTCGAAGGGTCGCCGCGGAGGAGGAATTCGCCAACGCGAGTTCCGATGCTGCGGATTCCGTCACACTCGCCGGGGAGCGCAGCGTCGAGAGGGGACGCGGCGCCAGACGAGCCGCTGCCGGGCCGACGATCGTGGATCGCATCGCCGAGCGCCCTCGTGGCGAAGGCGTGCAGGAGACCTTCTCGTTCAACGAGGGCCGCAGCGGACCCTACCAGCTACCCGACATCAGTGTGTTCCAGCGCGCGCCCGAAGGCGCTCACCAATACGACCGCGACAGCCTGATCATGAACTCGCGAATCCTCGAAAAGAAACTCCAGGATTTCGGCATCGGTGGCCGCTGCGTGACCGTGCACCCGGGCCCGGTGATCACGATGTACGAGTTCGAGCCCGCGTCCGGCATCAAGGTCAACCGGATCGTGACCCTCGCCGACGACCTCGCCCTCGCGCTTCGCGCCCTGTCGGTTCGGATCATCGCTCCTCTGCCGGGCAAGTCCGTGGTCGGAATCGAGGTCGCGAATCCGGATCGCGAGACCGTCTACCTGCTGGACATCCTCGAGTCGGACTCGTTGCGCGCGGAGAAGTCGCTGCTCGCGATTGCGCTTGGCAAGGACATCTTCGGCAACCCGAGCTACGCAGACCTCGCGAAGATGCCGCACCTGCTCGTCGCGGGATCCACCGGGACCGGCAAGAGCGTATTCCTCAATTCTCTGTTGTGTTCGCTTCTCTGCCGCACGACGCCCGACGAACTCAAACTTCTTCTGGTCGACCCCAAGTTGCTGGAACTCTCCGTCTACGGCGGGATTCCGCATCTGATTGCGGACGTCGTCACGAACCCGAAACGAGCGGCGGCCGCACTCGGCGGCATCGTTCGCAAGATGGAGGAGCGCTATAAGATGATGGCCGCGCTCGGGGTGCGAAGCATCGCCCAGTTCAACGAGCGCGTAGACAAAGAACTCGCCGCGGGGAACAAGACCTACCGCCTCAAACCAAAACCCGAAGAAGAGGAAGGGGAGGAAGTCGAGTATCGGCGTTTTCCCTATATTGTCGTCATCATCGACGAACTCGCAGACCTGATGGTCGTATCCGCGCGGGAGGTCGAAGAGTCGCTTCAACGCCTCGCGCAGATGGCGCGGGCCGCCGGCATCCACCTCGTGCTGGCGACGCAAAGGCCGAGCGTCGATGTCCTGACGGGGATCATCAAAGCGAATTTCCCGGCGCGGATCTCGTTCCAGGTTTCCTCGCGCACCGACTCCCGAACGATTCTCGACCAGAACGGAGCGGATCACCTGCTAGGACAGGGCGACATGCTCTACCTGCCACCGGGAACCTCGAAGTTACAGCGATTCCACGGCGCATTCGTCGACGAGAAGGAGGTCGAGAATCTGACGAAGCAGCTCCGCGCCCAGGGCGGCCCGAAATTCGACGAAGAGTTGCTCCAGGCCACCGAAGAAGCAGAATCCTCGGACGAGCAGGACGCGGATCTCGACGAGATGTTCGACCGCGCGGTCGCGATCGTCGCCGACAGCCGCAATGCGTCGATCTCGTACCTCCAACGCAGGCTCAGGGTCGGATACAACCGTGCAGCCAGAATGATCGAGCATATGGAGAACGAGGGCATCGTCGGTCCGCAGGTGGGAACCAAGCCCCGCGAGGTTTATGTAGACTCGATCCAGCCGTGAATGCGAATTCGCTCCTGAGCGTCTGATCCAATCATGCGAATCGGAACCGCGAGCGCGCTAGCGCTCTGGCTGATGGCCCTGGGACCGGCGCACCTCGCCCGGGCCGACCAGCCGCCAGAACGCTCCTGTCGCGACGCGGCAGTTGCGGCTCTTCAGCAACGCTACCAGTCCGCGACGGATCTCCGGGCCGACATCGTCCAGACCACCCGCTCGGTAGCGCTTGGCGCCAACTCCCCGCAGCAGATGGTCTCCACGGGGACCGTCGTCTTCGCGAAACCGGGAAAGATGCGCTGGTCGTATGAGGAACCGGAGCCAAGCCTGGTGATCAGCGACGGAGAGACCCTGTGGATCTACGACCCGGTGTTTCGCGAGGCCCAGAAGCTCCCCGTAACCGAGGGGTATCTGTCCGGCGCGGCGGTTCAATTCCTGCTGGGCCAAGCAGAGACCAAGCGGGATTTCGAAATTTCCGCGCTCTCCTGCAAAGCAGCCACCGCCGAGTTGAGATTGCGACCCCGGAAGCCCAGCAGCTACGAGAAGCTCCACGTACTCGTGAACCTCCAGACCGGAGACCTGCTCAAAACGACGGTCTTTTTCATACTCGGCAATGTCACCGAGGTCGCGTTTTCCAACATCGAACTCAACGTCGATCCAGCCGCGAGCCTCTTTCGCTTCGATCCGCCCCCAGACGTCCGGGTGATCGAACTGAACGAGCCGTTGCGGTGAAGCGACGGCAGGATTCCCCCGACCCGCAGGGTTGGGATCAAATTCGGCGCCGTGGCGACGATTTTTGTCACTTCTGGACCCGCAGAACCACCGCCGCAATTGCCCAATCAGGGAACCGCGACGCCCCCATGGGCCGTATGCCGCAAAAAGAGGCGTAGTGATTAACACTCATATGAATCGGCGGTGTACCGACGAAGCCGTCAAGGAGCCGGCAGTTCAGAGGCAATTTCGCATCAGACGGCGGCACCTCGAGCGCGATTCGACCGCCTCGATCACAAAATAGTTGAGCGCGCAGAACCCGTGCCCGCGCGACCTGCCCGCCGCCCAGCTGGTGCGCTGCGAGATCCGCTGCCACGACCAAGAGCGCTGTGGACTCGCAGAGTTGCAGCCGCTTCTGCCCGGCCGCCGGAGTTGACACCAGAGGGTCGCATGATAGAATTGAAAAAGCGTAAAAGATGCATGAATTCAATAAGTTCGGCGCCATTTCCCCCCCCCACCAAGCGCGGTGGCACTCGCGCAGAGTCCATCGCGGAGTTTCTGCAGAACCCGCGCGTGGGAGTGAATACGGACGGCGCAGCACGGTAATCGACGAGTTCTCGGGGCGAACTCGTACCCACGTGGACGGTTTTGGCATGCAGCAATCGCCCGTACTCTGTGCAACGACCCTATCCGCGAGCGGCAAAAGGTTCGCCAACCCCTCGTTGAGAGTCCGGTCCGAAGCGACCCGGCAGCATCGTAGGTCATCTTCTCCGCGGTCTGGCATGAGCGTTGCAATGATCTCCGCCATGCGAGTTGCCGACCCCTCGGCGCGGCCGGGGCAGGAGGAGGCGGAATGAGCGAGTTTGACCAGGGATCAGGTCGCAAGGGCTTCGTGCGTGACGTGATGCGCCGGATCGCACCGGGTGATGAGCAGGGCGGCGACGCTCCGGAAGACGAGCGCGAGAGAGGACCCGCGCGCCCCCTTCAGAACGAAGTCGAAGATCTGCACGACTCGATGAGGCTTTTTGGCGCGGAATCCCCTGAATTTCGCAGGCAGCTCGATCGACTCCTGGCGGAGTTCGAAACCCTGCGTCGCCGCTACCAGCTGACGCGCGACCAGTCGGCCGACGCAGAGCGGCAGAACGAACGACTCGTGAATGCACTTCACGAGGCCAAGCAGCAGATCGAGCTCCTCAAAGAGGAAGTCGACAAACTCTGCGCGCCGCCCAACAACTACGGCATCTTCAATCGCCCGAACAAGGACGGCACGGTCGAGATCGTCGTCGATGGCCGCCCAATGCGGGTCAACGTGCACCCGAACATCGATCCCTTCCAGTTCGAGGAGGGACAACTCGTCGTTCTCAACGAGGCGTTCAACATCGTCGAAGCATCGGGTTATGTCTCGCGCGGCGAGGTTGCCACGGTCGTGGACTTCATCGCCGACAACCGCGCAATTGTTCTCGGACACACCGATGACGAGCGGGTGATCAGCCTGGCTGAGCCCCTGCGCCATGAAAAGCTCGCGGTCGGAGACCACATCCTCTTCGACCCGCGCACCAACTACGGATTCGAGAAGCTCCCGAAATCTTCCGTCGAAGAAGTCGTGCTCGAGGAGATTCCGGACATCACCTACGACGACATCGGCGGGCTCGGCGAGCAGATCGAAACCCTCAGGGATTCGGTCGAACTCCCGTATATCTACCCGGAGATCTTCGCGGAGCACAAGCTCAAGCCACCCAAGGGCATCCTGCTATACGGACCTCCCGGCTGCGGCAAGACGCTCATCGCAAAGGCCGTGGCAAACAGCCTTGCGAAGAGCATCGGGCAACGCACGGGTAAAGAGACCACTCCTTACTTCCTCAACGTGAAGGGGCCGGAGCTGCTCAATAAGTACGTCGGAGAGACCGAGCACAAGCTGCGAGAGGTCTTCAAAAAGGCCCGAGAAAAGGCCAGCGAGGACGTGCCGGTGGTGATCTTCTTCGACGAGATGGATTCACTGTTCCGCATGCGCGGATCGGGAATTTCGTCGGACATGGAGGCGACCGTCGTCGCGCAGTTCCTCTCCGAGATCGACGGCGTTGAGTCACTCAACAACGTCATCGTGATCGGTGCCAGCAACCGCCAGGATCTGATCGATCCCGCCGTGCTCCGGCCCGGCCGGCTCGACCTCAAGATCAAGGTCAATCGCCCGGACGCGTCGGCCGCCCGCGAGATCTTCTCCAAGTACCTGACCGCGGACCTGCCTTTCCACGCCAGCGCATTGACGAAGTACGGGGACGACCCGCAGAAGGTGGTCGACGGCATGATCGAGGACACGATCCAGCGGATGTACGAGGTCACCGAGGAGAACAAGTTCCTCGAAGTCACCTACGCGAAGGGAGAGCGTGAGATCTTCTACTTCAAAGACTTCGCGAGCGGAGCGATGATCCAGAACATCGTCGCACGGTCCAAGAAGAAGGCCGTCAAGCGCTTTATCGTAGACAGCGAGCGCGGCATCAAATTCGAAGACATCATCGAATCCGTGAACGACGAGTTCAAGGAGAACGAAGATCTCCCGAACACCACCAATCCCGACGACTGGGCGAGGATCTCCGGACGTAAAGGCGAGCGAATCATCAACGTGCGAACATTGATAACTGGGATCAATCGCAAGGAACGCTCGATCGATAACATCTCCTCGGGCCAGTACCTCTAGATCCCGGGGGAGCCTCCCTCATGTGGAGATCCGATGGCGATTGCGAAGGTGATGGGTACGGAGATCGAGTACGGGATCACCGTTCGCGGAGATCCTGACTTCGATCCCATCTCGAGCTGTGTCCTGCTCGTCAACGCCTATCGGGAAGACCACGCGGGCGAGATTCTCTGGGATTACGAACAAGAGAATCCGCTGGCCGACGCCCGCGGTTTTCAGGTGGACGGCGAGAAGTACACGCCGAACCAGCAAGAGAACATTGCGCGCAACAAGACGCTGGTAAACGGCGCTCGGTTCTACGTCGATCACGCCCACCCCGAATACTCCTGTCCCGAGGTCACCAATGCTCGCGATCTCGTGATCCACGAGAAGGCAGGTGAGCGAATCGTCGAGATGGCCCGGCAGGAGGCCAATGCCTTGTTGCCGAGTGGATCGCAGATGCTGATCTACAAGAACAACAGCGATCGCAAGGGCAACAGCTACGGCGCACATGAAAACTATCTGATGGACCGAAGGACGTCCTTCAAGCAGATCGTCGAGAATCTGATGCCTTATTTCGTAACCCGACAGGTCTATACCGGGGCTGGTAAGGTCGGGAGTGAAAACCGCGGGCAGCGCTGTGACTTTCAGCTTTCTCAGCGGGCGGACTTTTTCGAGACCGAGGTCGCTCTCGACACGATGGTCAAGCGTCCGATCATCAACACGCGAGACGAGCCCCACGCGGATCGCGAGAAGTATCGGCGTCTGCACGTGATTTGTGGCGACTCCAACCTCAGCGAATACACCATCTATCTCCGCAGTGGCGCGACAAGTCTCGTACTTTCGATGATCGAAGACGGCGCGATCAAGAAGGACCTGAGCCTTCGCGATCCGGTCCGATCGATCAAGGAGGCGTCTCACGACGCGACCTGCACCAAGGAGCTTCAACTCGACGACGGCAAACGCCTCACAGCGGTTCAGATCCAGGCCGAGTATCTGGAAATGGCCCTGAATTACGTCGCTGCTTGCGGTGCCGATCCGATGACCAAGGACATCCTCTTGAAATGGGAGCATGTGATCGACTGCTTGGGCCGGGACCCCATGGAACTCGACCAGCAGATCGATTGGGTGATGAAGAAATCCCTCATCGAGCAATTCATGGATCGGAAATCGATCGGCTGGGACGCACCCCAGGTACACATGCTCGATCTCCAGTACCACGACCTGCGTCCAGAAAAAAGCCTGTACTATATTCTCGAGAGGCAGGACCGAGCCGAGCGAATTGTTACCGACGAGGAGATTTCAGCAGCCATTCTCGAGCCGCCCGATGACACACGGGCTTATTTTCGAGGCGAGTGTCTCAAGCGTTATGGAGCATCTGTGTTCGGTGTGAATTGGGATTCGATCTCGTTCGGCGTGGGTGACGACCCGATCAACCGGATCTTGATGGCGGAACCCCTCAAGGGAACCCGCGCACACGTCGGCGCTCTCTTGGACAATTCGCCCACGGTGGTAGAGCTGGTGGATAACTTGCGGGCCTGAGCCCAATGGGAAAAAGCAGATGAAACAAATCGAAAGAGCGAAAGGCGCCGGAGTGGACGAAGTGATCTTCTCGATCGTCTGTGCCGCCGAATCCCAGCAAAAGCAGAAGCCGAAGAGCGGTGGCGACGACGGCGACGATGCCAAGGGAGGCGGTCAGGAGAAGATCGCGAAGAAGGGCGAAAAACTCAAGGAAGAGATGGATGCCCTGGTCGACGAGATCGACGAGGTTCTCGAAGAGAACGCCGAGGAATTCGTCAAGAATTACGTCCAGCGAGGCGGCGAGTAGCGCGCTACATAGGCATCGCAATTGCCACACGAGGAGGGGGCGCGTTGCAGTTCGGAGGAAAATATCAGGGGTCGAGTTTTTCGGAACTCCTGGAAGTCGACTTCAGCTACCTGCGTCTGAACTGGAGCGATCTGGTAGAGGGCTTTGATGCCTCCGTGGTTCCGCACGGAACAACGGTAATGGGCTTCAAGTACGCCGAAGGCGTCGTGATCGCTGGCGACCGGCTGGCGACCGTGGGCCACCGGGTCGCCTCACGTGACATGGAGAAGGTCTACCCGACCGATGCCTACTCGCTGATCGCGATCGCCGGAGCCGCTGGCCCCGCGGTCGAAATGGCCCGGTTGATGCGCATCGAACTAGAGCACTACGAGAAGATCGAGGGCGAACCGCTCGAACTCGAGGGCAAGGCCAACAAACTCTCTCAAATGGTTCGACAGAACATGCCCGCCGCCATGCAGGGCCTGGGCGTCGTACCGCTCTTTGCCGGCTATGACAGACGCCGCAAGGTCGGCCGCCTCTGGGGCTACGACATGACCGGGGGTCGCTACGAAGAGACCGATTACGAGGCTACTGGCTCCGGCGGGCTCTACGCCGCGGAATCACTCAAGAAGTCTCACACGCTGGACGCCACTCGAACGGAAGCGCTCAGAATGGCCGTTCAGGCGCTCGTCGATGCTTCGGATGAGGATCGCGCGACCGGCGGCCCCGACGTGGTGCGGGGTATCTATCCAAACATCGACTTCTGCAACCAGAACGGAATCGAACGCGCACCCGAGAGCGAGATCGAAGCGGTCTTCCGTGCCATCATCGCTGAACAATCGGATCGCAGGAGAGGCACGTCATGAGCATGCCCTTTTACGTCTCACCCGAGCAGGTGATGGCCGACAAGGCGGAGTTCGCCAGCAAGGGTGTGGCCCGCGGCAAGTCCAGTCTCGTGATTGAATGCGATATCGGACTCCTGATGATGGCTGAGAATCTCTCCACGCTGTCCAAGATCGGGGAGATCTACGACCGGATCGGCTTTGCGGGAGTCGGAAAGTTCAGCGAATTCGACCAGCTGCGAAAGATCGGCGTCCGCTACGCGGACATCAAGGGCTACGCGTACAGTCGCGATGACGTGCGCGGCCGCGGCCTCGTCAACGCCTACTCGCAGGTGGTCGGTGACGCCTTCAGCCAGCAGCTCAAGCCACTGGAGGTCGAAATCGTCGTGGTCGAGGTCGGCGATTCCACGCTGGCCGGCCACGAGAACAACGCCATCTACCGCATTCAATACGACGGAAGCATCAGCGACCATCACGGTTTTTGCGTGATTGGTGGCGCCTCCGAAGAACTATCTGACTTTTTGCGCTCGAGATACCAAGACGGGATCCCCCTAGGGGAAGCAATCGAGTTGGGGAAGACGGCCCTCGAGCAGGCCGCAGAGGGCGAACCGAGCGTCGAGGTGAAGAACCTCGAGGTCTGCGTGCTCGAGCGAGAACGCGCGGGGCGAAAGTTCGTTCGGCTGAACTCCGATAGAGTAGGAGAGCTCTTGGGAGCATGAGCGGCTTGGGCGGGACTCGGTGCGGGGATCGGTCGATCACCTGACCACCGGCCCCGACGCGCCGCACCAGTCGGCGGAGTCTCGTGCAGAAACGAATCTTCGGAATCGAGACGGAATACGGCATCATCTTCACCCCGGAGGGGCGCAAGACGCTGCCCGTCGAAAAGGCCATCCGCTTCCTCTTCGAAAAGCTGATCACCACCGAGCACTTCCTGAACGTTTTCCTCGAAAACGGCGCGCGCTTCTACCAGGACACCGGCTGCCACCCCGAATACGCGACGCCCGAATGCGCGGCTCCGCGCCAGTTGATCGTCTACGACAAGGCCGGCGAGCGGGTTCTCGAAGACCTCCAGAACTACGCGGAGGAGAAGATCCGAGAGGAGCGCATCACCGGCAAGCTCTCGATCTTCAAGAACAACACCGATTTTGTCGGGAACAGCTACGGCTGTCACGAAAACTATCTCGTCGATCGCGATGTCGACTTCTACTACCTCGCCGAGCAGCTGATCCCGTTCCTGGTCACCCGACAGATCTATTCCGGCGCGGGCAAGGTCTTTCAGACCCAGGACGGCGTCCACTACTGCATCAGCCAGAGGGCGCAGCACATCTACCAGAAGATTTCCGGCACCACGACCAACGATCGCTCGATCATCAACACCCGTGACGAGCCCCACGCCGATCGCGAGAAGTACCGGCGCCTGCACGTCATCGTCGGCGACTCGAATATGTCGGAATACACGAACTTCCTGAAGGTCGGAACCTGCGCGATCGTCCTGCAGATGATCGAGGACAACTACATCAATCAGGATTTCACGCTTCGCAATCCCGTAAAGGCGATCAAGGACATCTCCTACGACGCCACCTGCAAGCGCAAACTCCGCCTCGACAACGGCCGCGAGTACTCGCCGATCCAGATTCAGCGCGAATACTGCGAGATGGCCCAGAAATATATCGAGCAGTATCCCGTGAGCGACGAGCTTCGGGATTCCGTCGAGAAGTGGCAGTACGTGCTCGATTGCCTCGATAAAGACCCGGACGAACTGAATCGGAAAATCGATTGGTTGATCAAGAGGCGAATGATCCAGTCCTACATCGACTCCAAGGGCAAGTCCTGGAGCGACCCGCGCATCTTCATGCTCGATTTGCAGTACCACGATATCCAGACAAATCGAGGCATCTACTATCTTCTCGAGCGCAAGGGAATGGTGGAGCGAATGCTCAACGACGCCGAGATCGTCAAGGCCAAGACCGAGCCACCCCACGATACCCGCGCCCGAATGCGCGGCGAATTCATCAAGCTCGCGAGGGAGAACTCGATCCAGTACGACCTCGACTGGTCGAACATCCGCCTCGGAAACCTGCTCAACGTCCGGGTGATCTGTAACAATCCGTTCGAGACCGACATCGAAAAGGTGGCCGAGCTGGTGCGAACCATCCAGAAGACCAACCTGCGCAAGACGAACCTCTCCAAACTCGTAATTCAATCCTGACGTGACAGATCCGAAGCCCAAGCTCGTCGCGGTTGGGCGGGCGCAGAACAAGAGCGCTTCGCATCCTGCGCCGCAGGAGGGTCGCCGCTGGACGGACCTCGGGGCCGGATTCTGGCTACTCGCGCTGATTTTGGCCGTCGCCGTGGCGATCATCGCGGTCCAGACGCGCCGGCTCGACCAGCTCTCGGTGCAGCTGGAAACGCTCGAGACCGAGTTGAGCGCCGCACACGGAGCCTTGCAGCTCTACGAGAGCCGCTTTGCGGAGATTCGCGAATCCGTGGGCAATCTCCACGCGCAGCTCGGCGAGCTCGAGGGGCTCGTCGAACAACCTCCGGCACCAGCACCGACCCGCTGACGACCGCGCTCTTTTTCCAATGGCGTCGCGCGAAGCTCCCAGCGCTCTCCTGACACCGGTTTGCGCGGGCTTTCTGCAGGGTTGGGCCCGACTGGTACTCATCGCTGCACCTGGGCGCGGATGGCGGCGGCGAAAATTCGCTTTGGACGCCCCGCCTTCGCCTCAATTTCTGCCACCTCCTGCCGATATAACCAACGGCCCGGTGTCGTCGCATCTGGCCATCGAGGGCGCACCACATGTTCACAGATCCCATCGCAGGCCTCTTCTCCCACGATCTCGCGATCGACCTGGGCACCGCAAATACCCTGGTCTACGTGAAGGGCAAGGGTCTCATCTGTTCGGAACCCAGCGTTGTTGCAGTCGTGACCGATCCGAACGGCCGCGGCGATCGCGTCCTGGCCGTCGGGCACGACGCGAAGGCGATGCTCGGTCGAACTCCGAGTGGCATTCGCGCGATCCGACCGATCAAGGACGGCGTCATTGCCGACTTTGAAATTACCGAAGCGATGCTCCGCTACTTCATCCAACGCGCCCACAAGCGCGGCAAGATGGTGAGCCCGCGGATCGTCATCTGTGTGCCGCCCTGCATCACGAGCGTCGAAAAGCGCGCGGTCCGGGAGTCTGCACTCTCTGCGGGCGCGCGCGAGGTCTATCTGATCGAGGAGCCGATGGCAGCCGCGATCGGCGCGGGGCTCGACGTCACCGCGGCGACCGGAAACATGGTCGTCGACATCGGAGGCGGCACAACGGACGTCGCAGTGATTTCGCTCTCAGGCATCGTCACCTCGCGCTCGATTCGGACCGGCGGCGACAAGATGGACGAAGCGATCATCAACTACGTCAAGCGGAAGTACAACATGCTGGTGGGCGAGCAAACCGCAGAGCAGGTCAAATTGACCATCGGAACGGCATCCGTCGACTCGAAGACCGAGGTGATGGACGTCAAGGGGCGCGACCTCGTCGCCGGGATCCCCAAGGTGGTCGCGGTTTCCAGTGACGAGATCCGCGAAGCGCTCGTCGAACCGATTCACGCCATCATCGAGACCGTTCACTTGACGCTCGAGAAGACACCGCCGGAGCTCGCGGCAGACATCGTCGACCGCGGCATCATGTTGGTCGGAGGCGGCTCTCTGCTGCGAGACCTGGACGTGGTGCTACGTCAAGAGACGAACCTCGCGATCCTGCGCAGTGACGATCCGTTCACCGCAGTCGTCCACGGCGCGGGCGCAGCGCTGGACGATCTCCCGCTGCTCAAGCAAGTCGCGCTGGACTGACTCCGCTACCGGGATCGCTTCCGCTGGTATTGATCCACCGCACGCACGTGTTCCGAGTAGGTTTTCGAGAAGACGTGCGTTCCGTCGTTGCGCGAGACGAAGAAGAGGTAGTCGCTATCAGCGGGATCGACCACGGCGCGCAGCGCGTCAGCACCGGGATTCGCGATCGGGCCGGGCGGAAGGCCGAATATCTGATAGGTGTTGTAGGGATTCTCGGTGTTCTCGAGATCCCGGCGCCGAAGGTTTCCGTCGAAATCGGAAATTCCGTAGATCACCGTCGGATCGGTCTCGAGCCGCATCCCGCGCCTCAGGCGATTGCGAAAGACCGACGCAATCAGCGACCGCTCGTGAGCCACAGCGGTCTCTTTCTCGACGATCGAAGCGAGCGTCACGACCTCGAGCATCGAGAGCTTCTGGCGACGCGCCTGCGGTTCGACCTCGCGCCAGACTTCGAGAAATTGATCGACGAGCAGCTTGGCGACTTCGCGAACTTCGAGACCGCGCGGTAGGCGATAGGTCTCCGGAAAGAGGTAACCCTCGAGGGTCGCACCCTCGACACCCAATGACCCGACGCTCGCGGGATCTGATGCGAAGGCCGAAAAATCGGCAGCGTTCGAGAGCCCGGCGGCCTCGAGTCGCAGCGCGATCTGGGAAGCGGTCAGTCCCTCCGGGATCACCACTTCGAAGGTCACCACCCGCCCCTCGACGATTCGAGTCAGGATTTCACCCGGCGCGAGCGCAGCGGAGAACTCGTATTCACCGACTTGAAGCGCGCCATCGAGTTTGCGATAGCGGGCGAGCATCTTGAAGGCGACGGCGTTTCGGATCAGTCCGCGGGACTCGAGTTCTCGGGCCACCTGGCCCAGGCTGGCTCCGGGGCGCACGTCGAAGCGCGCGGGCGGCGCCGACGCTGTCGCGGGCAACAGCGCCCAGCGCAGACTCCCGGCAACCACCGCGGCACCGAGCAGGGTGAGAACGACCAGGGCCGCAGTGACTGCGATTGCGCGGCGGCTCACTCGCACGCCGCCTGCGCTGCCAGCTGGCGCTCGAGATAGGTCCGCAACAACAGCGTGGCCGCAACTGAATCGACGACTTCGCGCCGTTTCTTGCGACCGCCTTTGGTTTCACTGAGAGAACGCTCGGCGGCCCGGCTCGTCCAGCGCTCATCGAGCAGATCCACCGGCAGACCCGTCGCCTCGCCCAGCGCATCGGCAAAAGCCTGAGCGGCTTGCGAACCCGGGCTCGCGCGCCCGTCGAGATGAATCGGAAGCCCGACCACGATCCGAGCAATTCCCCGCTCTTCGATCACTTCGCGCAGCGCTGCCACGTCCTGTGGGCGGCCGTGACTGACGATGAACCCGGCCGGAAACGCGATGCTCGCATCCGGGTCAGACACCGCCAACCCGATCCGCTTCTCACCGAGATCAATTCCGAGAATGGGGCCGCGATTCGACATTGGTTCCAACCTAGCAGCCCGAGCAGGGTCGCCATCTTATGACGTAGCTCATGCCGGCCGGGGCCCAGGTGGCCGGGTCGGTGTCGATAGGGCCGCTGTCTTGTGAGGGGGGAACTTCGCAGCTTCAATCGCCTATTTTCTACTCGACGTCTGCGCTGGCCGAAGCGGCGAGCGCCAGGAGGAGCGCGCCAATGTGTGCACGCGCCGAAGCTCGCCGCGCAGCGCGGCGCAACAACGTCACGAGGATTCAGCGCGCGCCGGGGCGAGCGGTGACGACGCAGCCGCAGGAAGGCTCCCAGCGGAGCTCGAGATCCTGCCGGTCGCCCTTCGCATCGTCCACGTGCAGGCGCGCCCCCCTTCGGCTCGCTTCGAATCCGATCTGCTTCACGGCGCCAAGCTCCTTGGCGTAGAGGAGCTCCGGGCGTCCGGCGCGGCGTGCGACCACGGCGAGTAGCCGCGGCGACGCCGATCCCCCAGGCTCCTTGAGGACGATCAGCAGCTCGCGCACGCCATCGCCGTCGAGGTCGGTTTCGAGGCGGGTGGACTCCATCCAATAGCGACTCGCCCCGGTGATGCCCGCGGCAACGAGGACGGCGTAGACCTCGCCGGCGTTCGCGAGCTCCCTCTCGGTGCGGGAGCCAGAAACACGCAGGATCCCCACCACGTCCTCGTTGCCGCGCTCGAGAGCCAGTTCGAGGATCGTCTGCCCTCCCACCACGAGCGCGTTCACATCCGCTCCACGCGCGACGAGATGACGAGCCAGCTCTGGGTCGCCCCGCTCGACGGCGCAGGCCAAGGGCGTGCGCCCCGAATGGCGCCAGCCGTTGAATGGGAGGGCGTCGCGCGCCTCCGGGTCGGCCCCGTGGGCGATGAGAAGATCGATCATGCGGTATTGAAGGCCCGCGTCGGGCGGCCGGCACACGGCCTCCCAAAGCGGAGTCCAGCCATGGTAGTCCTCCGCCACGTTCGGGTTGGCGCTGCGTCGCAACAGCAGCTCGGCGAGCTCGACGTGACCTCCCTGCACCGCCGAGTAGAGCGCTGTACCGCCGCTGAACTCGCCCTCGGGCGCCAGGTTCGGGTCGGCGCCCGCATCGAGCAGCAGCTCCACCATGGCCGCGTCGCCCTTCCAAGCCGCCTGAGCCAGCAGGGGGCTTCCCTCAGAGCAGCACATCGCGTCAGGGTCGCCCCCCGCCTCGAGCAGCGCCTTCGCGACCTCGAGATTCGATGCCAAAAGCGCGCCCCACAGCGCCCGCGCCATGACGCTGAAGGCCGCGTCCGCCTCGATCAAGCGAAGCGCCGTCGCGGTGGCGCCGGTGTCGATGCAGCGCAGGAGAGCAGGACCCTCGGGATCTTTCTCTTTGAGCAGCAAGAAATGGGGCCTGCTCTCGGGACAGAGCTCGGCGGGAGGGGTCGGCGCCGCAGCGACGAGCGCTCCCAGAGAGAGGAGAAGGCCGGCAAATCGCTTCGCGTTCGAACGCTCCACCCCGATCTCATCGGTTCGCGGCGCACGGAGGCTTGAGCACCGAGCACCCTGTTGAACTACCTATCCGCCCCCCCCCGCCCGTATTACCGACACCGCCCGCCTGCATCAAATTCACGACTTTCCCCTTTTTTTCGCCTCAAATGATTGACGTTCTGCGCTCGCGGGGGTTATTGTGGCGCTCGACGCTCGGCCCCCCTGCTGCGGCGCCGAATCGCTCCGCGGCCCTCCAGCCGCGGCTCTGGGCGGATTGCTCACACTGCGGTCCCGATCGAGTCGATCGTGGAAGTGTTTGATAACAAAACAGAAATTGACTCCGAGCGCAGAATGGCGAGAATTCTGGCCACCGCCGGAGGGGTGGGCTACGCGCCGATCGCCCCGGGAACCTTCGGCTCCGCGCTGGGCGTCGTCCTCTACCTGCTGCTCTCGCCCCTCCACCCGCTGCTCTTCGCCCTGACCGCAGCCACCCTGCTCGCGCTGGGCAGCTGGGCCGCCGACCGGGCCGAGCACTTCTTTGGCAGGAAGGACGACGGCCGAATCGTGATCGACGAGGTCGTCGGGCAGCTGCTCGCGCTCGCCCCCCTGCTCTTCTTCACAAACCTCGCGGGCGCCACCTTCCTCGCGCTGCTTGGCGCCGGCTTTCTGCTCTTCCGGCTCTTCGACATCTGGAAACCCGGACCCGTCGCCTGGGCGGAGCGCCGCTTCGAAGGCGGCGCGGGTGTGATGCTGGACGACGTCGTCGCGGGCGCGTTGGCGGCGTTGGCGTTGACGCCGCTCGCCCTCTTCTGCAGCGCGCGGGCGGCAAACTCGTGAAGGCCGAAATCCTGACCATCGGTGACGAGTTGCTGCGCGGGGAGATCGTCGACACCAACAAGTCGTTTCTCGCGGACCGGCTGCTCGGCCTCGATATCGAAACCCACTTCCAGACCTCGGTGCGCGACGACCCGCCCGCGATGATCGATGCGTTCCAACGCGCAGCGTCCCGCAGCGACATTACCCTCGTGTCCGGTGGGCTTGGGCCGACGCGCGACGACCTCACGGCAGCCGTTCTCGCCGAAGCCTTCGGTCTCGAACTCCTCCTCGACGAAGCGACCCTCGAGACGATCCGCTCCTTCTTTCGTTCCCGTAGCCGGGAGATGACCGAGAACAACGCCAGCCAGGCGCGCTTTCCCAAGGGCGCCGACATCCTGCCCAACCCGCTCGGCACGGCGCCGGGGTTTTCGATCACTCAGGGGTCGACGCGTTTCTTCTGCCTGCCGGGCGTCCCCAACGAGATGACCCTCATGATGGATGAGCAGGTCATGCCGCGAATCGAATCCGCTCGTGGCGAAGGGGTTGCGGTCCGGGCGCGCCTGCTTCGAACCTTCGGGATGGGCGAGTCGACCCTCGACGACGAGCTGAAGGACATCGCGGCGTCGGGCGATGTGAGCCTGGGATTCCGAACCTCGTTTCCCGACAACTACCTGCGGCCACTCGCGCGGGCCGCCAGCGCCGAACAAGCCGAGGCCGCACTCGACCGGGTCTGCGACGCGATCCGACAGCGCCTCGGCCCCCTCGTCTACGGCGAGGATCAGCAGACCCTCGACGCTGTGGTCGGCCAGATGCTCGCGGAGCGCGGCATGACGATCGCCGTCGCCGAATCCTGTACGGGTGGACTGATCGCCACGCGCATCACCGACAATCCGGGTTCGTCGGCCTACTTCGCGGGAGGCGTGATCGCGTATTCCGACGCCGCGAAATCCGCGCTGCTCGGAGTTCCCGCCGCTGCGCTCGAAGAGCACGGCGCGGTCTCCGACCCCGTGGTTCGCGCGATGGCGGAGGGCGTGCGGGAGCGTTTCGACGTGGATATCGGCATCGCAACGACGGGCATTTCGGGTCCGGATGGGGGGACGGACAGCAAGCCCGTCGGCCTGGTTCACATCGCGCTCGCCCGCGAGGGTGCGACCTACGCCGAGTCCTTCGTCTTCCGCATGGATCGCGCCCGCCACCGGCTGTTGACCTCGCAGATCGCCCTCGACTGGGTCCGGCGAACGCTGCTGGACGTGGAACTCGTAGGCCCGAAGTGGGCGCAGCGTTGAGCGGGCCGAGAATGCGGAGAAAAGCGCTTGCGAAGCGCCACTTGCTCGAGGAGTGCGACCCTGGGTGAAGCGATCGACACCGTGCGCGCTTTTTTTGCGATCGATCTCGACGAGCGCGTGCGCAGCGCGGTCGCAGAGATCGCCGACCAGCTGCGCGCATGCCCCAATGGCGACGCGGTTCGCTGGGTGCGCGAGGAAGGCCTCCACGTGACGCTGCGCTTTCTCGGAGAACTCGATTGCGGTCGCATCGCTCGCCTCGCCGACTGCGTTCGGGAGCAGACCGCGGCACTCAGCCCGTTTCGCCTCCAACTCGGCAGCGCCCGGCCCTTCCCTTCCCGGCGCCGCCCGCTGGCCGTGGTTCTCGATGTCGGGCCCGCGGAGCCCCTCGAAGAACTCGCCAACGCAGTCGAGCGAGGCGTCGTGGCAGCGGGTTTCAGCCCAGAGCGGCGCCCGTTCAACACACACCTGACCCTGGGGCGGATCCGCGGAAAACGCTTTCCGCTTGTGACCGGGGACGTCACAACCAGCGGTAAGAATTGCGCTGTGAAAGAAGTGGTGCTCTTCAAAAGCGAACTGCGGCCCTCGGGAGCGCACTACACCCCCATCGAACGCGCGCCGCTCGGCGGCGAACCATCACCCCTTTTGACTGAAACGGATCAATCGATCTACAACCCGAAAGCCGGAGGATGACCAAAATGGCAATGAACACGAAGAATCGACGGGGCGGTGCGAAATTGGGACCGGACTCGAAAGTCAGCCCGATCGGATCCGCGGGACAAGAGGGCCACAAAGAGCGCGCAATCGCCCTCGCGGTTTCGACCATCGAGAAGCAATTCGGCAAGGGAGCCATTCTCAAGATGAGTGAGGACGGCATCGACCGCGGGATCAAGACCTTTTCTTCCGGATCGCCCAGCCTCGACCTGGCCCTCGGCGTCGGGGGATACCCAAGAGGGCGGGTCGTCGAGATCTACGGACCGGAATCGGGCGGCAAGACGACGCTCGCACTCCACGCCGTTGCGGAAATCCAGAAAACTGGCGGTGTGGCCGCCTTCATCGACGCTGAACACGCGCTCGACATCGGCTACGCGCGCAAGCTCGGCGTGCAGGTGAACGACCTGCTCGTCTCGCAACCCGACACTGGTGAGCAGGCCCTCGAAATCGTCGATGTACTGCTGCGCTCCGGCGCAATCGATCTCGTCATCATCGACTCGGTCGCGGCCCTCGTCCCGAGGGCGGAGATCGAGGGAGAGATGGGTGATCACCACATGGGCCTCCAGGCCCGGCTGATGAGCCAGGCCCTGCGGAAACTCACCGGGACGGTCTCGAAATCGCAGGCGACCGTGATCTTCATCAACCAGATTCGGATGAAGATCGGTGTGATGTTCGGCAATCCCGAGACCACCTCCGGGGGCAACGCGCTCAAGTTCTACGCCTCGATTCGCCTCGACATCCGGCGCATCGCGGCTCTCAAGGACGGCGACGTCGTGGTCGGAAATCGCACGCGCGTGAAAGTCGTGAAGAACAAGGTCGCACCGCCCTTCCGTCAGGCCGAGTTCGACATCCTCTACAACGAGGGGATTTCCGTCGAGGGGGATCTCCTCGATCTCGGCGTCGATGATGGCATCGTGGAGAAGAGCGGATCCTGGTATTCCTACAACGACGAGCGCATCGGCCAGGGGCGCGAAAACGCGCGTCAATTCCTCAAGGAAAACCCGGATGTGCGCGAACAGCTGGCGGATGCGGTGTACACCGCCAAGGGGCTCAAGCGCCTCGTGCGGTCGAGCGATGCGCCCGTCGGAAAAGCCGGGGAACCCGAGAAAGCGCCCGCGGTTCCGGCCGTCGCCGAGTGAGCCCGACGCGGTGACGTCATCTCTGCGGTTCTAGGAGCGTGACCCCATGATGGGGTCGCGCGACGCCGCAAGCGAAGCCGAAGGATTCGCCCGCTAGCCCAGAGATGACGTCGCGGAGGCCGGAGTGCGTTGAGGGGAGCTCCTAGAGGGGCGTCGCTCGCCCGTCGACAATCGTGCCGGAAACACCGGGCGCCACGCGAACCGGTCAAACCACGCAGGAAATCTACAATCGGGCGAGAACCGCAGCGCATCCCGATGCGGCCATTCGTAGCAGGCGCCCAGCGAATGCCCGGCTGCAAGAGTCGCGATCGACTCGACCCGTACCACCCATGCGCATCTCCGCTCGTTATAGACCGCAATCAAACCCTGATTCAGACATCTCCATCGCTTCGACCGACGAAGACCGAAACCCGAATACGCGACACCACGCTCTAGCCGATCACGCCCACAGCCCGGGTAGAGCGGATCTCCGACGGCACTCAAGGCGGGGCCTCAACAGGACGATTAGACGCGCCGTAGGGTCGCACGAGCGGCCCTGGGGGGAGTGGGCGTGGAGCTCAACGAAATTCTGAAGATTGCCCTCAAGGGTGGAGCCTCGGACATCCATCTAAAGCCCGGACTGCCGCCCATGTTTCGGGTAGACGGCGCGTTGGTCCCGCTGAAAAACGGCGAGAGAATTTCTCCGGACGACCTCCAGAAAATGGCCTTCGAGATCATGAACGAGGGCCAGAAAGCGCGTTTCGATGAGACTCGTGAAATCGACCTCGCCTACGGCATCGCTGGGCTCGGTCGGTTTCGCGTCAACGTATTTCAACAACGCGGAACCGTCGGAATCGTCTTCCGGGTGATTCCCTTTGGCGTCAAGTCGATCGAAAGTCTGTGTCTGCCCAAGGTCATCGAATCCATCGCGATGGAGCAGCGTGGCTTGGTGCTCGTGACGGGCACAACGGGTTCGGGAAAATCGACAACCCTGGCCGGAATGATCGATTACATCAACTCGAACCGAACCTGCCACATCATGACGATCGAGGACCCGATCGAATTCCTGATTCGCGATCGGCGCTCGATCATCAATCAGCGTGAAATCGGTGTCGACACCCAAAGCTTCGCCAATGCGTTGCGCGCTGCACTTCGCCAGGATCCGGACGTGATTCTCGTCGGCGAGATGCGCGACTTCGAGACGGTCGAAACCGCCATCACCGCAGCCGAGACGGGGCATCTGGTGATGAGCACCGTGCACACACTTGACGCGACCGAGACCATCAGCCGGATCATCTCGGTGTTTCCCCCCTACCAGCAGAAGCAGGTTCGGCTACAGCTCTCTGCGATCCTCAAGGCGGTGATTTCTCAGCGTCTCGTGCCTCGCGCTGACGGAAAGGGACGGGTGCCCGCTTTGGAGGTGCTGATCAGCACTGCTCGGGTTCGCGAGTGCATCGCCGACAAAGATCGAACCAAGGAACTCCACGATGCGATCGCGAAGGGCTTCACCACCTACGGCATGCAGACCTTCGACCAATCACTCATGCACCTCGTCAAACAGGAATTGGTCACCTACGAGGAAGCCCTCAACCACGTTTCCAACCCGGACGACTTCGCGCTGCGCTTCCGCGGAATCGCCTCCACGTCTGACGGAACCTGGGAGGACTTCGAGGCGGGCGACGAAAAGCCCGACGAAGACACCTCCGCCAGCAAAGGTTCGGCTGGCGACATCGACGACGACTTCATTCAGCGGTTCTAGCCCGCGCAGTTCCATGGCTGGTTATGCGTGACGCTCCACTGGCGGGGGCCCAGCAGCTTGGCAGGTTACGCCAGCAAGCTCCTGTTCCGAACTCACTCCCAGGTACACCTGGCGAGAGACCCAGCGGCTTGACAGGTTACGCCAGCAAGCTCCTGTTCCGAACTCACTCCCAGGTACACCTGGCGAGAGACCCAGCGGCTTGACAGGTTACGCCAGCAAGCTCCTGTTCCGAACTCACTCCCAGGTACACCTGGCGACAGACCCAGCGGCCCGAACAGTTCCGCGATCTAATGAGATAGCTCTACCAGCCAGGACCCAGTTGGCCTGGTCGCTTCAGTAAGGACTGTTTTCTTTTGCAGCAGCTTTGCTAACGGGGCTCGGCGGTCTAGCTGGTTGCGCGGGCGCGCTTCTAATCTGAAATCATTGACGGGTACGAGTGGCGAAGGGCCTGCCAACGTTCCTCGCCCTGGATCTGCGGGGCAGCGGAGCCTCGGGTATAGTCGGATTCGCGCGTGATCCCGGTGGGTTGGAGGAGCGATGGCTCGGAGTGCGAGCGAGATCCGAGAGACGTTTCTACACTTTTTCGAAACGAAGGGACATCAGATCGTCGCGAGCGCTTCGCTGGTTCCCGAGGGCGATCCGACCCTCTTGTTCACCAACGCGGGGATGATCCCGTTCAAGAACGCCTTCCTGGGAGTGGAAACGCGCGACTATCTACGGGCGGCGACTTCCCAGAAGTGCCTGCGCGTATCGGGCAAGCACAACGATCTCGAAAACGTCGGGCACACGCCCCGCCATAACACCTTCTTCGAGATGCTCGGCAATTTTTCATTCGGCGATTACTTCAAACGCGAGGCCATCGAGTACAGCTGGGAGTTGCTCACCGAGCGGTTTGAAATCGACCCCTCCAGAATCGTCGCCACGGTCTTTCGCGAAGACGATGAAGCACACGATCTCTGGCGCGAGAAGATCGGGCTTCCGGCCGAAAAGGTCTTTCGCCTCGATGAGAGTGAGAACTTCTGGTCGATGGGCGAAACCGGGCCCTGCGGGCCCTGCTCCGAGATCCACATCGATTTCGGCGAAAACAGCGCCTGCGAGAGCACCCGTTGCGATCCATCCTGCGACTGCGGTCGGTGGCTCGAGATCTGGAACCTCGTCTTCATGCAATTCGATCGCGACGCCGCGGGAAACCTGGTACCGCTGCCGAAGCCCTCCATCGACACGGGCTCGAGCCTCGAGCGCCTCGCGTCCGTCCTCCAGGGCGTTCGCTCGAATTTCGACACCGATCTCTTTCGCGGGATCATGGATCGCATACAGGAGATCGCCGAGATCAAGCGGGGGGAGAACCCCGAACACGACGTCTCGATGAACGTGGTCGCCGACCACGCGCGGGCCCTGGTCTTCCTGATCGGCGACGGCGTCCTGCCCGGCAACGAAGGGCGGGGTTACGTGCTGCGCCGCCTGCTGCGCCGGGCCGCGCGCCACGGTGTGTTGCTCGGCGTCGAGCGGCCCTTCTTGTTCAGCGTCGGCGACGCGGTGATCGACGAGATGGCCTCCGTCTATCCGGAGCTTCGCGAGCGGCGCGACTACATCACGAGCCGCATCCAGCGAGAAGAGGAGCGGTTCCTCGAAACGCTTTCGAGGGGACTCGCGCGACTGGAAGAAGACATCGCTGAACTCGAAAGAAGCGACGCGAAGACCCTGCCCGGCGAGGCGGTCTTCAAGCTCTACGACACCTTCGGGTTTCCGGTCGATCTGACGGCGGACATCCTGTCCAGCCGGAACCTGAAAATCGACGAAGTCGGCTTCAACACCGCGATGACCGCCCAGCGAGAGCGAGCCCGCGCGGCCTGGAAGGGAAGCGGCGACGAACGCGTCGCGGAAATCTACGGGCAGCTCGCGTCCGACATCAGCACTCGCTTTCGCGGCTATTCGGAGCTGAGCGGTACGTCGACGATACGCGCCCTGTTGGTGGACGGTGAGAGCCGAGGAGACGCGGTACGCGGTGACGCGGTGGAAATCATCGTCGACGAAACCCCCTTCTACGCCGAGAGCGGCGGGCAGGTCGGCGATCGGGGCGTGCTGCGCGTGTCCGGAGGGACGGTCGAAATCAGCGACACTCAGCGGCCGGCGCTGGAACTCGTGGTTCACCGCGGCGTGGTCACCGAGGGCAACGTTCACATCGACGACGAAGCCGAGCTGACCGTGGACGCCGAGGCTCGCGAGGCGACGGTTCGCAACCACTCCGGAACCCACCTGCTGCACGCGGCGCTGCGCGCCGTGCTCGGAAACCAGGCCCTGCAGAAGGGTTCGCTGGTCGGCCCCGATCGCCTGCGCTTCGACTTCACCCACGACGCACCGCTCGAGGACAGTCAGATCGAGGCCATCGAAGATCTCGCGAACAGCTGGATCGAGCGAAACGCACCGGCCAGCGTACGCGAGATGTCGTACCCCGAGGCCATCGGGTCTGGAGCCGTCGCGATCTTCGACGAGAAATACGGCGACGTCGTGCGAGTCGTCCAGTTCGGCGACTTCTCGACCGAACTCTGCGGCGGCACGCATGCTTCTGCGACCGGAGAGATCGGCCTGCTCAAGATCCTCTCCGAGTCGGGCATCGCCTCGGGTGTGCGGCGCATCGAGGCGCTCACGGGTCTCGGCGCGCTGAGCCACCTCCGCAGCCAGGAAAGGGTACTCAGGAGTGCATCGGAGTTGCTGCGGGTATCGGCCGCGGAGGTTCCCGCCCGGATCGAGAAACTTCTCGAAGACCGCCGAAGCGCGGAGCAAGAGATCGAGCGGCTCCGATCGGCCCAGCGCGGCGAGGCCTCCAAGGACCTCACCCGAGACGCCAAGGAGATCTCCGGCGTGCGGGTGGTCACCGCCCGGGTGGCGGACGTGGCAGCCAAGGATCTGCGCGGAATGGTGGACGACTTGCGAAGCCAACTCACAAGCGGGATCGTACTGCTGGCCGCCGAGACCAACGGCCAGGTATCCCTCGCACTCGGCGTCACCAAGGACCTCACCGACCGCTACCAAGCCGGCGACTTGATCCGCGAGATCGCTACCGTGGTCGGTGGCAAGGGCGGCGGAAGACGGGGCTTCGCCCAGGCGGGCGGTAGCGATCCGAGCAAGATCGACGACGCCTTCGAGCGGCTCGACGCGCTGATTGCAGGGAGCTGAAGTGGCACAGTCCTATATTGCAGACCCGTTTGCCCCCCATCGGCGTCGCACCCGCGAGGTGCGCGTGGGCGAAGTGGGCATCGGCGGCTCGAATCCGATCCGGATCCAGTCGATGACGACCACCGACACCCGGGACACCCAGGCGACCGCCGATCAGACCGAACTCCTGGTCGCCTCCGGCTGCGAGATCGTTCGCATCACCGCGCCATCGCTGACCGACGCCGAGAACCTCGCCGCCATTCGCAAGGAACTCGACCGGCGAAAGATTCGCGTTCCCCTGGTTGCCGACATTCATTTCACCCCGAATGCCGCGATGGTTGCGGCCCAGTACGTCGAAAAGATCCGGATCAATCCCGGGAACTTTGCAGACAAGAAGAAATTCGCGGTGCGCGAGTACACCGACACCGCTTACTCGGAAGAGATCGAGCGCGTCTCCAAAAAGTTTCGACCGCTCGTCCGACGCTGCAAGGAACTCGGCCGCGCGATGCGGATCGGTACGAATCACGGATCGCTTTCCGACCGGATCATGAATCGCTTCGGAGACACGCCGGCCGGGATGGTGGAGAGCGCGCTCGAATTTCTCGACGTCTGTGAGAGCGAAGGGTTCCGCGACGTCGTCTTCAGCATGAAGTCGAGCAATACGCAGGTCGCCATCCAGGCGTACCGGCTGCTGGCGACGCGGCTCGCAGAGCGCGCGCTGGGCGAGCCGAGCTATCCGTTTCACGTGGGCGTCACCGAGGCGGGCGACGGCGAGGACGGCCGCATCAAGAGTGCGATCGGAATCGGCGCCCTGCTGGTCGACGGAATCGGAGATACGATTCGCGTTTCGCTCACCGAGCCCCCGGAGGCAGAAGTTCCGGTCGCCTCGGCGATCGCAACGCTCTGCTCCGAGGCCTGGGACGTCGCGGCGAAAGTCGGCGATCCCGGAGCGCCCTTCACCGCGGACCCCTACGCGCACAGCCGGCGCGTGACCCGGAGTGTGGGACCACCCGATGCCGAAATCGGGGGCAGTCATCCGGTTCGCGTCGAGATCGATCTCGGCGCGGTACCGTCGGATCCGAAGCGAACCGCCGAAGCGCTCGTCCGCAGCCTCAAGAAATTCCCGGACCTTGCGTGTGAAGGTCTGGCGGTGCACGTTTCCGACCCGAACACCGTCGGTTCCCTACAGGCCTTTTCAGACGCGGCCACCGATGCGGGAATGTCGATTCCGCTGACGGTTCGCGTCGGGCCAGACAATACCGCGCAGTGGCCACCCTGTGTCGCGCGCGTGGTGGTCCGCACGGACGCGGCGTGTGACCACGCGCTGCTCGACGCCGCGGCGACGCGTTGCGCGGCATCCCACATTCCGCTCGAGTGGAACCTCCACGCTGAACTCGCGGAGATTCCCGACCAGGTCGACCGCGCGCTCGAAGCCAGCGCGCGAGCCGGGCTCGATGAAATCCTCGTGTCGGTCGAGTCGGACCTTCCGGTGCACGCCACTCGTCTCGTCGCTGCACGCCTCGAAGCGCGAGGTGCATCAGACGTGCCGATCGTGCTCCGACATCAACGCCGCGCGGATGACTCCGATGAGACCGCGGTGCTTCGGGCGGCCCACGTGCTCGGCGCATCGCTGTGTGATGGCATCGGGGACGCCGTCGCGTTCGATGGCTTCGGAGAACCCGCGCGGGCCGTCGATCTCGCCTACCGCATCCTCCAAGGGGCCCGGCTGCGAACTTCCCGCACCGAGTTCATCTCCTGTCCCTCCTGCGGCCGGACGCTCTTCGACCTCGTCGAGACGACCGAGCGCATCAAGGCGCGCACGGGGCACCTCGTGGGAGCCAAGATCGCGATCATGGGATGCATCGTGAACGGACCGGGTGAAATGGCCGACGCCGACTTCGGATACGTGGGCTCGGGACCCGGCCGGGTCAACCTCTACGTCGGAAAGGACCTCGTCGTGCGCAACGTTCCGGACACGACGGCCGACGATCGACTCGTGGAGCTGATCCGAGAACACGGCCGCTGGGTCGACCCCGCCTGAAGGATCGCGCGGCGCTATCAGTGCGACTTCGGCGGACTCGCCACGTCGATTTCCGCGGGAGGCGCTACGCGGGCCAACGATTCCATGTGCTCCAGCACGACCAGCGTCCGGGTATCTGCAATCGCGGGGTGATCGCGACCGATCCGGTCTCCGACCAGCATGATGAGTACGACGACCACGAGCACGCCTTCGGTCGCTCCGAGCATCCCGCCGCCCACCCGGTCCACGAATCCGAGCCCGACCGCTCGAGCGCCCCGTCGGACGATTCGCCCGATGCTCGTCACCAGCCCGATCGTCACGAGCACCAGGAGTGCGCCGGCCAGCCAGGGCGCGAGCGCCTCGCTGATCCGGCCATCGCCGATTTCGCCGACCCACTCGGCGACGGGGCCCACGAAGGCCCGAACCGCCATATAGGCGGCCCCGAGCGAGGCGAGCGAGAACGCCTCCCGGATCAGACCCAGCAAGAAGCCGCGCAGACACGCGATCCCGATGATGGTGCCCACGATGATGTCAACGGATTCGAACCCCGCCAAGGCGGAGCCAGTGTAGCCCATGCGGGGAGCGCTGTTGGCGGAGCGGCTGGAGGATCATAGGATTGGGGGCGATGGCCAGCCCGCTCGAAAATCCAGCGCTTTCGCCGTGGCGCGAGAAGCTCCGCGTCATCATCTTCGAAGCGGATACGCCCGCCGGCAAGGCCTTCGACGTCGGCCTGCTGGTGGCGATCTGTCTGAGCGTCCTCGCGGTCACGCTCGACAGCGTGAACGCGTATCAAAGCCAACACGGTCGGGCACTCGGCATCGCGGAGTGGGTGTTCACGCTGCTATTCAGCGTGGAATACGCGCTGCGGCTGATCTGCTCGCCGCGCCCGCTCCGCTACGCGCGAAGCTTCTTCGGCGTCGTCGATCTGCTCGCGATTCTCCCCACGTATCTGAGCCTGTTGTTCCCGGGCGCGCAATCCATGGCCGTCATCCGCGGCCTAAGGCTTTTGAGAATCTTCCGGGTATTCAAGCTCGGGCAATTTCTCGGTGAGGCCAGCGCCTTGCAAAACGCGCTGTCGGCCACCCGCCACAAGATCACGGTGTTCCTCGGAACGATCGCGATCGTGGTCACGATTCTCGGCGCGGCGATGTACCTGATCGAAGGCGAGGAAAACGGCTTCACGAGCATCCCCGCCGCGATCTACTGGTCGATCGTGACGATGACCACCGTGGGCTACGGAGACATGGCGCCGGTCACGGTTTCCGGCAAGGTGCTCGCCTCGATCGTGATGATCCTGGGTTACAGCATCATCGCGGTGCCGACGGGCATCGTCACCGCCGAGATCGTCGAATCCGCCGCTGCGTCGAGAAAGATCACGACGCGCTCCTGCCCCGGCTGCCTGAGCGAAGGCCACGACCGAGACGCCATCTACTGCAACCAATGCGCCGCCCCGCTGGAAGTCCCCATTAAAGAAGACTAACCCCCCGCCAAGTAGAGCCCTCGCACCAGAAAACGCCCCTTCCATAAACAGCCAGGCCAACTGGGCCCCCGCCTAGCAGCAGCACCGCACACGAAAACCTTCCTTCCTGAAACGACCCGGCCAACTGGGCCCCCGCCTAGCAGCAGCACCGCACACGAAAACCTTCCTTCCTGAAACGACCCGGCCAACTGGGCCCCCGCCACGTGTGCCCGCCAATGAGTTCGAAGCAGAAGCCTGTCCGCAGAACCAGCCAGGCCCCTGGGCCCCCGCTAGTGGTGCGTAGCGCGAAACCAGCCATGGAACTGCGCGGGCTAGTACTGACCGATCATCCTCAAATACATCCGCGCGTCTTCGCGCTCGGGATGCTCGGAGAGCACGGCTTCCCACTCGTGCGTGGCCTCTTCGGCACGGCCCAGCGAATAGAGGGTTACACCGAGTTGCACTGCCGCATTGCAAAATCCGGGGTGGCTGCGCAGCACGCGGCGAAACTCCGCGAGCGCGCGATCCGGGAGTCCGGCGTCGCGCAGCGCGATGCCGAGGCGATTTCGGATGTCGGGGAAGTTCGGGCAGCGGTCGAGCGCCTTGCGGTAGGCCTCGATGGCCTCGCGCAGTTCACCCACTTCGCAGTAGGCGTCTCCGAGAGCGGCCTGGAGGTTGGCGAGCTTGCCGCGGGTGGTCGCGTCGAGCACATCATTCGCGGAGCGCGCCACGCTTCCCGCGCGCTCCGCGATCTCGCGGGAGCGCTCGAAGTCACCCTGGCCCTCGTAGACGTTGGCGAGGGCGAGCAGGGCCTCCGTGTAGGAGGGATTGATCTTCAGCGCTTCGCGAAGCGAATGGCCCGCCGCACTGAAATCGCCCTCGCGGTTGTACAGGATGCCAATCATGTAATGGACATCTGCAAAATTTCGCGTTTGAATCAGGCGAGTGAGGTGGGGCAGCGAAGTCTCGGCATCCCCGCGCTCGAAGCAGCGCCGTCCAAGCTCGTAGTCCCGACGCTCGGCAGGCGTCAACGGTCCAGCCTGGCGCATCCATTGCCCCCTAGTTGCTCTTCGGCCCCTCTGCAATCCGCTCCGCCGCCGCCGCGGCGTGCTCGCTATCCCGATAGTTCTGGACGATCGACTGGAAGATCCGCTCGGCCTCTTCGGTGCGGCGCATCTCCAGGTAACAGACGCCTAGATTGTAGAGCGCCTCGGCGTCCAGGCCGAGGCCCGGATATTCGTTCAGCAGCGACCGATAGCGCTCTGCGGCGCTCTCGTATTCCTCTCTCTTCAGATAGAACTCGGCGATCTCGGTGACGTTGTTGGCGAGGTGAGTGCGAAGATCTCGCCACAGGATCTCGCCTTCTCGAGCCTCGGGCGAATGCGGGTACTTAGCGAGCAGGCGGTCGAGGTGGAGCAGCGCGTCGCGGGTCGCGGTCTGGTCGCGGTTGGCGGAGTGCATCTGCCGCTCTCGGCAGAGCGCCGAGCGAAGAATCGTATGGGGAACCTTCTCGTGCTGGGGGTGGAGATCCGCGAAATCCCGGTAGTAGGAAAGCGCCTCATCGTATCGACGATCGTCGAAATAGGCGTCGGCGATCTTGAGTTCTGCAAGCACGGCGACGGTACTGTAGGGATAATTGTCGATGATCGACTGGAGCTTCTCGATGGCCCGGACGTAGTCGGTGGTGCGGAAGAAGAGCCACCTCTGGCCCTCGAGAATATCAAGTGCTTCTTCGTACAATTCCTCGGCCGGCGGCACATCGTCGAATGCGGGCGGGGGAGACGAGCAGCCCGTGGTGACCACCAGGGCGATTGCGGCGAGGAGAGTCAAACGGTCGTGCAAGGGTTCCCCCTGTCAGTTTGCTACCGTATCGCACCCATTATACCGACGTGAGGAAGACATCGATGAACAAGCGATCGCTCGAAAAGTTGCGAATGGACCGGCGCCTCGCAGGGCGAAAGGGCTGGATGTCCAGGGCAGATCTGGCCCGGAAGACCGAGGGGCTGCCGGATGCCAGCGGGAAAATTGCAGAAGAAGAAGCCGAGCCCGACCCGGGTGAGAGCGACGCAACGCCAGCCGAAGCGGACCCCCAGATTTCCACTGGACTCGATACGGCCTAACCCGATAGGGCCCTAGCCCATGATCAAGCAGCAGTTGGGAGATCGACTCGACGGATGGATCCACACGGCCTTTCCGTTCCTCTTCGCCCGCCCGCTGAACCCCAACCTGCTAACGGTGATTGGAGCCATCGGCTCAATCGCCGCAGCTGCTGCATTTGCGGCGGGCTGGCTCGTCAGCGGCGGAATCCTCATGCTCGCTAGCGGCTTCTTCGATCTCGTCGACGGCGTGGTCGCGCGACACCGGGGAATCTCGACGCGCTTCGGCGCCTTCCTCGACTCGACGCTCGATCGGCTCGCCGATGTGGTGGTCCTGGTGGGTCTGTCGATCTACTTCGCGCGAATCGGAGAGCCGGGCACCGTGCTGCTCACCGGTTCAGCGCTGACCGCGACGGTTCTCGTCTCCTATTCGGCGGCCTGTGCGAAACTTTTCGTACCCGCCGGTATCAACGTCGGTTTATTCGAGCGCGGCGAGCGCGTCGGACTGTTGGCCGCGGGAGCGATCCTGGGCTTCGTCGTGCCGGCGCTGTGGATTCTGCTGATCGGCAGCACCGCAACGCTCGCCCAGCGCTTCGTTCGGGCCTACCGTGAAATGGAACGGCTCGACGCCGAAGATCGAAACAGCCTGGAGGATCGCGCTTTGAGGACGAAAATCTGATGGCGACCGAAGAGAGCAAACGCGGACCAGGCTTTACGATGAACGATCCCGAAGAGCGGACGGAGAGCGCTGCAGGACCCGCCATCGACTTCTCGACGTTCGTACTCTCCCTCGGAACCACCGCGCTCTATCAACTCGGCGAGATCGGAGACTCCGAAAGCGGAGCGGAGGGGCACGATGAGCCCAATCTTGCGATCGCCCGCCAGACCATCGACACGCTCGAAATGCTCACCGAGAAGACCCGCGGCAATCTCACAGACACCGAATCCAAGCTCTTGGAGAGCATTCTCTACGAGCTGCACATGAGGTTCGTCGAGGCCAGCAAGTGAGCACGCGGCCCGGACCCGCGAGCCGAAGCCTGCGCTGCCACGCACCAGGCAAGATCAATCTCGGTCTGCGCGTCGTCGGCAGACGCGCAGACGGGTACCACGAACTCGTGAGCCTGTTCGCACCACTCGATTTCGGCGACGAAGTCGAGGTTGCGGTTTCCAAGTCCACAGTCCTCGAGCTGGCAATCAAGCTCGAGGGAGCGAGCGGGGCGGTTCCCGCCGACGCCACCAATCTCGCCTACCGGGCGGCGAAGGCCTTCGCAGAGGCCGCGGACCTGAACTGCCGGATCGAACTGCGGATCGAAAAACGCCTGCCGGCAGGCGCGGGATTGGGGGGAGGCTCCAGCGACGCGGGCGCCGTATTGCGAGCCCTCTGCGATCTCTTCCCGGGCGCACTGGACGGACCGCGACTCGCCGAGCTCGCCCTCGAGCTCGGGGCGGATGTGCCGTTCTTTCTCGACCCCCGGCCCGCGATGGTCACCGGCATCGGCGAGCGACTCGAAGCCGTGGACGGCCTGCCCTCGCTACCCGTCCTGCTCGCCAACCCGGGCGTCGCGCTCGCGACCGCCGACGTCTTTCAAGGCTTCGCGGCGATCCAGCCCGCGTTGACGAAATCCGCCCCCGATCGTAGGATCCCGCCTCTTTCCGGGGCGACGGATCCCGGATGGACGTTCACGGGAGCGGCCGGGCTCAGCCTGGAAAACGACCTCGAACCGATCGCGGTCCGACTGTGCCCGCCGATCGCGCGGCTACAGAGGCGGATCCGAGCCGCGGGCGCGCAGGCGGTCGGCATGTCGGGCAGTGGGGCCACGGTATTCGGCCTCTTCGAGTCCGCGAAAGCTGCGGAGCGCGCGTTCGAAGAGGCGGCCTTCGAGGCGCCCGTCTGGGCTCGGGTCGCCGCAACACAGGAATCTCGATAGGCTGACGGCTTCCCGATCGCGGCCTCGAGTCGGCCCCGGAGTACCCAGATCATGCAGCGCGCCAGGATCTTTACGGGCAACTCGAACCCCACACTCGCCGAGTCCATGGCTCGCCATCTCGACACGCGGCTCGGCAAGGCCGACGTGGGCACCTTCAGTGACGGTGAAGTCAACGTCGAGATCCACGAGAACGTCCGCGGCATGGACTGCTTCGTGATCCAATCGACGTCGTCGCCCGCAAACAGTCACCTGATGGAACTGCTGATCATGATCGATGCGCTGAGGCGCTCCTCCGCCAAGCGCATCACCGCGGTGATCCCCTATTACGGTTACGCGCGACAGGATCGTAAGGTCCGACCGCGCGTTCCGATCTCCGCCAAGCTAGTAGCAGACCTGATCAGCGCACCGGGAACGGATCGCGTGCTCTGCATCGATCTGCACGCGGGACAGATTCAGGGATTCTTCAACATCCCTGTCGACAACATCTTTGCAACGCCCGTGATGTTGGAAGAGATCCGAACGCGCTACGAAGGACCCCTTACGATCATCTCACCGGATGCCGGGGGCGTCGAGCGTTCGCGCGCCTACGCGAAGCGACTCGACGCAAACCTCGCGATCATCGACAAACGTCGCGAATCCTCCAACGTCTCGGAAGTGATGAACATCGTCGGAGACGTAAAGGGACAGACCTGCGTGATCGTCGACGACATGGTGGATACGGCGGGAACACTCGCAGAGTCTGCGCGAGCGCTGGACCGAGAGGGTGCCAAGGCCGTCTACGCGGTCATCACCCATCCTGTTCTGTCGGGGCCCGCCGTCAAACGAATCGCCGAAAGCCCGCTGAAAGAACTCATCGTCACCGACACGATTCCGCTGCGGCCCGATGCGCGCGATTGCTCCAAACTGCACGTCGTGACGATCGCTCCCCTGCTCGGAGAAGCGATCCGCCGAATCAACAACGAAGAGAGTGTTAGTTCACTCTTCGTTTGAAGACTTCTTGAGGAGAATCCCGTGGGTGAATTCGCACTGGGCGTAGAGTTACGAGAAGGGCGGGGCAAGGGCGTGGCCCGCAAGCTGCGCGCGGCGGGCCGGATCCCGGGGGTCTGCTACCGGCGCAATGCGGAACCGGTCCCGGTCAGCCTCGATCCGCGCGAACTCGAACTCTTGCTCCGAACGGCGAGCTCGGGGATCAATACATTGATCGATCTGAAGGTGGCGGGCGGCGGCGATTTCGACGGCCGACAGGTACTCATCAAGGAACTCCAGCGCGATCCGATCTCCGGCGCCTATCTTCACGCGGATCTCTACGCCGTAGACTTGCAGCAGAAGATCCACGTTTCGGTTCCCATCCACCTCAAGAGCACGGCCATCGGCGTATCGATGGGTGGCGGCATCCTCGATCACGCAACCCGAGAGTTGGATGTCGAATGCATGCCGAACGCGATTCCCGAGGGATTCGCGGTGGACGTGAGCGAACTCGAGATCGGCCAGTCGATTCACGTTCGCGATCTCGCAATTCCGGAAGGCATCGAGGTCCTCAACGACCCCGACGTCTCGATCGTGTCGGTGGTGGCTCCGGCGGTCGTCGAAGAAGAGGCGCCGGCCGAAGTCGAAGAGGAGGGCGAAGCCGTCCCGGGGGCCGAAGCCGAGGCTGCGCCGGAGGAAGGCGCGGAGCAGAAGAGCGACGACTGACGCGGCGGTCTGCAATGAAGATCGTCGTCGGGCTTGGAAATCCGGGGGCGCGGTACGCGGCGACGCGCCACAACGTCGGCGCTCGGATCGTCGATCGATTCGCCCTCGAGCGCGGCATCCTCATGACCGACCGCCGATTCAACAGCCGCTTCGGCCGGGGACGGCTTCCGCGGGGCGCTGGCGAATCGCCCGAGCAACCGGATCTGGACGTCGGGCTGCTCGTCCCCGAAACCAGCATGAATCGCTCGGGTGAGGCGGTCGCCGAGGCCCTGCGCGGCCTTCCGGTGGAAGCAGTACACGAGGACCTGCTGGTCGTCGTCGACGATCTCGACCTGCCCTTCGGGCGCCTTCGGATCCGACCGCAAGGAGGCTCCGCGGGCCACCGGGGACTCGAAGACATCGCCGAACGGATCGGCACCAGCGAATTCCCCCGTCTGCGCTTCGGGATCGGACGGCCCGAAGTCGAAATCAGCGCCGTGGATTGGGTGCTCGAGTCGTTCTCCGAAGCGGAAGATGTCGCGCTTCAGGAGCGCATCCCACTGGCTGCAGAGGCCGTCGCAGCGATCTTGATCGATGGCGTCGTTCCCTCGATGAACCGCTACAATCGCGGCTCCGACGCGGGGGAATAGCGATCGCCTCGCGTCCGGGCCGGCAACCAGCCTAGCCACGCGCGGACGGCCTCCGGAGACAGCCAACGAACCTCGAGGCCGAACGAGCCACAAATTCGAGTGAGTGAATTCAATCCAGACGAACGGGTGAGCGGATCGTGAGCGAATCGAAAAAGTGGGGCTTCGTCAACATCCTTCAGGAATTCTCACTGCCGCTGTTATCCGGTGTGGTAGTGGCAATGATCTGGGCCAACCTGGATCACGAATCCTACGAGCACGTGATCCATTGGACGCCCATCGCCGGCCTCAAGGTCTTCGGCCACCTGGTCACCCACCATTGGCTCGTCAACGACGTCTTCATGGTGTTCTTCTTCGGGATCGCCGCCAAGGAAATCACCGAATCCTGCCTGCCAGGCGGCAACCTCAATCCGATCACGAAATCCATCAACCCGTTGTTGGCGACGATGGGGGGAGTCATCGGCCCGGTGCTGGTCTTCTTCGTCGGCATGTCGTTCCTCTATGGACCGACAGACGATCTCGAGACATTGCGGCGCGGATGGGGCATCCCGACCGCGACGGACATCGCGCTCGCGTGGCTCGTCGCCCGAACCGTCTTCGGCAAAGGACATCCCGCGATCAACTTCCTGCTGCTGCTCGCCGTGGCCGACGACGCGATCGGCCTCGCGATCATCGCGATCTTCTACGGCGATCCGCATCTTCCCGTCCGTCCCGGGTTCCTGCTCCTCATCCTGCTCGGCATGGCGATCGCCTATGGGATGCGTAGAGCGGGACTCAAGTCGTGGATCCCAACCATCGCAGTCGGTGGTCCGCTCTCCTGGCTCGGACTGTCTCTCGCGCACCTCCATCCCGCGCTCGCGCTCGTGTTCATCGTTCCGTTTCTTCCCGGACCGCGCCGCGATACCGGCCTGTTTGCCGACGAGGATGAGATCGACCGCATGGGCGAAGCACTCGCCCGCGATCTCCACATGGAGCACTCCCCGCTGTACCGATTCGAACACCAGTTGAAACTCTTCGTAGACCTGGGTCTATTCTTCTTCGCCTTCAACAACGCAGGCGTCGTCTTCACATCGATCGGAACCATGACCTGGTTGATTCTCGGATCCCTGGTGATCGGCAAGACGGTGGGCGTCACGCTGCTGAGCCTGCTCGGCACGAAGATGGGCTTTCCGCTGCCCGCCCGCATGGGCTTTCGCGAACTGGTGATGGCCGGATTCGTGGCGGCTCTCGGGCTGACCGTCGCCCTCTTCGTGGCCGCTGCAGCCTTCACCGACCCGATCCTGCTCGGACAGGCGAAAATGGGCGCGCTCTTTTCGGGCTTCGTGGGGCTCGCCGCAATCCTGCTCGGACGCATCCTCGGAATGACCCGCAGCGAAGCCGAAGAGGAGGCTGCAGGCGAGGTAGCGACGCCCTCGACCTCCTGAGCGATGGCGAGATTGGCCGGTATTTGTACCAATTAATTTGACATTTTCATTCGAAAACTATTGGGCCAATACCTCATTGACCCCCGATTGACCGGAGCATAGACTCCCGTCCATGAACATCGCGTTGGAACGGGGCGGCGGCCGCAGCCGGGAAGGGCGGGCCGTCTACCGCCAGATTTCCGATCACATCCGACTCGAGGTCACAGACGGTCGACTCGAAGCGGGCGATCGACTGCCGACCATTCGCGATCTGGCGAGGGAACTCGACGTCAACCGCGACACCGTCGCGCTCGCCTACGAGCACCTCGTCAACGCGGGGATCGCGGTCTCGACGGTAGGCCGCGGTACGTTCGTCGCGCCCGCGCGCTCGAGCGGCGCGCCGAGCGCCGAAGATTTTCACCCCGCGCTATCTCCCTTGACGGAGCGTCTGATCGACTTCGAGCGCGCGCGACCGCGATTTGGGAGTGCGACCAATGCCGTGCCGATGCACTCTCTCGTCCCCGACGCATCCCTCTATCCCGCCGATGAATTTCGCCGGGTCTTGAATCGCGTGCTGCAACGATCCGGGCCAGAACTGCTGCTCTACGGCGGCCCGCAGGGCCATCTCGGCCTGCGCGAAACATTGGCCGGGCGATTCCAAAAAAACGGAATCGACGTCGACGCAAACGGCATCGTGCTCTGTCACGGAGCGAGTCAGGGAATTTCTCTCGGGCTGCGGCTCTTCGCGCAAGCAGGCGACATCGTCGCACTCGAAGAGCCGACCTACAACAACGTGCTCGCAGCGGTTCACGGTCTGGGGCTCAAGATCACGCCGGTTCCAATGCGCGAGGCAGGTCTCGATCTCGTGGCGCTGGACCGGATTCTCGCGCAACCCGAAGTCAAGGTGCTCTACACGATTCCGACCTTTCACAACCCGCTCGGCACCACGACCTCAGTGGATCACCGCCATCGGTTGCTGGAGATCGCAACGCGTCATCGCAAACCCGTCATCGAGGACGGTTACGAAACCGATTTGCGCTTCTCGGGACGAGCGATCCCGTCCCTGGCCGCGCTCGATCGCACGGGAGTCGTTCTGCACCTCTTCTCGTTTTCGAAGTCACTCTTTCCGGGCGCTCGGGTCGGCGCGATCACCGCACGCGGCCGGTTGATCGAAGCTTTGCTCGCACTGAAGCAGGCGACAGACCTCTCCGACGCTCTCCCCCTTCAGGCTGCGCTGGCCGAATTCGCCGCTAGCGGAGCCTACGATCGGCATCTCGGGCGAGTGCGCCGGGTGCTGCGTGAGCGTTGCGCTGCGCTCCTCGACGCGCTCGCTGCGGAGATGCCGCACGGCACGCGCTGGACGCGACCCGACGGTGGACTCCAGCTGTGGGTCGAGCTTCCCAAGGGAGTGGAGACCCGCGACCTTCTGTCGGACGCCGCCGTCGCGGGTGTTTTCTTCGCACCGGGATCTCAGTTCTATCACGACGGCCGCTCCTCGAACTGCCTGCGCCTGGCTTTTGCGATGGTCGAACCCGAGGCCCTGCGAGCCGGTGTCTCGGCGCTCGCGCGAGTGGTTACCGAGCAGCTCGAGGGAGAACCGCGGATCGACCGCGTGCACATTTGAATACAGATTCGCGCCGATTCGCTGCACGGGTGGCGATGGTGGGAATCGGGAGGAACCATGTCAGATCAAGCGGGAAACGGAAGCAAGAGAAACGGCGGCCCGGAAAACGCGACCGCCCAAAGCTTCGAACTCAAGGTCGGACTCGCCGAGATGCTCAAGGGTGGCGTGATCATGGACGTCGTCAACCCCGACCAGGCGAAGATCGCCGAAGACAGCGGCGCGTGCGCGGTGATGGCCCTGGAGCGGGTGCCGTCGGACATCCGACGGGACGGTGGCGTTGCGCGCATGTGCCAGGTGGAAATCGTCGAAGCCATTCAGCGCACGGTTTCGATTCCCGTGATGGCCAAGGTGCGGATCGGCCATTACCTCGAAGCGCAGGTACTCGATGCGCTCGGTGTCGACTTCATTGACGAGAGTGAGGTGTTGACTCCCGCCGACGAGGAGCACCACGTCGACAAAACGACCTTCCGATCCCCCTTCGTCTGCGGGGCACGCGACCTCGGCGAAGCGCTGCGCCGCATCTCCGAAGGCGCGGCGATGATCCGAACCAAGGGTGAGGCGGGCAGCGGGAACATCGTCGAAGCGGTCCGACACCTGCGCGCGGTTTTCGGCCAGATCCGCTCCCTCGCAGCGCTTGCGCCGGAGGAAGTGCCGGCGCGCGCCAAGGAGCTTCGGGCGCCGTTGGACCTCGTGCGGCGCGTGGCAGAGACCGGACGTCTGCCGGTTCCGAACTTCGCGGCTGGCGGAATCGCGACGCCCTCCGACGCCGCGCTCTGCCGGGCGCTCGGCGCGGAGGCGGTTTTCGTCGGCTCGGGCATCTTCAAGAGCGGAAATCCGGCGGTGCTGGGTCGGGCGATCGTGCGGGCCACCACGCATTGGAACGAGCCCGACGAACTCGTCGCGGCGTGCCGTGGGCTCGGCAAGCCAATGGAGGGGATCGAGATGGAAACCCTCGACGAGAAGCAACGCATGGCCAATCGCGGGTGGTAGCAGCGAATCCACAGCATCCGTTCGCCGCCGAACTCCGCGTCGGGATCGTTTCGATCCAAGGAGCGGTCCAACTCCACGCGGCGGCAATCGCGCGAGCGGGCGCCGCGTGGGCGCCGGTCCGTCACGCAAGGGATCTCGCTGGCCTCGACGCGCTGATCCTGCCGGGCGGCGAGTCCACCACGATCTCCAAGGGACTGGAGCGTGTCGGCCTCTACGAAGCGATCGAGGCCTTCGCACAATCGGGAGGTCCCGTGCTCGGGACCTGCGCGGGCGCCATCTTGATGGCGCGGGAGGTCGAGGACTTCCCGGTTCGAAGCCTCGGGCTCATCGACATCATCGCCGTCCGCAACGCCTACGGAACGCAGGTCGACTCCTTCGCGACCGTCGCCCAAGGCGAGTTGGAAGGGCTGCGCGCGATCTTCATCCGCGCTCCTCGACTGAAGCGGCCGGGACCGGATGTGGAGGTGTTGGCTCGGGTCGACGGCTGGCCGGTCTTCATCCGGCAGCGCAATGCGCTCGCGACGACCTTCCACCCGGAACTCACTCCGGACGGCCGGGTTCACGCGGCGCTGTTGGAACTCGCGCAGAAGCGACAGAGCTAGCCCCTGTGGAGCGACCAGCTCCACGCTCGGACCCCCCTTCACACCCGCTCGGACTCCCTTCCCGTCGTTCGGATCCCCTTTCAACAGGACTGCGACTGTGGTATCCCTCCGCCTCCGGCGGGACCGATCTGCGGGCTCGCCACTGGACCCTACCCTCAGCTTCCGGCGGTAAGCGCGCACCCGGCGCCTTACCGGTAGATCGGTAGCTCGGGATCCGACCCTCGCAGTCGGGCCTGTCCACGAGGAGGAGCCGTGCGGGATTACGAAACCACTCTGATTATCCAACCGGAGATCTCCGACGAGGGGATCGGCGCCCTGCAGGAGCGTCTCGATGGCATCCTCGAGGGCTTCGGGGCAGTCCGACTGCTCTACGACGATCTCGGCAAGCGCCGTCTCGCCTACGAAATCCAGAATTTCCAGAAGGGGCGCTACGTGATGCTCCGATTCCTCGATGACGGATCGAACATCAAGGGCCTCGAGCGCGCGCTTGGACTCGAAGACTCCATCATCCGCTTCCTCACCGTGCAGGTCAGCGATGCTGTCGAAGACGTCGCGGCGCGAAAGGCCGAGGCCGTCGAGGAAGAGCGGATTCGGGCCGAGAGGGCCGCCGAGCGAGCCGCCCGCGAGGCCGAAGAAGCCGCACGACAGCAGCTGGAAGCCGCGGAAGCGGAAAAACTCGCGGCCGCCGAACCGGAAGCGACTGCCGACGACAAGCCGCAAAAAGCATCCGAAGACGCTGAAACCAGCGCGCCGGTAACGGCCGAGGGCGAAGCGGCAGGAGCCGTGGGTGCCGAGGAGGTCGCGAGATGAGCGCACCCTCAGGCCCCGGCGGGTATCGGCGAGACCGAGAGGACCGCGACGAGCGGAAAGAGTCGACCGTCAGAAGCCGCCTGCGCTCGCGCGCCCGCAAGAAGGCTCGAAAGCAACACAAGAAGAGCGGTTTCCTGCGCCGTAAGGTCTGCCGCTTCTGCGCGGACCGGAGCTTGCAGATCGATTACAAGGACGCGAAGGCGCTGCGCTTGTTCACCACCGAGATCGGCAAGATGATCCCGCGGCGTATTTCGGGAAATTGCGCGAAGCACCAGCGCCGGCTCGCAGTGGCCATCAAGCGCGCGCGCCACATCGCGATCATGCCCTTTGCCGGGCACGGCATCTAAGGAGGCCGGCAACGATGCGCCAGGTCAAGGTCATCCTGCGCGAAGCCGTTCAGGGCCTCGGTGAGGCCGGCGTTGTCGTGGGCGTCAAGGTCGGCTACGCGCGCAACTATCTGCTCCCTCAGGGGAAGGCGCTGCTCGCCACCGAATCGAAGGTTCGGGAGCTCGAGCACCACAAACGCGTCGTCTCCGAAAAGGCCGCGCGGGATCTGACGGATCTCAAGGCGTTGCGCGACCGGCTCGAGTCCGTCGCGCTCGAAGTCACGGCGCACGTCGGCGAGGAGGGCAAGCTGTTCGGATCCATCACGACGGCCCATATCGCGGCGCTACTCGCCAAAAAGGGCTACACGGTCGACCGGCGCAAGATCCACCTCAGCGAGCCGCTCCGAGAGATCGGGGACCACGTCGTGCCGATTCGCTTGAAGCACGATCTGATAGCCGAGGTTGCTCTCAAGATCAGCGCCGAAAGCTGAGCCGCCGCGCGGCATCGGCGTCGCAATTTCCGAGCCGCTGCGCGCCTTGCTGCTGTACCATGAGTCTACATTCGCCGACGGAGGGGGACGGCGTGGCGACGACCCAAAACCCGCAAAATCAGCGTCGTACCGATCTCGAAGCGAGCACGACGGACGGCCATCGGGTTCCGCCCCACGACCTCGAAGCCGAGAAGGCGGTTCTGTCGGCGCTACTCCTCGACAACGACGCGATCCACTCCGTCTATACGGAGGTCATACCCTCGGATTTCTACCACCCCGCCCACCGCCAACTCTATCTCTCGATGCTCACCCTCAAGGACTCGAACCATCCGGTCGACCTCCACACCCTCGCCGATTACCTGAACAGCCAGAAGACGCTCGATGCCATCGGCGGCCCGGTTTTCCTCGCCGAAATCGCGGACTACGAGGCATCCGCTGCCAACGTCGTCCACCACGCGCGGATCGTTCGCGACAAAAGCATCAAGCGCAGCCTGATCTCGGTCGCGACGGAGATCGCCGAAGCCGGTTTCGACCAGGCCGACTCCGCAGACCACCTGCTCGACTCAGCGGAATCCAAGATCTTCGAGATCGGGCAACAAAAGGCACGCACCACTTTCCGCAGCCTGCACGACGAGATGAACGAAGCCCTCGACTACGTCGAGATGCTGATTCAACGCGGCGGAGAGCTCACCGGGGTGCCTACCGACTTCAAGGGCTTCGACGAGTTAACCGGCGGACTCCAGCCCGGCGAACTCATCGTGATCGCCTCGCGGCCCAGCATGGGCAAGACGGCCCTCGCGCTCAACATCGCCCGCAACGCGGCCGTCGAGCACGGCAAGAAAATCGCCATCTTCTCGCTGGAGATGACCAAACGCGCACTCGCGCTCCGCTTGCTCGCGTCGGAGGCGAGCATCGACTTCTCCGGGTTCCGCAAGGGCTTCGGTCGGCCGGAGGATCTCCGCAAACTCACACAGGCGGGCGGGACGCTCGCGGACGCCAACATCTGGATCGACGACAGCGGTCTGATCACCATCCTCGAGATCAAGGCGAAATGCCGGCGCCTCGCGTCGGAGCGCGGTCTCGACCTGGTTATCGTCGACTACCTCCAGCTGGCCAACGGCGACACGCGGAACCAGCGCAAGGACCTCGAGATCGCCGAAATCAGTCACGGCCTCAAAGCCCTCGCGAAGGAACTCGACATTCCGGTCATCGCGCTCTCGCAACTCAACCGAGGGCCCGAACAGCGCGACCCGGACAAGCGACGTCCGAACATGGGCGACCTACGGGAGTCGGGCGCCATCGAGCAGGATGCCGACGTGATCGCCTTCATCTATCGAGACGAGGTCTACAATCCGACCGAAGAGAATCACGGCATCGCGGAATTGATCATCGCCAAGCAGCGCAACGGACCGACGGGCACGGTAATGCTGCAGTTCAACGCCCGCTACGCGAACTTCCACGATCTCGCCGAAGGATCGCGCAGACCACCCGGACACTCCAGTGTACCCGGACACGATGGCGGCTACGTCGCGTCCGAAGACGACATCTTCTAGGTGCCTCGCTTGCGCAAGCCCCGGGCCCTGAGGAGGGGCGCGGTATTGGGGATCGCCGCTCCCGGCGGACCTGTGGATCGCGAGCGGCTACGAGCGGGTGAGTCGCTGCTGCGCGCTGCGGGTTTCGAGGTCTACCGGAGAGACGACCTGCTCGCGCGCGACGGCTACCTGGCCGGCGACGATGCGCGTCGGGCGGCCGAGCTCATGGAGCTCGTCAACGACCCCGATATCGCCGGAATCATCTGCGCCCGCGGTGGCTACGGTTGCGATCGGATCCTTCCCATGCTCGATGCCAGGGCATTCCGCCACGCCGCCAAGCCGTTGGTTGGCTACAGCGACATCACGGCCTTGCTGCTGTGGCAACACCGCTGCGCCGGGCTGATGGGAATCCACGGCCCGATGCTCGATCACGGGGCGGATCTGGATCGCGCTGCGCTCGATCACCTGATCCAGCAATTGACCGGGGAGGGCGCACTCCCGTCGACGCTTCACGGTCGGCCGCTCGTCGGCGGCCGGGCGACGGGGCGCATCATCGGCGGCTCGCTCACGCTACTGGCCGCGAGCATCGGCTCGCCGTGGGAATTCGATACCCGCGGCGCCATCCTGTTGATCGAGGATGTCGGCGAGCGACCCTATCGGATCGATCGCATCCTGCAGCAGCTTCGCGCCGCGGGAAAATTCAAACGGTTGGCGGCGGTGGGCGTCGGAAATTTCGAGGGCTGCATGGACGAGCGTTATCCGCAGCCCGACGTGGATACCGTGATCGCGAATGCGCTGCGCCCGCTGGGTGTTCCGATCGTGAGCGGCCTCCCCTTCGGTCATGTCAAGGTGAACTACGCGTGGCCAATGGGCGGGCGCGCTACCATCGACGGCACGAGCGGAGAGTTGCAGTTGCTCGAATGGGGCGTTGGTTCGTCGTGAGGATTGGTTAGTCGTGAGAAATTGGGGGGTTGGTCAGTCGTGAAATGGAGTGCGGTCCGGCGCAAGCTGGGGCGGGTTGACCGGGGGATCGACAAGGCCATCGCGCGTTCCGAGATTCCGGGTGCTGTCGTGGGTGCGCGAATTCCCAAAAGCGGCGAAACCCTCGAATACTTCTCCGAGCGCGGACTCGCGGTGCTGCAGCCCGAGCGGATCCCCATGACGAGGCGGACGATCTTCGACCTCGCGTCGCTCACCAAGCCCCTCGCGACGACGACTGCGATGCTGTTGCTCGTCGACGAAGGTGCGGTCGAACTCGATGCCCCGGTCGCCAAGTATCTGCCACTCTTTTCCGAGCGAGGCAAGGAGGCGGTTACGATCCGACACCTCCTCAGCCATTCTTCGGGTCTGAAACCGTGGCGGGCATATCACGAAATGCTCCTCCAAAAGGAACGCAAGACCGGCGAGACGTTGATCGGATCTCCAGAGACGCGCGCCTACGTGATCGACCGCACCGTCCGTTCGGCGCCGGTCCACGAACCCGGCGAAGCCGCGGTCTACGGTGATCTCGACTTCATCGTGCTCGGCGCGGTCATCGAAGCGGTTGGCGGTCAGCGCCTCGACGATTTCTGTCGCGAGCGAATCTTCGGACCGCTCGACATGCCCGACACCTTCTTCATTCCGATCGGGCGCGACGCGCAACCCCTGCCCGAGCCCACAAAGCGCCGCATCGCCGCCACCGAAAACTGCCCCTGGCGTGACCGCATTCTCTGGGGGGAAGTGCACGACCCAAACGCTTCGGTGATGGGCGGCGTGGCCGGCCACGCCGGTCTCTTCTCGACGGTCGACGATGTCGTGAAATTCGGTCAGATCATCATCGACGTCTGGCACGGACGCGACGAGGCACTCCCCAGAGAACTCTTGCGTCAGTTCCTGACCCGCCAGAGCCTGCCCGTCTCGTCAGATTGGGCGCTTGGATGGGATACTCCGACGGAGGGAGTGTCGTCCTCTGGGAAACATTTTTCGGCGAATTCCGTGGGACACCTGGGCTTCACCGGCACCTCTCTCTGGATCGATCTCGACCGCGAGGTCGTGATCGCCTTGTTGACCAACCGCGTGCACCTGATCGCCAAGAAGAGCCGCTTTGGGCTGCGCCCGATCGTGCACGACGCGATCATCGAAGCATTCGAGGCGGGCTAGGGTGAGCGAGGCGCCGCGACACGTTCACTTCGTTGCGATCGGCGGCACCGGAATGGGAGCGTTGGCGGGACTTCTCGCAGCCCGCGGGATTCGGGTCACCGGCTCGGACGACACCCTCTACCCACCGATGAGCACGATGCTCGAACAATGGGGCATCCCGGTGCACTCGGGATTCCGGCCGGAGCACGTGCTCGATCCGCGCTCGGATCTGGTCGTGATCGGAAATGTAGTTCGGCCGGACAACCCCGAAGCGCGGGCCGCGATCGACGAGGGCTTGGCGGTTCTGTCGTTTCCGGACGCCCTCTACCGGCTGGCGATCGCGGGCAAACACCCGGTGGTGGTTTCCGGAACCCACGGCAAGACGACCACCACGAGCCTCGTTGCAGCACTGCTGCACGAAACCGGGCGAGATCCGTCATTGCTCGTTGGCGGTTACTCCCACGATTTCGAGGGTAGTTTTCGCGAAGGCCAGGGTGACCATTTCGTCGTCGAGGGCGACGAATACGACACCGTTTTCTTCGACAAGACCCCGAAATTTCTCCACTACGGCGCGCGCACACTGCTGATTACGTCCGTCGAGTTCGATCACGCGGACATCTATCGGGACCTCGATCACATCAAAGAAGCATTTCGAAAGCTGGTCGAGAGCATGCCCCGAGATGGGACGATCGTCGCAGCCGTCGCCCATCCAGATGTTCGCGACGTGGTCTCGGGCGCGCCCTGTCGAGTCCTGGGATATGGCGTCGAGGGTGACGGCCTCCACTGGTCTTGTGCAGCCCTGGAAACCGAACCGAACGGAACCCACTTCGACATCCTGATCGACGAAAAGGTGGTCGCGAGGGCTTTCGTTCCACTGTTTGGAAAATTCAACGTCGAGAATGCCCTCGGTGCGCTCGCCGCGACGACTGTGCTGGGCGTCCCGCTCGACGCCGCGAAAGCGGCACTCACAACCTTCAAGGGCGTCAAGCGCCGGCAGGAATTACGGGGCGAGGAGCGTGGCGTCGCGGTGGTCGATGATTTCGCTCACCACCCCACGGCTGTTCGCGGCTCCATCGGCGCGCTTTGTCAGCGCTTCGCGGGCCGCCGTCTCATCGCGGTATTCGAGCCGCGCACCAATACCAACCGACGAGCGGTCTTTCAGAAGGACTACGCACGGTCGTTCGACGGAGCAGATCGCGTCATCATCCGATCCGTCCCCAAAAGACCCATCTACAGCGCGACCGGACCCGTCGAGGAGTTCTTCTCGTCGGAGAAGCTCATTGCAGACCTCGGCGAGCGCGGCGTAGCCGCGACGTCGTGCGACAGCGTGGAGGAAATCATCGAGCAACTGACGGCCGAGTGCAGATCGGGCGACGTGGTCTTGTGCATGAGCAACGGCTCATTCGACAACATCTGGCAGCGCCTGCTCGAAGCGCTGCGCGGCTTCGCGGAAACATCTGACCGTCAGTCGCTGCACGAGTAGGAGAGCAGCCGGGCGCGAGCACCGCTGCCCGCGGAATTTCGGAGCGCGTTCGCGACGAATTGGCGACCCCGATCGACGGCGTCTTCGAGCGCCGCACCAAGCGCGAGCTGAGCGGCGATCGCCGAAGACAGCGCGCAGCCCGTTCCGTGGAATGGACCGCCAGAAACCCGCTCTCCCTCGAGCCAACGCAGCGACACGCTGCCGCCGTCTCGCACCGCGAGCAGGTCGCGGGGCGGACCGTCGCGGTGGCCCCCCTTGACGAGCGACGCCTGGGCGCCGAGTTCCGACACCAGCGCGCAGGCGGCCGCCTGGGTTCCCTGCTCGGTGGAGGTATCACACCCGGTCAAGTCCGCGGCCTCCTGAAGATTGGGCGTGACGAGGGCGGCGCTCCCGATCATCGATTGGAGGGCGCCCCAGGCGCGCCGCTCGAGCAGCACCGTTCCGTCGCTCGCCGCCAGGACCGGGTCGATCACGATCGGAACGCCGGCCGATGCGGGCAGGAGTGGAGCGAGCGCGAGCTGCACGTTGCGAACCACGTCGTCGGAGACGAGCGCGCCGATCTTGATCGCGTCCGGAGTCAGATCCTTCAACAACACGCGGAGCTGTTCGAGCACGACGGAGGGAAAGGCGGGCAGCACCTGATGGACCTTCGCGGTGTCCTGAACGGTGATCGCGGTGACCACGCCGGCCCCGTGAACCCCCATCGCGCGAAAGACCTGGAGATCTGCCTGAAGGCCGGCCCCTCCGGTCGGATCCGATCCCGCGATGCTGAGTGCGACCTTCATCACCCGCCATGGTAAGGTGGGCCCCCGTGATGCGCATCATCTTTCAGCCGCCCGGAATCGACCAGCGATTTTTGCCACATCGCGCTCAGTGGACGCTCGCCAGCCACCGACCGATCGCGATCGGACTCGCTGGGATGATGATCGGCCTCGCGCTAGCTGCGCTCGTCGTTCACCCGGCAGCGGCAGAGAAGGACATCGAGAAGCCCGCGGCTCCCTCGTGGTACGCGCAGACGTTTGCGCGCAGTGACACCGGATTGAACGTCACCTATTTGTGGTCGTTGAAATCCAAGTTTCGGGCGGAAACCGTCTCCAGAGGTCACAGGCTCGTGACGATCGTCAATGGCGACACCTACTACGTGTACGATGCGCTCACGATGACCGGAGTCGCCATTCGCCGCGCGCCCGCAGCGCTGGCCGCAGAATCTCCGGATCGCCGACCTTTTGGGAACGAAGCCCAGATCCTGATCGCTCAGGGAGGCGAAAAGATTCGCGAAGAAAACATCGCGGGGAAGCCCACCGAAGTCTACCAGATCACCGATGAGAGCGGTCGCCGGATCGTCTGGGTGACCCAGGACGATCGACGGCTGCCGATGCGCGTCGAAGTCTTCAGCCGCAAGTCGGGATCGACGCGGTACCAGGAATACGTCGATTGGGTGAGTGGACTCCCGGTCACCGACGCGTTCTTCGAGCCCGAGCCCGGCATCCAATTCGAACGCTTCGAACTCGACGAGTACCTCAGGAAGACGTCCGAGAAGGGCTCCGTGGCCAGAATCCCGATCCTCTACGGTGAGCTGCTACACGGTCGAGCGCGCCGTTAGAAAGTCGATCTCGACGAGCAGGCGTCTTCTGCGGGGGTTGGTGCTCGGGTGGGGTGACGGGGGGCCATCGGGCTCAGGCCCATGTCGCCCTCAAGCCCCCCGCCACCCCACCCAAGTGACATCGCTTTCGATCGGGACCCTGAATGCAGTGGTTCCTTTTCACGCGCCAGGAGCGCGACCCCAGAATGAGGTCGTTCGACGACGTGAAAGCACACGGCGCGAAGCGGCCATCTCCTTGTGGGGATGCCGCTCGCATGATTGACCTGCCCCCCTGAGATCGGTCCGGCATGGTTCTTCGGATCGAGTGAGGAGCAGGACAATGGGCAGGAAACGCCCACCCTCGCACCTGACTCGCTCCTTTACAGAATCCTGGGTAGGTTCAGCCGGTCGATGCAACATCTTCTGTTTTAGCTCAAAACCCAGGAGGTGGTGCAGATGGCAAGAAGGAGAAGACCGGGGCTCTCGGCCTCGCAGAAGCAGGAACTTTGGGAGCGATGG
>JADFQO010000001.1 GCA_022561775.1 Myxococcales bacterium | reverse complement strand
CTCTAACAAAGTCTTCAATATCCGCTCTGAATTGTGCGCCATATTCGGCTGCAGCTTTTATTGGATCTCGTTCATACTGCTTATCAACAAACTTCTGAGAGATGGCTGAGTTCATAGATCTAGTTTCTCCGTGCCAGACTAGAACATCAGGATCATCCTTACCGAAATAATCTTTGTAATGTTGATAGAGAACACCTCGTTTGGCATACGGATTAGAAGCTTTTAGTGAAAAATATAAACCAAAAGCTCTTTCCAGTGAATCAAGAGCTGAAACAGTAAAGAAATTAAAAGAAAAAGCAACTAACAAAAAGTAAAATGCATATATGCGCATTTTACTCAAGACCGTTACCCCAAATATTTCCGCACCACTTCTAAAAACTCCTCAAAAACCGCACTCCCACCAGCGATGATCTCCTTTCCAAAGATGAAATCATCGCCCCCATTGAAATCGTTCACCACTCCACCTGCCTGCCGGACTATAAACGCCCCCCCTGCAACATCCCAGGGGTTCAATCCGTATTCATAAAAACCCTCACATCTGCCGCAGGCAACATAAGCCAGGTCTACTGCAGCAGAACCAAACCTGCGCACCCCGTGAGAATACTCCATAAAATATTTGAACAGGTCCAGGTATGCATCCAGCCGGGAATAATCCTGGTATGGAAAACCTGTTACCAATAGCGAATCATTGAGCTTTTTAATGCTGGAGACGTGGATCTCTTTACCATTCAGATATGCCCCGCTGCCCTCCCGGGCATAAAAGCACTCTCTTAGATTAATTTCGTAAACAACTCCCATGATGAGCTCATCATCACGCATCAGCGCAATGCTTATTGAATAGCAGGGAATGGAATGAATGAAGTTGGTTGTGCCGTCCAACGGATCAACGATCCAAGTATAATTTTCTTTTTTCGCTTCTTTCATTATAGAGATTTTCGCGCGCTGCTCTTGGGGGTTTTTTGAGCGCCTGCCTGCCGGACAGGCAGGTTGGCTCTCCCCTTCCCTTGGGGGAGGGGTCGGGGGAGGGGCTGGATTGGCTACTGACAGGAGATATTGACAAACCCGTTTATTTCGTGTGCAAGAATACCAACGCAGACCGGTATAGAAAGATGCCTCAATTAAAGGAGATTAAAGAGGAAAATGGGTTTGTGTTTTTTATTCGTAAATCCTAAATTTCCCCACCCCCATCCTCTGCAAAAAGTGCATTACAGAGACCTTTAAAACCCCCAATCCATAAGTAATGCTTCTGCCGAAATTGATGGAAGAGCCCTCTTTAAAATATTTCGCAGGGCAGCTCACTTCAGCTATTTCGTAGCCGGCATAAATGATCTGAGACAGCACCTGGTTATCAAAAAGAAAGTCATCGGAATTGGTATTGTAATTAATATTTGTAAGTACCTCCTTAGAGTATGCCCTGTATCCCGTGTGGTATTCCGACAGCTTTGCATTGAGCAGCAGGTTTTGTATATAGGTTAAGATCCTGTTGGCAATGTATTTGTAGAGCGGCATCCCTCCCTGGATCGCTTCAGAACGGGTCCGGATGCGAGATCCCAGCACGACGTCACAGATCCCCAGACGCAGAATATCGACGGCCACCGGAATCACGCGGCTGGGAATGTATTCCGAGTGTGATCCGCAATGACGGAATCGAAACGTTTCGGCTGGAGGTCAACGTCAACGGAGCTGTAGATGGGGTGACGCTTGACCTTGTATCCACCTTTCTGATACCTCAAGAACCTTCCCAGATACAATTTCTGGATGACGGGCTGAGTGAAGATCGTGTGGCCGGCGATGGAATCTATACTGCCGGGCCTTTTCGGTATAGGACCGCAGTGACGTTTCCGGATTTCTAGGAGAACGACACCGCAAGTCCTGCCGGCCTTTTTAGTACTTCCGTCGGGCGAGTTATGGTTCGCGAGCTCGATGGTACCGATTCTCAGTTTCTAATTAGACCTGAGTTAGGTATGTTGAGATTCGACATTCCGACCGTCAATGAAGAGACAGTGTCGCCCGACCTGGTCGCTGCAGCTCGCCGAGGCAATCGCAGCCGCGCGCGGCCAGAAACTCTCCGATCATCTGGTGCTGGAACGCGCGGGCAACATCGGCGCGAGACCCGGGGATGCGATCGCCATCCAGACCCTGCGCGGCGGAGACGTCGCAGGTGAACACACCGTACTATTCGTCGGCCAGGGCGAACGCCTCGAACTCATCCACCGCGCCTCGACCCGAGATCATTTTGCGCGCGGAGCGGTTCGCGCCGCCGAGTGGCTCGCGGGCCGCGACCCGGGTCTCTACCCCATCGAACGCGTATTCGGCCTCGACTCCGACTGACTCTTTTTTCGCGCCTAGCGGGTGGGGTCTGCTTTGGTGAGCCGGGGGGAAGGGCTACTCGCTCCAACCCCGATCCGGCCAACTGGGCCCCGGCTAGTGAAGCTCAAGTCAAATCAGTCATGGTCTGTCCGGGCACGCACCCCTTCCCCCCGGCTCACCAACGGACGCGTTGCTTGTGCGTGGAAAAGAACCATTTGCATTCGGGGCCTAATTTAAGAAGAGACCACCTTGGCGCGTTGACGGCCGCTATCGGGCGATAGGGGGTTCGAGCCCGATGGCCCCTCGTCACCGCCCCTGAGCAGCGGCTCCCGCAGACCGATTTACCGAATGCGGGTTAGAGATCGAAGTAGAGCTCAAACTCGTGCGGGTGCGGGCGTAGGCGCATCGGATCAATTTCCTTCTCGCGCTTGTAACTGATCCAGGTTTCGAGCGCGTCCTCGGTGAAGACGTTGCCGCGCAGCAGGAACTCGTGGTCGGCTTCCAGTTCTGTCAGTGCCTCTTCGAGGCTCGCGGGCATCACGGGAATCCCCTCGGCCTCCTGCGGCGAGAGCGCGTAGATGTCCTTGTCGAGCGGCTCGCCCGGATCGATCTTGTTCTCGATTCCGTCGAGACCCGCCATCAGCATCGCCGCGAAGGTGAGATAGGGGTTGCAGGACGGATCGGGGTAGCGAACCTCGATCCGCTTGGCCTTCGGGTTGTCGGAATACATCGGTATCCGGCAAGCAGCCGACCGGTTGCGGGTCGACAGTGCGAGGTTGACGGGTGCCTCGAATCCCGGGACGAGCCGCTTGTAGGAGTTCGTCGTCGGATTGCTGAAGGCTGCGAGCGCGCGGGAGTGTTTGAGAATCCCGCCCACGTAGTGCAGGCCGAGCTGCGAGAATCCGCCGTATCCGTCGCCCGCGAAGAGCGGCTTGCCGCCCTTCCAGAGCGACTGATGGGTGTGCATCCCGGAACCGTTGTCTTCGAATAGCGGCTTCGGCATGAAGGTTGCCGTCACGCCGTTCTTGCGCGCGACGTTCTTCACGATGTACTTATAGTTGAGCACCTGGTCCGCCATCTTGACGAGCGTGGTGAACTTCATGTCGATCTCGGCCTGGCCGGCCGTTCCGACCTCGTGGTGGTGCGCTTCGACCACGATGCCGAGCTTCTCCATCTCGAGCACCATTTCGGTGCGAAGATCCTGCATCGAGTCCGCCGGCGGGAGCGGGAAGTAGCCCTCCTTGTAACGGGTCTTGTAGGCGAGATTCGCACCGCCCTCTTCGCGCCCGGAGTTCCACTTGCCCTCGATCGAATCGAGGTGATAGAAGCCCTCGTTGGGTCCGGTGTTGAAGCGCGCGGAATCGAACACGAAGAACTCCGCTTCGGGACCGATGTAGACCGTGTCGCCGATGCCCGACTGCTTGAGGAAGTTCTCCGCTTTCTTCGCGATCCAGCGCGGATCGCGGGAGTAGTTCTCGCGGGTGATCGGATCGACGATGTCGCAGATCATCACCAGGGTCGGCCGGGCAAAGAACGGATCGATGAACGCCGTCGTGGGGTCCGGGATCATCAGCATGTCGCTCTCGTGGATCGCCTGCCAACCGCGGATCGACGAGCCGTCGAAGCCCAGGCCCTCCTCGAAGCTGCTTTCGTCGATCGCGCCGATCGGGAAGCTGCAGTGCTGCTGAACGCCCGGCCAGTCCGTGAACCGGAGGTCCACCATGACCACGTCGTTCTTCTTCGCGTACTCCAAGACCTGCTTTGCGTTCATCGGAATTTTTTGCTCCTGATCCAGGGCTCTCGAATTCCCGATTCGAAATCCGACACCCTGGCTGGTGAAAGGCCGATCAAACGGCCGCCGATCCGCGCTCTCCGGTCCGAATGCGAACGACTTCGGCGACGTCGAACACGAAGATCTTGCCGTCGCCGATGCGCCCGGTGTTCGCAGTTTCGACGATCACCTGAACGGCCTTGTCGACGAGGTCGTCGCTGACTGCAATCTCGATTTTGATCTTGGGCAGGAAGTCGACCACGTACTCGGCTCCGCGGTAGAGCTCCGTATGCCCCTTCTGACGACCAAAACCCTTGACCTCGGTGACCGTCATGCCCTGGATCCCGATGCCCTGGAGCGCCTCTTTGACCTCATCGAGCTTGAAGGGCTTCACGATCGCTTCGATCTTTTTCATGGGGATCCTCCACGCGCCGGTTCTCGCGGCGAACGCCGTGGGAACGTACCACGGGTGGCATTGTCGTCCTCACGCAATCGCGAACGGAAGGCCCTGCTGTGTCGGACCCGCAGCTGCGCGCCGTCCATTAGCAAGCCCCGTGCCGATTGCGGAAAGCGCTACAACGCTCGCTGGGCGAGCCGCAGCGGATCCGCGCGGGATGGACGGGCGAGCGTGCCCAACCAAAGGGCAGGGGCTGGTTCAAAGCTGGGCAGTGCCCGCGAGCGTGGAACGTATTGAAACACGCTGCCAACACTTCTCAGACGCTGCGCCTAAAACAGCTCCGACGCGCTACCAAAAAGCAGGGCGCGGCCCCTTTCGGTGCCGCGCCCCGATTTTCGAGCCCAAGGGCCCTAGCCGATCCGCAGCGACTAGAACTCGTAGGTCATCTGGGCGCCCAGCAGGAGCTGGTTCTTGGTCAGGAAAGCTGCTCCGCACGACCTGTCGCAGAAGTACTGGTTGTCCGTGTCGTCTCGGGAGTTCCCCACCTGGTAGACGACTTCGGCCTTGACGCTGAGGTGTTCGGTCAGCGCGTGATCGAGCGTCGCCGTGGCAGACCAGAGATCCTGATCGTCTGTGGTAGCAATCGGTGGCCCGCCCACCCCGAGGTAGTTGTCGTTCGAGTAGATGTACTCGAGACGCATCGCGATCCCCGTGGCATCCGTGATCCCGTAACGGCCGGCCGCCGCGAGCCCGAAGACATACGGGCTGTTGGGGCGCCGATCGTTGACCGCGTACATGTAGTCAATGTTCAGCCAGGTCGAGAGCCGGTCCGAGGGATCCCAGTTGAGGGTGGCGTCGAGGAGCACCTGCTTGTCTTTGTCCCTCGGGGCGCCGCAGCCGGGAGGAGCATTGGCTCCGACGACCGGACAATCGCCGCCGTAGAGACCGTTGAACGAGACCGACAACGTATCCGAGGCCTGGTAGCCCACGCTCCAGAGGAAGACCTTCGAGTCATCAGCGTCGAAGTTTTGGGCCTGTGTCACGCCAGAAACGGCGTAGCCCGAGTTGTTCGAGATGCCGAGCATCCAACTCAAGCCGCTGTCGTACTCCGAGGAGGCCTTCACGCCCGTAAAGCCGACCGGCTGCAGCCCCCACAGCAGACCGCGGGTGATGTTGAAGTTGTACGGATCCTGCACGGCCTCGGAGCCGATGTGGTCCTCGAAGCGGCCCACGGTGATCTCGATGCCCGCGTCCGTGATCGGCGCGAGGTACGAGACGTTGGCGTTGTAGAGGTGGTCCGACGCCACGTTGGCGTCGAAAGCACCGCTACCAAAATCGAGCCGGTCGCCGGTCTGGCCGTACACGATGTCGATCTCGAAGCCGCCGCGGCTCTCCGGCGTGGCCTGGTTGCTCATCGAGAACCAGACCTGATCGACCTGGAAGGCGTTGGAATTCGGGTGGAACCGGTTGGCGCCGATGACGCCGTTATTGGCGCCGACGGTGTTATCGGAGTTCGGGTTGTTGGTGTTGTAGAAGTAGCTCCCCGACACCCAGCCCCCGAAGGTGGTTTCGGTCAGGAAGTCCGACAGCGCGAGCATCGCACCCGACTGCTTCGAAGTGCCGAGCTTGCCGAGCATCTTCTGCTGCTGGTTGACTTTTGCGCTCGACGCGGCCAGCGCGTCGTTGGTCGCCTGTAGCTGCTGCTCCAGGTCGGACATTCGGGACAGGAGTTCCTGGAGGTCGTCTCCACCTCCGACATCGTCCGCGCTCACGAACGACGGCACGACCAAAAGTGCGGCCGCTATGGCGATACATGTTTTCAGGCTGGATCGCATTGCGATTCCCCTCCATACCTAGTTGTGATTATCCAGACATCTAGTTGTTAATTATCCAGACACCCGGTTGTCATTATCGTCATCATCCAGACGAGGTTCCGGCGCTCCCAACGACGCTAGCCGACAGCCTAGCTGGGAGTCGAGGCGGAATTCCGCCCCCAGTCCATTTATCATTACCAAAACACGCCATACTCAAAATATCTTGAGGGGAAATACCCACGAGAGGACCTGATGTGTTCCACCAGTCGCTGCATCACCCCACCATCCCACCATTCATGCGAAGCGCCAGAGCACGTTTGGGCTTCATGGCCTTCACGCTAACGCTCTGCGCGCATCTCTCTGCTGCGATCTACCGTAAACGACAGCGGTTTGCAAACCCTAATTTCACTTTTTGCACCCCGCAATACCAGGGTTTCCCGCCTCTAGAGCGATGTTTTGAAACCAGCGGGGGGTCTCCGGCCGCTCCAATCACGGCCAAAGGCCTTCCGTGTCCATCACGGCCAAAGGCCTTCCGTGTCCAGAAAGGAGAGCGTACGTGGACACAGTTCTGCGACAGACGCGCCGCAACCGCTCGCGCGCGCAGCAGCCAGCCGGTCCAGGTCGCTCGCGGTGTCGATATCGAACGAAGCCCGCTGTACGACTGCGCGTATACCCAGCGCGGCCGCGTTGGCGAGCGTGTCTTCGAGTACGGTTCGGCTGCTCATGGGATGATCGAACAGGCCGGGCGTGGGTTTCCGCACGCCCAGTAGGTTGTAACCGCTGCCGAGATCGGGACTGAGCACGAGATCAACGTCATCCAGGCATCGCAGAGCGGCTTCGATCTGTTCCCGATCGAGAATCGGACTGTCACTGCCACGCAGCAGGATTCGATCCGCGCCACTCGCCGCGGCCTCCCGAATCGCCCACTCCATCCGTTCGCCGAGATCCGCTCCCCGCTGCGGGACGATGCGAAATTCCGTCGGTGCGCTGCGCGCTAGCGCGGACGCGGCGCGCGGCGGATGAACGGCCAGAATCGGCGCGAGCCCGAGCTCGACAGCAATTCGACTCGTGGTGATCAACACGTCTTGCAGCATCTCGCAGTAGAGATCGCAAGCCTGTTGTGGGGAAAGCGGCGGCACCATTCGGGTCTTGACCCGACCGGGCGCGGGCTGCTTCGCGAGAACCAGCAGAACGCCGCGCGGACGCGCGGTCACGCTGCGGAAGCTCCGGGGCCCGCAAACGGCAGCGCGGCGACGCGCGCGGGTCGGCCAGCCGCACACAGTTCGGTCCCGGTCGCGGCGTGAGCGGCGCGCACGAAGCCGAGCGCGATCGATCCGGCGAGCGCGGACCGACAGCTGCTCGTCACCTCACCCACTCTTTTCCCAGCCACGGCGATTTCTGCGCCGGGCTCCGCAAGCGCGCCCTCAGCCATCGCGAGGCCCACGAGCAGATGGCTCACCCGGCCCGCCGCCTCCATCCGAGCGACGACCTCCTGGCCGAGATAACAACCCTTCGATCGCGACACGGCGCGCCCGAGGCGAGCCTCCGCGGGCAAGACCGTCTCGTCAATTTCTGCGCCGAATCGCGGGATGCCGGCTTCGATTCGCAAAATCTCAAGGGTTTTTTCGCCCGCTACAATCGGCTCTGACTCGGATCCAGCCGCCTCGATCGCCTTGGCGACGGTTTCTCCGCTGCCGGCGGGCACCAGCAGCTGGAAACCGACCTCTCCCGACCAACCGTAACGAGCCGCGACGACTTCGATCCCGCCGATCCGAAGCCCTGCGCAGCAATCGGCCGCGAGATCCATCGCGCCTGCCGCGGCGCGCTCGAGCAAGCGCCCCGCGAGCGGTCCCTCCACGGCGAGTCGGTCGATGGAGGGGCCCAGGTCGCGCAGGCTGACGTCGTCCGCGATCAGGTGCCGCTCGAAGTGCTCGACGAGTCTGGGAACCGCAGCCGCCGCGGTTTCGAGCCAGAAGACAGCATCGCGGACCAACACGTGTAGATCCGCGACGATTCTCCCCTTGGCGGTGAGCGCAGTCGCATAACAGCCCGAATGCTCGCCGCCGACCTGCAGGCCGGTGACGTCGTTGGACAGCATGCTATCGAGCCAGCGGACGCGATCGCCGCCGCCGACTTCGAGTAAGGCCCGATCGGACAAGCGGAAGATCCCAGCACTCGCTCGGACCGTCGCTGCCCGCTCGGCGGCTCGATCCGCTTGGCTCAATTCGACCACTCCAAATCACCGGGGACAGACTCGCCAGCGGCGGCGGCCGACGCCGCGGGAAGCCGTCCGTACAGGCGATCCGCGCGTTCCAACTGTGCGGCTCTCCACGATTCGAAGGCCCGCATCGCGACGTCGTAGTCGTCCTCGCTGTCGATATCGACCGCACAGCCTCCGACATCCGTCACCGTAAAGCGGAAGTCCACGCGCAACAGCGCGCTACAGGCCTCCGCGACGCGGTCGAGGGGAATCCAACCGCGAATCCAATCCGCCAGCCGCCGCCAACCGCGGCGATTCGCGATGCCCGCGAGGTGGACGAGGATGAAGTAGCGGAGGATGCGCAACCCGCCCTCTTCCTTCCTGATCAATCTTGCGGCGAGGCCGACGATGTTGCCGAAGTTTTTCTGATAGCGGTGTTCGTACATCTCTTCGATATAGGACCGATTGACGATCCGCGCGGGCCTCACCAGGTGCAGATTGCTGACCCGAAAGCGACCTTCGCAGAGGTTGAAGTAGGCCATCCGGATACCGGGCTCGCCCGGAGCGACGGGGTAGAAGGCCTCCATCGACTCTTCGGTCACGAGCCCGCACGCGTAATCGCAGTCGAGCCGATCGGATTGCTGGATGAACTGCGAAATCTCCTGGGGGGTCGCGAACGGCAGGTCGGCCGAGAGGTAGAGCACGAGATCCCGCTCTTCGGCAGCCTCGGGGTCTCGCCCGGTCGAGCCGGCCCCGGGAAGCAATCTCCGATAGGTCTGCCAGACATTCTCGTAGAGGTTTCGGAACTGGGGGACGATGTGGAAGGGCTTATGGAGTTCCCGCTTGATCTCTTCGCGGTCGAAAACCTTGTGCAGGTTCTCGGCGTTGCCGACCACCCAGACCTCGGAAACTTCGGGAACATCCTGCAGGGCGATCACCACGTGGGCCACGAGCGCGCGGCCCCCGAGTTCGAGATAGACCTTGCTCTGGCCGTAGACGGCCTTTGCGGCCCGCCTGTCTCCGGCGGCGACGATGGCGGGAATCGCCTTCAAATACACCCCCTTGGGTCTCCTGGCGCAGCCGCCGAGAGGCCCGGATCGAAGCGAGTCGACCCTCGGCCGCGAGCATAGATCCGCTCGCGCGCGCGGCCCAATCGGACAAGAATGCGAACGCATTCGCAAGAGGCGTAACCGCACGGCGGGCGCACTGCTGTTCTGGTGGTGGAGCCGAGCGGGATCGAACCGCCAACCTCCGCGTTGCGAACGCGGCGCTCTCCCAATTGAGCTACGGCCCCACGAATTGAGCTACGGCCCCACCATCCGGTTGGTCCCCTCCGGAGGCGCGACACGGTAAGACGACGTCCGGCGCCCGTCAAATTCTAGTGGACGAATGCGACCATCCGGTGGCAGGCTTTTGGAATGGAGATCGAAATCCGCACGATTCTCGTCCCGATCGACTTTTCGGACAATGCCCGCGCCGTCATCGAGTGGGCGGCCCACCTCGCCGACGAGCAACAGAGCAAGCTGGTTCTGTTTCACGCTTACCATCTGCCGGTAGAGTTCCAACAGCTCGAGGGCGCCTACCTGCCGCCAGATTTCTGGGCAAACGTGAAGGCCGAGGCTCAAGAGTCTCTCGCTCGTTACGAAGCCGAACTCCGAGAGAGGGGGCGCTCGGTAGAGTCAGTGGTCCGCGAGGGCTACGCGGCGACGGCGATCGTGGACGAGGCCACCGAACTCGGCGCCGACCTCATCGTGATCGGCACCCACGGTCTTTCGGGACTCAAGCACATGTTGCTCGGCAGTATCGCCGAGCGGGTGGTCCAGAAGGCGCCGTGCCCGGTCCTGACCGTGAAGGCCGGCCGCAGCCACTGACCGCGCGGCGCAGACGGTTGCCGGCGGGCGGTAGAGATCCGCCGCCCGCCCAAAATCACCAGCGCAAACCCCCCGGCTTCGCTCGCGATCTCGCTCTAGACGGTCTCGAAGAAGTAGGTCATCCGGACCTGAAGCGCGGTCGCGAGCTTGTGAAGCGTCGACATCGAAGCCGCGCTCTTCCCCAACTCGATCTGGGAGATCAGGCTGACGGAAAGGCCGGTTCGGTTGGCGAGCTGCTTCAGGGTGAGTTGCGCCGCGCTGCGCTTCTCGCGCAGCCGCTTGCCGAGCAGCTGGTTGAGCCGGGTCTCGAGGTCGACGAGCAATCCCTTTTCGCGGATCGCGCTCTGGATCACCGCGCGGAGTTCTTCCACCTCCAGGGGCTTCTGGAGATAGTCGAATGCGCGGTTCTTGAGCGTGCGAACCGCGGCTTCGACCGTCGGAAGACCCGTCATCGCGATCACGCAGATATCGGAATCCGCAGCGCGAATTCGCTCGAGCAAGGCGATGCCGCGCTCCTCGGGTGGCGAGACGTCCAGGATCACCATCTGATAGCGACCCTGCTTGACGGCTTCGACCACCTGTTCGGGATCGTTCAGCACTTCCGCCTGGTAACCCTCGCGGGTCAGAACGTCCTTGATCTGTACGTTACTTCCCTCATCGTGGTCGACGACGAGAACGTTCAATTGCTGTTTGGATGCCATCCCATCCTCCGACATCGGCCGAGCGCTCGCCTCCGCCCCCCGGTGGACGCGCCCGCTCGGCAATGTGAAGGCCGTTCTCCGAAGTCAGCTGAATCCCTGGCATTTCGCTCCGGCCGACCTTCGAGAGGGCTGTTCGGTATAGCTATCGAGTTCCATTAGCCCTGAATTGCAAAGAATCGAAAAAATTGAACGCCACCGTTTGGAACAGACGCTCAGAGATTGGACCGGGCGCTCAGGGATTGGCGGGGGCAGTGAGCCAGTCCATCCCGAACGCGGCGGCCGGCGCGTTCGCGGGCGCGACGCGAACCACATCCAGCCAGGCGCTGGGCTGGTCGGGCGACACGACCTCGATCCAGCTCGGCGCCTGGATCCCCTCGAAGACCGTCGTCGGACCAAAGCGATACCGGACCCCGCCAGGTCGGTCGATCTGCACGATCTGGTAGGTCTCCATATCCACCCACACGGATGGCAGCATCCGCTCTTCTCCCTCCGTACCGCGCGGCAGTCGGCCGCCGAACACGTAGCAGTCGCGATCTGCAACGCGGCCGAGGACCACCTCTCCAGATGCGACCCCATAACTCGCGAGTGCGGCCCGGAACGCGGCACCGGATTCGGCCTGGAGGAAAAAGGTGGGGGGGAGGAACGGGTGAGGAGATTTCAACCGCTTGCCGTCGCGGCTCGCGGTGTAGGAATTTCCCTGCAATAGATGGCGCTCGACGAAGCCGCGGCGGCTCCGCAACTCGAGTCGAGCCAGGCCTGTGGGGTGGCTTGCCAGGACACCCGTCGCAACCGGCTCAGCGTCGCCGATCCTGAGCGTGACCTCCAGCAGCATCGGAGCCGATCGGCCCGAAAGGCGGTTCGTTTCGGCGACGGCGTCTGCGATCTTTTCGGCGTTGGGGATGGCCGCGCTGGCCGAAGTCACCCCGAGGCAGAGCGCGGCCCCGACCGTTAGCGCGTCGCGAAACCAGTGCAATCGAGGCGTGACGATCAACCCGAAGCTCCGGCGAGTCCGCTCCTGGCCGCGTAGAGGGCGCGATCCCCGAGCTCGCGCTCGATGTAGAGCAGCCGATTGTATTTGCAAACCCGGTCCGTCCGGCAGAGGGAACCCGTCTTGATCTGACCGCAATCCGAGCCCACCGCGAGATCGGCGATCGAGGTGTCCTCAGTCTCGCCCGAGCGGTGAGAAACCACCACCGCAAATCCCGCTTCACGCGCTTTTCGGATCGCTTCGAGGGTTTCGCTGAGCGTTCCGATCTGGTTCAGCTTGATCAAGATCGCGTTCGCGGCGCCCTCGCGGATGCCGCGATCGAGTATAGCCGGATCGGTGACGAAGAGATCGTCACCGACGAGCTGGATTCGATCGCCCAGCGATCGCGTCAGCGCGGACCAACCCTTCCAATCCCCTTCGGCGAGTCCGTCTTCGATGGAGAGAATCGGATAGCGGGCCACCCAATCTTCCCAGAACGCGATCATCTCTTCGCTGCTGTGGGTCGCGCCCTCTCCGGCCAACACGTATTTCCCATCCTCGCAGAACTCGCTGGCGGCGGGGTCGAGCGCGATTGCCACCTGATCCCCGGGCTCGTAGCCGGCCTTCTCGATCGCGCGGAGCACCAATTCGATCGCCTCGCGGTTGCTCGAAAGATTGGGCGCAAAGCCTCCCTCGTCACCCACCGCGGTCGCGAGTCCCCGCTCGGAAAGGACGTCCCGCAACGTATGGAAGATCTCCGCCCCCCAGCGGATCGCCTCCGCGAAGCTCGGAGCGCCAACGGGGAAGATCATGAATTCCTGCAGATCGACGCTGTTGTCCGCGTGGACGCCCCCATTCAATACGTTCATCATCGGGGCCGGCAGCCGCCGCGCGGCGTCACCGCCGAGAAACCGATAGAGCGGAACGCCCGCTGCGTCCGCGGCGGCGTGGGCGGCAGCGAGCGAAATCCCGAGAATCGCGTTCGCGCCGAGCCGGGATTTTGCGTCCGTACCGTCCAGGTCCAGCATGGCGCGATCCAGCGCGGCCTGTTCCTCGAGCCCACCGAGGGGTCGACCGATCACTTCTCGCGCGAGTTCACCGTTGGCGTTCGCGACGGCCTTCAACACACCCTTACCGCAAAATCGATTCGGGTCGCCGTCGCGAAGTTCGAGCGCTTCGCGTGAACCCGTCGACGCTCCCGATGGAACTGCCGCGCTCGCACGCCGTCCCTCCGACGTGGTGATTTCGACGGCGACCGTGGGGTTGCCGCGGGAGTCCAGAATCTCCCGCGCCGACACGGCTGCGATCGTGACTTGCGCCATTCTTCCTCCTGGACGCGTTGCGCGGCGGCGGAAGCTAGCTCATGGCGCCCGAGGTCGCGCTTCGGGGAACCACCAGCGGGCTGCCGTCTGGGGCCTGGATCACGTCCGCACGGATTCCGAAGGCGGTCTTCAGGTTCTCGGGGGTCAGCACGTCTGCTGGCGTACCGCAGTCGAGCACCCGGCCTTCGGCGAGCAGCGCGAGGCGGTCCGATGCGCGGGCGGACAGCGAGAGATCGTGGGAAACCACCAGCGCGCTGCGCCCGTCCCGCGCGAAATCCCGCACGAGATCGAGGACGGCGACGCGATGGGCGAGGTCCAGGTGAGCGGTCGGCTCGTCGAGGAGCAGAACCCTCGGTTCCTGGACCAGTGCCCGCGCGATCAGCACGAGTTGTCGCTCCCCCCCTGAAAGCTCGAGAATCGATCGGTCAGCGAACTCTTCGATGCCCACGCGTGCCATCACATCCCGCGCCAGGGCGATGTCCGCGTGGGACTCGAAACCGAGCACGCCCAGGTGCGGCGAGCGCCCCATCAAGACGACCTCGACCACCCGGAACGGAAAGGAAACCGGCGTGTCCTGCGGAACCACCGCGAGCTCCTTCGCGAGATCTCGGCGGGAGAATCCATCGATCGGAGCACCCCGGATCAAAACTCGGCCCGCACTCGGGCGCAGCACCCGAGAGGCGACTCGCAGCAGCGTCGTCTTGCCAGCACCGTTGCGTCCCGCGAGAGCGACCACCGCGCCCTCGGGCACCTCGAGGCTGACGCCTCGCAGGACCTCGCGCTCGCCGAACCTCACCGCAATGCCTTCGAAACACAGTGCGGCGCCCGTCATGACAGCACCCTTTGGTGATAGCGCCTCAGCAACCAGAGAAAGAGCGGTCCGCCGGCGAGCGCCGTGATCGCCCCGACGGGAAGCTCGCGACCGTCGAGAACGGTACGCGCGAGCGCATCACAGACCACGAGGAAAGCTGCACCGCCCAGTGCCGAGGCGGGAATCAGCAAGCGGTGATCGGGGCCGAGAAGGAGTCGAAGCAGGTGTGGAATGATCAGCCCAACGAAGCCGATCAATCCGGCTACGGATACGGCCGCACCCACCATCAGAGAACTGGCGATCAACACCACTCGCCGCTGGCGATCGATGTCGACACCGAGCTGCGCAGCGGATTCGCCCCCGAGCGCAGAGAGGTTCAGGCCGCGCGCAAGCGGAATCGTGCAGCCGAGCCCGAGTACCAGGAACGCGGCAACCCAGCCCGACACCTCGACTCGAATCGACGAAAGGCTTCCGATCAACCACAAGAAAATGCTCGCGCTCTCGGTCAAACCGGCCATCGATGCCAGGAAGACGATCGCCGCCGACGCGAATGCGTTGAAGACCACGCCGGTCAGCAGCAGGCTCGTGGTCGAGAACCGGGCGTTGACGCCGGCGATCGCGTAGAGGAGTGCGGTGGTGAGCAGGCAACCCGCGAAAGCAGCGGGTGGAACCGCCTCATATCCCAACCCGAAGGCGCTTCCGACACTCAAGACGAGTATTCCGCCGAGCGCAGCGCCACCGGATACCCCCAGCACATAGGGGTCCGCGAGCGGATTGCGAAGCATCGCCTGGAACAGCACTCCCGATACGGCGAGAGAGGCACCGACCAATGCGCCGAGCAGCACTCGCGGAAGTCGCACGCGCAGGACGATGTCCGCGGCGGGCCCTGCGGCGTCGCGATCCATCAGCACCGAGAGAATCTCGCCCACGCCCAGGCCGCTCGGCCCCGCGGCCAATCCCAGCAGCAGTGCGCCAACCAATACCACGCCGAGTGCGGAGAGCGACGACAACGCCCGCATCGGCGTCAGGATCCTCACCGGAGTTCGGCTCCTTCGGCGGCGTTCGATACTTCGTCGGCACTGCGAATCGCAGCGACCATCGTCCGCAGGGAGCGGTCCAGATAGGGGCCCGGCAACGTGACCAGCCCCTGCGGAACCGCGATCACGCCACCCTCCGTGACGGCCGGAATCGACGCCCAACGAGACCAATGCTCGATCGCACTAACGGGATCTTCGCTGCTGTCGATGATCACCTGCGGCCCAGCCGCGATCAGCCATTCGAGGGAAACCCGGGGATAGGCCTCGGCATATTCCGCGGCTTCGTTGTCGAGACCGGCCGCTTCAAGCATCGCGTTCAGATAGCTCCCACCGCCCACCACATAGAGTGGGTCGCGTTGGAGGATCAGCACAGCGGAGCGCCGGGGTCGGAGCGAGGCTTCCCGCGCGACGTCGATCCAAGTGCTGCGAATCGCCGCGACGTGTTCGCGCGCTGCTTGGGAACGACCGATCCGATCGCCGAGTGTCTGTATCGACTCCAGGATCTGATCCAAAGTCAGGTTCGCCAGCTCGAGAACCTCGACTTCGAACTCGCGCAACCGCGAGCGAAAATCGCGCTGCTGCACGCTCGGGACAACGACCACCAGGTCCGGTTCCAGGGCGACCACCGCTTCCAGGCTGGGATTGAAGAGCCCCCCGACGCGGGGAAGCCCGGCAACCGCCGGTTCGTGGGTCGCCGAATACTCGTCGATCCCAACGAGCACTTCCAAAGCCTCGAGTGCGATCAGCATCCGCGTGAGAGAAGGGTTCATCGAGACGACCCGAAGGGTTTGAGCCGGCGGCTCCGATCGACCCGACAGATCGCTTCCGGTGGACACTCCCGCCCAGCACACTGCGATCAGCGCGGTTCCCAGCAAAAGCCTGGTGGCGTGATTCATCTGGCAATTGATATTTCGCCCGGGGCCCGAGCGCCAGCGCGATCTTTGGAGGCGATGGGAGGTCGGCGGTGCATCCGCCGACCCCCCGAACTTCATTTGAGTCTAGCTGTCGTCTTGCCTTCGGTGCGAGCGAAGGGCCGAAGGCGCTCGAGGGCGACTTCGCCGATCCCCTTCACCTCTATCAGCTCCTCGACGGACTTGAAGCCGCCACGCTGCTTGCGCATCGCGACGACCGCTTTGGCACGAACCTCGCCGATCCCCGGAAGCAATTCGAGTTGCTCGGGCGTTGCGGTGTTGATGTTGACGGTCCCGACCAGTTGCGGCGAGGCGTCTTCGGCGAGACTCGATCCGGCCAAAGTGAGACCGAATGCCGTCAGCAGCGCGAGCATGAGCGCTCGCCTGCATCGCGTGTTGCAGATCATGGTGGTTCTCCCGGGACCAGCGGGATGAGAGGGTATCCAGGCGCCGAAACGCTCGGCCGTTCGATCGCTCAGCGGTCTCGGGTCACCGCAAATTGCGCGGCCGCGGTCAGATCCAGCTTCGCCTCGGATTCTGGGAACGCAGCGATCGAGGCGATGGCGCGCTCGGTGTGCTCCTGGGCGCGGCGCACGGTGTCTTCGACACCGCGGTAACGCCCAATCAGGTCAAGAACCAGCGCGAGGTCGAGTGATTCTGAAACGGGCGGTGGGTCCGCGCCGGGATCAGCCATTCGAGACGCACTCTTGAGCACGACCGCGACCCCCTCGCGCTCGCTAGAGGTGCAGCGCTTGAGTGCGAGCAACAAGGGCAGCGTCACCTTGCCCTCGCGTATATCCATGTTGGGGATCTTGCCCAATACCTCTTCGCCGGCTTCGTAGTCGAGAGCATCATCGCGCAACTGAAACGCCAGGCCGAGTTCGCGACCGAAGTCCGCGAGGCGCCTCCGCTCAGCACGAGTAACACCGCCTAGGATCGCCCCGGACTCGGTGGCAGTCGACAAGAGCATCGCGCTCTTGCGCTCGATGATCCCGAAATAATGGGACTCGGTGATCGTCGGGTCGTAGCTCCTTTCGAGCTGGAGAATTTCTCCCTCGGCCATGCTGCGAATTGCATTCGCGAAGATCCAGAGAATATCCGGGTCGCCGTCCTCGACGATCATCGTGCAGGCGCGCGAGTAGAGAAAGTCTCCCGCGAGAATCGCGCGACGGTTGCCCCACAGCACATTTGCAGATGGCCTACCGCGCCGCAGTTCCGAGAAGTCGACCACGTCATCGTGCAACAGTGTCGCGGTGTGGAGCAATTCGATCGCGGCCCCTACCTGAACGCGTCGAGAGCCCGTGTAGCCGCAGAGCTGCGCGGTCAACATCACCAACGCAGGGCGCATGCGCTTGCCACCGGATTCGAGCAGGTGCTCGCCGAGCAGGCCGACGAGCGCCGTCTCCGAGTTGAATTGTTCGCGCATCGCGCGCTCTACGAGTTCGAGACTGACGGCATTGCGCTCGAGGGCCTGCGAGAAGACCCGCGCATTCGAAGCCGACGCGGTGGAGGACTGCGTCATCGCGGCGCAGGCTAGCCATCCTGTCTGCGCCTGTCAAAGAGCGTTATGTTAAAAAGCGATGCAAAACCAACTGGTTAACAATCGTTTGCAGAGACGTGAACAGCGCTTGACGCGCGCAGCCAGCGAACCGCAGCGGCCACGTCGGCTACGGGGATGAGTTCGGCGCCCGCGGGCCGCGCGACCTCGACACCAGCGGGTAGCATCACGCGTCGAAATCCGAGGCGCACAGCCTCCCGCAACCGCAAGTCGATGCGACCGACCCGCCGCACCTCGCCACCGAGACCGATTTCTCCGAATGCGGCAACATCGGCGGGCAGCGGAACATCGAGCCGACTCGATGCCAGCGCCAGGGCGAGAGCGAGGTCCGCGCCGGGCTCGGATACCCGTAAACCACCGGCCACATTCACGTAGACATCGCGAGACAGGAAATCGACGTCGCTGTGGCGGTCGAGGGCCGTGAGCAGCAAGGCGAGCCGCCCGTCGTCCAGACCGATCGTCGTACGGCGCGCGGTCCCATAACCCGCGGGCGCGACCAACGCCTGGAGCTCGACGAGCATCGGCCGGCTGCCCTCCACGAGCGGTGCGATACAGGAGCCGGGCGCACCCGCTCGCCGCTCGGCGAGAAACAGCTCGCTCGGATTCTCGACGTCTTCGAGACCGCGCTCGGTCATCGTGAAGACACCCACTTCCTGGGTCGAGCCGAAGCGATTCTTACTCGCGCGAAGCAGCCGAAAGAACTGGCCGCGGTCGCCCTCGAGGCCGAGCACGACATCGACGAGGTGTTCGAGTACCCGCGGCCCCGCGACCGTTCCTTCCTTGGTGACGTGCCCGACCAGGATCAGCGCTGAATTGCGGGACTTCGCGATCGCGGCGAGCTCCGCCGCGCACTCGCGCACCTGCGCGACCGATCCGGGTGCCGACTCGACCCGATCCGTGCGCAGCGTCTGGATGGAATCGACCACCACCAGCGAGGGCGCCCGCTCTGCCCAGATCGCCGCGATCGACTCGGCGCGGGTCTCGGCGAGAACCAACAGATCTTTTGGGACGACGGAGAGGCGCTCCGCGCGCAAGCGCAGCTGCTCGGGGCTCTCTTCCCCGGTGACGTAGAGAGTCGCAGCCCGCGACCCCAAAGCGGCAGCGATCTGCAGCGCCAGTGTCGACTTTCCGACGCCCGGCTCGCCCGCGAGCAGCACGACGGAACCGGGAACCAACCCGCCGCCCAGGACCCGGTCGAATTCGACGAGCCGTGTCGCGAGGCGAGGGGCGCTTGCGGTGTCGATTTCGCCCAGCAGCATCGGCTTGGCGGACTCGATGTCGGGGTTTTGCCCGAGGCGCTCCGATTCGGCGGGCGCGCGAATCGTCTCTTCGACGAGCGTCGACCAACCGCCGCAGGACGGACAGCGGCCGACCCAGCGCGGCTGTTGACCACCGCATTCGGTGCAGGAATAAACCGTTCGGGAGCGCGCCATCTCGACATTCTACAGATTTGGAGCGCGTCGAACCGTACCGATTCTTCGCAAATTCTCCGACCGCTCACTCGTTCCGCGATAGACTCCGGCGAAGCGTCGTTCCGAGACGATGGAGGGTCGGGCGAATGTCCAACATGCCCGGCCTCTTGCGCGCCTACATGGCGCTGGATAATCAGCGAAAGGCCGGCGGTCTTTCGCCGGCCGAGTTGGCTCGCTGGTCGCAGCTCAAGAGCACACTGAACCGCCACTTCCAGCCAGACGTCAAAGAGAAACACGCGCAAAGCCGGGCTTCCGTGCGCGTCCCGCTCGCACTCAACGTGTGCTTCGAATCGCGTGGCGAGGTCGGCGACTGCCTGATGACGAACCTGTCGACCGGGGGCATCTTCATCGCCACCGAATCACCACTTCCGATCGGCACTCCTTTCAACGTGCGGATTCGGGTCGAAAAAACCGGGGAGGAAATCGAGCTCCCCGGCGAAGTCGCCGCCGTGAACGTGAGCGCCAACCTGGCCGAGGAAGAACGCGGGATGGGAATTCGCTTCGTAAATCTCGACGACGCCCAGCGCAAACAGGTGACCGAGCTCTACGAACACGCCATCGAAAAGGCGATCGGAGCGCCCAAGGTGCCGCCCGACGAGCCCTAGCCTACGCTCCAGATTCGGTTGACAGCCTCGAGCAATCCTGCTTTTCTGCCCGTGCGGCCGAGGCACACCTCGAAGCGCGCCGCAGGCCCGTTTCGCGCGGAGGCTCCATGTTCGAACGCATTTCACGTCTCGCCGAGCAGGCTCTACGAGACGAGCCGCCGAGCTGGGACGACGCCCTCTGGATCCTCGACGGAGAAGACGTCGAATTGCTTCCGCTCCTCCACGCCGCCTATCTGCCCCGCGAGCGTCACTTCGGCCGGAAGGTGATGGTTCACATCTTGAACAACATTCAAAACGGACTCTGCCCGGAGGACTGCGGATACTGCTCCCAGTCCCGCGATTCCGCTGCGGCGATCCGCAAGTATCCAATCAAGAGCGACGCGGAGATCCTCGCGGAAGCCGAGCGCGCCGCCCAGTCGGGCGCGAGTCGCTACTGCATGGTGCTCTCCGGCCGCGGCCCAACGATCGAGCGCACCCGCAAACTCGCGTCCTTGATCCGCAAGCTGAAGGATCGCTATCCGATCGAGGTCTGCTTGTCGGCCGGGCTGATCGAAGACGCGCACGCGGAAATCCTCGCGGCGGCCGGACTCGATCGGCTGAATCACAATCTCAACACCAGCGAGAGTCACTACGAGAAAGTGTGCACCACCCACAGCTACGCGGACCGCGTGCGCACACTGCAAGCGGCTCGTAAGTTCGGCATCGAAACCTGCAGTGGGTTCATCCTCGGGATGGGTGAATCGAGCAGTGACGTGATCGAGTTGGCGTTTCGCCTTCGAGAACTCGAGGTGCCGTCGATTCCGGTGAACTTCCTGATCCCTATCGAGGGCAATCCGCTGAAGGCCGATGGCAGCCTCACGCCGGAACGTTGCCTGCGAACGCTCGCGTTGGTGCGCTTCGTCAATCCGCGCGCGGAAATCCGCGCGGCGGGAGGACGCGAGGGACACCTGCGCAGCCTCGAACCGCTCGCCCTCTATCCCGCGAATTCGTTGTTCGTCGAGGGCTATCTCACGACCCGCGGCGATGCGGTTGCGGACACCTACCGGATGATTCGCGATGCCGGATTCGAAATTGAGGGAAATCCCTTATACGAGGCGGGGGCCGAATCCTCCAACGCCTTCCGGTTGACGGGCACCGACGGTGAAATCCTCAAGCCCGAGATCGCCCGTCAGTCTTGATTGGCCGACGCCCGATGCTCGCCGCCGAACTCTTCGAACACGATGGTGCGATGGTTCCCTGGGGTTACCTAACCATTGAAGCAGAAGCCTTCGGCTGCGAGGTTCGGGAGTTCGACGATCACGATCCACAGCTGGTCGAACGCCCGCTCGAAGGGGCGGCCGACCCAAAGCGCCTCAGCGACCCCGACCCCGCGGTAAGCGGCCGCATGTCGCTCGCGCTCGAAGCGTTGGCGCGATTCCTTCGAACATGGGAGCGATCATGAGCGAATACATCGAGACCTTCCGCGGCGTGGTCTATCCCTGGCACTGCGACCACCAGGGCCACATGAACACCATGCACTACGTGGGTATGTTTGATCAGGCGTTCTGGCATCACATGTCGGCGCTCGGCTTCACGCGGGATTACCTGGATCGAAACCACGGCGGATTCGTCGATGTCCGAGACACCATCGAATACAAGGCCGAACAAAGGGTGGGCAGCCTCATCGTGATCGAAAGCGGTCTGCTGAAGATCGGAAATACGTCGATGACGGCGATCCATCGCATGCACAACATCGAAACCAGAGAACTCGCAGCGACGTCGGAGAAGATCTCCGTCTACTTTGACCTCGAAGCGCGCAGCAAGGCGTCATTCCCGGGCGATCTGCGTCCGAACATGGAGGCGAACATCGTGGAGCCGGACGCTTAGCGGCCGGCTGTGCGCAATTCTTTGTTCGAGGGTGCGCAATCGCGCGTCCGGCGTCGCGATTCGCGATTTTGCTCACTCCCCGATCAGCGAATCATATAGACCTTCCGAACGGTCTGGTGAACCCGGCAGCTGCCCTTCCAATCGGCTGGAAAGAAGGCCACCGTGTCGGGAGCAATCTCGATGACTTCGCCTGACTCGTGCGTGTAGGTGCAGCGACCTTCGAGGAAATGGCAAAACTCGTCGCGGGTCACATGACACTCCCAGGTTCCGGGCGTGCAGATCCACAGCCCCGTCTCGGATTCGCCGTTCGGACCCTTGTGGAGCAACACCCCCGAGGTTCTGGACTCCCCCTCGATCATGGTCGGAACGATCCCCCAGTCGACGACATCATCGACCTCTTTGGGATTGCACAGCGTCGGCGCGCTAGACGGCATCTATCCATTCTCCTTCAGTAAACGATCGGGCGGCTGTAGCGATGGTCTTCGGATTGCCCGTCGGCCCCGTCGGCCTCGACTGGTGGCTCGCGGAAGGGCGAGTGAATCCCCAGAGCCGATGAGTTTGAGCCACTCCGTCGAGTGCGTCCAGAGCCCGGGCCCGGTGCGGCGCGCCCGCGGGGCCGGGTCCCCGAAGTCGCCTGAGTCAGCTAAATAGTGGAATTGATTAATCATTTTATCTTCTCAACGGATCGAACGCCTGTCAACCACGACCGCCGGCTTGGTTGACAGCGCGTGGGGTTGTTGCTTTGCTGGCTTCAGCGCGCTGTCTCCCGCGAAACCCGCCGAAATCCAATCTGGAGAATCCCCTGTTCGAGCGATGCCGGGCTCAGCGATGAGCGTCGAATCCCGCGCGAGCGCTCTGCTCGGCGCGCTCCAGAAGCGCGGCACCCATCGGCAGATGCGGGTGATGGCGTGCGCGCAATCTACGCGGATGTCGGTCGACGGCCGCGAGGTATTGCTCTTTGCGGGCAGCAACTACCTCGACCTCGCCCATCACCCGGAGGTCGTCGAGGCGGCTGTGGCTGCGACGCGCGAGTTCGGCTGCGCGGCGGGAGGCTCGCGGCTGATCAACGGCAATTTCGAGATCCACGAGGCGCTCGAGTCGGAACTCGCCGAATTTCTCGGAACCGAGGCCGCGCTGGCCTTCAGCACGGGTTACATGGCAAACGTCGGCGTCATCCCCGCACTCGCAGACCGAGGTGATCTGGTGATCTCCGACGCGCTGAGCCACGCGTCGATCATCGATGGCTGCCGACTTTCGCGCGCAGCCGTTCGCATCTTTCCGCACGGCGATCTCGATTGCCTGGAGAAAGTGCTGCGCGAGACCGCATCGACCCGAGGCGAGGTGCTCGTGGTCGTCGACGGCGTCTACAGCATGGACGGAGACGTCGCGCCGCTCGCCGAGTTGGTGCCGCTCGCAAAGCGATGGGGGGCGACGGTTCTTGTCGACGACGCCCACGGAACCGGCACACTCGGGGCCACGGGGCGTGGTTCCAGTGAACTCTGCGGCGTGGGTCGCGATGTCGACGTCGTGCTCGGAACGCTCGGAAAGTCGCTCGGCTCGTTTGGCGCCTTTGTCGCGGGCAGCCGCGCACTTCGCGATTTGCTCGTCAACACCGCGCGCAGTTTCATCTTCAGCTGTGCGCTCGCTCCGCCGCAGGTGGCCGCAGCGCGAGCTGCGCTCGAGGTGATGCGACGCGAACCGTGGCGGCGAGAACGCCTGTCGCAGAATGCGGATCGCTTGCGAAACGGCCTCGCGCAACGAGGCATCTCGACCGCGCCAAGCACGACGCACATTCTCCCCGTGATCGTGGGTGATAATGACGCGACGATGAAACTCTGCGAGCGCCTGCTCGAGAACGGCATCTACGCCCAGGGAATTCGCCACCCTTCGGTTCCCGAAGGCACGGCCCGCCTCCGAATCACGCCGATGGCCACCCATCGCAGCAGCGAGATCGATCACCTCGTCGATCTGCTCGCAAAAGAGCTGCTCGGGTAGCAGCGAGTGACCCGCGCGCGCACGCCTGGAATCTTTGTCACGGGAACCGACACCGGTGTCGGGAAGACGCTGGTTTCGCGCGCGTTGATCGCGGCATTTCGCAAGGTCGGTCTGAAGGTGGGCGTGATGAAGCCCATCGAGACCGGCGTAGGGGAAGACGGCCCCCTCGACGCGATCGCGATGCGCGATGCCGCCGGTGCGACGGATCCGCTCGAAACGATCTGCCCTCAGCAATTCGCGCTGCCGGCGGCGCCGAACGTGGCGGCGCGCGCTGAAAATCGCGAAGTGGACCTCGCGTCAATTGACGCCGCCTACCAACGGATCGCGAGGGGGCGCGATCTGATGGTCGTCGAAGGGGCGGGCGGCCTGCTCGTGCCGATCCGAGGCGACTGGACGATGGCAGAGCTCGCGCGCGATCTCGCCTTGCCGCTTCTAATCGTCGCGCGCGCCAGCCTCGGGACCATAAACCACACCGCCCTGACTCTGGAGGTCGCCGCGTCAAAGAAGCTGCCGGTGCTGGGCGTGGTGATCTCCCACGCCGAGGGGCCACTATCCGCCGCCGACGCCTCCAACCTTTTGGCATTGAAGGAGATTTTGGGTGACCGGCTGATCGGAGAAATCCCGCCGCTCGGACCGGGTGAAGCCACACCGCTCGACGCGATCGACATCGACGCACTGACACGGCGGCTACTGACGGATCCTGGAGCGGAGTGAACAGCAGGTCTTTTGTGTTTGGCGAGGGGTGATTGCTTAGGGTGCGGTGACGGGGGGCCATCGGGTTCGAGCGCGCAGCTCCTACGTCCCGCTCCCCGAGCAGAGAATTACGCGCTACGCAATTGGTGCGTCATTTCGCGTCATAATAGACAGGGCATTCGAGCGCGTTTTGACGCACTGTGGACGTAGGTAACGCGATTTTCCCGCTCGACAGAGTCGATTTTCCGGGGTGGAAACGCCTCAAGTGACCTGCCCAAGACACCGATTCAGAAACTCGCCGACTGGCAGCAACGAGCCAGCCGCGGGGGAGGGCCGAGCTTTGCCCAACGAAGAAGATCTGGAGGTCCTCAGCCGCAAGCTGACGTCGGTGAAGCTCGCCTACGACCAGTATTTCCTCGGCTCCCGCCCGCGCGAACCCATGCTGTTGGCGGACGAGGTGAAGAAACTCGTCATCGTCTACTCCAATCAGGCGATCCAGAACACCGCGATGCGGTTCAAGTTCAACTCGATCGTCTCGCGCTACCAGGCCTTCAAGCGCCAGTGGACCGAGACCCTGCGCAAGATCGAAACGGGCAGTTATTCGCGGCATCAATTCAAGGCGAAACTGTCCGAGCGCACCGCGGCGCCACCCGAACCCGCGGCTCCTCCCCCGCAGGACCGCAAGGAGATCTACCAGGCCTTCGTCGAAGCCCGGCGGGCGTGTGGTGAGAGTGTCGCAAGGCTGACCACCGCGAAGCTGGACGAGATACTCGACCGGCAAGAACGCGAACTGCGCAAGCGTTACGGGGACGGCCAGATTCGCTTCAAGGTCGTGGTCGAAAACGGAAGGGCGAAGCTCACCGCTTCGCGCGGAAGCTGAGCCAACGCGAACTCTCGATCATTGGCGTTTGCGTCGGCTGACGGCCACCCGCGTCCGAGCGCGCTCGAGCTCCCCTTCGTAATGTCGGTAGCGCTCGGGGTCTTCGTCGCCCGCCGCCTTGTCGAGGTATTGCTGCGCGGCCGCCACCGCAGCGTCTGCGCGCGCCGCGTCGATCTCGTGCTCGAGTTCGCATGAATCCACCAGCACCGTGACGGACTCGCCGTCGACTTCCGCGAAGCCGTCCGCAACCGCCGCGTAGAGGGCCTCCCCCTCGGTGATAATCTCGACCGCACCGACCCGCAGCGGCGCGAGAAAGCGCTCATGGTTCGTGAGCACCCCGAACTCCCCTTCGCGGCCGGGAAGCACGACCCGCTCCACGCTGCCCTGATAGGACTGGCCTTCGGGCGTCACGATCGTGAGTTCGAACGGCATTTTCTAGAGCTTCCCCGCCTTCTCGACAGCCTGATCGATCGTGCCGACCATGAAGAACGCCTGCTCGGGCAGCATGTCGTGCTTGCCTTCGAGGATTTCCTCGAAACCGCGAATGGTTTCGGACAGCGGAACATACGCGCCGGGCTGACCCGTGAACTGCTCGGCGACGTGGAACGGCTGCGAGAAGAACTTCTGGATCTTGCGCGCCCGCCCCACCGTGATCTTGTCCTCTTCGGAAAGCTCGTCCATCCCGAGAATCGCGATGATGTCCTGCAGGTCCTTGTACTTCTGCAGCACCTGCTGGACGCCTCGCGCTACCTCGTAGTGTTCATCGCCCACGACCTGCGGATCGAGAATCCGGCTCGTCGAGTCCAGCGGGTCGACGGCCGGGTAGATGCCGAGTTCCGAGATTGCGCGGCTGAGCACCGTGGTCGCGTCGAGGTGGCTGAAGGCCGTTGCGGGCGCCGGGTCCGTGAGATCGTCGGCGGGCACGTAGATCGCCTGAACGGAGGTGATCGATCCCTTCTTGGTCGAGGTGATTCGCTCCTGCAGTTCGCCCATCTCTGTCGCGAGCGTCGGCTGGTAGCCGACCGCGGACGGGATGCGCCCGAGCAGCGCCGAAACCTCGGAGCCAGCCTGGGTGAAGCGAAAGATGTTGTCGATGAAGAGCAGGACGTCCTTGCCCTCCTCGTCGCGGAAATACTCCGCAGCCGTCAACGCCGAGAGCCCGACACGCGCGCGTGCTCCGGGCGGTTCGTTCATCTGACCGTAGACGAGCGCTGTCTTTTCGAGCACTGTCGTTCCGTCCGACAGCTTGGCGTCGGCCATCTCGTTCCAGAGGTCGTTGCCCTCACGGGTCCGCTCGCCCACACCACCGAACACCGAGTAGCCCGAGTGTTCCTTCGCGATGTTGGTGATGAGTTCGAGAATGACCACCGTCTTGCCGACGCCCGCGCCTCCGAACAGGCCGACCTTGCCGCCCTTCGGATAGGGGGCAATCAGATCGACCACCTTGATGCCGGTTTCGAGAGTTTCGATCGCTATCGACTGGTCGACGAACGCCGGCGCGGGTCGATGGATCGGGTGGCGGATGTCGGATTCGATCGGTCCACGTTCGTCGACTGGCTCGCCGATCACATTCATGATCCGGCCGAGTGTCGCGGGGCCGACGGGCACCATGATCGGCTCCCCGGTGTTCTTGACCGGCTGATTGCGCACCAGGCCGTCCGTAGTATCCATCGCAATGCAGCGAACCGTATTTTCGCCGAGATGCATCGCCACCTCGATCACGAGGTTGGATTCGCGGTCATCGATGCCGGGATTCGTGAGTCTCAGCGCGGTGTAGATTTCAGGAAGCGATCCGGGCGGAAACTCCGCATCCACCACCGGTCCCATTACCTGTATGACTCGTCCATCCTCGTTTGCCATCGCCCGTCCTAGAGTGCTTCGGCGCCGCTGACGATCTCGATCAATTCCCTGGTGATCGCCGCCTGCCGCGCGCGGTTGAATTGAAGTGTTAGTTTTTCTACCAGCTCTTCGGTATTGCGCGTCGCCGATTCCATCGCCGCCATACGCGCAGCGTGCTCGCCTGTCTGGTTTTCCAACAGCGCCCGATAGATCTCGACCTCGACCGCCTTGGGGACGAGGACCGCCAGCAGGCTTTCGGGGTCGGGCTCGATCTCGTAGGGCAAAATGTCCCCGCTCACCTCGTCATCCGCCGCAAACGGAAGCAGGCGAACCGACTTCGGAGTCTGCGTCATCGCCGATACGAACTCGTTGTAGACCAGGAAGACTTCGTCGACCTCGCCCGAAATGAATCGGCCCGAAACGGCCTTCGCGATCTCGGTCGCCTGGACGTAGGTCACCCAGTCCAGCTGCGGGTAGTTGCCCTCGAGTTGCTCTGAGCGGCGGCGGCGGAAAAACTCCTGCCCGCGTCGCCCCGCCGTCGTGATCGAGACCTCACAGCCCTCGGCTTCGCGCTCTGCGATCAGCTTGGCCGCAAACTTGATTGCGTTGGAATTGAATCCCCCGCAGAGTCCGCGATCCGAGGTCGCCACCACGACTTCCAGCTTCTTCACCGACGCTCGCTGTTCGAAGAGCGGGTGCGCTTCTTCGGACACGCCCTGGGAGACCTGCGAAACGGTCGCCCGCATCCGGTCCGCGTAGGGGCGCGCGTTCTCACTCGCGGCCTGGGCGCGGCGCAGCTTGGCGCCGGCGACCATGCGCATCGCGCGCGTGATCTGCTGCGTCTTCTTGATGCTGCCGATTCGGCGCCGGATGTCTTTCAGATTCGGCAATTAGCTGGCCTCGGTCGCCGCCGTCGCGCTCGGCTCGAAGATCCCCGCGAATTCGTCGAGCGCCGCGATCAATTTCTGCTCGGTAGCGGGCTCGAGTTTCCCGCTCTCGCGAATCGCCGAGAGGGTATCCGCGTGATTCTGGCGAAGGTGGTCGAGCAGCTCGGATTCGTAGCGGAGCAGATCTTTGACCTCGTAGCCGCGCACCCAGGAGTCGCGGTCTTCCCGCGGTGACGCGGCGAAGATCGAAACGACCTGCTCCTCCATCTTCATGGGCGAGTACTGGGCCTGCTTGAGCATCTCGGTCTGGCGTTCGCCATTCGCGATCTGCTCCTGGGTCGATTTGTCCAGGTCGCTGCCGAACTGCGCGAAGGCCGCCATCTCGCGGTACTGCGCGAGGCTGAGCTTGAGCTTGCCGGCCACCTGCTTGGTAGCCTTGGTCTGCGCGGCACCGCCGACCCGCGACACCGAGATGCCCACGTTCACGGCGGGTCGCACGCCGGAGTTGAAGAGATCGCCTTCGAGGAAGATCTGACCGTCGGTGATCGAGATCACGTTGGTCGGGATGTAGGCCGCAACGTCACCCGCCTGGGTTTCGATGATCGGCAGCGCCGTGAGGCTCCCGCCGCCCTCTTCGTCACTCATTTTCGCCGCGCGTTCGAGCAGCCGCGAGTGCACGTAGAAGACGTCGCCCGGGTAGGCCTCGCGTCCGGGCGGTCGGCGCAGCAGCAGTGAGAGCTGCCGATAGGCGACCGCCTGCTTCGAGAGGTCGTCGAAGACGATCAGCGCATGCTTACCGTTGTCGCGAAACCACTCGCCCATCGTCACGCCCGAGTAGGGGGCGATGTACTGCAGCGGCGCCGGCTCGCTCGCAGTCGCGGAGACCACGGTCGTGTACTTCATCGCGCCGTATTGCTTGAGTTTGTCCACAACCTGCGCAACCGTCGACTGCTTCTGTCCGATCGCGACATAGATGCAGAAGACGTCGGTGTCCTTCTGGTTGATGATGGTGTCGATCGCGATTGCGGTCTTACCGGTCTGGCGATCGCCGATGATGAGTTCGCGTTGTCCGCGCCCGATTGGCGTCATCGCGTCAATCGCCTTGATGCCGGTCTGCAGCGGTTCGTGAACCGATCTTCGCGCGACAATGCCGGGCGCCTTGAGCTCGACGCGGCGGGATTCGGTGGACTCGATCGGCGCGCCGCCGTCGATGGGATCGCCGAGCGCGTCGACCACCCGGCCGATCAACGCCTCGCCCACGGGAACCTCGATGATGCGGTTCGTGCGCCGGACGACGTCGCCCTCTCGCACGTGATGGGACTCACCCATCACCGCAATGCCGACGTTGTCCTCTTCGAGGTTGAGCACCATGCCCGAGATGCCGCCGGGGAACTCGACGAGTTCGCCCGCCATCACGGATTCGAGTCCGTAGACGCGCGCGATTCCGTCGCCGATCGACAACACGGTTCCCGTCTCTGCGACGTCGATTTCGCGATCGTATTCCTTGATTTCGCGCCTCAGGATATCGGTAATTTCGGCCGGCTTGATGTCCAAGACTGTTTCCTTTTCTTCTTCAGGTCCGCTGCGCTCGCGCGAGGCCCTTCGAGCTAGCTGGGGAATTCTTCGAATTCCCTTTGCGTCGTCGCGCGACCCCAACCGGGGATCGCGCTCCTAGTCGTTTCCGTGCAGGCTTCGTCTCTGTGTCAAAGAGCCGCGCAACTGCGACAATTGACTGCGAAGGCTGCCGTCGAATACGAGACCACCCACCGTGGCGATCGCGCCGCCAATCAGCGAGGAGTCGACGTGCACGGTAAGGTCGATGTCCTTGCCGGTTCTCCGAGCCAACGCGCCGGCGAGACGCGCGCGCTGTTCGTCGCGCAGCGGGCTCGCACTCCGCACCTCGGCGCGAACGCGCCCGGCCGCCTCATCGGCCAGGCGATTGAATTCCTCGCGGATGGCGTCGAACGCGACCAGGCGTCGTTGTTCGATCAGATAGGCAAAAAAGTTTCGGATCGTTTGGCTTCCGCGCCCCTGCTCGCAGAGGCTCTTCAATACCTGCCGCCGCTCGCGAACCGGGTGCAGCGGTTGGAAGAGTCGCCGTTGAAGGTCGGGGTTGGCGGCGAGCAGTCGGGCCATGTCGTCGAGTTCGCGGCGGATCGATGCGACTCCGCCCTCCTCTTGGGCCAACGAGAAAAGCGCACGCGCGTAGCGGCGAGCGGCTTTGCTCTGCACGGCTAGGCGCCCTCCCGCTGGCTCGCGTCGGAGTCTGGCGTCGAAGCGATGAGGTCGATGAACTCGTCGATCAGGCGATCCCGATCGGCTTCGGTCACTTCCCGTGAAAGGCGCTCGCCCGCGAGTTCGATCGCGTACTGCGTCGCCTCTTCGCGGAGGGTTTCCCGCGCGCGCCGGAGCTCCAACGCGATGGCGGTGGTTGCATCGCGCTGGATCCGCTCTGCGGTAGCGCGGGCATCTTCGACGATTCGCTCACGCTCGGCCTCGGCGCGCTGCCGCGACACTGCGCGAATCTCATCGAGCTCGCCTTCGAGGTCGACCATGCGGCGCCGCCACTTTGCATAGGTGCTCTCGGCTGTTGCGAGCTGCTCGGCGGCCGACTGAAGCTCGCCCTGGATTGTGCTTCGGCGCTTCTCGAAATAAGCCCGCAGCGGCTTGCGGCTAAAATACACCAGAGCCGCGATCAGGATGACGAGGTTGAGGGCGGGCCAAAGAAAATCCTGCAGGCCCGCTGCGGGGTGGTCCGAAGCGTTCGCGGGCAGGGCGAGCAGGATACCCAACAGCGCGACCGCGCTTCGAAGGCTCATAGCGCCCGACCCAGCACGCGTGAAGCGGCTTCGTCGGCGAGGCTTTGGGCGTCGGCGCGCAAGGTCTGCCGCGATTGCTCGAGCGCCGCAGCGAGCTCGGTCCTCGCACGCTCGAAGTGACGCTCGGCATCGGCGCGAGCCGCGTCGACCACCGTCCTGTTTTCTTGCCGAGCAGCGACGGCTTCGCGCTTGCGCGCCTGCTCGGCATCGGCGCGCACTTCGCGCACCGCTCGTTCGTAATTGGCGAGGGTTTTCTCGGCATCGTTCATGATCTTCTCGGCCCGCTTGCAGGTACCGGTGGTTCGCTCCTCGCGCGCGTCGAGCACCTGGAAGATCGGCTTGAAGAGGATTGCGTTGACGGGAACCACCAGCAGCGCGAAGAACAGAATCAGAATCGGAAGCTTGCCGGTGAAATCCGGCAACAGAACGAGGTCTCCTTCGCTGGCTGCCGCTGCGCCCGCGAACAGCGCGCACGCGGCGAACGTCCAGCATGCGACCGACTTCGGTTTCAGCTGATGTCGGGCTTTCACTGCACTCCGCTCCGATATGATCTCAGCCTCGATCCGGATTTTCTGGACTTCCACAATGCGGTGACGGGCGACCGACTTTGACAATGCTGATTGCACGCCAACTCGAACCACGGCGCGTCTCCGCCGACTGCTTGACGGGCCCCGAGGCTTCGATCGGATTGCGAGGTTCCCATCCTGGTCCCGAGGTTCCTAGCCGGGTTGCGAGGTTCCCACCAGAGGTCGCGAGTTTCCCATCAAAATGGGGCGCCGAGGCCTTCAAACCGGACTTTGATGGGACCGGTTTCAGCGACCACAGCGCGGTGGAAGCCAGCGGCGCTTGCACTCAAAAAGCCTCCGGCGGATCGCAGAACTCAACGACCCGCCGGAGGCCAAGAGGCGGAAGTTTTACATAGCTGACGGGAACTTCAAGGTGAGAGAAAGCCCGTCGGTAGTGCGCGCCGGCCCCTTCGAGGCCGGCTTCAGTCTCCGGTGGGGGGCTCTGATTCGGGATGGGTCCGGCAACGCCCTTCGAAGAAGCAGTCCTCGGCCAAGACCAGGCGCTGGGCATCGAGTGTTGCGCGGACCCGAGCGGTCTCGAGCAGTTCGATGCGGCCACTGGCCTCTGCCTTTCCGTCGAATTCACCCGCGATGACAATTTCGGGGGCCGCAATCCGAGCATTGACGCGGGCGGACTCGCCGATCCAAAGCAAATCAGAGGCGACCACCTCGCCGCTCACGCAGCCGTCGATCCGACCGGGCGCTCTCAGCGCGAGCAGGCCTTCGAACCGAGCGTCCGATCGCAGCACGCACGGGGGCACCGCGCCGCCGTCCAAGTCGGCGGGCCGCTCAGGCATCGCCCAGCAACAGGTTCGAGATCCGCCCGAGGTCCTCGGCGCCGAAATACTCGATTTCGATGCGCCCGCGCGCGTCGTCTCCGTTGATCCGGACGCTGGTTTGTAGGCGCCGGCGCAGGTTGTCCACCAGCATCTGGCGGTTGGGGTCCGTAGCCGAGCGGTGCGCCACGCGCGGTTGCTTGGGCTTTGAAACATTGCGGGCGAGCCCCTCGCTGGCGCGGACCGAAAGCCCCTCGCGGACGATGCGATCCCGGAGATGCCGGCGGCGTTCAGGGTTGCCGACCGAGAGCAGCGTCTTGGCGTGTCCGATGCTCAGACGACCGGCTTCGACGTCGGCCTGAAATTCTCGCGGCAGCTCGAGCAACCGCAGGTGGTTGGCGACCGTCGAGCGGTCGAGGCTCACGCGTGCGCCGACCTCGTCTTGGGTCGCCCCGGAGGCACAGAGCACCTTGAAGGCGTGCGCGAGTTCAATCGGGTTGAGATCCGCGCGCTGCACGTTCTCGATCAGGGCCAGCTCGAGCCGGTCGCGGTCGTCGACATCGGTCACCAGCGCCGGTATCGACGAAAGCTCCGCAAGACGCGCGGCCCGCCAGCGCCGCTCGCCGCAGATCAGTTGATAGCGGTGCCCGGCCTTGCGCACGATCACGGGTTGCAGCACGCCGTGGCGAGAGATCGACTGCGCCATTCGCTCGAGATGTTCCAGATCGAAGACGCGTCGAGGCTGGTCGGGATTGGGTTCGATGGAGTCGAGCGGGATGCACGTCGGACCCGATTCCGCGACGAGCGCGGGAGAACTCGCGGGCGCCGCGCCGGGAATCAGCGCTCCAATGCCGCGCCCGAGTGCCTTGTGCTGATTACTCACCGAGTGCCCCCTCGGACGCCGAACCGCCGGAGAGAACGGCGGGCGCGATGGAGTGTACTGGTCGTGGATAGCGTCGCAGGATTTCGTCCGCGAGTCGCAGATAACTGACCGCGCCCTTGGAGTGGATGTCGTACAGAAGGGCGGGCTTGCCGTGACTCGGGGCTTCACTCAGCCGCACGTTTCGCGGGATTTCGGTCTCGAATGCCTCGATGCCGAAATGGTCGCGGACCTCCTTCCCGACCTGGCGGCTTAGATTGTTCCGCTGATCGACCATCGTGAGCAGGATACCCTCGAGGCCGAGATCGGGATTCAGCTGTTCGCGCACCAGGCCGACCGTCTCTAGCAACCCGGCCAGACCTTCGAGCGCGTAGTACTCACATTGGAGAGGGATGATTACGCGCGACGCGGCGCATAACGCGTTCAGCGTCAGCAGGCCGAGAGAGGGCGGGCAGTCGATGAAGACGAACTCGTAGGCTTGACGCAGATCCGAGAGGGCGCGCTCCAACTGGCGTTCGCGATTGAGCATCGAGGCGAGCTCGATCTCGGCGCCGTAGAGGTCGCGACCCGACGGAACCAACTCTAGAAATTCGAGTTCGGTAGACCGCACAACGTCCTTCATCACGCAGCGCCCACCGATGGCGTGATAAATGTGATTCGTCGCAGCAATTCCGAAGGCGCTCGTCGCGTTCGCCTGGGGATCCAGGTCGACCAAGAGCGTCGATCGCTCCGACGCAGCGAACGACGCGGCCAGATTCACCGCGCTCGTGGTCTTGCCGACCCCGCCTTTTTGATTGACAACGGCGAATACCAGGCCCGATGCGGGCCCGCCTTGCTCCGGAATCGCGGTATTAGGTTCCAACTGAACTTTCCCCACACCCCCGCGGGGCTTTCATCGATTCGCTAAATCTACCACACCAATCAGTCGCTGTCGCCAAGATTCTTGGCCGGATCTCGAAAATCAATCCCTCGAATCGCTACACCACGTTCCCCGAAGTTTTGCGTGCGGTCCACAGCGTCCGCTCCGCGCCGCCCAGAGGTACGTTGTAAGTCGCGCAGGGCTCGAAGCGAACCCGGGGATCATCGTTCGGGATTGGCGGAGCGGGGGTCGAACCCGGAAAAAGCAGCAGGCCACCGATTTCGACCCACGGCAGCAAAATGGGCAGGGCGTCCCGGGGCCGCGCGACCGCCTGGGCGATCGCCGCGGCGTGAAGCGATGGCTCGAGGGCCTCTGCGCGACCGAGTTCGGCGTAGACGTTGTCCAACCCGAGCTGCCGAATGACCTGGCGCTGAAAGTGATGCCGCCGCTCGCGGGATTCCACAAGCGTCACGCGACAATCCGCGCGCAAGATGGCGACCGGAAAGCCCGGGAAGCCCGCCCCGGACCCGATGTCGGCCAGGGAAGCGATCTCGGGCAGCTGCGCGCAGAGGGCGGCTGCATCCAAAATCAGCCTCCGGGCGATCTCAGCAGGAGTTCGGTGGCCAGTCAGGTTGATCCGCTTCGACCATTGACCGAGCAGCAGTGCGAGCTCAAGCAGCGTGTCGAGTTGGTGATCGCTGACGGCCAGCCGGAGCTCGCCGAGCCCCTCGATCAGGAGGCTGCGGACGGCTTCCGCGGATTTGTCCCCAATCATCGAAGCACCGGATAGCAGGTCGGAGTGCTGTTCCACGTGGAACAGCCGGGGCTGTGTTCCACGTGGAACGTTCGAAGCGTGATGGAACTCCTCAGCTGTTGCTGCCAGATCGCTCCGATTGCGCGCGCACCTCCGCGAACTCGTCCGAGCTCTCGGGTACCACGACCACTTGGCGATACCGACCCTCACCCTCGCTCATCGTCGCAACATCTTCCCGATCCCGCAGCGCCATGTGGATCATGCGTCGATCTCGGCCGTTCATCGGGTCGAGGGCAACGGCGCGACCGGTCTGAAGCGCCCGCTTTGCAACCCGCTCTGCCAGTTTCCCGAGAAACTCCTCTCGCGCATCCGCATTCCCGTCGACGTCGACCACCACGCGCTCTCGATCCGGGCTGATCCGCACGGATAGCTGGTTGACGAGCAGTTGGAGCGCATCGACGGTCCTGCCCTGACCCGAGGCGAGCTCCTGCGCGGCCGGTCCCTTCACCTGCAGCACGATCATCTCGCCCTCTTTGCTTTCAGAAATCTCGAACGGGCCCAATCCCATTCGCTCGATGGTTCCGAGCATGAATTGACCGATCTCTCCGAGTTCTTCGCCCACCGATCCGACGGACGGCCCCGCAGCGGGCGTAGCCGGGTCGGCTTCGGGTTTCGGTGTTCGGTCGCGGCCCCCCTGGGATTCACGATTCCCTCGCGGGCTCGCCAAAGATTCGCGTGTGCGATCGTCGCGGCCCCGATCCCTTCTGCGACTCGAATCTCGCCCGGCGCTTCGCCCCGCGTCGTTTCGGGAGCGCGCGGGCCTGGACTTCGCGCCGCTCTTTGGGACTGCGACGATCACCGTGCGCGTCGCAAGCCCGTAAACCGCTCCGGTCTCGAACCCGGAAATCGCGAGCGCGGACTCGTCGGCGACGCCAAAAAACTGACACGCCTTGTCGACCGCTTCGCTCCGCCCATCTGCCACGAATTCGTGGGCCTCGTTCTTCACGTCGTACACCACTACCTCCTAACTTGCTTTCTTGGCTCGAATCCCGCGGCCAATCCACAACTGGTGGCTGATCGCGAGTACGTTACTCACCATCCAGTAAAGAACCAATCCCGACGGGAACTGATAGAAGACCAGCGTCATCATGACGGGCATGACCGTCATCATCATCTTCGCTTGCGCGGGATCCGCTTGCATCGGCGTGATCCGCTGCTGGAGGACCATCGTCGCTCCCATGACCAAAGGAAGAACCCGAAATGGCAGGCCGAGGCCGGGAATTTCAAAGAGCGACTCGGGCACGGAAAGGTCATCGATCCAGCCGAAAAAGGGCGCCTGGCGCAGCTGGATCGTACTTCTCAGCGCGTAGAACAATCCGATAAACACAGGAAATTGTAGGAGCATCGGCAAACAGCCGCCCAGGGGATTGACGCCTTCACTCTTGTAAAGGGCCATCGTCTTCTCGGACTGCTTCTGACGATCGTCGGCGAACTCCGCTTGAATCTCCTTGAGCTTGGGAGAGAGCGCGCGCATTCGCTCCATCGAGCGCATCTGCTTGATGGTCAGCGGTGCCGTGACGACTCGAACCAAGATCGTGAGTATGATGATTGCGACTCCGTAGTTTGCCACGACGGAGTAGAGCATTTTCAAAAGCAACGAGAAGAAGCGCGTCAGCGGCTCGACCCACGACCAACCGAGATCGATCGCGTGGACGGTCTCCCCTCCAAAGATCTCGAGTCGCTCCATTTCTTTCGGACCCATGTAGCCCCGGAACTCGCGGGCGATGGATTGGCCTGGCGGAATCACCGTCTCGTCGAACGAAAGCTGGGTAACCCCTGACACTCCGGGTTCCAGTGCCGCAATGCGAACCCTTGCCTGGCTCGGGTTGTCGGGAAGAATCGCCGTCAGGAAATAGGTGGTCTGGATGCCCGCCCAGTCGATTCGACCGAGGTAATCCTCGTACTTCGCGGGTTTGCGGCCTGTGAACGACTGGAAAAAGCCCCCGCGACCCAAACTTTGTATTGGTGTGTTCACGCGATTTCCATCTTCGAGAGCGGCGAGCGCCTGCTCGCGAAAATCAGTCGCCTCGCTCTGGTGCGCGACGATGTCGATCTCGAACCGCGGTGCTATCACAGCCGTCGAATCGTTCAGCACCTCGATCAACAGCCGGAACGAATAGGAATCAGGATCGAAGGTAAACGTCTTGCGGATCGTGACGCCGCGTTCGCGGCTCTCGAAAGAAACGCTCGAAAACTCCTCGCGCACCACCTCGAAGACGCGATCAGCGAAATCCCCGATCCCCAACTCCGCAAACGGAGTCAGCAACGTAGCCTTCCCGACTGCCTGTCTGGTCGCCAGATCAATGGTGGGCGCACTGGGATCCGAGGTCTCACGAAACTCCCGGAGCTTCCAGCTCAAAATGCCCGCGCCGCGATTCGTCAATACCGCCGCGTAGAGCGGCATCTCGATCCGAATCTGCCGTTCTGCGACCTCGCTCTGGTCTGACTGCGTGGCCGGGATCGCCGAAGGCGATCGATCTGCAAATACGGAGTGATCTGACGAAGGCCGCTCTGCGGTATCCCGCGTAAGATCTCCAATCGAATCAGCAGGTTGAGTCTGTTCGGGAAGACTTCCACCCATCTGCTGTTCGCGGGAGGAGTCACCCGTCAGGTACATCCAACCCAAGAGAACGGCCAAAGAAAGGGCGCAGGCGAGAACGAAATTACGGTCCATTACCTACCCGCTCCGGCACCGGGTCGTATCCACTTCCCCCGAGCGGATGGCAACGAACCATCCGTCGGACCGTGAGCCAAGACCCCCGCACGAGACCAAATTGCTCGATCGCCTCGGCCGCATAGTGCGAGCAACTCGGCTCGAAACGGCACGCCGGACCCAATAACCCCGATAGAGAGACTTGGTAGAACCGCAATAGCTGTAAGCCGATCTTTGTCCAAAAGCGATTCATCGAAATTCGCCCGTCGCTCGACCAACCCCCCAAGCTCGTAGACCATCAGCCGCTCTATCTAGAGCTACCACCACTTCGCAGCCCGAAAGATCCCGCGCGGCATGGCGAGCGATTACCAGAATATCGGATCCATTGGGCAATTCTGCTCGCGCATGACGAAACCACTCTCTGACATGGCGTTTTACACGGTTGCGAACTACGGAATTTCCTACTCGCCTGCCGACTGTGACTCCTAATTTCTTTCGTTTGGCGTTGGTACTTGGACGATTAGCGTTACCCTGCGACGTAATAATAACGACAAAATCCTCTGAGGCCCGACGATACCCAAACTTCGCCAGATATTGGAAATCTCGCGAGAACAAGATTCGATCTGCGCGCTGGAAGCGACCTGTTTTCAACCGCACCAAAACTACTTCGAGGAAATACTGACTGCGAGACGCTTCCGACCTTTACTTCGACGCCGCTTAATAATTGTGCGCCCTGCTGAAGTCTTCATTCGTGCGCGAAATCCATGAGTTCGCTTTCGACGGATACGACTAGGCTGGTAGGTACGTTTCATCGAAGGCCTTCTGATGCTGTTTCTTCAGAGATGAAAAGGATCACCGGGTTCTGGGTTCTCAGCAGATTTTTGGCTTCAACTGTTCAAGAGCACCCAGCTTACCCATTTACGAGCTTTTACTTCGCTTTGCTTGGTTCAAATGCTCTTCCCACAAAAATCCTCAGGGGCGAGAGAGTAGCAACTACACCACTTTTGTGCCAATTTTCTGGATTCTCCCAGCCAGGATCAACGACGAGAGAACTCTCCTCGTGTTAAGATGGCCTATATCCAGTCTTGTACCAATTATCTCCTACGGAGTCCTAACGTGTCACTGTCGAATTCGATAAAGGCCAAAACCGGTTTTCCTCAACGACTTTGGTGTCTTTTATCGGATTTTGAGAAGACCTATTATTACTAAATACTAAGTACCAAAAAGAAGTAAAAGAGATATGGGGAACGAGATGAAACTCAAAATTGCCAAGGGTGAACTTCAGAAGGGTCTTGCTCGTATTCAATCAGTTGTTGAAAAACGCAACACAATGCCGATTCTCGCAAACGTCCTTCTAGATGCGAGCAATAAAGAAGATAAGAAGCTCATCCTCGCTGCAACTGACCTTGAAGTGGGAATCCGTGGATTTCATCCAGCAGATATCGAAGTTTCAGGAAAAGCAACAGTCTCCGCAAAAAAGCTTTATGAGATTGTACGTGAGCTTCCCGACGAGCCAATTTTGCTTGAGGCAACAGCGAATTCTTTTCTAAAGATTCATTGTGACCGCGCGCAATTTACGCTTGCTGGAAATACTGCAGAAGAGTATCCAACGCTTCCTGACTTTGGTTTGGGTGAGACAACACGGATTCAAGGACTCTTTCTTGCCGAGATGATCGAGCGGACAATTTACGCTGCCTCCGCAGATGAGACACGGTATAACCTAAATGGTGTATATTTTGAGCAACTAGCAGATTCAGGAAAAGTCAGGATGGTTGCAACCGATGGTCATCGGCTAGCGGTTATAGATCGAATGCTCGGTATCAACCTTAGTGGACTCAAGACGGGAGTAATTATCCCGCGCAAAGGCCTGGTAGAACTGAAGCGTCTACTTGATGAAGAAGATACCGATGAAGTTGAGTTGGGTTTTGAAGGTAATAGTGCCCTGGTACGAAAAAGTAATGTTACACTAGTTATGAGGCTAATCGAGGGTGAATTCCCAAATTATCAGCAGGTAATTCCACGAGAGACAACGATCAATTTAACAGTCACAGTCGAGACTTTCTCACGTGCTTTGAGAAGGGTGGCACTCCTTTCTGCGGAGCGAAGTCGCGCGATCAAATTTGAGTTGTCAGATGGGCAGCTACGGCTCAGCTCAAATAACCCTGACCTCGGTGATGCACAAGAGGAGCTTGACGTTGACTACGTGGGCGAGGCGCTCACGGTGGCTTTTAATGCTCGTTATCTGATGGATGCTTTAAATAGCGTCAAGGCCAAAGAGGTCCGCTTGGGTTTTAAAGACGCAACATCACCGGCACAACTCGTACCCTCAGATGATGATGACGCTCTCGCAGTTGTCATGCCCATGCGTGTTTAGGCTCGATTTCGGCGGTTTGCGAGGCTTTACGCGGACTTAGCCATTTAGTACCCTCGCTCTACCAATTTGGTGAAGCGTTGGTCAAGTCCCCTTCAGCTCGCTTCGCCGCCACGTAGTCCGCGCAAGGAATAGATTCATTTGAGCTCCTATGACGCCAGATCTATCGAGGTTCTCGAGGGCCTTGATCCGGTCCGGAAACGCCCGGCGATGTATATCGGAACCACTGGGCCCGATGGATTGCACCATCTCGTCTACGAGGTCGTCGATAATTCAGTTGATGAAGCGGTGGCAGGAATCTGCACAGAAATCCAGGTCTCCATCCACCAGGACAACAGCGTTACCGTAATCGACAATGGTCGGGGTATCCCGGTTGATATCCACCCGACTGAAAACCGCCCGGCCGCGGAAGTTGTGATGACCACTCTCCACGCGGGGGGAAAATTCGACTCGCAGGCTTACAAGATCTCTGGCGGCCTCCACGGGGTTGGTGTCTCGGTAGTCAACGCGCTTTCAAAACACCTCGAACTCGAAATTCGACGAGATGGCAAGATCTGGCGTCAGACCTACGAGCGCGGCCAACCGACTTCGGGCGTCGACGAGATCGGAATCACGGAGGATCGCGGGACCCGCGTCACTTTTGCACCAGACCCCGAAATCTTCCAGACCACGGATTTCTCATTCGACGTGCTCTCCCAGCGCTTGCGTGAACTCTCTTTCTTGAATGCGGGCTTGCGGATTCAGATCAACGACGAGCGCTCGGGGAAGAGCCACGATTTCTGCTACGAGGGCGGCATCGTTTCCTTTGTCGAGCATTTGAATCGCGCTCGTGCACCACTTCACAACCCCCCGATCCTTGTTTCGGGTGAACGCCGCTATTCGAGCAACCACGGCGAGGTTCCCGTGGAGATCGAGATCGCACTCCAGTACAACGAGTCATACAACGAGAGCGTCTTCTCGTTCGCAAACAACATCAATACCATCGAGGGTGGAACGCATCTGATCGGCTTTCGGACTGCACTCACCCGAACCCTCAACCGCTATCTGACGAAACAAAAAAAGAACGGCAAGGATGCAGGAGAGGTAATCAGCGGAGACGACACCCGTGAAGGCCTGACGGCCGTGATCTCGGTAAAATTGCCGCAGCCAGAATTTGAGGGGCAGACCAAGGCCAAGCTCGGCACTAGCGAGGTCCGCGGTCTGGTGGAGGCGATCCTCTACGACCAGCTAGGTGATCACCTCGAGGAAAACCCCGCAACTGCGAAGCAGATCCTCTCAAAGATCCAGGACGCGGCGCGGGCCCGACTGGCCGCGCGAAAGGCTCGGGATCTGGCCCGCCGGAAGGGGGCACTCTTGGACCACAGCCTCCCGGGAAAACTCGCGGACTGTCAGGAGCGGGACCCGTCCAAAGCCGAGATCTTCATTGTCGAGGGGGATTCCGCCGGCGGCACCGCCAAACAAGGTCGATCGCGCGAAACCCAGGCGATCCTACCGATCCGCGGCAAGATCCTAAATGTCGAACGGGCGCGACTGGATCGGATACTATCGAGTGCGGAGATCCAGGCGCTGATCACCGCGATCGGCTGTGGAATCGGATCGGACTTCGACATCTCGAAGGCCCGCTACCACAAAGTCATCATCATGACCGACGCGGATGTAGACGGCAGTCACATCCGCACCTTGCTGCTGACGTTCTTCTTCCGGCAGATGCGGGAATTGATCGAACACGGCTACCTGTTCATCGCGCAGCCGCCGTTGTTCAAGGTGAAGAAGGGCAAGAGTGAGCGCTACATCAAGGACGAGCGGGGCCTTGAAGAGCACCTGCTCGGGCTCGCCCTCGAGAACGCCGAGGTCACGCCCGAAGGCTCGACGAGCCCGCTCGAAACCGACGCGCTGCGCCGGCTGCTCGAGTGCGCGAGCTACTATCGCGCCATTCTCGAACGATTGGAGCTCCGGCGCCTCGATAGCCGGGTGATCGACGCGATGGTTAGCGCGGGTGTGCCGCGCGAGGCGGATCTCGTCGACGAAGCGGCGCTGCGCGAGGCGATCGCGCCCGCGATCGACGAGCGCTTTCAACTGCTGTATCCGGATTTCGAGCCGGTCCGCTGGACGACTTCGCCCGACCCGGAGCATGGCGGCTTTCGACTCGTCGCGGGGGTGCGGCGCTCGGGCGTTGCCTACCAGACTACGCTCGATACCGATTTTATTCGCTCGGCGAACTATCTGCGCCTCGCGGAACTCAACGCTGAAATCGCGCGTATCGGCTCCGGCCCGTTCCGTGTCAACCGCTCCGGTGAATCCGAGGTGGAGGAAATCCTCAGCCCCGTCGCACTGCTCGAATTCCTGCTGAAAATCGGCAAAAAGGGGCTCAGCATCCAACGTTATAAGGGGCTGGGGGAGATGAATCCGGATCAGCTCGCGGTGACCACGCTCGATCAAGAGAATCGGACTCTGCTCCAGGTGCGCATACCCGATGCCGTCGAGGCGGACCTCGCCTTCATGACGCTCATGGGTGACGACGTGGAGCCGCGCCGCGAGTTCATCGAGCGCAACGCACTCGAAGTGCAGAATCTCGACATCTAGGAAAGGCTGCAGTGAGCGACGAACCGAGAACGCCTGAGGACGGCGCCTCTGAAGGTGATGCGGGAGGTGGTGCTCCCCCGGACTTCGCCTACCTGCCCGTCAATATCGAAGACGAAGTCCGGCGCTCGTTTCTCGACTATTCGATGTCGGTCATCATCAGCCGGGCGCTGCCCGACGTGCGAGATGGTCTCAAACCCGTTCATCGACGCATCCTCTACGCGATGAACCGGGAAGGTCTGCTCTCGAGCCGCAATTATTCGAAGTCAGCGGGAGTCGTTGGCGAGGTCCTCAAGCACTATCACCCTCACGGCGACAGTGCGGTCTACGACTCGATGGTCCGGATGGCCCAGGATTTTTCGCTTCGCTATCCGCTCGTCGACGGTCAGGGAAACTTCGGATCCATCGATGGTGACTCGGCGGCCGCCTATCGATACACGGAGGCGCGCCTCGATCCCATCGCGGAGGAGATGCTCCGAGATATCGACCGCGAGACCGTCGACTTCGTGCCGAACTTCGATGGTGGCGTCATGGAGCCGGTGGTCCTGCCATCGCGCTTCCCGAATCTGCTCGCGAACGGATCGTCGGGGATCGCGGTCGGGATGGCGACCAACATTCCTCCCCACAACCTTCGCGAACTCGTGGACGCGATCCTGCTCGAAGTGAAGAATCCCGAGTGCACGCTCGACGAACTGCTCGAGAAGCTGCCTGGCCCCGACTTCCCGACCGGCGCGATGATCTGTGGCAGCGAGGGGATCCGCTCCGCGTACGCGACGGGCCGCGGCCTGCTCACGGTGCGCGCGCGAGCGGCGTTTGAAGAGAGCAAGCGCGGTCCGCGGATCGTCATCACCGAGATCCCCTACATGGTCAACAAGGCGTCGCTCGTCGAGCGGATCGCCGATCTCGTGCGGGCCGGCAAGATCGACGGTGTCACCGATCTCCGCGACGAATCAAATCGCGAGGGCATGCGGATCGTGATCGAGCTGCGCCGCGACGCACAGGGCGAGGTGATCCTCAACCAGCTCTACAAGCAGACTCCATTGCAGTCGACGTTTGGTATGAACATGCTCGCGCTGGTAAACGACCGGCCCCAGCTGCTCTCTCTCAAACAGGCACTGCGGCATTTCGTCGATTTCCGCGCAGAAGTCGTGGTGCGTCGGTCCACCTACGATCTCGCCCAGGCCGAGGCGCGCGCGCATCTGCTCGACGGTTTCGCGATCGCGCTCGACAACCTCGACGAAGTGATCTCGACGATTCGCGCCTCGGAGTCCACTGCGGATGCCCGCGCTCGACTCATGGAGCGCTTCGAGTTTAGCGAGAGGCAGGCCAACGCGATCCTCGAGATGCGCCTGCGGGCGCTGACGGCCCTCGAGCGGCAACGCGTAATCGACGAACTCGCAGAGGTCCGTGCCAAGATCGCGGGCCTCAAGGATCTGCTCGCGAGCGATGCGCAGATCCTCGACGTGGTCGTCGAGGAGGTTCAGGGGATCAGCGATCGCTTCGGCGACGACCGCAAGACCGAACTCGTCGGCCCCGTCGAGGGGATCACCACCGAAGACCTGATCGTCGAGGAGGACATGGTGGTGACTGTGTCCAACAGCGGTTACATCAAGCGCAATCCGCTGAGCCAGTACCGCGCGCAAAGGCGCGGTGGCAAGGGCGTGAAGGGCATGGCGGCCCGCGAGGCAGACTTTGTCGAGCGCCTCTTCGTCGCCTCGACCCACGCCTACATCCTCTTCTTCACCACCCGCGGGCGCGCCCACTGGCTGAAGGTCCACGAACTTCCGCAACTCGGGCGCGCGGCGCGCGGCCGCGCACTCAGCAACGTGCTCCACCTCGCCGAGGGCGAGCGCGTCCAGGCGACGCTGCCGGTCCGGAGCTTCGCCGCCGACGACGGTGATTTCGTGCTGCTCTGCACGCGAAAGGGCGTGATCAAGAAGTCGTCGCTGACCGCATTTTCCAATCCCAGGCGCGGCGGAATCATCGCGATCAACCTCGACCCCGAAGACGAGTTGATCGCGGCTTGTCGGACGAACGGGTCTCAAGAAGTCATCATCGCAAGCCGGGGCGGTAAGTCGATCCGCTTTCCCGAAGAGCAGGTGCGGCCGATGGGGCGTGCGGCTGCGGGTGTGCGCGGCATGGCGCTGGCCGACGGCGACGAGGTGGTCGGTATGGAGATCCTCTCCCCAGGCGCGACAATCCTCACCATCACCGAAAAGGGTTACGGAAAGCGGACCCCGCTTGAGGACTACCGGCTGCAGCGCCGCGGAGGCCAGGGCGTGATCACGATCCGAACCACGGATCGCAACGGCAAGGTCGTGCGCGTCGCGCAGGTCGTTGGCGATGATGAAGTGATGCTGATCACCGACGGTGGCAAAGTGCTGCGCTGTCTCGTCAAGGGAATCTCGACGATGGGTCGCGCCACCCAGGGTGTGCGGGTGATGAATCTCGGCGACGGCGAGCGACTCGTCTCGATGGCTCGGATCGCCGAGCGCGATGAAGACGAGGCGCCGCTCGAGGGTGAGGAGTCGTCCGACGGCGGGGTGTCGAAAGGCAATGGCGCGCCATCCGGGTCCAACGGCGCGGAGCAAAACGAGACCGAGGAAGACGAGGACAGCTAGGAGCGCGACCCCATTATGGGGTTGCGCGACGCCGCCAGCGAATCCAGCGGATTCGCCCGCTAGCCCCAAGAGGCCCAACCGTGAGCACCGATCGCTCGAAGGAACTCTTCAAGCGCGCCAAGCGCGTGATCGCCGGTGGCGTCAACAGTCCCGTGCGCGCGTTCGGATCTGTCGGCGGTGTGCCGCGCTTCATCGAGCGCGGCAAGGGTTGCCGCATCTGGGACGCCGACGGCAACGAGTACATCGACTTCGTCGGATCGTGGGGGCCGCTGATTGCCGGCCACGCCAACCCGTCGGTCCTCAAGGCGCTGCGCGCGGCGATGGCATTGGGGACGGGTTTCGGTGCGCCGACGGAACGCGAAATCGAACTCGCGGAGGTCATCACGAGCGCGCTGCCGAGCGTGCAGAAGATCCGCATGGTGAGTTCGGGCAGCGAGGCGACGATGAGCGCGCTGCGCCTCGCGCGGGCCGCGACGGGTCGCGAGCGCGTCTTGAAGTTCGAGGGCTGTTACCACGGCCACGTCGACGCGCTGCTTCTCGGTGCGGGAAGCGGCGTTGCGACGCTCGGCATCCCGGGTTCGCCCGGCGTTCCCGCATGCTACGCGAATCTCACCATCCAGGCGCCCTACAACGACGTGGGTGCCGTCCGGCAGGCCTTCGAGCGCTGGGGCGACGAGATCGCCTGCGCGATCGTGGAGCCGCTCGCGGGCAACATGGGCTGTGTTCCACCGCTGCCGGGTTTTCTCGAAGAACTGCGCGAGTGCTGTGATCGCTCCGGCGCGCTGCTGATCTTCGACGAGGTCATCACGGGTTTTCGGCTCGCCTGGGGGGGCGCCCAGACTCTCTACGGCGTAAAGCCGGATCTCACCTGTCTCGGAAAGATCGTCGGCGGCGGCTTGCCCGCAGCCGCGTACGGAGGCCGCCGGGATCTGATGACCCAGGTCGCGCCCGACGGGCCCGTCTACCAGGCGGGCACGCTCTCGGGCAACCCGCTCGCGATGGCGGCCGGGCTTGCCACGCTCGGCGAGCTCGCCAAGGCCGGAAGCTACGAACGCCTCGGAGCAACTTCCCAGCGGATGGCAGACGGCCTGGGCGAGATTGCCCGCGAAGTCGGAGTCGAATTCACCGCGGTCGCGGTCGGCGGAGCGTTCGGTTTCTTCTTCCACCCCGGCCCGGTTCGAAACTTCGCGGACGCCCAGAAGGCCCACGCGGGGCGCTTCAAGCGTTTCTTCCAGAGCATGCTCGAGCAGGGGATCTACCTCGCGCCATCCCGATTCGAGTGTGGATTCGCCTCGCTGGCCCACCAATCGCGGGACATCGAGGCTACTCTGGCGGCCGCGCGGATCGCGATGCAGAAAACCGCGAGGGTGCGTTGAGCCCCTCCCGGGCGTTGGCTAGGATGCGCGCCGTCCTCAGGGGTCGCGATTTGCAGCGATTGCCGGGGGATGCCGCGAACCCGGTGACCGGTTTACCGTGACGGACCGGCAGCACGAGAAGGAGTCTCAAGCCGGTCAGAGTCGGCGACAGGGTGCGGTCTACCAGGGCGCGTTCGAGGCCGTCATCGCGCTGTTGATCACGGTCTGTCTCGGGTACTGGCTGGACGGAGTTTTCGACACCGCACCCGCGCTTCTTCTACTTGGAACCGCGATTGGATTTGCGTCCTTCACCATCCGACTGATTCGCCTCGGTCGTTGGATGAGGGGTGAGAATTCGGGCGACGCCGCCGAAACCGACGAGGGCGAATGATCAGCATCGACCCCATCGAGCGCTGGAACATCGCGATTTCCGCCGGCGCGGTTGCGACCTCGCTCGCGGTTGCGACGCCCGCGTTTGCTACGAGCCTCGCGGTCGGGGCCGCGCTCGAAGCCGCGAACTTCCGGGCGCTGCGACGCTCCGCGCAATTTCTCTTCTGGGGCGTGATGCCCGGGCAGCGCGCCTGGGCGGCCGTCTTCGGCTTGCGGTTTGTCTTGCTCGCGATCGGCATCGGTGCGGCGCTCTACTTCGGCGCCGACGCCGCGGGTTTGGTGATCGGGCTGTCGCTCGTCATGCCCGCGACGATCATCGAAGCCTGGCGGTCACGGCCGCCGATCGACCCGAACGCACCGCGACTCGCCGACGACGATCCGAGCTGGGACCGTTGGGATCCCTGGCTGGCGCGCGAGACCGAGGCGTCTAACGATCCCGAGGAGGGGAGTTGGTAAACATCTACACCCCACTCGAATCCACGGTTCCGTGGGTCGTCCAGGCGGCGATTCTCGCCGGCCTGTTGCTGCTCGCCGCGGGGATGCTGATTCGCCACAGACTCGCCGTCGCACACGGTGGCCTGGTTCCCGACGAAGGCGTGACGCTTCGCAACTGCTTCGAAGTGATCGTCGAAGCGCTCGCAAACCTGGCTCGCGACCGGATGGGAGAGGACTGGCGCAAATACTTTCCGATCGTCGGCACGATGTTCGTCTTCATCCTGATTTCGAATCTGATCGGACTGATCCCCGGAGTCGAGGGCGCGACCTCCGACGTGAACACCACCTTGGCCTGGGCGGTGATTTCCTGGGTCGTCTACACCGGGGCGGGTATCGCGAAGCACAAGCAGAGATACCTGGTCAAGTTCATGGGGCCGAGTTTCTTCGAGAAACAGCTGTTCGGGCGAACCGTGCACTTCCGCTTATTGGCCCCTCTGATCTTGATTATCGAGCTTCCATTGGATGCGGCGCGGATGGGCACCCTGGCGGTGCGGCTTCTGGCAAACATGTTCGCGGACCACATGGTCATCGCTGTATGGATAACACTGGTTCCGATCGGCGTACCCGCGATTTTCATGGGGCTCGGGTTGATCGTTTCGTTCCTGCAAGCGTTCATCTTCGCTCTACTCACCATGATCTACATCGGTTTGGCGCTCGAGGAGCCCCACTAGAGGGGCCTCGGCAAAGAGCCACGTTCAGCAAGGAGACAACTGTGATTTGCAAATTCGGAAAAGTCGTACTCTGGACTCTGTTCCTGATCGCATTGCCGATGGTGGCGGGCGCTGAAGACGGCAGCGGCGGTGACGGGAAGTGGGGCTACGCGCTCGGCGCGGGTCTCGCGATCGGACTCGCCGGGCTCGGCTGCGGGATCGGCCAGGGCCTCACGGCGGGTAACACCACGGCCGGCATCGCGCGCAACCCGGGCGCGGCGGGCACGATGTTCACGAGCTTCATCCTCGGCATGGTACTCATCGAGTCGATCGCCATCTACGGACTCGTGATCGCCTTCATGTTGCAGGGCAAGATCTGAGCATCGCGACTGAGATTCGGAGCCGCCGGGCGGGAACTCGACGTGGAACTCACCCCTGTAGTATTCCACGCCGAACCCAGCGCCCGCCCGACGACCCCATTCCCGCCGGCCCCCGGTCCCTTGAAGGGGCGTTGGCGGGTGTGCCCGAAGGCACACTGCCGCTAGAGCAAGCGCCGTGCCGACGGGCGGGCCACCCGCTGCGGTCGGGTTTTCGCAGCGGTGTCGAGGACTTCCATGTTCGAAGCCGGCTCGTGTTCTGCGCTGCGTGAACGACTGACGGCGGGTTCCCCGTGAACGGTGGGCGGCTGATCGCGTTCGAGGGTCTCGACGGCAGCGGGAAGAGCACGCAGCTCGAGCGCTTGGCGGCGCGCTTGCGCGCGGCCGGCTGCGACGTCGTCAGCACCCGTGAGCCAACCGAATTTCCGAGCGGTCAGCGCATTCGCGAGATGGCGCGCTCAGGCAAGGAGCTCGATCTCGAGGAAGAATTGCGCTGGTTCGTCGAAGACCGGCGGGTGCATGTCGCCGAGGTCATCGCGCCCGCGCTGCGCGCCGGCCGGATCGTACTGACCGACCGCTACTATCTGTCGACCGTCGCCTATCAGGGCGCGCGCGGCCTCGACTACGAGAAGATTCTCGCGGACAGCGAGGCCGAGTTTCCGATCCCCGACCTCGTGGTGCTGCTCGAGATCGATCCCCAGCAAGCATTCGAGCGCGTGCACGCGCGCGGCGCCGAGATCGAGGGCGTCTTCGAACGGCGCGAGCTTCTCTCGAGGGTCGCTTCGGTCTTCGACACCCTCGACTGCTCCTACCTGGAGCGCGTACCGGGTGGCGGGGGGCCAAGCGAGATCGAAGCCATCATCGCCGAGCGGGTCCGCGAACGCCTCGGTCTCGGCTAAAGCGAACCAGGCGGGGAGATTCCTCTCCCGCCTCTTCTCTTGCCGCTACCCGCTCCCGAGCTACAGCACCTCTCGCAGCACGCGTCCCGTATGGCTGGTCGGGTGCGCGGCGACTTCCTCCGGTGTACCCGATACGACGATCTCTCCGCCTTCCTCACCTCCCTCTGGACCCAGGTCGATCACGTAGTCGGCCATCTTGATCACATCCGGATGGTGTTCGATGACAACCACCGTGTTGCCCTTCTCGACCAGCTGATTGAGCACGCCCAGGAGTTGCTCGACATCCGCAAAATGCAATCCGGTCGTGGGCTCATCGAGGAGATAGAGCGTGCGCCCCGTGCTACGCCTGGACAGTTCTTTCGCGAGCTTGACGCGTTGGGCTTCGCCCCCCGAGAGGGTGGTCGCTGGTTGGCCGACCTGGAGATATCCGAGCCCTACATCGAACAGGGTCTGGAGCGGCCGCCGGAGGGATGGGACGTTCTCTGCGAAACAGAGCGCTTCCTCAACGGTCATCTCGAGTACGTCTGCAATGCTCTGACCCTTGTAGCGGATCTCGAGGGTCTCGCGGTTGTAGCGCCGCCCCGCGCACTCCTCGCAAGTTACGAAGATGTCCGGAAGAAAGTGCATCTCCACGCGCAGGGTCCCGTCACCCCGGCAGGCTTCGCAGCGGCCTCCTTTCACGTTGAACGAGAAGCGCCCGGGCGAATAACCGCGAACCCGCGCTTCGGGAACCTGGCTGAAGATCTGGCGGATGCTCGAGAGCGCACCCGTATAGGTGGCGGGATTGCTGCGCGGCGTGCGGCCGATCGGCGCCTGACTCACGTCCACCACCTTATCGATCGCTTCGAGACCCAGGATTCGATCGAAAGGAGCCGCGGGAACCCTGGCCTGATGGAGGCGGGCCGCGAGCGCGCGGTAGAGCGTATCGTTGATCAGTGTCGATTTTCCGGAGCCGGACACTCCGGTCACGGCTGTGAAGAGGCCCAGCGGGATTCTCACGTCGAGGTTCTTCAGGTTGTGACCCTGGCAATTCTGGATGTCCAGCGCCCGCTCACCCGGAGGCCTGCGCTGCGTCGGAACGCCGATGCCGCGCAGCCCTGATAGATAGTCGCCCGTAATCGAATCTTCGCTCGCGGCAATTTCCGCGGGCGTTCCGAGCGCGACGATTTGTCCGCCGTGGATGCCGGCTCCGGGTCCCAGGTCAATCACGAAATCCGCGCAGCGAATCGTCGCCTCGTCGTGCTCCACGACGAGCACACTGTTGCCTCCGTCGCGTAGCCGCATGAGTGTCTCGAGCAACCTCTGGTTGTCCCTTGGGTGCAGGCCGATCGAGGGTTCATCGAGGATGTAGAGGACCCCCATCAAGCTGGCACCCACCTGGGTTGCGAGGCGAATGCGCTGACTCTCGCCACCCGATAGTGTTGTACTGCTGCGGTCGAGCGTGAGGTAGTCGAGACCGACATCCTGCAAGAAACGCAATCGGTCTCGAATCTCGACCACGATTTTCTGCGCGATCGTGCGCTCCGCGGACGAGAGCTCGAGGCGCTGGAAGAAAGCCGCCGCATCCGCGACCGACCGCTGCGTCAGTTCCGAGATCGATTCGCCGCCCACCCGAATGCTTCGCGCCTCGATTCGAAGTCTCGACCCGTCACAATCGGGGCAGCTGCGGGGCGACTGGTAACGAGCGAGTTCCTTGCGCTCCGCTTCGCCGCCGCGAGCGTGGCGCCTCTCGAGCTCCCCGAGCACGCCATCCCAGCGGCGCTTGATTGCGCGCCCGCTCCTGCTCCGCTCGAATGCAAAGGTGATGTCCCCCTTTGCGCCGTGGAGGATTCCGTTGCGCGCGGTCTCGGGAAGTTCGCGCCAGGGTGTTTCGAGCGAGATTTCGTAATGATCCGTGAGCGCTTCGAGCAGGCGCCGGTAGTATGCCGGGACGCGACGCCCGCTCCAGGGCGCGATCGCTCCTCGTGAGACCGACAGCGACGCATCGGGCACGATCAGCGCAGCATCGAATTCGTCGCGCGTTCCCAGGCCGCTGCAGCGGGGGCAAGCACCATGCGGGCTATTGAAGGAGAACGAGCGCGGCTCGATCTCCGGGTAGGAGATGCCACAGTCGACGCACGCGCTGTGCTCGGAGAGAGTCCACTCCTGTTGTCCCGGGCCGACATCGACAGCGACGAGGCCGCCCGACAGTCGCACGGCCGTCTCGATCGACTCGGTGATGCGCTTCCGCGCCTCGTCCTTTGCGACGACCCGGTCCACGACGACGTCGATATCATGCTTCGATTGTTTAGCGACCGAAATCTCATCCGCGAGCTCATGCATTTCACCATCGACGCGCACCCGAACGAATCCCTGTTTGGCAAGATCCTGCAGCTCCTTGCGATGTTCGCCCTTTCTTCCCCGAATTACAGGAGCGAGGATTTGCAGCCGCGTTCCATCCCCCAAAGCGATCACGCGATCCGTCATCTGCTGGACGGTCTGGCTGGAAATCGCTTTGCCGCATCGATGACAGTGAGGCTGTCCGATTCGCGCGTAGAGGAGTCGAAGGTAGTCGTAGATCTCCGTTGCCGTCCCGACCGTGGATCGAGGGTTCTTGCCGGCAGTCCGCTGCTCGATGGCGATTGCGGGCGAAAGGCCGTCGATGGAATCGACATCGGGCTTTGCCATCTGTTCGAGAAATTGACGCGCGTAGGCAGATAGAGATTCTACGTACCGACGTTGCCCCTCGGCGTAGATCGTGTCGAACGCGAGAGAAGACTTTCCCGAGCCCGAAAGGCCAGTGATGACGACGAACTTGTCCCTCGGAATGCAGACGTCGAAGTCGGCCAGATTGTGTTCGCGGGCGCCTCGGATCAGGATGTGTGTGAGCGCTGAGACCTCATCGCTCACTGGAATAGCGCGCCCTGCTCCGAGTCAGCGGGATCAACGGCGGTGGTATCGAGTTTGGCGGCGTCCGCGAAGTAGCCATAGCGCTGGATGTAGGTGCGCTTCCGGAGCTCCTCCATCCAGATCATGAACTCCGACTCCATCATGATCTGCTTAATTTCGCTGTAGAGCTCCGGCCTCGCCGTTTCGTAGCTGACCGGTTCAAAGGCTCTCCTCTCGACGAGTTTGAGCAGGTTGCACCCGAAGGGCTGTCGGTTGACCGGGCTGACCTCCCCCGGTTCGAGTTTCGCTACGAGTTCGGCCATCCACGCCGCCAGCGACGACGCGTGCAACCAGCCGATGTCCCCGCCCTGCTCGGGTGCGACCACCGAAACTTCGAATGCCGCTGCCTCGAACGTTTCTCCTGCGGCGATCCGCTCGGCGGCGGCGCTCACCTCGGCGCAGGCCGCATCGGCGTCTTTGTCTGGGCTGACCGGGACCAACAGCTGACGCAAATGGACCTGATCTCCTCCGTCGGGTTGATCTTTGAAGCGCTGATCGTAGAGCCTGCGGACGGCCGTCTCCTCGACTTCGATTTGCGGTATCAGTGCTACCTGGAGGACTCTCTGATACTCGATCTTTTCCTTGATCTGCTCGCGGTAATCCTCAAAATCCATGTTATTTGTGCTTACGCTCTTCTCGAGCTGTTCGGGAGTGAGTCCGTTATCGCGCGCGATCATTGCGATCGTTTCATCGACCTCTTCGTCGGAGGCGTACAGCTCCATCCGCTTCACCTCGTTGCGAATCAGTTTTTCTTCGATCATTCGCTCGAGCCCCTGGGCGCGCAGCTTTGCGATCTGGTCGTCCCTGCTGCCGGCGGCGCGCATCTGCTTCTCCCCCTCGGCAACCATCGCGATCACCTCCGAGAAGAGGACGACGTCCTCACCGACCTGGGCGGCGACGCCGTCGACGAGGATCTCATCGGGCGACGCCGGTGAGGCTGCTAGGAGAACCCCCGCGGCAATCCACGGGAACATGTGTCGCATCGAGGCCCCCTGCGGGATGTCGGGCAGTGCCCGAAAGGCGGTCGTTCCAAGAGTCCAAGCGATGGTAGCTCGGGCGGCGCCCGCGGACGACGTCGGCAAGCAGGCCGAGGGGAGAGTCGCCGTGACTCCCGAAACCAGGGTCCTTGGAGTCCCGGCTGCGGTCACGCTAGTCTGCTGACCCGAGCCGAGGGTTCCGCCGGTTGCGCGGAGCTCACCGCAGCTTGATCGATTCATCAGAAGGAGGTGAGCGGTGATTCTCAGTAATGTCGAGACGGTTCCCGGCAAGCAGATCACGAATTTTTTCGGTGTGGTGTCGGGTAGTACGGTGCGCGCGAAGCACATCGGCAGGGACATCATGGCGAGTTTCAAGAACATCGTCGGCGGCGAACTCAAGGGCTATACGGAGCTGATTACGGAAGCGCGCGAGGATGCGATTGCTCGAATGGTCCAGGAGGCGGAATCGCTCGGGGCGAACGCCGTGGTGAACATTCGCTTTTCGACGAGTTCCGTGGCGCAGGGTGCAGCAGAACTCTTCGCCTACGGCACCGCGGTCACGGTCGAATAGATCGATGGATCCGTTCGTGGAGATGTCCGTTCGGCTCGGAATCCCACTGGCGCTGCTGGTCGTGACCTATTTCATCGGAACCGCTCTCGAGCGGCGCCACTACGCGTCGATCCGCGAGCGCGAGTCGCGTTGGCGAAATCTCCCGGCGATCACCATCCGCAGCATCCCCTCGCATTGGCAGGTGATCGAGTGCACGCTGATCACCGGAAGCGTCGTCATCTCTGTCGACTACTTCAAGCGATTCCTTGCGGGGCTGCGGATGATCTTCGGAGGCCGGGTCAAGGCGTACGAGACACTGCTCGATCGCGCCCGTCGCGAAGCGCTCTTGCGCCTCAAGGAAGACGCCGTCGAGCGGGGTTGTCAGGCCGTCGTCAACGTCCGCCTCGAGACCTGCCGGTTAGCCAACGCGCGAAAATCCCAGAGCATCGCGGGTCTCGAAGTGCTCGCGTTCGGCACCGGCGTCAAGCTGCTCAACGTCCCGTGAAGTTCAAACCGTCGTTGCCCGAGGACGGAATCAATGTTTCGCATACGCACCCACTGCGCGAAGCGCTGCTGCTCGTGGGCGGAGTGGTCGCGATCGGCGCTGCGGTTGCCACAGCGGTTGCGGTTGCGGTCGATCTTGCAGCGCCGCATATCCCCATCGAACTCGAGGCACGCTTGTTTTCCGGTTGGATCGATCGCGGTGTCGAGGATGACGGGGCGGTCGCTCCGCGCGAACGGTTGCTCGCGCAACTCCTCAACCGGATGGCGCGCCATTGGCCCGAGAACCCCTATGTGTTCGAAATCGCGATCTGGGACCAACCCGAACCGAATGCCGTGGCGCTTCCCGGCGGTGTGATCGCGGTGACGAATGCCTTGCTCGAAAGTGTCGAGAGCGAGAACGAACTCGCTTTCGTGCTCGGTCACGAGCTCGGGCACTTCCATAGCCGCGACCACCTCCGCGGTCTCGGACGTGGGGTCGCGTTTTCGCTGTTGCTCGTCGCGTTGGGGGTGGGCGGTGGCGGCAGCGCGGTCCAGCTCGCATCATTGGCCGGTCGGTTTGCCCAGCGCGACTTCGACCGCACTCAGGAAATCGAGGCGGACCGCTTCGGTCTCGCGCTGCTGGCCGCCGAGTACGGGCATGTTTCAGGAGCCACGGCTTTCTTCGAACACCTCCCCGAGCTCGACGGGCCCCTGGAGGGCGCGTTTGCGAGCTATTTTTCCACCCACCCCCTCAACGCCGATCGGATTCGTGCGCTGCACGCGGCGGCCAGCGAGATGGGTTGGGCGCTGCGCGGAGAGCGCCAACCGCTGCCCCTGTTGAGTCCGGCCCGTTAACTTGTTGATTATCCAAACCGTTCGGGGCAATCTTCATTGTAGATCAAGGCCTTGGCGGCCCTTCCCAAACATAGATATTTACTTAATAAAAACAAAATGTTAGAAACGTAGGTCTGCGGAACGGAGAACGCTGGGAGCCACCGCGCTCGACGCGATGGTAAACATCCGAAACGCGCAAAGGCGCACCCACCACTCTCCGGGCTCGGCGAGCCACTCCAGAACGCAACCCGCGCGAGAGAACCCCCCGATGATCAGCAAACGACTGGACTCATTTTTCAATCCGAAAGCGATCGCGATCGTCGGTGCGAGTGATCGCAGCAGTTCCTGGTCGAAGGAGATCTACTCCAACCTCGAGGCGCTGGAGTTTCCGGGACCGATCTTTCCGATCAACCCGCGCCGCTCGACGGTGTGGGATCAGCCCGCCTACCCGAGTCTGCGCGAAACGCCCGTTCCGGCCGAGCTCGCGATCATCGCGATTCCCGCTGAGGCTGCGATCGGGGCCGTCAAGGCGTGCGGCGAAGCCGGAGTACCCGGAGCCATGGTGGTCTCGAGCGGCTTTCGCGACGCGGGCCCCGCAGGCGCCAAACTCCAGGCCCAGCTCGCCGCGGCTGCAATCGAAGGCGACGTCACGCTGATCGGGCCCAACGTCGAGGGCTTCATCAACTATCCCGGCCGGGTCGCCGCCTACGGCGCCGAGATGCCTCCGACTTCGACAGCCGGTTCGATTTCGATGTTTTCCCAGAGCGGCACGACGGCCTGGACGTTCACCCATATGGCCGGAGATCGCGGCGTCGGTGTCCGCGTCGTGACCGGCGTCGGTGTCGAAGCCACTCTCGGAATCGGTGAACTCCTCGAGTGGGCGGCGAGCGATCCCGGGACGCTCGTCGCAGCCTGCTACATCGAGACCATCCGCGACATCGGTGCCCTCGCGAAGGGGCTCGAAGCGATGGATCGCGCAGACAAGCGGGTCGTCGTCTGTTGTCCGCTCGTCACGGGCGAAGCCGCGAAAGCTTCGCTGATCGCCCACACCGGAGAGCTCCTCGGAGACACCACTTTGCGCGATGCGACACTTCGCCGACTCGGCGCCGTCGTCGTCCATGATCCGATCGCGCTGTTCGAAACCGCCCTGCTGTTGGAGAAGGCGCCGGGGCGTTGCTCGGGAAAACTCGCGGCGGCCATGCAGTCCGGCGGCAACTGCACCCTCTTCGCCGATGCGCTCAACGACGCCCGGGTTCCGCTCGAAAAATTCAGCGCCGCAACCACGAGCAAGCTTTCCGAAATCCTTCCTGATTTCAGCGAGCCGCGTAATCCGCTCGACGTGACCGGCCAGGCGATCTTCGACAACGAGATCTACTGCGAAGCGATTGACGCGCTGGCCGCCGATCCCGAGGTGGGAATGATCGCGATCGACGTCGCGCCGAGTCGAAAGCGTCCCGACGACTCCGATCTCACTACGATCCTCGCCCACGCGGGCAAGGTTCAGCGCGAGAGCGGCAAGCCCGTGATCTCCGTGCTGGCGACGCCCCTGTCCTACACCGGGCGAACCGCAGAGCCAATCATCAAGCATTCCGTTGCGGTGTTGCACGGCCACGCACCCGCCGCGGCTGCGATTGCGGGCCTCTACGAAATCTCTCGGGAACGCCTTCCCCTCGCCGAGCGACATACCGCCAAGCCGCGCGTCTCGGTGGCGCCGGGGGTTCTGGACGAGGTGCAGGCCGCCGAGATCTTCACGAGGTACGGGATCGAGAGGCCGCGCGAAGCAGTCGCCGAGGACCCCGCACAGGCGGCGGAGGTCGCCCGTGATCTCGACTGTCGCATCGTCGTCAAGCTCGTCTGTGCCGAAGTGCCCCACAAGGCGCGCGAAGGCCTCGTGAAATTGGATCTCGATTCACCCGCCGAGGTGAAGGCCGCCGCGCAGGAAGTGCAAGACCGCGCGCGCGAAATGGGCGTCGACGCGACGCGACTGTTGGTGCAGGAGCAGCTCGCGGCCGGGCCGGAGATCCTGGTCGGTGTGACGGTGGACCCGATCTACGGGCCCGCGATGACGGTGCGCAGCGGCGGCGGGGGCGTGTCTGGCGAAACGGTATTCCACCTGCTTCCACTGCGACAGGGAGAGGCGGCGGAGATTGCGGCCGGTGCATCCGTCGAGCTGTCCGATTCCGAATTGAAAGAACTCGCCGATGTGGTGGAGCGCTTCGCGTGGCTCGCTGAAGATCTGTCCGACCGGATTCTCGAAATCGAAGCCAATCCCATCATAATTACCGGTGGTCGTGCGGTTGCTGTGGATGCACTCGCGGTTGCCAAAGCTGAAACAGGAGAGAATTGATGTTCAAAGAAGCGACGATCCGTGTTCGCATGTCCGCCCACGACGCCCACTACGGCGGCAATCTGGTTCCCGGTGCCAAGATGCTCGAGATCTTCGGCGACCTCATCACCGACCTCGCCATCCAGCAGGACGGCGACGAAGGCCTGTTTCGCGCCTATCACGAAGTGGAGTTCCTGGCCCCCGTCTACAGCGGCGATTTCATCGAGGCCAAGGGGCGCATCGTGAAGTTGGGGAACACGTCGCGCCGCTGTGAGTTCGAGGCCTACAAGGTCATTGCGGTGCGACCCGACGTCAACGACTCGGCGGCGGACGTTCTCAAAGATCCGATTCTAGTCTGTCGCGCGGTCGGAACCACGGTCGTTCCCAAGGACAACAAACGAACCTGAGCCCGGCTCCGACGGGGAATAGCCCTCAGGCGGCTCCGAGATTTGCGAGCAAATTCAGGGTCGCGGCGAAAAGCCGTGCGGAGCCCCCTTCGGGTGCGCGCGCGTAGATCTTGCGGTCGGGAGCGATGCGCATCCCCGCCCCGGCTTGGTGGAGCAGGTCGAGAAGCCGCTGTGGATCGACCTTGCTCGGCTCCGCAGCCGTGAGCACGATTTCGCCGTTCGTGAGATCGATGGCCGTAATGCCGAGCCGGCGCGCGCGCGTCTTCAATCGGATTACCTCGAAGAGGTTCTCGGCCTCGTCGGGCAGCGATCCGTAGCGGTCGAGCAGTTCGTCTCGAATGCGGTCGATCTCGCTGTCGTCGCGGCAACTCGCGAGGCGTTTGTAGAGAACCAGGCGCTGGCTGGTGGCACTCACGTAGGACTCCGGCAGACGCGCGGTCACCGGCAGCCGAATCTCCGGGTCGATCTCGGTCTCGTGGGATTTTCCGCGCAGCTCGTCCATGATCTCTTCGAGCATCGTGAGGTAGGTCTCGTAGCCGACCGCTGCGAGGCAGCCGCTTTGTTCCGGTCCGAGGAGGTTGCCGGCGCCGCGAATCTCGAGATCCATGTTCGCGAGGCGGAAGCCGCTGCCGAGTTCACTGAGGTCCTGGATCGCCTCGAGTCGCCGCCTCGCGTCGGAGGTGAGCGCGTCCTCTGAACCGGGGATCATCAGGTACGCGTAGGCGCGCTGCTTGCTTCGACCCACGCGCCCGCGCAGTTGGTAGATTTGCGCGAGGCCGAGGGTGTCTGCTCGATTGATCAAGATGGTATTCGCCCGCGGATTGTCGATGCCGCTCTCGATGATCGTCGTGCAGAGCAGCACGTCCGCCTCGCCGTGCATGAAGCGAAGCATTCGATCTTCTAGTTCGCGCTCTTTCATCTGTCCGTGCGCGACGATCACCTTGGCCTCGGGAACGACGCGGGCGAGTCGGCTCTGCATCGCGTCGATCGTCCGCACCCGGTTGTGGACAAAGAAGACCTGCCCTCCGCGACGCACTTCGCGAAGGATGACCTCGCGAATCAGGGAATCCGACAAACGACATACCTGGGTGCGGATGGCCAGGCGATCCGCGGGCGGCGTGTTGATCACCGACAGATCGCGGATTCCGTTGAACGCCATCTGGAGGGTTCGCGGAATCGGCGTTGCGGTGAGCGTCAAGACGTCGACGGTCTTCTTGAGCTGTTTTATTCGCTCCTTGTGGGTGACGCCGAATCGGTGTTCTTCGTCGATGACGAGCAGTCCGAGGTCGCGAAAGCGGACCTTCTTCTGCAGCAGGCGGTGGGTTCCGATCACGATGTCGATGGTCCCGTCCGCCAACCGCTCGATGACCGACCTGGCGTCCTTTGCGCTGCGAAATCGGGAGAGCGACTCGATCTCGATCGGATGGCCCGCAAATCGCTCCTTGAAGGTCTCTTCGTGCTGTTGGCAGAGAACCGTCGTCGGAACCAGGACGGCCACCTGCTTGCCGTCCATCGCAACCCGGAAGGCCGCCCGCACGGCGACCTCGGTCTTGCCATAACCCACGTCGCCGCAGACGATCCGGTCCGCCGGCTTGGGACGTTGTAGATCGCTGAGCACGTCTTCGATCGCGGCGGCCTGGTCGGCAGTTTCTTCGAACGGAAAGGTCGCTTCGAATTCTTCGAGGTGACGATCGCGTCCCGCGAACGCGTGGCCCGGCGCGAGCTCTCGGGCCGCATGCGTCGCGAGCAGTTCGTGGGCCATGGCCCGCAGGCTCTTCTTGATGGAGTTTTTCGCTTTTTCCCAGCTGACGCCGCCGAGCTTGTCGATGCGCGGGGTGTGGCCGTCCGATCCACCGTAGCGCTGGATCAGACTCAGGCGATGCACGGGAACGAAGAGTCGGTCACCGCCCTGGTATTCGAGCCGAAGAAATTCTCCCCGGGCGATTCCGAGGTCGAGTTCGACCAGTCCGCGGTAGATGCCGATTCCGTGTTCGACGTGGACGAGGTAATCCCCTTTCTCGAGTTGCGCGAGACCTTCGATGCTCGCGCCATCGGGCCAATGCGCCCGCACCCTGCGGCGCTGGCGCGGGCCGAAGATCTCCTCTTCGGTCAGAGCGACCAGGCGTTCTGCCGGGAAGACGAATCCCTCCGAGAAATCGCACACGCGAATCTCGATGCAACCCGGCGAAGACCAACGCGACGCGGGTCGGGGGCTCTCGGCGATTCGGACTTCGAGTCCGTACTCGCTCAACAGATGGCGCAGGCGCTCCGCGCCGGAAAGCGAGGAGACGCAGAGCGCCGTCCGCCAAGCAGCATCACACCAGTTTGCGAGCGCGTCGACGAGCGGCTCGAGAGCGCGATCGCTGCTGCGCGCTTTGATCAGCTCGCGGCGGAGGGTGTCGTGGCTGGTGCAGCGAAGCGAAAGGTGCTCGCCTTCGGCCTCGACGTCGACCACGTCGAGTCGCTCCAGGAAGATCGGCTTGCGCGCGAGAATCTCGCGCTCGAGTTCTTCGGGTGAGAGTGCCAGTTCGTTCGGTTCCGAGACGACCCGACCGTTTTCCCTCGCGATTTCGTAATTCTCCTTCGCGTCCGACGCATATCGCCGCATGCGGTCGCGGCCGGCTTCCCAGTCGAGGATGGCGATCAGCGTGTCGCCGGGTAGGAAGTCAAAAACAGGTTCGATGGCGCGCTGGAGGAGCGGTGCAAGGGCTTCGGCGCCCGGCGGTATATGGCCGCGCAGCAGAGAGTCGAGCAACGCGTCGACCGCGCGGTTCGAAACACCTTGTTCGGCGGCCAGTTCGCGAATTTGTTCGGACCGGTCGACGATCAGCGAACGATTGACGAGCAGCTCGCGGGGAGGTGGTGCGACCACGTGGGAAAGGGCATCGCGTGATCGCTGCGTGACTTCGTCGAATTCGCGAATCGACTCGACCTCGTCGCCCAACAACTCGATTCGAATCGGATGTGCGCGATGGGGCGGGAAGATGTCGAGAATGCCGCCTCGCACGGCGAGCTCGCCCCGCTCTTCGACGAGAGACATCCGCGAGTAGCCCGCGGCAACCAGGGTTGCAACAAGCGCATCTCGGTCGGTGATCTGGCCGACTTCGAGGTGAACCGAACGACTGCGCACGACTTCGCGCGCGGGAACCCGTAGCGCGAGCGCCGTCCACGGCGCCACCGCGATGGGCGCGGGTTCGACCCGCGCATCGGACTGCGCGCTCGCCAACCAGCGATAGAGGACGTCCATCCGCTGTGCGACCAGAAACGGTTGAGGGGAGAAGCGCTCGTAGGGATGCGTGTCGTGACCCGGATAGGCGCGTACGCGCCCGCCCTCGGTGGGTTCTCCGAGCGCGGCGCAGAGATCCCGGACCAGCGCATCGCAGGCCTTGGCGTTCGGGGTGACGAAGAGCGCCGGCGCATCACCGAGCTGTGCAACGAGCTTCGCGCCCACGACGGCCGCCGCGCCGCCGCGCAAGCCCGCGAGACGCACCGCGCCACTTCGCTCGGCGATGCGCCGAGCAACGTCGTCTAGATCCTCGTGGATCTGCTCGCTTCCCGCCGTCTCTTCCATACGGGTCGCTGAGCCCTCCGACCGCTCCAGGCGTGCGCTGCACGCAGAAATCCCCGCCGCCCCAATCGAATGACAGGGGTGCGAGGCCTTGCGAGGGAGTGTAGCTGGTCGTCGGCCCGACGCGGGCTGGAGTCTTGGGGTTTATGCGGTAACCAATGTTCGAGAAAAGCGGAGGTGATCGTGCGAATCCGAAGCATTGCTGCGGTGATCCTGACGGTCGGCGCCGTGATTCAGTCCGCGAAGAGCGACGCGGAGCTCACCGAGTCGAAACACGAGATGATCCGCGAGCTGCTCACGATCGTCGGGGTCGCCGGGATGGCCGAACAGATGCGAGACCATCAGAGCATTGTGGAGTTGATGCGAATGCAACCCAGCTACCCTCAGATGATGGAGTTTGCGGTGTCGGAGCAGGCCGATCTATCGGAACAGGACCGCCAGCGGTTGCTCGCCCGTCTTGCGAACTTCGACGCCTTCGCAGAGCGCTTCCGCAGCCTGTTTGCCGAGAGACTCAACTTTTCGGAGATCATCGAGACCGTCTACCTGCCCATCTACGACAAATACTTCAGCGAGGAGGAGCTCCGGGAGATGCTCGCCTTCTACCGCATGCCGGTCGGGCGCAAGAGCATCGAGGTGATGCCGTCGTTGCTGCAGGAGGCGGGACGGGGAATCGAGCAGGCGGTCCAGCCCGTTGCGGTCGGCCTCATCCAGGAGATCGTCGCCGAGGAGCGCGCGAAGCTGGCCGACTGAGCGGGCCGAGGGTCGACAGGCCGCTCAGATCCTCTATCTTTCCGCGCCCTTTCGCGGACCTCGCCCAATGGGCGCTCTGGAGACAATCCCGTGGCGATCGAGTTGCTGTGCCGAAAGATCGGCATGACCCAGATCTTTGAAGAGTCCGGCGAGGCGATACCGGTGACGGTACTCGAAGCGTCGCCCAACCTCGTGATCCAAAAGAAGTCGGTGGAGAAGGACGGCTACTCGGCGCTCCAGCTCGGCTTCGGCGACCGCCGCCCGTCCAGCGCCGACAAGGCCCAGCAGGGGCACTTCCGGAAGGCCGGCGTGTCCCCCAAGCGAACCCTCGCGGAGTCTCGAATCAGCGCCGAAGACGCGGAGGGCTACGAGGTCGGCCAGGAAATCAAGGTCGAGATCTTCGAGAAGGGCCAGCGCGTCGACGTGACCGGGATCTCCAAGGGCCGCGGGACGGCTGGAGTCGTCAAGCGCCACGGGTTCGCGATCATGCGGCGCACCCACGGCACCCACGAGGCTTTCCGTCACGGAGGGTCGATCGGCGCGGGTAGCTATCCGGGCCGCGTCTTCAAGGGTTTCAAGATGCCCGGGCGCCTCGGCAACACCCGGTCCACGAGCATCAACCTGGAAGTCGCGCGCGTCGACGCCGAGCGGGGCCTGCTGTTCGTGAACGGCGCGGTCCCGGGCCACAACAACGCGATTGTCCGGGTCCGATCGAGCGTCAAGGCCAACCACGGGTCCTGATCCGACCCGCGGCGCCGCCACCGGATCGAGCGATCACCGTGACGGCCTACGACCGCAAGGACCACTTCCATCAGCGCGCCAAGCGCGAGGGCTACCGGTCCCGCGCAGCCTTCAAGCTGCTCGAAATCCAGCAATCCCAGCGCCTGCTGCGGCCGGGTCAGCGGGTGATCGATCTCGGCTGCTGGCCGGGCGGTTGGCTACAGGTCGCCGCCCAAGCAGTCGGCCCGAAAGGGCGCATCGTCGGGGTCGATCTGGCCGCGATCGATCCCCCGCTCGCAAATGAGAACGTGATCGCATTTTGTGCGGATTTCACGCAACCCACTGTTGCGATAGAACTTATTGAACGGTTGGGCGGCCACGCCGACGTCGTGCTGAGCGACGCAGCTCCCAAGCTGACCGGGATCCGCGCGGCCGACCAGGCCCGGGAGGGCGCGCTGCTCGAGGGCGTCGAGGCCCTGCTCGGCGACCTCTTGTGCGCTGGTGGAACGCTTCTGATCAAGATCCTGGAGGGGCCGGAGGCCGTGCTCGTCGACCGCCGACTGCGGCGGCAATTCGAGACCGCCAAGACCGTCAAACCGCGTGCCTCGCGCCGCGGAAGTAGCGAGCGCTATCTGCTCGGAAGGGGTTATAAAGGGCGCGCTGGACCCCCCGAAAGTCCGGATCAACGACCGGCCAGGAGGCAATCGTGAGCGAGCGACCGTTCCGCGTGTTGGGCATTCAGCAGATCGCCGTCGGGGCGATCGACAAGGCCGTTCTTCGCAAGATCTGGATCGACATGCTCGGATTGAAGATCACCGGCGATTTCGTAAGCGAGTCCGAAAACGTCGACGAAGACATCGCGGTCGCGGGTTCGGGGCCCCTCAAGGTCGAGGTCGATCTGATGCAGCCGATCGACCCCGACAAGAAGCCGAAGGTCCACGAGCCCGCGCTGAATCACGTCGGGCTCTGGATCGACGATCTAGCAGCCGCCGTCGAGTGGCTCGGTCAAAACGGCGTCCGCTTCACGCCCGGCGGTGTTCGCAAGGGGGCCGCGGGATTCGAGGTCTGTTTCATCCACCCCAAGGGCAACGAGGCTTCCCCGATCGGCGGCGGCGGCGTCCTGATCGAGCTCGTTCAGGCTCCCCCGGAGGTTCGAGAGGCCTTCGAGAAGCTCGCCGGATGAAGCCCGAGCTGCTATTCGCGCTGGTTCCGATCGCGCTCTTCGCCGAGCCGGCGACCTCGGAGATCTTCAAGTGCGTCGATGCCTCCGGTAACGTGACCTTCGTCAACGACCGCAGCGCGTGCCCCGACGCCAAGCCGCACCCGCTCAAGGGTCGCGTCGAGAGCATGCCCTCGTCGACGACGCTCGCGGAAGAGGCGGTGCCCGATCGAAGCGAGATTTCGTCGCCCGAACAGCGCCTCGAGTGGGCGTTGCTCGACGAGGGCGATGTTCGCTTCGGTTGGAAGATCGTGAACGAAACACCCAGCGATCCGAGGGGAGATGCGGATCTCGTCGGATGGGGCGTCGTCGCACAGCGAACCCGCCACTACACACGTAGGTCGGGCGGCGCTTCACAAGTCTGTAGCGTCGAACTCTGGGCGTTTCAGAACGACGCGCGCGCGCGCCTCGCGCATCAGAACTTCGAATTTCCGGATTGGAGAATCGACCGCGAGGGGGACACGCTCGTCATGCTCCGGGCGGTCACGCACCGGGGTGGTGGAGCCGATCGCACGATCTATCCCGATTGCGCGAAACTCGGCAAGATCGTACGAGCGCGAGCCGCCAAGTTCGCCGACGAATGAGACCGGCCGCTTGCAGCGCTGGGCCAGGCGATGTTGCCGACTGCTGCTCGGATTGGAGCTGTGATCGGGTCGACCGCCCGATCTTGCAGAGGAACGCAGCATGACCCGCGCCCATTGGCTCGTGAAGTCCGAACCCTCCAAATATTCGTGGGACGATCTCGTGAAGGACGGATCCACGTACTGGGATGGGGTGCGGAACTACCAGGCGCGAAACAACCTGCGCGAGATGAAGGTCGGGGACTACGCGCTCTACTATCACTCCAACGAGGGAAAGGAAGTCGTCGGAGTTGCGAAGGTGACCCGAAGCGCCTACCCCGATCCGACCACCGACGACGATCGCTGGGTGGTGGTCGACGTCGCGCCCGTGAAGCCGTTGCAGGTGTCGGTGCCGCTCGCGCAGATCAAGGCGGATCCGCAGCTTCGGAAGATTCCGCTGGTCACCCACTCCCGGCTGTCGGTGATGCCGCTCGAGAAATCGGACTTCGAGCGAATCCTCAAACTCGGGAAGACCTCACCCGCCCGCCGCTGAACGTGAAGCGCGCGCTCAGTCGCGCAGGTACGCGGATGCCAGCGCGTCCGCGTATTCGTTCCAGCGCGAACCGTCGTGGGCCTTGATCCACTCGAGAGTGACGCCCGTGTGGTCGTTGGAGAGCGCGTAGAGTTCCCGAACCGATTCGAGATTTGCAATCGGACCGGATTTGCGACGCCAACCGCGTTCTTCCCAACCGGCCGCCCACTCGTTGACGGTCTTCACGCAGAGTTGACTGTCCGAGTAGACGGTGACTCGACTGTCTTCGGGCAACATCTTGTAGGCGGCGATCAATGCCGCGAGTTCCATCCGGTTGTTGGTCGTCGAGGGATCGGTGCCACTCTTTTCTTTGACGACGCGATCGTCTTCGACCCATACGACCCCCCAGCCGCCGGGCCCCGGATTTCCGTCACAGGAGCCGTCCGTGAAAACGCCCGCCTTCGGCCCTCTCGTGTAGCGGCGAAGTACTTCTTTGGGCGTCAAGAGTTCATTTGTGGTGCGGTTTGCCATGGACTTGATCTTCCTTGACCGACGCCAGTCGCTGCACGAGACGATAGCGACGCCTCAGCGCATCCGGCTTACGATTTTGACGTTTCCATGGGATTCGAGTCTTCTCCCGAATAGGAAGCGAGAAATTCGCGGCGATGTTCGTCGAAGTGCCCTGCGACGATCGATTCGCGGGCTTCGCGGACGATGCGCTGGTAGAAGTGGAGGTTGTGGATCGAAGTCAGTACCGCGGACAGGACTTCGTTGGCGGCGAAGAGGTGATGAAGGTAGGCGCGCGAATAACCCTGCGCGCAGGCCGCGCAATCGCAGGAGGTGTCGATCGGGTAGGCGTCCCGCCGGAAGCGGCGGTTGGTGAGGCGAATCCGCCCCCGCTTGGTGAATGCGGTCGCACTGCGCGCGTAGCGGGTCGGAATCACGCAATCGAACATGTCCATCCCGTAGCCGATCGCCGCGAGCAGGTCTTCGGGAAGGCCGACGCCCATCATATAACGTGGCTTGGTGTCGGGAAGCAGTGGGACGGTGTGTTCGGTCACCTTGCAGAGCAACTCGTGCCCTTCTCCGACCGAAACGCCGCCGATCGCGTAGCCCGGGAGGTCCAACGCCACCAGCGCCTCCGCGCAGGAGGTGCGCAGGCCGAGGTCGACGCCGCCTTGCACGATTCCGAACAACGCCTGTTCGCCCTCGCGGCCCTGGTGGGTTTTGAGGCAGCGGTCGATCCACGCGAGCGTGCGTCGCACGCCGTCGCGCAGCATCGCCGCGTCGGCGGGGAAGGGAGAGCACTCGTCGAAGGCCATGATGATGTCCGCGCCGAGCGCGTGCTGGATTTCGATCGATCGCTCGGGCGTGAGCTTCATCGAGGAGCCGTCGACGGTGTTCTTGAAGCGCACGCCCCCGTCGTCGATCTCGACACCGGGGAGTGAGAAGACCTGAAAACCCCCGCTGTCCGTGAGGAGCGGTCCGTCCCAACCCATGAAGCGATGCAGGCCGCCGAGTTTCTCGACGATCTTCTCGCCCGGACGCAGCGCGAGGTGGTAGGTGTTGGCGAGCACGATCTCGGCGGAGGTTGCGCGCACCTGGTCGGCGGTGAGCGCCTTGATGGCACCGTGGGTTCCGACGGGCATGAAGGCCGGCGTGCGAAAGGAGCCGTTTGGCGTCGAGAACGAGCCCGCACGTGCCGCCCCACTGCGGGCTTCGAGTTCGAACGAGAAGGTGTTCAGGGGTGCCGCGGCCACCGCCGACGGCCTCCGGTCAGCGGTAGGTCTTGCGCTCGCCCGAACTCTTGCGCAGGCGTGTCCGTTGATGCTTGCTCTTCAGCTTCGCCCGGTGACGCGCGGTTTTGCCGCGATTGCGATGCGGCAGAGGCTTGGCTTTCTTCACGCGGAGCTCCAAACACGGGTTGGCGGGAGGCCGGATCCTAGCAATGCGCGCCGCGGTGTCCATCCCGGGCGCCGACCCCGCCCCCGGGGGCTATGCTCGGGCAGCATCGAAACTGGAGGAGCTGTGGGGACGACCGAAATGCGCGCCGAATTGCTCGAGTTGATTCTCGACGTCTCGTTTCGCCGGCAGAAGGTGACGCTCGCGAGCGGCGCTGAAAGCGACTTCTACCTCGATCTGCGCCAGACGTTGATGCGACCGCGCGGCCTCGTGCTGGCCGGCGCGCTGGTGCTCGACCGACTCCTTGCCGGGCCGCCGGTTCACGCGGTCGGCGGCATGGCGGTCGGCGCCGTGCCGTTGGTATCCGCGGTGCTGGCCGCCGCGGCCGATCGCGACCCCGCCACCGCGCTGCTCGGTTTCTTCGTCCGCAAAGAGACCATGAAGCACGGCCTGGCGAAGCGGATCGAGGGCGGATTCGAGCCGGGCCAGACGGTGGCGTTGCTCGAGGACACCGTGACCAGCGGCGGCTCGACGATCGAAGCGCTCGACGCAGTCGAGGCCGAGGGTGGTAAGGTGGTCCGGGTGGTGTGCGTCATGGACCGCGGTGAGGGGGCCGCGGAGGCCTTTGCGGCCCGGGGCATCGAATTCGAGGCACTCTTCGGACGGGCGGATCTCCCCGTCTAGAGCTTCGTGGTGTCGTTCGGGAGGAGGAAGACCATGCAGCTCAACCTCGGAGTGATCTTGCGCGAGAGCGCATCTGCGCGGCCCGACCACATTGCGATTCGCCTGAATGAACAAACGCTGAGCTACGCCGAGGTCGATCGCCAGGCTCGGGGCATCGCGACGGCGCTCCTGGAGCGCGGAATTGCTCCGGGACAGACCGTGGCGGTGCTGATCCCGAACGTTCCGGAATTTACCGCGGTGTATTTCGGCATTCTCTACGCGGGCTGTACGGTGGTTCCAATCAACGTGCTGCTCACCGCGCCTGAAATCACCTACCACCTGGAGGACTCCGGTGCGCGGCTGCTGATCGCACATTCGTTCTTCGCGGAATCGGTCCGAGCGGGTGCCGCCGCCGCCGGTGTTTCGGTGATCTGGAATGGCGGGGAAGGCGAAGACGCGATCGACGCAATGGCCGCACACCCGCCGCTGGCGGATCTCCATCCGACCCTACCGACCGACACGGCGGTGATCCTCTACACCTCGGGCACGACGGGAAAACCCAAGGGCGCCGAGCTCACACACTCGAATCTCTTCCTCAATTGTTCGGTGGTGGTGCCGCGCCTGTTGCCCATCGAGTCCGACGTCGTGATGATCGCGACGCTTCCGCTGTTTCATTCGTTCGGACAGACCGCGGTACAGAACGCGTCGATCGCGGCTGGCGGGACCATCACGATGCTACCGCGGTTTACTCCGGAGGATGCGTTGCAGATCATGGAGCGGGACCGCGTGACGGTCTTCGCCGGCGTACCGACCATGTATTTTGCGCTCCTCTATCACGAATCCGAGCGCGAGTACGATCTATCCGCGCTCGAGCACTGCATGTCCGGCGGCGCGCCGATGCCCGTGGAGATCATGAAGGCCTTCGAGAAAAAGTACCCGGTCAAGATCCTGGAGGGGTACGGACTCTCCGAGACGTCCCCGATCGCGAGCTTCAACGTTGCCGACCACCCGCGGCACCCCGGTTCGATCGGCTATCCGGTCTGGGGGACCGAGATGCGGATCGTCGATGACGAAGACCGACCGCTCCCCGACGGAGAGCGCGGTGAGATCTGCATCCGCGGTCACCACATCATGAAGGGCTACCTGAAGCGGCCCGACGCTACCAAGGAAACACTGCGCGGCGGGTGGTTTCACTCCGGCGATATCGGCACGCGCAGCCCGGAGGGCTACTTCACGATTGTCGACCGCAAGAAGGACATGATCCTGCGCGGCGGCTTCAACGTGTATCCGCGTGAAGTCGAGGAAGTCCTCTACACCCACGAGGCGATTGCCGAAGCTGCCGTGATCGGCGTCCCGAATCCGGAAAAGGGCGAGGAAGTTAAGGCTGTGATCGCGATTGTGCCGGGCGCCGAGCTCAGCGCTGAAGACGTGATCGCCTTCTGCAAAGAGCGACTGGCCGCCTATAAATACCCGCGCATTGTCGAGTTCATGGACTCGCTACCCAAGGGATCGACGGGAAAGATCCTGAAGCGAGAACTCTCCTAGGAGGCAGACCCGAGTCTCGGATCTGCCGACGCCGCAAGCGAATCCGCAGGATTCGCCAGCTAGGAGGCAGACCCGAGTCTCGCGTCAGCCGACGCCGCAAGCGAATCCGCAGGATTCGCCAGCTAGGAGGCAGACCCGAGTCTCGCGTCAGCCGCACGCGCTGGATTTCGATGACAGCGAGATAGGTCGTTCGAGAACCTGCTCGCCTTCTCTTCGCCGCAGCACAAATCTGTGGCATCCGGTGCACAGATCGCGTGCACTCCCAATCGCGCTCGGCTCGCTACAGGCGGTTTTAGACCGTGGGCGCAATACTTGCAGGTGATCCGCCCGGAGGCATCCAAGCGTGCGCGTGTATGTACTACGACTCGAGCGAACGCGGAATCTCGTCTGGGCGTTCGACGTCATCTCGAACGCGCGAGAAGTCGCGAGCTGCATCTTCGAGCCCGGGCTCCGCCAGGTCCGATTCGTTGCCCCTTCCCGGGAGGCAGACGCGCTGGCCGAGAGAATCTATCTGGATGGCGGCCTCATCTGGTGTTCGCGGTACGATCTGCAGCAGAGCTCGGTTTCGAATCGCTCGAGGCGAAACTCGGCGAACCCCGCAGCTTCTCACCGCTGATTCGAGACCGGCCTTCGGCTCCTGGACGACCGCGATCGGTCAGTCGTTGGTACCCACTCGCGCTTCTACGCCGCGTGCCCAAGCGGCGCGGATGGTACGCAGCGCGGCGGGATAGATGATGAATCGGCGGAAGGGGTCGATGAGTCGCATGTACCACGAGGTGATGCGGCCCACCGGTCGAACGTAGATGCCCCAATAGAGGCGATAGCCAGCGGAACGCTCCACCAATGCGAAGACTGAGAACGCGTGCACCGTGGAGTTCTGGATTTCCGATATCGACTCTCGCGGAGAGACGAAGAGAACCCGGAACGGTCCCTCGGGCGTGCCGGGGGGTACCAGGGAGCACTCCCGATCGGCGGCCGAGAGTTTTCGAAGGAAGCTCTCCCGGGAAGATTGCGGAGGTTCGCGGTCCCAGCCGAAGACTCGGCCGAGCCACGTCCGGAGCCCGAAGAGAAACCTGATCGCGGCGTTTGCGGCTGTGAGGTTCTCCAACGACAGAAGGCGTCGAACGTCGACGATCGTACGGCCCAGGGCGCCCCCGGAAAGCTCGACCGCCCAGACATCGTGCAGAGGGACGTCCGCGAGCAGCGAGTGCGCTCGGAGGTCAATGCGCTTGTATTCTTCCGGAGTCACACGCACCGCGTCGAATCCTGGCCGCTGCTCAACCGATCAGCCCGACCGGTCGGCAACAGCGCTGACCGGGTACGCCGAAACTGACCCAGTATGCCGACGGGCGGCTGCCACGGCCAATTCAACCGGGCTGTTGACGGTCCGCTTCAACACCTTTCTGGGCGGCGAGCCTGCGGTCAACTCCGAAGTGCGAGAAGCTTGGGGCCAAAGATCAGCAGGCCGATCACGGCGGCGCCGACCGCGCTGATCAGCACAGCCCCGGCGGCTACGTTCTTCGCCCGCTCTACCGTGGGGTGGAACTCTGGCGAGGCGATGTCACAAAGAAACTCGAAAGCGGTATTCAGCGCTTCGGTGGCCCACACGACGATGATGGCCAGGATGATGGCGAGCCACTCGCCCGGGCTGATTTGAAGCGCAAAGCCCGCAATCAGCGCAGCAGCAGTCGCAACAGCGTGAACCCACGCGTTGTGCTGGGTCCGCAGCATGACGCCGACGCCGCGAAGCGCATACCGGACGCTGCGAATTCTCGCCGCAAAGCTGAAACGCTCCAGACGCGCCACCTTCTACCCAGGCCGCCGCGTCAACCCCCATGGCCGACGATTTCATGTTACATGGATGGACGCAGCTACGGCTATTGACAAACGGGGGCCTGATAAGTGTCAGGCGGTGACGCGAGCAATCGAGCCGATCACCACGCGGGCTTGGCAGCGCCACGACCTCGGCCCTTCGGCTTCTTCGCGTGGTGCTTCGAACGGAGACCGGGCGGAACCCATTCAGTGGTCTTGGGCTTCCACGGGCCGTCGAGGTTCGCGCTGACTTGCCAGATGCCGCTGTGGATCTGGACGAACAAGCCATCGTGGAAGTAGAGCTCGGTGTGGCCTAGGACGATGTAGACACCCAGGTGGGAGTCGAACCGAAACTCCGCGCCGCTCTGGTGCTTGTGGCGGTACCCGTGTGCCGGAGCATGAGAAGGAGGGCCCTGCTGATGGACTACGACGGGCCCGCCATGGTGGGGCGCCAAGATGACCCCGTGACAGCCCCCGATCGTGATGACGATCACCAATGCGGCAAGAAGCGTTGCGAAACGAAGCATGGCCGAACCCTCCAATAGTTGGGGCTATCGGCCGATCTGGGTCCCGCCTTGATAGCCGACGGCTACCCCCTGGGCGCTCCGCTGCGCCACACAGCACTGGCCGCCAGCGCTGAGCCAGCAGCGCTCGCCGCCAGAAGGCGACCACGGATCGATAGGACTGAGCTGTTCAGCGTCAGCTGCAAACGTTTGTTCGGGGCCGTGCGGTTCTCGAATTAGTGATGGGAGTGACCTGCCTGCCACGGAGGGGTAACGCGATGTTTGACCAGAACGAGAACGAAAAATAGCAGTACTTCCTCTACCAGGAACACGAAACCACCGAGCCGAAACGCCAGCGCGACTGCCGCTTGAACGGCGGATGCCCAGACGAAGTCATAGAGCTGGTCGCGACAGATCGCGCATACCGGGATGCGGAGGAACTGGCCCATGCTCGGCATGCGGCAGAAAGGGCACTTGGCGTGTCCGGTGGGCAAAGAGGAGTCTTCCATGATGACGGCCTCGTTATCGAGGAGCGAGCCCGAGTGAGGCGCGCTCACGGTTGGCGTGCGAACCGTTCAACCTTTAATCAAACAGATCTGCGCCGGTAGTATCGCGCGCGACACAGCCCGATCAAGCTTTCTAGTTTCGGCAGCCTGGCTGACGCCCGCTGGAATCAGTCGGATGAATTTGAACCGTTGGGCTCCCAGCCGACTGTCATGGAGTCGTCGCTGAAACCTCAGGGATCGGTTCCAACTCCCCGTTGCGCTCCATCTCGCGCACCCGCTCTAGCTGCGCAGCCATGTCGGCTTCGATCTCGGCGACGATCGCGGCGAATTCGGGTGTATCCCGGATGGATTTGAGGTTCGGGTTGTAGAGGAGCTGCCAGCGCCACATAAATCGGATGCCCTTCGCCGCACCTTCTCGAAGGGCCGCGAGAGCCCGTTCTCGATCTCCGCGAAGCGCGTGGAGTTCCACGTTTGCGTAGCCATAGCCCCAACCCCAGAACCCCCCTGCTCTTGACCAGTGGGGCAACTCGGATTCCACCAGGGATAACAGCGATTCCGCCTTCGCCTTTTCCCCAGCGTGTAGATAGACGGAGGCAAGATCCAGGGTGACGAGAAAGGCCTCCCAGACTGGAAAGTATTCGTTAGGTGACCGCCCGGTTGGAAACTTACCGTCCGCCAGTTCAGGATAGTGTGTAAGGTACCGGGCAATAATCGCTTCATAATTGCCTGCGGCCCGATCCGCCGCGGCCGTCATGCGCAGGGCGATTCCGCGGGTCGCAAGCCGGTTGTGGGAACCTGGCTGCGTGAGTTCACGAGCAATCGCAACGGCCTCGGCTTCTTCATCGTGGTAGAGCTGGAGAAGCGCCGCCATCAGCCTTACCCAGGGCGCTTCCGGATCGAGCCGCAACGCCGCGCCAATCCAAAATTCCGCGGCGGCCACATCCCCAAGGTCAAAGTAAACCCTCGCGATGAAGGAAGGGCCCTCCGGATCGCCAATGTCGATCTTTGTCGCTTCTTCCATTAATCCCAGGCTGGTGGTTAGATCGCCACGGCTGCTCGCGAGACTTGAAGCGCCCCATAAATAGACGTTGTGTTGCGGATCGATCGAGCGGATACGCTCGAGCATCCTTTCCGAATCGTCGAAACGGCCAAGACGTTCATATAGAAGCGCAGTTTCGAAGTAGGCCGGTGGGGACAGCGGATCAACACGAAGCAACTCGTGAGCGTATACCAAGGCACGCTCCGGCTCGTGGGTCCAACCCCACCAGCGGATCTGACTCCGGAGAATAACGGGATTTTGAGGATCGAGTTCCAGCGCCCTCTCCTCCGCTGCGCGCGCGCCTTCAAGATCGCGGCCTGCTAAACGCACGTAGGCCAGACGCTGCCAGGCTTCGGCCTGCTTATCGTCGAGAGAAAGCGACTGCTCGACCAAGGGCATCATTCGTGCCGATGCCTCGGAGGGGGAAAGCATGCCGTAGCGACCCATGTTCTGATAAGCCGCAGCAAGCGCAGTATAGGCGGGCGCGTAACTGGGATCTCGTTCAATGACACCTTTGAGGAGGAGCTCGGCTTCACCCGCTCCGGCAAAGCTAATGTTTGCCATCTTCTGGCGGGCGAGGAGGTAATCGCTGTAGATCTCGATCGAGGTTTCGGGGATCGAGCGGATCGGCCTGAAATCAGCTCCCAACAGAGCGACCTTCAGCGCTTCCCCGACCTTTGCGGCAATCTCATCCTGTACCGCAAAGATGTCAGAAAGCTCACGGTCATAGGACTCGGACCACAGGTGGGAATCGGTCTCGACGTCGATCAACTGGGTCGTGATCCGCACCCGGTCACCGGCCATCCGCACCGAGCCCTCCAGTACGTGCTTCACGTTCAGTTTCTCGGCTATTTCGGGGATGGAAATGTCTTTGCCCTTGAACGCGAAGGCCGAGGTGCGCGACGTGACCCGCAAACCCTTCACCTTGGCGAGCACATTGAGCAGCTCTTCGGAGATACCGTCGGAGAAGAACTCCTGCTCCGGATCGCCACTCATGTTGACGAACGGCAGCACCGCAATCGATTTCTCTCGCTCAACGGGTTCCACCGATGGAACCTGTTCAGCGGCCACCTCCGTCTGCTCCGGCTCGGCTTCCAGGACGTAGTTGTCCACGAACATGAAAACGACAGCAATCACCAACAGCCCGATGATCGCGAAGTCGAATTTGCGACCCGTCTTCGAAGTGATCGACTCAGCGGGATCAACCGCTGTTTCCCGTTTGATCCCCTCAGGCGTTAACTCAAACGCCCACGCGAAGATCAACACGAGCGGGAAGCCAGCAAGGATGACGATGATCAGAAAGGTGAGAGTCCAGTCTGGCAGATGTAGGGCCGGCAGTACGACCGAGGCCACTTCCACCAGGAGCCAAGCGACGATTCCGTAGGCCACGCCTACGCGGAAGACATTACGGCGCTTCAGTTCGGCGATCAGTGACATCTGGGCCGCTCCGGCTGATCCAGACCGTTGGAGGCCTATTCTAGCTGCGTCACAAAATAATGGCGGCAAGCCTACGTTCGGGGTTGGCGGGCCGCTCAGCTACCCGAAGGGCTCCCAGAGAGCGTCCAGATCTAGCAGAAATTGACATCGACGACGTCACTGACGGGCCGGTATCCAACTCGCTGATAGATTGCGTTGGAAATCGGATTTGCCAGATCCGTGTATAGGAAGCAAAACCGCTGGCCGTCGTTCAACAATGATTGACTCAATGAGGCCACGGTAGCGGTCGCGTAGCCGGATCCGCGAAATGACGGTGGTGTATAGACGTATCCGACCCGGATTCCGTTCGGCGTCGTTCCGACAGCAGCCGCCATCGACCTGGGTTCGCCATCATCCCATAGGTACAAGGAACCGTCACGAATCAAGCGCCCCAAAAAAGTGAACGGGTCCCTGATTGGGGTACTGGTGTCGCGAGCGAAGTCCGCTCCCCACTCTGCGACCAGCGCCAGGTCGGCGTTCTGGGCTTTTCGTAGCGTCCCGTGAATGGGGGGAGTCGGGGCGATAACGCGTTCGAGAAGAAAAATGCGCTGGCGCATGCCTACGGCCCACTTGGTGCCGAGCCGGCGGGTCCAGAGTTTGGCGAACTCGGTGGCCTCCGCTGCTGGGCCAAGAATCGCGGGAAGTGCGGTGTAAACCCCAACAACGTCATGCACCAATAATGGGATCGACGCTATGGGGATCTGTGTTAGACCGAGCTTGTGCGGTGGCGTACGCCACGCGCAACCGGATACTTGAGCATCCATCTCAATGGTTGCGAGATAGATTGGATCTTCATAAGGGTGGTCACCACGTAGCAGGTGGTTCGCGATCGCAAGAATCAGGTTGTTCTCCGCTTCTTTTCGCAGAAGCCAATCTTCGGCGCGGTCGAGAAACGCTCGAGCATCTGAGAATCGGCTGACATTCCCACCGTGAGTCTCTCGATGAGGCCGCAAGTCGCCTAACAAATGGGCTGGGTGACCGCGTGCGCCCAGGCTTCGAGGGCGGGAGCGATGCGGCGCAGGGTGGCGAGGGCGCGCAGGCTGTCGGGGATCGCAGCGAGGCGGAAGAGTTCTCGGCCGGGGGTATCGATGACGACGCGCAGAACCGCGAACGGGCGGTCGCCCGCGGCGTCGGCGAGCCAGCGGCTCTCCATGTCGACCGCGATGGCGCCGCTTGCGCGGAGCTGCTCGCGTTCGGCTCCGCGGACGATGTGGTCTTCGGAGCGGATCGGTCCGAAGTGGGCCTTGACGCCGAGGTTGCGAAGCGCGTCTACGAGTGCTTCTGCGTGCGCGAGCTTGCGCGCGCCCGCGCCGCCCTGAAGCTCCGACGCGACCACCACATCGCACGGTTCGAGTTTCGCGTCGACGCCGCCGCAGACACCCGCGACGGCGAGCGCGCGGTCAGCCGATCGTGAAAGCCGTCGCGCGGCGGACTGCGAGCGCTTGGGTCCGGCGCCGGTTCGGATGACGCGCGCTTCGCACAGGCCGCGGCGCAGCGCCAGCGCCTCGATGGACAGCGGCGCCAGCACGGCGAGGCTCACGGCTACGCGCTCGGGCTCACGATTTGCCGCTCGCGTAGCGGCCCAGCGCGGTCAGCGGAAACACGATGCGGTAGATGTGGTAGTTGATGTAGAAGTCGCCCGGGAAACCGGTTCCGGTGTACTGCTCTTCGTCCCAGCCGCCATCTTCGCGCTGGTTGTCGATCAACCACGCGATGCCGCGTTGCACGGCGGGCGAGCGCTCCTTGGCGGCCAACAGGGCCATCAACGCCCAGCCTGTTTGAGACGCGGTGGATGTGCCGCGCCCGGCGAGCGCGGGGTTGTCGTAGGAGCGCAGGTCTTCGCCCCAACCGCCGTCGGGGTTTTGATGCTCCTCGAGCCACTTCACGGCGCGTCGCGTCGCGGATCCTTCGGGCGCTTCGCCGAGCGCTGCGAGCGCCGGCAGTGCGGCAGCGGTGCCGTAGATGTAATTCGCCCCCCAACGCCCGTACCACGATCCGTCGGCTTCCTGCTCGGCGAGCAGCCGTTGGCGCCCGCGCTCGGTCCGCATGTCGTCGGCATACCCCTCGTGGGCGAGCATCTCGAGCACGTGGGCGGTGACGTCCGCGCTCGGCGGGTCGATGACCTCGCCGAAGTCGCAGAAGGGGATCTTGGTGCATAGCGTCTGGGTGTTGTCGGCGTCGAAGGCCGCCCAGTCGCCGGTCTTGCTCTGCATCCCGAGCGTCCAGGCCGTCGCGCGCGCGATTACGTCGTTGACGCGCGCGAGGTCCGGATGCGCGACCTTGCGCAGCGCCAGGATGACTTCGGCGTTATCGTCGATGTCCGGGTAGTTGTCGTTCTCGAACTCGAACGCCCAGCCGCTCGGCTCAAGATCCGGACGCCGCACCGCCCAGTCGCCGATCCTGCGCACTTCCTGACCGATCAACCAGTCCGCGGCGCGAATCATCGCAGAGTCGTCGGGCGCGAGTCCCGAGTCGCCGAGCGCGATGATCGCCAGCGCAGTATCCCAGACCGGTGACTGGCAGGCCTCGATGCGGCGCGCGCCGTCCTCGATGATCGTAAAGCCCTCCAGGCCCATAAGCGCCTTCGCGATCACGGGGTGATCCATCGCGTAACCGAGCACGTTGAGCGCCATCACCGAGTACACCCAGGGCGGTTGGATCCCACCCCAGCAGCCGTCGGCCTCCTGCCGCCGCACGATCCACTCGACGGCGAGCCGGTAGGCGTGTTGGCGCAGCCGCCGGTTGGGTCGGCGCCCGTAGAGCTTGAGCACGCGGTCGAGCTGCTGAAAGCGCCCCTGCCAGGTCGTGATCGGATGGCGCGGCGGCGGCGACACGTAGGTGCGCAGCTCGTTGATCCCGAAACCGATCGGCCGGACCGGTTTGTGCGACGCGACGACCGTGAGCGGCACGATGGTCTGCCGCGCCCAACAGCTGAAGTCGTAGATGTTCAGCGGGCACCAGTTCGGGAGCAGGATCATCTCGGGTGGCATCGTGGGCAGTTCGTCCCACGACCACAACCCGAACAGCGACATCCACAGACGCGTGAAGACGCGCGTGCGCTCGAGGCCACCGAGATCGCGGATCAACTCCGAGGCGCGCCGCATGTGAGCGGCGTCCGCGGGGTCTCCGGCGAGCCGCAGCGCGACGTAGGCCTCGGTGGTGGTCGAAATCTCCGGCGGCCCTTCGAAGTAGTTCGCCCAGGAGCCGTCGCTGCGCTGTTGGCTGCGGATCCATTTCGCGCTCTGCGCGGTCTGCGTCTCGCCGCGGATGCCGAGGAACTGGCGCAGCATCAGATCTTCCGCGTCGATCGTGACGTTGGTGTCGAGCGCGCCCTTCCACCAGCCGGCTTCGTTCTGCAGCGACAACAGCTGCTGCTGCGCGCGCGCAATGGCTTCGAACGTCCGTTGTTCTGTATCGGTAATGACCTGTGAGACCACTCTCTGCTCCTAATCTGAGGATTTTAGCACGCCTTCCGACGGCGCATCGTCAGGCGGCTACCGCCACGGGGAGTCCCGTCCGCACTCCCACGGAGAGCAGGGCTGCGCGCGCCGCGTTGTTGCCGCTGCGCACCGCGCCCTCCATGGTGGCTGGCCAGCCGGTGTCCGTCCAAGAACCCGCGAGGCTGATGGTACGCACGCCGGTCTCGGTTTTGGGTCGCATGGATGCTGTGCCCGGTGCGCCCCGGAAGGTGGCCGCGCGTTCGCAGGTCACGAAGAACTCCACGATCTGCGCATCCTTCGCGGCGGGGAATAGCCGCTGCAGTGCGGGCTCGAACTGCTCGCGCAGCTTTTCGCGCGACACGCCCAGATACGCGTCGGCGGCAGACAGCGACACCGTCAAGCACTGCCCGCTGGGTAAGCCCGCCGCGGCTGTGTGATCGAAGATCCACTGCATGGGCGTCTCGACGCCCGCCGCGAACGGTTCATCCATCACCACACGGTCGTAGACGATGTGCAGGTTCATGATCGGTGACTTCCCCAGCGCGCGAAGCGCCTCGCGATCTACTTTCGCCTGGTCGGGCAGGATCTCCGCGGCCGCGTCGTGGGGCGTCGCGACGATGACCGCGTCGAACGGAAAGACGCGGTCGCGCGAGCGCACGCTCACCTCGCCGTGCGGTCCGCACTCGACGGCTTCTACGGGTGCGCTGGTCTGTACCACGCCGCCGAGCCTCTCGAGTTCGCGCGCCGCGGGTTCCGCGTGCAGCTGAGAGAGCGGAACCTTCGAGATCCCGATCTCGCCCGCGCGCGGATCCGTGAGCAGGCCGGTCTGGAACACCTTCACGGCGAGCGCGAGCGATGCGTCGTGGGCCCGGAGGTTGATGGTCCCTCGCGTGAAGAGGTCCCAGAAGCGCTCGATGGCCGCCTCGCTCTGGCCGTGCTCGCGCAACCAGCTGCCGAAACTCTGCGCGTCGAGTTTGGGATCGGAGAGATCGAGGTCGCGCAGTGCGAGCGCCGCGCGGCCAACGCGCAACCGGTCGAGCACGCTCAGGTGTGAATAGTGCAGCAGGCTGCCCGTCATGTGCAGCGGTGCGGGAAGCGCGCCGCGCCGCAGTCGGGCCATGCCGCGACCGGGCATCAGCACCGGGATGTCGAGGCGATCCTGGATCGTCACGAGGTCCATCACGCCGAGCCGGCGTAAGAACGCGATGTAGCTCTCGCAGCAGCGCAGGAAGACGTGCTGGCCGTTGTCGATCCAGAGGCCGTCGCGTTCGCTCGACCAGGTCGCGCCGCCGAGTCGCGTGCGCGCTTCGAAGAGCGTGACCCGCGCCCCCGCATCTCCACACGCGATCGCCGCGCTGAGCCCCGCGAGTCCGCCCCCGACGATGCCGATCTGCGGGCGCGTCATCTGCACCCCCCCACGCGCGTTGGCGCGAAGAACATGCCAAAGTAACGCCGCGCGAAGTCGCGGTGCCGCGCGCGCGGTGCGCCGCGCATCACGTCGTAGGAGGCGCGCGCGATCGCGTCGAGCGCCGCGCGTCCGCCGGCTACGAAGCCGCTGATTGCGAGCCGTGCGCGTCCGCGCAGCGATCGCACGAGCGGGACGCCCTCGTCGAGCAGTCCGTGCGCGCGTTCGCACTCGAAGCGCAGAAGCTCGCGCAGCGCGCGGCTCGCGGTAGCCGCGCCGAGCTCTTCTTCGCGACAACCGAACTTCACGAGGTCTTCGATCGGCAGGTAGATGCGCCCGGCCGCGTGATCCTCCTTCACGTCCTGCCAGTGCTCGACGAGTTGCAGGCCCGTGCAGACCGCGTCGGACTGGCGGATGCGCTCGGGGGTCGCCGCGCCGAAGACGTGGAGCACGAGTTCACCGACGGGGTTTGCGGAGAGATCGCAGTAGTCGAGCAGCTCCTGGTAGTTCTCACAGCGGTGTTTGCGCTGATCGAGCCGGTTGGCGTCGATCAGTCGGTGGAAGGGTCCGATCGGCAGTCCGCACTCGCGGATCGTCGGCCTCAACTTCTCGATGATCAGATGCCTCTCGCCCGCGTTCGCGTCTGTTTCGGCGTCAACACAAGTGTTCACGCCCGTCTGCACGTCGACACAAGTGTCGACTTGGCGCTGCAGTTCGTCGAGCATCGCGAGGCGGTCGCCGTGAGCGGCGTCGCCGATCTGGTCGGTGAGCCGCGCGAAGCGGTAGATCGCCATCAGGTTCCGTCGCTGATCGGCGGAGAGAATGCGCAGCGCCACGGGGAAGTTCTCCGTGGCGGCGCGAGCGGTGATGACATCCGTCGCGAGCTCGAGCCGTTCGGCTTCGAGCATGTCGAGAGAGCCGGTGTGCACGGGGCCCCTGCTAATGCGATTCGTCCGGATCGCCGTGGCTCAAGATGAGGTCAGCGACCGCGCGCAATCCCGAACGCTGTCGGGCGCGCGCCGAAGCGCCCGCGCCGAAGATGCCCAGCATCAAGTTGCCGTCCATCAGGGAGATCAGACCGTTTGCGTACTCCGAGGCGCTGTCCGCGTCACCGAGAACCTCGGTGAGCGCGGTTTCGACCTCTGCCCGGAATGCCTCGTGGAGACCGAGCAATTCGTCGCGCATCGGGCCGGAATGTTCGGGGGATTCCAGCACCCAATTGACGAACGCGACGATGTTGGGCCGGTTTTGTTCGACGAACTGTTCGTAGTAAGTGATCAATTCGATGATTCGCTTGCGCGGCTCGAGATGCCGCAGATAGCGGCCGAGCCCTTCGCGAAACGGCACGACGAATTGCTTTGCGGCCGCGCGAAACAGCGTGTCTTTGTCCGAGAAGTGCCAGAAGACCGCGGCGCGACTCACGCCCGCCTTGCTCGCGATCTGGGTCACACTGGTGCGCGCGTAACCGCGGCGCATGAACAGACTCATCGCGGCCTGAAGGATGCGGTCCTGGGTGGCCGCCTTGTTGCCCTGCGGCGACGCGGCCTTGTCGGGGCTGTCCGCCGCGCCGTTTTTAGCGGCCATTTCACCCTCCAACGTCCACTCCAGATGGTTCTGCGGGTGTTGGCGGCCTTGCCGTTTCGGCGCCGGCCGCAGCCGGGTCCGCGACTCCCAGCGAGCCGAGGATCGAGCGGAACGCCTCGGCGCGCAACCCCCCAAGCGCTGTCGCGCGCTCGGGGTTCGGTCAGCCACGAGTGGGCGCGCAGTCGACGGCCGCTGCCCCGCGGGGGCGCGAGCCGTCAATCGAGCCAGGCGCGCAGTTCGGGGCCGAGCACGCGCGGGGCCTTGCGCAATGCCGCGACCGACGCTGCCCCGACGAGCATCGCGATCGATCGCAGCGACTCGACGAGCGCGGCTGTCGTGTTGAGGACCTCGGTCGTCCCTCCGGCCGCGAACGCGCGCAAGAAGGGCAGCGCGAGTCCGGCTGCATCTGCGCCGAGCGCGATGGCGCGCGCAACGTCGAGTCCGCTGCGGATCCCGCCCGACGCGATGACCCGAAAACCCGCGCGCCGCGCGTAGGCGACCGAGGCGGCGGTTGGGATTCCCCATTCGCGCAGCGCTTCTCCGAGCGACTGCTGGCGCGCCCCGCCGCGCATGGCTTCGATCCCGGTCCAGGTCGTGCCGCCCGCGCCGGAGGTATCGACCCACTCGGCGCCGACCGCGGCAAGTCGCGTCAGCGTGGCGGGCGAGAGACCGCAACCGGTCTCCTTGACGATCGTCGGCACGTGAAGCTCGTCGACCAACTTCGCGATCGCGTCGAGGCAGCCGCGGAAATCGCGATCCCCTTCGTCCTGCACGAGTTCCTGGGCAGGATTGAGGTGGATACAGATCGCGTCGGCGTGGATCGATTCGACGAGTTCGGCGACGCGCTCGACGCCCGCGTCACGCGCCTGCACGCAGCCGAGATTCGCGAAGAGCAGGATGTCCGGCGCGACCTCTCGCACCCGAAAGGTGTCGGCGGCGTCGGGGCGCACGAGCATTGCGCGCTGCGAGCCCACACCCATCGCGAGTCCGAACTTCTGGGCGGCCGTCGCCATCGCGCGGTTCAGCTCGCGGCCGCTGTCGGTCCCGCCGGTCATCCCCGAGATCATGATCGGCGCCTGCAGTCGCCGACCGAACAACTCGACCGAGAGATCGACATCCGCAATCGCGAGTTCGGGAAGCGAGTCGTGCAGCAGGTGCACCTGATCGAGCAATGTGCTGCGGTGATGCTCGACGTCGCGCTCCGCGCAGAGCGCGAGGTGTGAGTCCTTCCTCGATCCGATTCCGCCCGTGGTTTCCTTATCGCTCATGCCATTCCCATCCAGACCTTCGCGGCGATCGCGATGCGGCGAGGCTTCGAAAGGCGCAGCGGCTGCTCGAAGCAGGGGAACTCGCGTTCGATCAACTCGTCGAGCAGCGCGCGGTAGATGCGGCCCATCGCGGTGGCCGGCCGCAGGGATCGGCGATCCTCGTCCGGCAGCAAGTCCTCGGCGCGCTCGTAGTACGACGCCGCGCGCTCCGCGCTGAAGCGTAACATGGGCTGTAGCGCGTCGGTACCATGGCCTGCGAGGACGCTTCCGGTCGAGACCCCAAAGCGCTCGAGTTCGTCTCTCGGCAGGTAGATGCGGCCCGTGCTCGCGTCGTCACCCACGTCGCGAAGCACGTTGGTCAGCTGTACCGCGATGCCGAGTGTTTCGGCAAATTCGAGTGACCGGGGGTTCTTGAAGCCGAGGATGCGCACCACGAGCAGGCCGACGGTAGACGCGACGCGGTAGCAGTAGAGCCGCAGGTCGTCGAAGGTCTCGATCGGACCGTCGGCGAGGTCGAATTCGACACCGGCCAGAAGATCGAGAAAGACGCCCTCCGGAAGTCGGAAGCGCTCGACGGCGTCGCTCAGCGCGACGCCGACCGCATGCTGAGCCTTGCCGCGGTAGGCGCCGTCGAGTTCTTCGCGCCAACGCGCGAGCAAGGCCGTCCGATCGCCCGCGACCTCCGGGTCGTCCGCGATGTCGTCGGCGAGTCGGCAAAACGCGTAGATGGCGTGGAGCGCGTTGCGTTTGGGTTTTGGCAGCATCCAGAATGCCGAGGCGAACGACGAGCCGCTGCGGCGCGTGATCTCGGCACATTCCCGGTAGGCTTCGGCGATGTTGGGCTCCGCTTCGGACGGATTGTCCGGGAGCCGGTTCACGACTTCTTGAGCCAGTCCGCCGTTCGAGCCGCGATCGACTCGGGATCGATCCCTCCAGCGGTCCACTGGTCGTCGGTCTCGCCGTGTTCTACGAAGCGATCCGCGAGCCCACAGACGAGGATGTGCGCCTCGGGGGCCAGCACCGCAAGTCGTTCGAGTACGGCGCTGCCAAAACCGCCGGTCGCCATGTGATCTTCGATCGTAACGATTCGCGAACAGCGCTCGGCGGCGGAGACCAGTGCCTGATCGTCCAGAGGCTTGACGAAGCGAGCGTCGACGACCCGCGCCGATATGCCCTGCTCCGCGAGAAGATCCGCCGCCTGCTCGGCGGCTCGGACCGCTTTGCCGATCGCGAAGAGCGCGACGTCCCCGCCGTCGCGCAACAACTCCGAGCTGCCGATCGGGACGGCCTTCGGCTCGGGATCGAGTCCGACACCCATTGCGGCCCCGCGCGGGAAACGCACCGCGAACGGGCGGCCCGATTCGATCGCGGTCGCGAGCAGATGCTGGAGTTGGTTCTCGTCGCGCGGCGCCGCGACGACGAAATTGGGAATCATGCGCAGGTAGCCGAGGTCGAGCACGCCGTGATGGGTGGGACCGTCGGCGCCGATGAGCCCCGCGCGATCGATCGCAAACGTGACCGGCAGATTCTGCAGCGCGACGTCGTGAACGATCTGATCGAAGGCCCGTTGGAGGAAGGTCGAGTAGATTGCGCAGACCGGGCGCATGCCCTCGGTCGCCATGCCCGCAGCAAAGGTCACGGCGTGCTGCTCGGCGATGCCCGCGTCGTAGACGCGATCCGGATGCGCGCGCTCGAAGCGGTCGAGGCCCGTCCCATCGGGCATCGCGGCCGTGATCGCCACGACCCGCGGGTCGCGGTCGGCGATCGCGGCCAGTGCATCCGCGAACACCTGGGTCCACGACGGTGGGCTCGGCTTGCCCGAACCCGGCAGGGGCTTGCCGGTCTCGGGGTTGAAGGGCTTGCAGGCGTGCCAGCGGTAGGGGTCCGCCTCGGCGGCCGCGAAGCCGTGGCCCTTCTGGGTGATCGCGTGGAGGACGACCGGCCCGGAGCTGTCGCGCAACTGCTCGAGGGCGGGCAGGAGTTCATCGATATTGTGGCCGTCGACCGGGCCCAGATACTGAAAACCCAGTGATTCGAAGTGTTTGCGCGCGCCGCCGGTCTTCTTCAGGCCGCCGATGCTCGGCGCGATCGACATCCCGTTGTCGTTGTAGACGACGCGCATGTCGACTTCGAGATGGCCCGCGTGGTTGAGGGCCTCGAAGGACATGCCGGAAGTTGCCGCGCCGTCTCCGAGGATCGCGACGCTGCGGCCCTGCCGGCCCTGCCGGCGCAGTCCCTCGCTGACGCCGAGGCCCGCCGAGACCGAGGTCCCCGCGTGTCCCGCGCCAAAAACGTCGTATTCACTCTCGCTGCGGCGCAGGAATCCGCTCGGTCCGTCGGCCTTCTTGACCTTGATGAGCTGCTCGCGGCGGCCTGTCAGCGCCTTGTGGCCGTAGGCCTGGTGGCCGACGTCCCAGATCAGGCGGTCCCTGGGTGTATCAAATACCCAATGAAGTCCAATGGTTAGCTCGACGGTCCCGAGGCTTCCGGCGAAGTGTCCGCCGCGCACGGCGCCGAGCGCGATCAATTCGCGGCGCAACTCATCGCAGACATCCCGCAGGCGTTGCTTCGGAACCTGTCTGAGGTCGGCCGGTTCTCGAATCTTCGCGAGAAAGCCTTCAGTCGGGTCGTCGGCGCCGTCGTCGGTCGCGCGCGCGTCTTTGGGGAGATCCCCGAGCAGCATTGCGCGCGAGGTTTCCCCGTCTCAATGGCGTCGGCAATGGAAACCGCTGACCGATTGGGCCGAAACCGTCAGTTTCGAAGCCGCTCCGTTGAGAATCCCGATCCGCCGCAGAGCGGTAACTACCCCCATTCGGCCGAAACTGCCCGATCGTCCCGCAGGCGGTTGGCGGCCGCGGCCACCGCAGCGAGGCAGGCGGTCGCGCTGTTCGCGTGGCGCCCCACGCCGAAGAGCGTCCGGTTGCCGCCCGCATCGATTTCCACATAGGCGACGGCCTCGGCGTCAGCCCCGTCGCCGATCGCGTGCTCGCTGAAATCCACGATCCGCAGCGCTTGACCGATCTCGCGATCGAGCGCGTCGACGAAGGCATCGATCGGCCCGTTGCCCAGGCCGCGAATGCACTTTTCGTTGCCCTCGAAGAGGATCCGGAACTCGACGCCCTGTTTCCCATACCCAGAGGCGGGTCGTTCGGGATCGGAGCGCGGTTCGTACGCGCAATACGAGAGCAGTTCGATCGGGTCGCGGCGCTCCAGGTATTCGGCGACGAAGCGCTCCCAGATGACCCGCGATGTGATTTCACCGCCGCTCGTCTCGCTGATCTGTTGGATCTCGCGACTGAACTCGATCTGTAGATTGTGCGGCAACCGCAGCCCGCGCTCGCGCTCGAGCAGAAATGCGACGCCGCCCTTGCCGGACTGGCTGTTCACCCGAATCACAGCTTCGTAGCTGCGACCCACGTCCGCGGGGTCGATCGGCAGATAGGGAACCTCCCAGCGTTCGTCGCCGGATTCGGCGAGCGCCGCCATCCCTTTCTTGATTGCGTCCTGATGCGAACCCGAAAACGACGTGTAGACGAGTTCGCCCGCATAGGGATGGCGCGCGTGCACGGGCAGGCGGTTGCAGAACGCTGCGATCGCCAAGGTGCGATCGATGTCGCGCAGCACGAGCCCGGGATCGACGCCTTGGCTAAAGAGATTCAGCGCGAGGGTGACGACGTCGACGTTGCCGGTGCGCTCCCCGTTGCCGAACAGCGTCCCCTCGACGCGATCGGCGCCCGCCATGAGCGCGAGCTCCGCGGCCGCAACGGCCGTGCCGCGGTCGTTGTGGGGGTGCACGGAGAGCACCACGCAGTCACGGTCCCGGATCTGGCCCCCGAACCATTCGATCTGGTCCGCGAAGACGTTGGGCGTGGCCATCTCCACCGTCGCGGGCAGGTTCAGGATGATCGGCGCCGACGGTGTCGGCTGCCAGATGTCCATCACGGCTTCACAGATCTCTAGCGCAAAGTCGAGTTCGGTTTCCGTAAAGCTCTCGGGCGAGTATTCGAGCGCGATCTCGGTCTCCGGGACGCTGTCGCGAAGTTCCGCAATCCTGCGGGCGCCGCGCACCGCGATGTCGCGGATCCCCGCCCGGTCGAGGCCGAACACGACGCGCCGCTGCAGGGCCGAGGTCGAGTTGTAGAGGTGGACCACGGCCCGCTGCGCGCCGCGAAGCGACGCCACTGTGCGCTCGATCTGATCGTTGCGCGCCTGGGTGAGCACCTGGATGGTGACGTCTTCGGGGATGAGATCCTCATCGATCAACGCGCGCACGAAGTCGAAGTCCGGCCGCGAAGCCGCCGGGAAGCCGACCTCGATCTCTTTGAAGCCGATGCGCAGCAGCTCGTCGAACATGCACCGCTTGCGCTCGACGTCCATCGGCTCGACGAGGGCCTGGTTGCCGTCGCGCAGATCGACACTGCACCAGCGCGGCGCGCGGTCAATCACGCGATCCGGCCAGCGTCGATCGGGCAGCTCAATCGGCGCAAAGGCTCGATATTTCGTTTTACACTTCGTCGTCACATTCGTCTCCTTCACGCCGAACCAGGCGCCGGAGTCGGTAACGATGGATTTTGGGGTGAATACCAGCTGTTCAGTCGTCCAAAACGCCAAACCCTCTCCGGCCGGTGCGGCGGGAGAGGGTTTGGCGTTTCGGCGTTGGCGATACCGGCGCTAGGCCCCTCCCGCCCCGCTAAGGAGCAGGGCGATCAAAAGGTTTGATCTGAGGGTCTGCCGGTTCGCCATCGTCGATCCTTTCTACCCGACTGCATCTCGTCCGTCAAGTGAAGTGTGCTGCCCGTTTTTTCAAAGTCGTGACCGGATCCGTCACGCTCCCACGCTCCAATACGTCACACCCAATTCGAGACCATGAGTCGGGCAGCTGGACGCCCGGCCTGAGAGAAATCGAGAGGAGGATCCAATCCATGAACGCAATCGATGCGATCGGAAGTGTCAGTGCCAGTTCCAACAGACGGGTGCGATGCTGCATCTGCGGCTTCAGCGAGGTTCGAACCGACGAGGTCGTCGACCGGGGCGTCATCTTTCTCGCCGAATGTCCGCGGTGCGAGCACCGCTGGACGTCGCAGGAGCCGATCGCAGTCAATTCGGCGGCAACGCCGTCGCTCGCGACGATTCGCTTCCAGCGGGTGCCCGCCCGGCTGTCCCGGGAGGTTCAACCGGCGGCGTGATACCGTGGGGCTGTGAGGCTCGTGCTCTATACTGGCAAGGGCGGCGTCGGAAAGACGACCATCGCCGCGGCGACCGCGGTCTGTGCAGCCGAACGCGGGCGACGGACGCTCGTCGTTTCCGCCGACGCCGCGCACAGCCTGGGGGATGTCTTCGAGCGCCGGCTCGGCCCCGACCCCATCGGAATCGCTCCACGTATCGACGCGAGCGAGGTGGACCCTCGTGCGGAGATGCACAACCACTGGGGGCGCATCCGCGACTACCTGGTCGAGATGTTTCACTACCAGGGCATCGAAGACGTAGTCGCCGACGAGTTGGCGCAGCTCCCGGGGACCGAAGAGATCACGACACTGCTCGCGGTCGAGAAGCTCGCGGCCTCGGGCCGCTACGACCTGTTGATCGTCGACTGTGCGCCAACCGACTCCGCACTCCGGCTGGTGACGCTTCCCGAGGTCGCGCACCGTGTGTTTCGCCTGCTGCTTCCCACCATGCAGGCGATCACCCGCATCGGCACTCCTGTTGCGCAGAAGATCGTGTCGATCCCCCTTCCCCGTTCGGAGGTATTCCGCGACGCGGAGACGCTGATCTACGACAAGCTCACGACCTTGCGCAAACGCATCACCAATTCCCAGACGAGTGTGCGAATCGTCGTGACACCCGAGCGCATGGTGATCGACGAGGCGCGGCGCGCCTACACCCAGTTCGCGCTGTTCGAGGTTCCCTGCGACGCCGTGGTGATGAATCGCCTTCTACCCGACGAAGCGGCCCACGAGCATTTCTTCCAACATTGGGGTCGCCTGCAGGTCGAGCGCTGTCGTGAAGTGGAGGAAGCATTTGCACCGCTTCCGGTGCTGCGCGCACCGCTGCTCGCGGACCAGGTCACTGGCTGCGAGCGACTCGCGGAGCTCGGGCGGCATCTGTTTGCGCAGGCGGAGCCAGGCGACGTGTTCTGCAAGTCCGCACGTGTGCGCTTCGGGCGCGACGAGACGGGCTACTTCGCGCAGGTCCCGCTCCCCAATGCGAGCGAAGACGATCTCGACGTCGTTGTCGTCGACGATGAACTGATCATCACCGCGGGCGCGCGCCGCCGCTTCTTGAAACTCCCGCGTCGGATTGCGCGTCGCCGCGTGCTGAGTGCGAAACTCGACACGGAAAGGTTGACTGTGCATTTCGGCAGCGCGGCCCACCCAGGGGAGGATCGGTGAGAGTCCTGCTCCATACCGGAAAGGGAGGCGTCGGGAAGACAAGCCTGTCGGCCGCGACTGCGCTGGGGGCAGCGCAGCATGGTCACCGGGTGTTTCTGCTCTCGACGGATTCCGCCCACAGCCTCGGTGATGTGTTTGGCGAAGCGGTCGGGCCTGCGCCCATCGAGATCACAGAGGGCCTGGTCGCACAGGAAGTGGACGCGCTGACCGAACTCGACCGCTCCTGGTCGAGCATCCAAGATTGGCTGCGCGAGCTGTTGCGATCGGACACCGATGACATGATCGCCGAGGAACTGTTGGTCTTTCCGGGCATGGAAGAACTCGTGGCGCTCCGCGCCATCCGTGAGGTGGAGGTGACCGGCGAGTACGACGTCTGCGTCGTCGACTGCGCGCCGACGGGTTCGACGCTTCGCATGCTGCGCTTTCCCGACGTGCTGCGAATCTTCATGGAGAATTTCTTCGACTGGAAGCGAAAGGCCGCCAGGGCCATTCGCCCCGTTGTCGCGACGTTCGGTGCCGATGTCTACGTTCCGGGTGACGACGTTTTCGCGGCCTTCGAGCGTCTCTATCACGAAGTCGAAGACGTCCGCTCGATCCTGCTCGACACGGACCGCACGAGTGCTCGCCTGGTCGTGAATCCCGCTCGAGTCGTCATCGACGAGACCCGGCGGTCGTTTGCCTACCTGAGTCTCTACGGGGTTGCGACGGACGCGGTGTTGGTGAATCGGGTGCTGCCTCCGGAAGCCGCGGCGGGCTATTTTGCGCGCTGGGCGCAGCGCGAACGCACCGAACTCGAGGAGATCGAGCAGTCGTTTCCCGTGCCACAATTTCGCATTCCCCTGCATCCCACCGAGCCCATCGGGGTGGAAGCTCTGCGCGAACTTGCAGCCGAAACCTATGGAGATCGGGATCCCGCAGCGTTTTTCACCCGCGCTCGTCCGATTCGACTGATCAAACGAGAGGGAGCGACCGTGATGGAAATCGATCTCGTTCACGCATCGACCGACGAACTCGATCTCGCGGTCCACGGAGACCAACTCCTCGTGCGGGTGCGCGACGTCCGACGCCGCATCGCGCTGCCGGATTCCGTCGCCGGCCGATCGATCGCCTCGGCGAAGCTGAACGAAGGTGTTCTCGAGGTGATCTTCGAGGCGTAATGGCCGACTCTCCGGCGCGGACTGCGACGCGTATCGTCTCGCTGGTTCCGAGCGTGACGGAGTCGCTCTTCTGTCTGGGGCTGGGCGACCGCATCGTCGGAATCACGGATTGGTGTGTCCATCCGAGCGATCGGGTGTCTGGTCTACCCAGGGTCGGGGGAACCAAGAATCCGTCCGTTCGTCAGATCCTGGAACTCGAGCCGGATCTCGTGATCGCGAATCGAGAAGAGAATCGCAAGCGGACCGTGGTCGCGCTGCGCGCAGCCGGGGTCGACGTCTGGGTCACCTATCCGCAAACCGTGCAGGACGGCGTCGAACTGCTGCGCGAACTCGCGGATCTGGGAGCGACCGCGGAAGCCGTCGAGTCCGTCGTGCGACCCGTGGAGAAGGTCGTGCGCGCGGCAGAAGAGCAGCGCCCCGCGCGCGGCCTACCGGTATTCTGTCCGATCTGGAAGAAGCCGTGGATGGCGGTCGGTGGTGACACCTACGCGTCGAGCCTGTTGGAACTCTGCGGCGGCGCCAACGTCTTCGCCGACTGCGGCGACCGGCGCTATCCGATCGTGGAACTCGAGCAGATCGTGGCTGCGGCGCCCGAAGTCATCCTACTGCCGAGCGAACCCTACGATTTCGGCCCGCGCGACGCGCTCAAGCTCGCGGCGTTGACGCTTCCCGCGGCGCGAAGCGGGCGAATTCATTTGATAGACGGCACTTTGGTGTCGTGGTACGGTCCACGGATCGAGCCTGCGATCACGACCATTCGGACCCTGTTCTCCGATTGAGCGCGCGGCTCGCCCTCGAGCCCATGCCTATAAGAGGGGCTTATTACACACACTTTGAGGCAATCGATCGCGGAAGGGCCCTGAAATCGCTGATCGATGTTCAAGCGTGGGGTCGAACCGCCGAAGAGAAGCACAGCGAAGTCGGTGGCAACGGATCCGAGCTGCCGCCGCGTTGAGAGGGGCGGACCGAAATCACGTGAGCCGCGCGAAGCTGAATTCGATCGATCAGCATGCCGCCAGTATGCGCCGCGCGCTCTGGATCGGGCTGTTGCTGTTTCTGGTCGCAGCCCCCGCCCAGGCCAATCGCATCGTTCAGATTCGCGTGGGCCAGCACCCGACCTTCACCCGCCTCGTCTTCGAGATGGATGCGTTTACGGGTTATCAGGTGGAGCGCCGAGCCGGAACCGACGGCACAGGGCAGCTCACCGTGACCCTCGAGGCATCGACGCCCCCGCGCGCGATCAGGTCCAAGAGCGTCGGGATCGAATCCGTCAACGTCGTCGAGCGTGCTGGCAAGGCGGTCGCGCAGATCCGGCTGCGAAAGTCCGGCCTCCAGATGAAAGAGATGATTCTCTCACATCCACCGCGCATCGTACTCGACTTCGTGCACTCGGCCGCTGCGGTCGCGGTGCTCAGGGGGGACCCCTACGCGAAGCCGGCTCCGGTCGAGCCTCTGGTTCGCGCGGAGCCGCCGCCCGTCGTGGTTCGGCCCGTTCCGAAACCCGTGGTCGCCGAAGTCATCGAGCCCGAGCCCGTCGTTGAGCCCGAACCCGTCGTTGAGCCCGAGCCCGAGCCGGTGGTCGCCGAAGTCATCGAGCCCGAGCCCGTCGTTGAGCCCGAGCCCGAGCCGGTGGTCGTCGAAGTCGTTGAGCCGGAGCCCGTCGTTGAGCCCGAGCCCGAGCCGGTGGTCGTCGAAGTCGTTGAGCCGGAGCCCGCGACCGATGAGATCGCGATGCTCGATCCGACCACGCCGTCGGACGACGCGGAGCCGTCGCTATCCGCCGAAGAGGAGCGCCGCGCCTCGTTTTCCGGTGTCCACAAGCGGGATGATTTAGAGTTCCCGAGTGACCCTACAGTGGAATCGCCATCCGAGCAGATCGCCGATACGGCGGACGCAGACCTTGAAGCTCCACTGAGTTCTTCCACGCAAGCTTCGACGCCGTCGACCGATGAGACGCAGCGTCGGATGCCGAGTCCGTCTGACATCACGCGGCGAATCGAAAAGCCCGAGCCCGCTGGTTGGAGCCTGCCCTTCGACCTCTCGGACCTGCACTTCGACATGCCGGACCTGGCTTTCGACATGCCCGGCCTGCCCTTCGACATGGTTACGATGGCGGGGATTGCCGTGGGTGCGCTGATCGTCCTCGTCGTGGCCGTCCTACTCTTCCGCAGGCGATCGCTCCCGCACGATCTCGACGTGGCGGCTCTTGCGGACGCATCCGACGACTCCGCTGAAGCTTCCGACCGCGGAGCGAGTGATCGAATTCGCGCTGATGGATTTGCGATGAAGGATTCGCCTACCGACGGTCCCGCGCCGCAGGTGGGAGAGCGGAACACCGCAGCCTATTCGCTGAGTGAAGTGGCTGCCAAGGCAACTGAACCGGTAACCGGATTGTACAACGAGGGCTCCGAGGGAGAAAAACCGATGGACATGGGAACCACCGATCTGCCGACCCAACGTGATAAACGCGGCGTGCCGCCCGCGGCTGCCATGAGTGGCGGTGACAGCGACCTGTCTCAGCTCGTTCAGGAACTCGCGAATCGCATCGCAAATCTCGAAGCCCGGCTCGATGAGGCCAACGACAGTCGCGAGAAGTTGGAGCGCCAGGTCGCCGCCCAGAGCGAGGAGCTTCGCGTGCAGCGCGCCGCAATCGCACGGACGCAGCGAGCGCTCCGGAGTCTGAGCCGATCCGAAGAAGACCAGGCCACCGAGCCCGCTTTGCGCGAGCCCAGCCAACCGGCTAAGTAGCTCGCCATGGACGTCCGGCAGCGCCGGCCCTTTGCTGGCCTGCCCGCTCGCGCGTGGGGTGAACCCGCTCGTTCGCGCGGTGTCAAATACCAGCAGACTCTCCGTCTGGGCGGCGCGGCGCGACGGGATCCGCTTGCTGATTCCCTGGGTTATAGACTTCGTCTGGTGGTGAACTGAGCATGTATACGCGGTTTTATGGGCTGAACGAGAAGCCCTTTTCACTCACCCCCGATCCCCGCTTCCTGTTTCTCTCGGAATCCCATCGAGAGGCGCTCGCCCATCTGCTCTACGGCATCGAGCAGGGTGAGGGCTTCATTGCCATCACCGGAGAAGTCGGAACCGGGAAGACGACTCTCTGTCGCACGCTGTTGCAACGGCTCGGACCGGGTACGGAGGTCGCTCTCCTTTTCAACCCGATCATGTCGGGCAAAGAATTGTTGCGCGCGGTCAGCATCGAATTCGGTCTGGGCACGGAGGGTTGCTCGCGCGCGGATCTCAACCATCGGCTCAACCGGTTTCTGCTCCGGACGAGTCGAAAGGGTCGACGGGCGCTCCTGATCGTGGACGAATCGCAGAACCTCAATCCCGCTACGCTCGAGGAGATCCGCCTGCTCTCCAATCTCGAGACTTCATCGTCGAAGTTGATCCAGATCGTGCTCTTCGGACAGCCGGAACTCGACGAGATGTTGGACTCTCGAGAGCTGCGTCAGCTGCGGCAGCGGATCACGGTGCGCTGGACGCTCTCACCGTTGAGCGCCGCTGAAACGCGAGACTATGTTCGGCATCGGCTCAAGGTCGCAGCCGGCAAGGAGTGCAATCTCTTCACCGACAAGGCACTCCGGGAGGTTCAGCGTCGAGCGTGCGGAATTCCGCGTTTGATCAACGTCCTCTGTGATCGCGCGATGCTGATGGGCTACGCGGCCGGCGCGCCGGCAATGGAGTCGAATTCGATCAACCGGGCTGCTCGCGAGATCTTGAGCGCGCGATCGCGCCGCCGTCCATGGCGATCCATGCTTCGCCGCGCGTTTCCGGCCGCGATCTTGCTCGCGGTCGGCGTAGGCGCACTCAGGTGGTTCGGTATCGCCGGTGAGAGCCCCGAGCCGGTCGAGCGCGAGTCCCCAGTGCCGCCCGCCGTCGCAGTCGGACCGTCGTCTGCAGCGGCGATCGGAGAACTTTCGTCGTGGGCCGAGACACCCGGAGCCGAGGTTGAGGGCGCGGCGACGAATCGGGAATTCGAGTGAGTACGATCCTCAAGGCGCTTCAGCGCTTGGAAGACGAAAAGAGCGCGAACGTCGAGCGCTCCCTCGATGAGCAGATCGTCGCTAACCGCCCACCGTCCGACCCCGATCGCCGCGGGCTGCGGATCGGAGCCGTCGCGATCGGTGGACTCGCGGTCGCCGCCGCGGTGTTTTTCTTCTGGCCCACCCGAGAGGGTCCGGTCGCGGAGGTGGCGATGGAACCGCGGCCTCTCGAGGCGGCACCCGTGGCCGCGATTGCGCAGGAGGTGGCCGCCGAAAAACCCCGTCGCAGGCCCTCGGCTCGGCCGGCGGCGCCCGTTGCGCGCGCGCAACGGGATTTGCCTGAGCGCGAAGTGGCCTCCATCGTCGAAGTCGTCAAACGCCTCGACGCGCAGCCCGCGGATTCAGCTGCGCCTGTCGCGTTGTCGAAGCGCGCTGCACCGATCGCCAAAACCGACACCGCGCGGCCCGCCCGACGGCCGAGTGCGCGCAAGCCCGACAGCCAGGTTGCGGGCGCAGCCGCACGGCCGCGACCCGCACGAAAGCAGGTCGCCAACGCCGAGCTTCCTGCGACCCGGATTTCGGAAAATTCCGCAGCCGCGAAGATCGCTCCGGCGCTACCCGCACCTGTCGAGATTGCAGCGGTCGCTGCCACGCCGGCTCCGACCGCGTCGATTACGGCCTCGGTTCGAGAGCCCGAGAGAAAGGTCGTCCAGCGCGCCAAGCTCCCCTCGCTCAGCGTCGAGAAAACGATCTGGCATCCCGACGTCGGTCAGCGTGTTGCCATCGTGAAGCTGGTCGACGCCGGAGAGGTTCTGCGCCTGAAAGAGGGCGACGCGGTCGGCCCCCTGGTCGTCCAAGTCATCAGGCCTGGCAGCGTCCTCTTCAACCACGACGGCATCGAAATTCAATACAACGTGGGCGGTTGATCACTCTGCAGGTGCCGGATTACTCTTCGGATTGTAACCCGCAACTGTCAGACTCGGCCCCTGGGCCCCGGCCAGTGGAGCGCAACGCACTACCCATGTGGTGTGTTCGGGTTGTGGAGCGGGTTAGTGGTAGCGGCGGTCGTTGCCTTTTTCACTGTCGCGGCGTCGGGCTTCGAATTCTTCGTAGCGAACTGCGCGCAGCTTCTTGCGCATCTGGTGGCGCTTCCAACGCGACTTCAGATGGCTCAGCGTGAAGATCGGGTTGGCGTGACCCTGCCGGCGCAAATAGATCCAGCCGACGATCACACCACCGAGGTGTCCGATGTGGCTGATGTTCTGGCCGCTCGAGAACATCATCGACATCAAGAAGAGTCCGGGGATCAGCCAGATCGCGCGAAACGCGATCGGTGGGAAGATCAACATGATGGTGCGATCGGGCCAGGTCAGCGAGTAGCCGAGCAGCACGCCGTAGACGGCACCGGACGCGCCGAGCGTGCGCGCGAACAACCCCTCCGGGTGAACGCCCATCATCAGGTAGGGATAGGTCGCGATGATCAGGCCCGCGCCCACGCCGCAGAGTAGGTAGAAGCGCAGGAAGCGCTTGGGTCCCCAGGCCAGCGCGAGCTGCGAGCCGAACATCCAGAGCATGAACATGTTCATCGCGATGTGGCCGAAGCTCGCGTGGAGCCACATGTAGGTGAAGGGCTGCCAGAGGTAGCCGAGTTGCCAGAATTCCACCGGGATCACCGACGCGTAGCGCGTCGTCCCGTCAACGACGTGTTGGATCAGGAAGACCACCGCATTCGCGATCATGATCTGCTTGATGATCGGGGGCGTCATCGACGGGCCGATGCGCATCCCCGACTGGTGGCCGCGTCCGTACACTGTTCAGAGTCTCCTCGTCCTATAGCCTAAGAAGTCCAACTACCTGCGTCAACAATGCTTTTCGGGAGCCATCCCCTCCAGGGTGACGCGGCTGGCCGCTGCGTCGAGACCGGAGAGGTCGATTACCGGAAAATCCAGATCCAGTTCGTCGGCGAGCGCACCCAGACGCGTCCGGCAGCGATCGGCGCTGCCCACGATCGTCGCGGCAGCGCATTGGTCATCCGAGAGTTCGCCGAACCACGGGTTCAGGCGTCGGTACTCGTCGAGTGCGCAGGCCGGATCGTCCGACTTCTGGACCCGCGTGAAGATCCACATCGAGCGCTCGATCTCCGACGGATCGCGTCCGCGCTCCCGGCAGGTGTCCTCGAGCTTTGCACTCGCCCTGGCGACGCGATCGGGCAGTGCCGGAAGGTTGATCTCCCAGCTGTCCGCGTGGGCGGCGACGAGTTCGAGCACCTTCGGGCGCCGACCCGCGATCGAAATCGGGATGCGTCCAGCGGGAGGCACGGGCTGGATGCGCGCACCGTCGAGCGTAACGAAGCGTCCGCTCACGCTGACGGATTCACCCCGCCAGAGGCCGCGCACCGCGGTCAACATCTCGTCGAGCCAGAGTACCCGCTCGCCTGCACTCGGCCGCTGCAGGCCGAAGCGCTCGTCGTGCGGGCGGTCGCCGATCGAGATCAGGAATTGCAAGCGGCCGGGCGCGATTCGCTCGGCGGTGGCGGTCGCCTGAGCGAGGCGCGCGGCGTTCCAGTGGTGGACCAAGCGCATCGATCCGATCTGGATCCGCTGGGTTCGAGCGAGCAACGCGATCGTCACCGTCCAGCTGTCGAGTACGTCGGTCTTGCGCGATCCGCCGAGCATCGAGACGTCGCCGTCCACGAATGCGGCCGCGTAGCCGAGCGCTTCCGCGGTTTCGACCAGCTCTACCAGGGTCTCCCACGGGTGGGTGTACCAGCCAAACGCGACGCCGAGCTTCACGCCAGCCTTCCGAGGCGCCGCGCGGCGTGGATCAGCGCCATTGCGCTCTTCGCGTCGGTGAGTTCACCGCGCCAGATCAGATCCAGCGCTTCGTCGAGTGAAATGCGAAACGCCTCGATGATCTCGTCGTCTTCAGGCCGCGAGTCGGAGGCCTCGAGATCGAAGCCCGAATAGAGATAGATCTTTTCATCGGTGAAGCCGGGCGTCGTCCAGATCCAACCGAGTTCTTCGATGCGACCGGCTCGCTGACCGATCTCTTCTTCGAGTTCACGAACGGCCGTCTCGGACGGAGACTCGCCGGGGTCGATCTTGCCCGCGGGAACCTCGAGAATCGTGTCCCGGGTCGCGTGTCGGTACTGCCGGATCAGCAGGACATCGGTGTCCGAGATGAAGGGCACGATCGCGGCCGCTCCCGGGTGCTTGACGATGTCGAGTTCGAGTTCGCGCCCGCTCGGGAGCGTGAATCGCTCCTTGGCGACGACCAGCTGGAATCCGCGCTGCACTTGGTCGGGCGGTTGCGCGCTCACCGGTCGCCTTCTCCCGAAGCTGTCTGCTGATTTTCGGACGTGGCCAGCCGCACCGCGAACTCCGCTCCTCCCGCGTCCCGATCGCTCACCCAGATTTCTCCACCCGCGTCCTGAATGATCCGTCGCGTGATCGCCAACCCCAACCCGCCCGCGTTGTCGGGGCGCGTGGAAAAGAAGGGTTCGAAGATCTCCCACCGCAGCTCGAATGGAACGCCGGGTCCCTGGTCGGAAACGATGAGTTCCACGGAATCGCCCAGGTGTTTTGCACTCAGCACGACCCGACCGCCGGGGAAGGTCGCATCGATCGCGTTGAGCAGGAGATTGAGCAGCACCTGTCTCAAGCGGTCTTCACTGAGTGTAACCGCGGGCAGGTCGCCGGGGATCTTCGATTCGAGCCGCACCTCTCGCTTGCGGGCCCGGTGATCGAGCAGCGCGAAGTTGGCATCGATCGCCGCAGAGACATTGGCGGGCCGATGGTCGGCGGTTTTCCCGTCTGGCCGAGCGTGTTCGATGATCGCGTCCAGCAGGCGCTCCATGCGGCGAAGTTCGTCGCCCACCAATGCCAGAAACGAATTGGAGAATTCGGGGTCTCCCCAGCGCTCGGGCAGGAGTTGCAGGAAGGTCTTCATCGACACCAACGGGTTTCGGATCTCATGTGCGATCTCGGTGCTGAGCGCTCCGAGCGAGGCGAGGCGATTTAACTGGTGGACGCCGCGATCGAGTCGCTCGATCCGTGCCACCGCGAGAGCGGTGGCGATGGGAGCCTGCAGCCGATGGGCTTCTCGCTTGAGCTGGCCGAGTATGCGCGGCCGCGGTGTTTCCGGGCCCAGCAGCAGCACGGCGGCGGCTTCGCCGCGTTCGCATGCAATCGGAACCGCGACCGAGAAGCGATGGCGCCGGCCGATCGCGATCAGATCCGCCGAGCCGTCCAGCCGCGTCACCCCAGGAAGGTTCGCAAGGCTTCGAAAATCCGATGCATCGGGTTTGACGGGCGGATCGCCGCTGAACGCAGCGGCCGCAACGTAGGGTTCGCCGGTTTCGCGCAACGTCCAGGCGACGACAGCGGTCGCCTCACTGATCTCCTGCACGCGCTGCACGGCAGCAGACAGCAGGGTCTGTAGATCGCGAGTGGCGGCACCACTCGACGTCCCCGACGTTGCGCGCCGATCGCCAGTGACCCGCCGGTCCGCCTGCGGATGAACGATACCTTCCCCCACCGCGCCCCAGTCTAGCCCGGACAGACCATCTGGGTGATGCGCTACGCCCCACTGGCCGGGGCCCAGTTTACCGGGCCTGGCGGCCGTGGGGTGCGTTGCGGGCGACCTTCGCGCGGTCCCGGGTCGTCAGAAGGAATCCAGCCGGAGCTGGCGGCGGGACTCGGAGTTGGTGCGCGCGGAGTCCGCCATCTCGGTCGGCACGGTTCCCTGCAGGAATGGTTGGAAGACGGTCGACTCGCTGCTCGCGCCGGCCAGAAGTCCCGTCTTGCGGTCGATACGCGCGAACTCGATCATTTCCGGGACCGCGAAGTCCCGGGCGGGTCGATCCTCGAGGGCGACGCGCATGTAATCCACCCAGATCGGGGCCGCGGCTCGCGAACCCGTCTCCCCGTAGCCGAGAAAGCGGCTCTCGTCGTGACCGACCCAGACGCCCGTGACGATTTCGGGCGAGAAACCCATCAACCAGGCGTCGGCCTGGTCGTTGGTGGTGCCGGTCTTGGCCGCCACGGGGCGGCGCAGCACCCGCAATCGATGGCCGGTGCCCCTGGCATCCTCGACCACCGCGCGGAGCAGGGAAACCGCCAGATACGCCTCTTCGGGCGGAATGATCTGGTCGGGATCCGGCGGGAGCTCCGCGTTGCCGGCACCCTCCTCGTCCTCTGCGGCTGCTGCCACATCGACCGCGTCTTTGGCCATCTCGCTCGGATCGGAGGCCCCTCCCGAGGCGCCCAGCGGAACGTTTTCCAGCAGCACCAACCCGTCTCGATCGATCACGCGTCGGATGAAGATCGGTACGACCCGCCGGCCTCCGGTAGCAAACACCGCGTAGGCGCGGGTGAGTTCCAGCAGCGACAGTCCACTCGAGCCGAGGGCGAGAGAAAGATCGCGATTGAGCGGCGACTCGATCCCGAGCCGGCGCACGTATTCGATCACGAAGTCGATCCCGACATCGCGGAAGAGGTGCACGGTCGCGTTGTTGATCGAGCGCGCGAGTGCTTCGCGAAGCGTGATGGGCCCGTGGAAGCTTCGTTTGTAGTTGCGCGGGCGCCAGATGAAGCCGGATTCTTTGTCGGTGTAGACGATCGGTCGGTCGAACACGATACTCGCCGGCGTGTATCCGCGGGCCAAAGAAGCCGCGTAAATCAGCGGTTTGAACGCGGAGCCCGGTTGCCGGCGCGCCTGGGTCACGCGGTTGAACTGGCTCTGCTCGAAGTCGCGGCCGCCGACCAGCGCGAGCACCGCGTTGGTCCCGACCTCGATGGAAAGCAGCGCTCCCTGGACCTCGGGAGTCTGGTCGAGGGTCACGCGAATCTCCGCGGGCTCGTCGGTGTCCGCCTCGTCGAGGGTGCCTTCCTGTGTGTCCGCCTTGTCGTTTTCGTCTTCCTGCGAATCGACGGCAGCAAATCGCGCGACGTCGCCCTCTGTGAATACCTCTCCGATCGAGAGTACTTTGGAAGGCAAGTGATTCGGGTCCGGCTCGCGCGCCCAGTCGACGTCCTCGAGTCGCACGACGCCTTCGACATCGGGTGCGAAGGCGACCCGGGCGCTCGTTGACTCCGCGTCGACGGCGGTGATCACGCCCAGCAGAAATCCGCCCTCTTCTCCGAGGATTCTGCGTGCCGCGGCCCGCTCTAGCTCGCCGGGCAGCTCCGAGAAGGCCTCGTCGATCGGCTCCGCGGGCTCCAGCGCATCCAGCGGGGCAACGGGATCCGAGATCTGGAGTAGCAGCTCGTTTGCTTTCGCTAGCCGATGGATCTCTCCGAGAATCTCGGACCGCGCGACCCGACGGATCGGGCCCCGATAACCCTGCCGGTGATCGAGGTCGATCAACCCGGTCCGCACGGCCTGCGTGGCCGCGCGCTGCAGATCCCCGTCGAGGGTCGTTTCGATCGTCAGCCCGCCCTCCAGGACCAGTTCGCCCCCGAACTGATTGAAGAGGGCGCGGCGCACTTCCTCGGTGAAGTAGGCGGCCGCGGGGTCGTCCTGGTTCGCTGTGCGATCGGCCAGCACGGGCAATTCGGCAATCGACGTCGAATAACCCGCCGCATCGAGGAAACCTTCGGCGTGCATCCGCGACAGCACGTAGCGCCGGCGCGCCTCCGCTTCCATTGGATTCTGAAAGGGTGAATAGCGCGAGGGCGCCTTGGGCAGGCCGGCGAGAAGCGCGCTTTCCGACACGCTCAGCTCGTGGATGTCCTTGTCGAAGTAGGTGCGCGCCGCTTCGCGGATCCCGTAGGCGCCGTGTCCAAAGTAGATCTGATTCAGATAGAGGTAGAGGATCTCCTGCTTTGAAAAGCGTTTTTCGATCCGGCGCGCGAGGATCATTTCGCGGATCTTGCGTTTGAACCTCCGCTCGGGGCTGAGCAACAGGCCCTTCACCATCTGTTGGGTGATGGTGCTCGCGCCCTGTCTGATCTCGCCGCCAGCGCGGAGATTCACCCACACAGCCCGCAGGATCGAGCGGTAGTCGATCCCCGCATGCTCGAAAAAGGCGCTGTCCTCGCCCGCCACGAACGCCTGCACGAGGTGTTGGGGCAGCGATTCTATCGGTGCGAGCGTGCGTCGCTCCTTGTAGAATCGGCCGATCGTCTCGCCGTTGCGATCGACGACGCGGCTTGCGATCGGCGGGCGGTAATCCTCGATGGTGCGCAGATCCGGAAGATCCCGGACGAATGTGAGATAGAAGGCGATCGCGCCTCCGATGCCCGCCACGGCGAGCAGGCCCGCCGAGACCAGGAGCAGCTTGAACACCCGAGACCGAAAAAAAACCATCGAAACTCCAGGGGTTATGCGACCCTAGCCGAGTGCGCGGGCCCTGCGCTACCGCTTCGGCTCGCAGGAAGGATCGCTGAAATGTCTCGTCCTCGCCGTACCCTCGCTTTTGTGATGGACCCGCTCGAGGCCATCGACATCGGCGCGGATACCACCTTCGCGCTGATGCTGGAGGCACAGCGGCGCGACCACGAGGTGCTGTACGTGGCCCCATCCGACCTCGTCGCGTCCAATCGCGGCCCTTCCGCCCATGCGCGGCCGGTGGAGCTGCGCCGGCAGCGCGGTCATCACTTCACTCTGGGAGAGGCCCGCACGGTGTCGCTGGACGAAGAAGTCGATCTGGTGTTCCAGCGCGTCGACCCCCCGGTAGACGCGGAGTACGTGATCGCCACCCAGATCCTGATGTTGTGCAGGCGCGCGGTTGTCTTGAATCGGCCTGAGGGAATTCTGGCCGCCAACGAAAAGCTCTACACGCTGCAATTTTCGGAACTCATGGCGGAGACGCTCGTGAGCCGGAGAATCCCGGAGTTGTTGGGTTTTATGGACGAACTCGGCGGAGAGATGATCGTCAAACCGCTCGACGGAAAAGGCGGGGAGGGAATTTTCCACCTGCGACGGGAGGACCGGAACCTCACTTCGATACTCGAGCAATCGACCCGCTTCGAGTCCCGTCGGATCATGGCACAGCGTTATCTACCGGCCGTTCGAGAGGGGGACAAGCGGATCCTGCTCGTCGACGGGGAGCCGATCGGCGCCGTGCTCCGAGTGCCGGGGGCGACCGAGGTTCGCTCGAATCTTCACGTCGGTGGCCGCCCCCATCGGGCTGAATTGGACGAGCACGATCGCAAGATCATCGAGACGATCGCACCTTCGCTTCGCCGAGACGGCTTGTTCTTCGTCGGGATCGACGTGATTGGTGGTTTTCTGACAGAGGTCAATGTCACGAGCCCGACCGGGGTTCAGGAGATTGACTCCCTCGAGAATCGCTGCCTGGAGGCGGAGATTCTCGACGCCGCCGAGGCCCGCCTTCGCGACCGCTGAAAGACCGCGTGAATTCGGAGCGTTTCGCCCGTCGGAGGCCCCTCTTCACACCGTCAGAAAACTGCCCAAAACCATTGACACCGCCAATCGTGCACTCCATGATTCCGTCGGTGCAAGCCTGCCTCCCCCCAGGCGCGCGTGAATTGCACCTCCTCCAAGCCACAACGGTGCCCACGCGTCTTCCCCTCCAGCGTGGGACGAAACGCAAACCTCACACGAAGGAGATGGCCGATGGCCACAGTCGTAGAAAGAACGGGCATCCGTCGAGCAAAGGGTTGGCTCTACTATCTCGATAAACGCGGCGACGTGAGTCGCGCCCGCATGGCACGGGGTGGTGGGAAAGGCCCGAAGGCACGCGAGAAGGTCGCTCGCTGCGGGATCGAGCGAGAGGAAGGGTTCCTCTACTTCATCGACAAGAACGGAAACGTTGCGAAGGTGAAGATGAAGAGATCCTCCGGGCGCAAGAAGACGGCCCGCAAGAAGACCGCGCGCAAGAAGACGACTCGCAGGAAGACCGCGCGCAAGAAGACCACGCGCAAGAAGACAACTCGCAAGAAGTCGGCGCGCAAGAAGCCCGCGCGGCGGAAGGCAGCCAAGAAGAAGGCTCGCAGGAAGACCGCCCGCAAGGCTCCAGCTCGCCGGAAAACAGCACGCAAGAAGACCACTCGTCGCCGCGCGCGACGCTAGAAGGCAACCGCCGGGCCGACGAGTGGATTCGTCGGCCCGGTGGCCCCCTTTGCGGCCGCGGTGTCCCGTACCGGCAGTGGTACCTTTTCGATCGTGAATCCCTCGCGCGTCGGCGATGACAGGCGTCGTCGACGTCGTTCTCGGACTGCGGAATGTCCGCCGTTTCGGGTGCGAGACGGTGATTCGGAAGGCTGCCCGTGAGCTCGAATCCGGTAAGCGCAGACGAGCCCATTGAAGGCGCTCGTCGGCATTCAGGTGGCGATCCCTATGAGATTCTCATAGTCGACAACGACGCTGCGAGCCTGGAGTCGCTCGAGCTTGCGCTCGGAACCGACTATCGCATCCACGGTGCAACGCGCGCTTCCGACGGACTCGAGATTCTCGAGCGTGCGGAGATCGCGCTGATCCTCGCGGACAAGGGGTTGCCCTCCATGGCGGGTGTCGATTTTCTGGAGCGCGCCCGAGAAATCCGCCCACTCGCGATCCGGATGCTCCTGAGTGGCAGTGCCGAGTTCGGATCGCTGAACCGGGCCGTCAACGAAGCCCTGGTCTATCGCTGGGTTGCGAAGCCGTGGGTTTCCAATGCACTGCAGTTGGCCGTGAAGCGGGCGTTGGAGGCTTATGAATTGGCCTCCGAGAACATCCAACTGATGGTTACGCTCGGCAAACAGAACGAACGGCTTCGCGTCGAGAATGCGGACCTGCGCCGAGAAATCGAGCACAGCTACGCGTTCGATCGAATCATCGGTACGGGCCCCGCGATGGAGCGCGTCTTCGATCTGATCGAGAAGGTCGCGAAGACGGACTCGAGTGTTCTGATCACTGGCGAGCCCGGAACCGGCAAAGGCGTCGTGGCGAGGGCGATCCACTACGCGGGCGCGCGCAACGACAAGCGCTTTACGGCGCAAAATTGCGCGGCGCTCCCGGACACGCTGCTCGAAAGTGAACTCTTCGGGCATAAGAGCGGCGCCTTCACCGGGGCGCGAGCCGACAAGCAGGGGTTGTTCGAAATTGCCGACGGCGGAACGGCCTTTCTGGACGAGGTCGGGGAGACGCATCCCGGCATGCAGGTCAGGTTGCTTCGGGTGCTCCAGGACGGCGAAATCCGGCCGCTCGGATCCTCGGACACCCGTGTCGTCGATGTCCGGGTAATCGCATCGACGAGTCGAGATCTGCTCGCGGAGGTCGGAGAGGGCCGCTTCCGTGAGGATCTCTACTACCGACTCCGCGTGGTCGAAATCGGACTCCCGCCCCTTCGAGAGCGGAAAACAGACGTGCCGACTCTCGCCTACCATTTTTTGGAGGCGGCCTATCGGGAAATGAAGCGCGAGGGTGAGGGTTTCACGAACGCCGCGATGGATTGTCTGGTGCGCTACGCGTGGCCGGACAACGTCCGGGAGCTCGAAAATGAGGTCGCGCGTGCGGTTGCCGTGTCGGGCGGTGCGGGGTTGATCACGGCCGAGATGCTGTCGGAACCAATCCGGAACACGGCCGTTGCCGCGAGCCTCCGGGGTGATTTTGTGACCGACGGTCTGCGCCTGAGCGAAGCCGTCGACGCGCTGAAGCGAAAGATGATCGTCGAGGCGATCGCCGAGACCGGCAGCAAGACGGGCGCCTCGGAAAAGCTCGGAATACCGCGTCAGTCGCTCCAGAAGATGATGAAGCGGCTGGATCTGAAGAGCTAGGCGGCAGACCCGAGTATCGGGTCTGTCGGCGCCGCAAGCGAATCCTCAGGATTCGCCAGCTAGGCGGCAGACCCGAGCTTCCAGCTCTGTAGCCACTTCCACGCGGTCAACACGATCGTGTCGAGATCCGAATGACGGGGCTTCCAGCCGAATTCGCGGCGGAACGCCGAAGCGTCTGCGACGAGTTCCGGCGGATCGCCCGGGCGCCGACCGGCTTCTTGCACCGGGACCGACCGACCGACCGCGCGCGCGACGGCCGCCATCACTTCACGGTTGGAGTGTCCCTTGCCCGTGCCGAGATTGCGGACGCCGAGGGCTTGGCCTTCGATCAGCGCTTCGATCGCGCAGACGTGCGCGTCCGCGAGGTCGGTGACGTGGATGTAGTCGCGGATGCAGGTTCCGTCAGGCGTGGCGTAGTCGGTGCCAAAGAGCTCGAGCTTCTCGCGCAGCCCGCAGGCGGCTTCCAACGCCGACGGAATCAGGTGGATCTCCGGTTCGTGGCATTCGCCGATGCCGCCGTCGGGATCCGCGCCGCCCGCGTTGAAGTACCGCAGCGCCGCCCAGCGCAGGCCGTGGGCCGACTCCGCGTCTGCGAGGATTCGCTCGACCATGGCCTTCGAGGCCCCGTAGGGGTTGACGGGCGCCAGCGGGGCGTCTTCCGAGATCGGAACGCGCTCTGGAATCCCGTAGGTCGCGCAGGTCGACGACAGCACGAAGGCCTCGGTGCCGTGGGAGAGCGCGACGTCGATCAGCGCCAGGGAGCCGCTCACGTTGTTCGCGTAATAGTCGAGGGGCTTGGAGACGGATTCCGCCACGAAAAGCGAAGCGGCGAAATGCAGGACGCCGTCAAAGGGGCCGTATTCTTCGAATGCCCTGGATACGGCGTCGCGATCTGCCACGTCACAGCGCACCAACGGGGCATCGCTGACCATCGATTCGTTGCCGGCGCGCAGATCATCGATGACCACGGCCGTGTGCCCCGCGCGCTGCAGGTTTCGCAAGGCGTGGGAGCCGATGTAGCCGGCACCGCCGGTGACGAGTAGATGAGACATGGCCGCTGCCCTTCTCGGCGACTCCGCTGTGGATTCTTCGCGTTTGCCGCGCATTCGCGCCGACCGCCGCACCGATCCGGCACTCGAAGTGTTATTGTGGCGGAGCAATGGAGACCATGCACATTTATCGATCGAATTCGCCGATCGGACAATTCCGCATCGCGTCGACCGAGGCGGGACTCGCGTACGTCGAGTTGCCCCATTCGAGCGGTCGCGGCATGCGGGATTGGATGGAGCGCTACGTGCCCGAGCGCCGCTGCGTGGATGAGATCGGGCCGAACAGAGCGGCGATCGAGCAGATCCTCGAGTATCTCGCGAGCGAGCGAACCCATTTCGACGTCCCGCTGGATTTGCGCGGGACGCCGTTCCAACGCGCCGTCTGGGACGCGTTGCTCGAGATTCCCTACGGCGAGAGCCGCTCCTACGCGGAGGTTGCTCGCGCCGTGGGTCGACCGAAAGCGCAACGCGCCGTGGGTTCTGCGAACAACGCCAATCCCGTATCCCTGATCGTCCCGTGTCACCGGGTCATCGCCGCAGACGGAAGCCTCGGGGGTTATGGAGGAGGCCAGAAACTCAAAGCCCGCTTGCTCGCGATGGAACTCTCGCGGCCGGCTTGCGATCGGTTGCTCTAGGAGCGCTACCCCAGCATGGGGTTGCGCGACGCCGCAAGCGAATCCGCAGGATTCGTCCGCTAGTGGATTGAAACCCGCGCTCCAGCGCGGGGTCAGATCGATTCCAGCGCCTGTTCGAGATCCGCGATCAGGTCCTCGGCGTCTTCGACGCCGCACGACAGCCGTACCAGCGAATCCGTGATTCCCAGCTCGAGGCGTTGCTCGGGCTTCAGGTCCCAGAAGGACATCAGCGCGGGCATTTCGATCAGGGATTCGACGCTGCCCAGGCTCGGGGCGATGTAGGGGATCTGGCACGCATCGATGAAGCGGCAGGTTCCGTCGAAGTCCGCTTCGACTTCGAAGGTCACCACGCCGCCGTAGCCCTGCATCACCCGGCACGCAATCACGTGATCCGGATGGCTCTCGAGCCCCGGATACCAGACGCGCCGCACTGCGGTGTTCCCCTCGAGCCAACGCGCGATCTGTAGGGCGTTGCTGTTGTGCTTCTCCATCCGCAGCGCGAGGGTCTTGAGGCCGCGCAGCAGCAGGTAGGCGGAATGCGCATCGATGACGCCGCCCAACACGCCCGCCGCTTCGCGAATCGGCTTGATGGCTTCGGCGGATCCGAGCACCACGCCGGCCAACAGGTCGTTGTGACCGCCGAGATATTTGGTCGCGCTGTGAATCGCGTAGTCGGCCCCGTATTCCAGCGGTCGGTGGAAGAGTGGGGTTGCAAACGTCGAGTCGATCACGACTTTTGCGCCGCGCGCGTGCGCGATTTCGACCACCTTCGGGAGGTCAATCACCCGGAGGTAGGGATTCGTCGGAGATTCCGTGAAGAAGATCGAGGTGTCGTCGCGCAGCGCGTTCGCGAGCTTGCCGGTTTCCGCGGGCTCGATCACGGTGGTCTCGATGTCCAGCTTGACGAGATATTCCCGAATGAACTGACGCGTGCGCCGATAGCAGTCGCTCGTGATCACCAGGTGCCCGCCCTTCGGCAGGAGTGCGAAGAAGAGCGTGGTAGCAGCGCACATTCCGCTCGCAAAGAGCACGGCCTCTTCGGCGCCGTCTAGATCACAGAGTTTGCGCTCGACGGCGCGCCAGGTGGGATTGCCGTAGCGGCCGTATTCGTCGCGCTTGTCTCGACCTTCCTGGAACGCGCGCAGCTTCGCGGAGTTCTCGAACCAGAAGGTCGCGGTCTGATAGATCGGAGTCGTGACCGCATCGGTATCCTGGTGGTCGCGCTCGCCGCTGTGCACGGCTCGGGTCGAGCCACCAGCACTCCGTATTCGCTCGCCGACCGCCTTGTCGTCACGGCGCGGTCCATCGCTCATGTTGGTCTCGAGCCTTGGCGCTTAGCAGGTCGGGTGCGGATCCCTAAGGAGGTCCGAGAGGCTTGCAAGCGCCGGAAATCGCCCGGTAATTTTCGAACCCGATCCGGGAATCCTAGAAGGGGGTGAGGCCTGCGTCAACCAGTGCCGGAAATCGCCGGATTGCTCAGCTCTTGCCGCGATTTCGGTAGAGGCTGCCGTCGACTGCTTCCCGCATCGCGGCCTCATTGAGGTGTCCGCCCACGAAAGCGTTGACACTGCGCGCCGTCGGCGCGGGGTTCTCGATCGTCGGCTTGTAGCCGATCTCGATCAACTCGAAGTTCGGGCGATCCCTGCACAGTAGTCGCGTGCGCACGATGTCGTTTCGGTAGGCTTCTTTCATCGCGGCTTCCGTCGCGGTCGTATCCGTGGTGCCGAGGCGATGGATCATCTTGTTCTGGCTGGCCAGCACCTCGTCGAGATCGCGCCGCATGAAGATGACCCTGTAGTCGTTGTCGTCCGGAAGATCCTTGATCAAGAAGGAGATCACCTTGAGGACCTTGCCCCGCCCTTCCCGGATGTAGCTTTTGTCAGTCTCCTTTTCGAGATCCTTGATGCGCCCATATTCGAAGTAGCCCTTGGGGTTGTCGATGTCGGCAGCGCGCTCGCTATCGCTCAGGATTTCCATGCCACCGGATTCGAGCATCTTCATCAGCATCGAGGTCCCGGAGCGGGGCAGGCCGCTGACGACGACGATGGGTTCACCCGGCTGTCTTCGAAACACGCGTTTTAGAAATTCGAACATCTGTTGATCCGCCGGCTTCTCTAGAGGGTCACGCCGAAGAAATCCTTGAGGGCGAAACCCGCGAGCATGGACAGCACCATTGCCCATATCAGGATTCCGAGTTCACCGTCCGGTATGAAGCGGAGCGGGCGCGTGTGCATGTCCAGTTCCAGCGAGAGCACCGGAGCATCGCGCGGAATCGCGGCCTCGCCGGGATAGAGCAGCGCCTCCCAGCTGCGGAGCCGCTTGATCGGGATCTTGCGCACGTCGCCACCAACCGCCCAACCCTTTTCATAGGTCTCGTCCCCTACCCGGATCCGGAATACGTGGTCGCCCGGCTGATCGGCCCGCACGCGCCAGAACACCTGGCCGTCGGCGGTGCGCACGACCGGCGCGTCGAGGCTCACGCCGTCGGGTACCTCGAGGGAAACGTCTCGCGGCGAAATCGACGCGTTCGGATCCAGTTTCAAGTGAAGCAGCTCGACCGATCCGGGTTGGGCGGGCTCGTACGCGTAGTGGGCGACCAATTGGACCATCAACGTGACCATCGGAATCAGCATGACTGCCATCGGCGTGAGGTTGTGGCCGATGTAGACCGTGTTCTTCGCGATGATCTTGAACGTTGACGTCAGAACCTGGGCGATGTCATCTCGGAAGAGCCGGATCTCCAGCAGATGCATGCTGATCTGCCGCTTCACTCGCGCAATCGCTTTCTGGTTCGAAGTGTACTTGTAGACCTGGAGCGCGCCGACTCCCATGATCACGGGCCAGACGATCAGATCGAAGAGTGCGATCTCATGCCCGAATGGTGCCAGCAGGAAATCGAAGAGTGCACTCGTGATGTTGTTGTACGTCTGCATCGGGTCGCTTTCTCAGGAGATGTAACCGAGGCCCTTCAGCTTGTTTCGAATGTCGTCGTCAGAGCCGGCGTCCTCGAAGTGGAGCATCTCCTTTTCCAGCACGTGTGCGACGAACTCTTCCGTCGTCGCATAACCTGCGACGTCGGAGACCTTGCGCAGTCGATCGTAAAGATCCCGATCGATCTTCACCTTGACGTTCTTGCCTCCCAGCATGCCTTGGTCTCCTCGGTTCCTGGAAATATGAAGTCGTCGTAATCCTACAAAAATTGAAGTCGTCGTAATCCCAGAAAAATTGAAGTCGCCGTAATCCTACAGAATGGAATCGCCCGTCATTCCGGGGAGCGGTCGAATTCCATAGTAGGAGAGCAATGTGGCAGTCACGTCCGTGAGGTCGTGACCGTCACTCGAAAGCTTGCGGTTTACCAGCAGAATTCCCGGCACCACGTCGGGCGACATCAGGTGGTTTCCCGACCATCGCGAGGTGTTGTCTTCGAGAATCTCCTCGGTGATCTCGCCCAACGTCGATTCGTCCGAGCATCCGTATCCCTCGTTGTATCCGACCACGAGGTCGGGAGCCTCGGGGGTGCGCGGTCCCGAATAGATCTCCGAACCCCGATACATCTCCAGCACGACCGACTTTCCACCCTGGGGATCCTTCAGCGCTTCGAGCTTGGCCGAGATTTCCGCCAGCAGCGCGCCCGCCTCCGCGGCCGAGACGATGCCCTCGGACTCGCGGCCCGCGAGATTCAGATACAGACCGTTGAATCCCACCCCATAGGCCCGAGTCTTCGACCAGTCGACATCGCCCGTGAGGATGTGCCCGGTCTTCTTTCCGTCGTTGATCACCAGGTAGCCGGCGTCTCTCAGCCAGGCGTTCAGGTGAAATTTTCGGGTGTAGGGCTGGAAGCCGTGGTCGCTCATCACGATGAGCAGGGTGTCTGCGGGCAGTCGCTTGCGGATCTTTCCCAACGTCGCATCGACGTCCCGGTAGAAATTTTCGATGTCGTGTGCGTGTGCAGGAGCCGTCGCGGGATCGAAGGCCGGGTGGTTCGGGGCGCCCGGATGCTTGGGGTCGCCGTGGCGCCAGAGCATATGGCACTGCAGGTCGATGTCCGAGAGGTAGACGAAGGTGGTGTCGCCCGGTTCGAAGCGGTCGAGTGCGAAGTCGATCATCCGGCCCGTATCTTCCTGGATCAGCGCGACCTGCTCGATGTATTCGCCATCGTCGAATACGCCGTCCTTGAGGGCCTCCTGTTCCTCCGGCATGCCCTGGGTGTAGAAGAAGCCGACGCTCGAGAAGATCTCCTCGACGAATTCGTCGGGGCTCGTGATCGGCATGAAGGGTGAGGCCGGAGAAATGTTGACGGGCGAGGCGTAGAGCTTGAGCTTCGGGCGGAGCTGTTGAGCGTAGAACCGGACCGATCCGGTGACGGGCATCATGCCCATCGGCAGCAGATCGAAGCTGACTTCGACCCAGTCCGACCACTTCCCACGCTCGATCAATGTCCGACCGTCGCCGACCTCGACGACCGCGGTGTCGCTGTCCGCGTCGATGTGCACCGTTAGGCGCGCGGTCAGGTAGTCGCTGCTCGAGGGGATCTGACCGGGCTCGAGGTGGAACTGATCGGGCGGGCCCCGAAGCACCGACGTTGCGGTTTCAGGAATCCCGTCAAGGTCGAGGTCTTGAACCGAGACGTACTCGATGTCGCCCTTGGGATGCTTCTTTTCGACCAGGGTGTCGGTGTAGAACGTGTAGGTCCCGAAACCGCCGCGCAGGTCGATGGTGCCCATGCCGTCGAGCACCTTCGCTTTGGACTCTGGGGTTGGGAAGTTTCCGGGAATCCGGAAGACTTCGACGTCGACCTCGTTTTCCGCGAGCACGTCCCACCAGGGCGTGCCGCCGCGATTGTTTTTCGGGTCGGATCCACCGAGCGGGATCACGTAACCGAACAGGTGGAGTGCACTCGCTTCTTCTCCAGGTGCTGGCGTCGCGGACGAGATGGGGTGGTAGTTCGAGGTGTCGCGGTGGAGGAAGTCGAAGATGCCGTGGCCGCCCGGGTTCATTCCCGTCACGAAGTTCGACCACGCCACCGGGCTCTGCGGAGGATTCGAGGTTCCGAGTTCCTGGTAGCTGCCCTCTCGCGCCAGCTTCGCGAAATTGGGCATCTTGCCCTCATCGACCAGGCGCGAGAGGATCACGGGATCCATTCCGTCGACGCCCATGATGAAGACGCCGGGCTTGCCCGCGGGTTCCGCGTGCGAGAGCGCGCCGCCGAACAGCGTTGCGCACACCAGAGCAGTGGTCTTCCAAAGATTCGGGGGGAGGGTCGTTCTCACGATTGCCCGCTTACCTTGCGCTCTTCGGGCGGGAAGATCAGAGCTCCCGGAGCCGCGCCGCTCTGCTCGAGCATGGCCGGGTCGAGCATCCCCTTTGCGCTGCCCTCTTCGGGCTTGGCGGGGAGGATCATCCGTCCCTGCATGTAGTTCGGAATCTCCTGGCCGAAGAGCTTCATGACCGTCGCGGGGATATCGACCAGGCGCGGCGTCTCGGTGTTGATCGCGCGATCGCAGAAAAAGACGCCCGGTACGATGTCGGGGTCGACGCAGTGGTCGCCCGACCAGCTCCTGGTGTTGTCGGTGATGGCCTCCTCGGTCACCTGCCCGACCGCGCACTCCCAGCTGTTGCGGTAGCCCCCTTCCCATCCCACCAGGAGATCTGGCGCATCGAAGCGGTAGGGTCCGTCGAAGTACTGCTGGGACATCGCGACCTTGCGAACGCAGCCTTTGCCGGTGTCGGGATCGATCATCTTCTCGAGTTTCGACGCGAGCTCCTTGACGAGCTCTCGATACTCGGCTCCCTCGTTGACGATGCCGGATTTCTCGCGGCCCCTGCGGTTGATGAAAATTCCAGTCAGACCCAGCGCGAAGGCCTTCGTGCGCGTCCAGTCGACGCCTTCGAACCACTCGCCGCTGGTGCGTGCGTTTTCGTCTTCGAGATAGAGGTAGGCGTTGTCGCGCAGCCAACTGTTGATGTTGACACCGCGGCGGAAGTTGGTGAAGCCGTGGTCGCTGATCACCATCAAGACCGTGTCCGGATCGTCAACGAGATGCCAGACCTTGCCCAGCAGCGCGTCAGCCCGCTCGTAGACCCGTGCGATCGCGTCCTTCCACTCCTCGGTGTCCTTTCCGACATTGGCCGGGTGGGTTGGATCGAGATAGCGGTAGAACATGTGCTGGACGCGGTCGGTGGTATCGAAGACGGTCGTGACCAGGCCGCTCTTCAACTGTTTGACGGCGTCGAGGAACATCGTCTCGCGCTCTTCGCAGATGGACATCGCCTGTTCGAAGAAGATTTTTTCGTCGATCACGCGGTTGTTGAGCGACCAGGTGTCCTCCGCGAGACCGAGCGTCGCGTATTTGCCCTGCTTCTTGGCGAGGTAGATCGCGTAGACTTTGGGGTGCGAGATCGGCATCGCGGGATTTTCGGGGTCGATGTGGATCGGCGTCATGTAGAGGTTGACGTGGGGGTCGGTCGAGATCAGGTAGAACTTCGCGATTCCGCTGACCTTGACGCCAAGCCCCGCCTTGAAGGTGAACTCGACCCAGTCCGAGTACTCGTTGAGCTTCAGTGTGAGCGCCTCGCCGCCGTCTATTTCGAGGCGCGCGGACTGTTGATCCTCGGCGATCGTGAGCGTGAACGGTAGCGTCATCCGCCCGCCAGCCTTGAGCAGGCTGTTGTCGGGCCCGACGACGCGGGAGCGCATCACGTTTCCCTTGCGCCGCAGCACGGTCTGCTCGCCGCCGATGAACTTGGCCTCGCCCCCTTCGGACTCGGTGCTGAAGAACGAGAAGGTGCCCTGGCTGCCGCGCAGATCGGGAACGCACATGCCGCTTAACAGCATCCCGTTCTTGAAGGGGGCCGGGGGAAAGGTGATTGGGACGCGCTGGATGATCGAGAAGATGTTCTTCTCGCCCAGAAGTTTCCAGAAGTGCTGGCTCTTCTGCAGCAGCTTCATCTTGGGTTTTCCGAGCGGCACGAGGTAGCGCCCGATGTTCAGCACCTTCTTGGCGCTTCCGATGTCCGTCGAACTCAGCATCGGTGCGTAGGTGCAGGGATCGCGCGTCAGGAAGTCGTAGATGCAGTGGCGGCTCGCGTCGACGCCGGTCGCGAACGTCGACCACGCGACCGGAGACATCGAGGGAACGCTGGTGTCGAGCGGCCGGAAGACGCCGTGTTCCGCGAGCTTCTGGAAGTTCGGCAGGCGGCCTTCGCGCATCAGCTTCGTGGTCAAGCCCGGATCCAATCCGTCCAGTCCCAGGATCACGACTCTCTTGGTCATCGCGGACTTGTAGGGGTTGCCGACCTTGATCAGCTTGATCGCGAAGCGAATCGGCCAGGTGAGAATGATCGCGAACGCGAGCGCGAACGTGACCAGCAGGACCAGCATCGATCCGCCCAACGCGAACCCCGCACCGGGTCCGATGTAGGCGTGCGCTTCACCCGCCGTCAGGGCCAGAATAACGGCCCAAGCGGCGGTGACCGGCCAGGTTCGGGCGATGTTCATGATCTCTTGGGAACCCTCTAGCAAATGAATGGAAGGCTTTCTTCGCAGGGCGGGTCGTTGCCGCCGCCCCTGCTTCTCGGACGCTGATCGGTACAGCTATACTATAGCATTCGGACCTCATCGGGTGTGATCAGTCGAGGGACGCAGTTGGCGGAGGCTCGTTTTGATGTTGCTTATGACCGCGTGTGCGACGACGGTAATCAGGTGCGCGAAACTCGTGGGCTCACTCGCGGCCATCGCATCCTTGTGCGGCTGCGAGATGTCGCGACAGGACTACCTGATCGAGGCGCGCGCCGCGCTGGCCGACGCAGCCTATGACGAAGCCATCGCGGCCGCGGAGGCCGGGCTGGAAGCCGCTGCGGCCGGGTCGCAGGACGTGCTCGATGACGCGACCTCGTGGGGACTCGAACTCGTGAACCTCGAAGCGAACGCGCGTGCCGGCCACGGCGAAGAGGCGAAAGAACTGCTCACCGAGCTCGCAAGCCTCCATCCCAACCGAGTGGTGGCGAGCGAATACTTCGCGACCGCGCATCAGCTACGGGGAGCGGGGGCGGGAACCGCAGCGATCGAGGTGCTCGACATGGGCGCGATTCTGTTTCCCTACGAACCCGTAATCGGACGCATGATCGACGAGGCGAGCGCCGGCGGTGATCCGGCGGAACTCGAGCTGCTCAAAGCCCTGGGGTACATCGACTCCGAGTAGGGCCGCGCTTGCCTCATCTCAATTGGGAGGGAGGCGTCTGCCTGATCTCAATTGGAACCGGAGGTGGAATTGGCGTCGAGGATCTTCCTCCGCTGCCGTTCGTAGTCGTACTCGCTGATTTCTCCACGCTGCCGTTGCTCTTCCAGGTCTGCAAGTTCGCGAAGGGTCTTGGCAGAGATCCCAGCGGGAAGGGTCAGCTTTTCTTCGGGTTTTGCTTCGACAGCACCCGACCCCGAATCTGACTCGATCTCCGGCTCTGCGCTCTCCATCAAGATGGTCTTTCGCATCATCTGGCCACTCGGCGTGATCCGCGTTCGAGTCGGTCTCGCGAAGATTTCCTCGCGCCATGCGATGGCCAGCGATTGCTCATCGACCATTTTCATCGCCATGCTCGGTAGGATTCGAAACTTGCTCGGGAACTTGCCGATCTTCGGCTCGGGCAGGCGATCCTCCCTCCGAGGCGGGATCTCCCAATCCGAGCGCGAGAGATGCAAGAATAGATTCTCCCCGTAGACGTAGGCGATCAAGCTCGTCAGGTATTTCGTGTCGAAAATCCCGAAGCGCTTCTCGCGCCGAATCGAGTAGACGACGACGCGCTGATTGGGACCGGCCTCTTTCAAACCCCGGGCGAGCCCTTGGGAGATCCCATCGAGGGACTCGATGTGAAATCCCGGTACGCGTTGTTGCCCTTTCTTGACGGAAAGGCGAATGTCGACCCGAGCGAGGATGTGAGCGAGACGCACGGGTGCGATCGTCACCGGATGGTTCAACTCGATGTTCTCGCCCCGCTTGGAGACCAGCTTGACCGTGATTCCCTTCTGCTCGAAGACGGTCTTCGTCGTCGTCATACAGCCCGCGAGCGCGGCCGCGCACGCGACGAGCGCTGCGAACGCAATGGATCTTCGGGTGATCATCGCGGGAAGGCTATCCCACGCCGGTTTCGGTCGCCCCGCCAGCGCGGGATCGCGCGCTGGGCGGGGCGCTCAACCGAGCAGGCTCTCGACGATGCGGTGTGTGGCGAAACTCGCACCGTAGGCGAGTACGAGCAGATAGCTGAACGCGAAGGCCGGCCAGCGCCAGGAGTTGGTCTCGCGCCGCATGATCGCGAGGGTCGACATGCACTGGAGCGCAAAGACAAAGAAGACCAGCAGGGATGCCACGGTCGGCGCGTCGAAGACCTTCTCACCGGTTCGCGGGTCGATGTCGTTCTGGACTGCCGCGCGCAGCGACGTGCCCTGGTCGGACGCGGCGTAGATCTGAGCCAGCGTCGAGACGATGACCTCGCGAGCGGCCAGGCTCGCGATCAGCCCGATCCCGATCTTCCAATCGAAACCCAGCGGTTCGATGAGCGGCTCGATCGCGTGCCCGGCCCTTCCCGCGAGGCTGTGTTCGATCGCGTGGCGACTCGCTTCTGCGGGGCTCGCGCCAACCGGCGCGGGTTGCCGCGGGAAGGTGAGCAGACACCACAAGACGATCGAAACCGCGAGGATGATGGTGCCGGCGCGGCGCAGGAATGCCCACGCACTTCCCCAGACCTGAGCGGCGAGCAGCTTTGCGGTGGGCAACCGGTAGGGGGGAAGTTCCATATAGAAGGGCATCGTGTCTTCCCGCAGCAGCGTGCGGGTCAGCACCGACGCCACCAGCAAGGCCGTCAGCGAGCCAGCCGCGTAAAGCGCGAGCAACACGAGCCCCTGTAGGCCCAGGGGGCCCGCCACCCGAACGGCGGGCACGAAGGCTCCGATCAAGAGCGCGTAGACCGGAAGTCGCGCTGAGCAGGTCATCAGCGGCGCGACGAGGATCGTGGCCAGCCGATGGCGCGGCGACGGAATCGTGCGCGTCGCCATGATCCCGGGCACCGCGCACGCGTAGGAGGAGAGCAGCGAGACGAAAGCGCGGCCCTCCAAGCCGACCCGCGCCATCACGCGGTCGATCACGAACGCCGCGCGCGCCATGTAGCCGATGTCCTCGAGCAGATAGAGCAGCGTGAAGAGCAGCACGATCTGCGGCAGGAAGATGATCACCGAGCCGACGCCCGGGATCAGTCCGTCGGCGAGAAAATCGGCGAACAGCCCAGCGGGTAGCTGGGCGTGCACGCTATGGCCGAGCCTCGAGACGCCCGCGTCGATGAAATCCATCGCCGGTTGCGCCCAGGCGAAGATGAGCTGGAAGAAGGCGACCATCACCGCCGCGAAGAGCAGTGGGCCGATCACCGGGTGCAGCACGATTCGATCCACGGCGTCGCTCGTGCGGCTGCTTTCGGGTCGCCGGGTGAACACGTGGTCGAGGATCGACTCGACCCAGCCCGCCCGTGCGTGGATCTCCTCCGGCGGCATCAGGTGCGGGCGGCTCCAATCCTCGGGCTTGGCGAGTAGCCGCCGCAGCCTCGCGATCCCGATGCCGCGGTGGCCCACCACGCCGAGAACCGGCACGCCGAGCGCCCGCTCGAGTCGCGGAATGTCGAGCCGGCCGCTCCGCGCCTGGAGTTCGTCGGTCATCGTGAGCACGAGGCAGGTGGGTATCTCGCGGCGCAGGATCTGCGCGAGCATCAGCAGCGAGCGCTCGAGCGTGCAGGCGTCGGCGATCACGGCCAGCGCCTCCGGCGCGTCGCTGAGTTCGCCGTCGAGCACTCGAATCACGACCTCCTCGTCGGGACTGACCGGCGTCAGGCTGTAGGCCCCCGGCAGGTCGATCACCACCGTCGGGCGCCCCTCGAAGTTCGCCGAGCCTTCTCGGCGCTCGACGGTCACACCCGGATAATTGCCGACCTTCGCGCGCAGACCGGTCAGCGCGTTGAACAAGGTGGTCTTCCCGGAGTTGGGGCTCCCCACGAGACCGAGCCGCAGCGGGGCTGTCGCGGCCGCCGCACTCAAGCTTCGGGCCCCGCATCGGCCGCGAGCACGCGGATCAGCGCGGCCTCCGACCGCCGCAAACAGATCTGGGCCCCGCGCAGGTAGAACGCGATCGGGTCGCCGAGCGGCGCCCGCCGGACGACCCGGATTGTGGTCTCGGGCAAGAAACCGAGCTCGAGCAGGCGACGACCTTCGGGTGTGGACGAGTCGACGCCGAGCACCGTGGCGCTGCGACCCGGGGCCAGCGAGGAGAGCGGCACGCCGCCGTCGTCTTCAACAGCGGGTGTGTGGGATTCCGTGGGTAGGGCCATGGTCCCTGAGTGGGATCTTCTTGGGGTTGCCTGGGCTCGGAGCGGACCGCCTTCGGGTCGTTTCGGAGCCTCGCGAGTTTTCTAATTGAAAACGATTTTCGTTTTCGTTGAGAAGCTAGCGTTGCCGGTGCGTCCGCGCCAAGGGCCTCGCCCCGCCCGATCTGCCGCATTTTTCTTTTTTGAGCAGGGTGTTACGAGCGTACGAGATCTATGCGAACGCGTTCCCTATTCGTTCTCGCTGCGCAACTGGCGCGCCATCAGCAGGCGCGCGCCTTCTTCCGGGGTGATCTTTCCTCGGATGAGTTCGTCGACCATCGTCGCGATCGGCAGCTCGACGCCGTGGCGGCGCCCGAGTTCGCGGGCCGCCTCGGTCGTCCGGATTCCCTCCGCGACTTCGCTCATGCTGTTTACGATGTCCGAGAGGCTCTCCCCTCGCGCGAGGGCCAGCCCGACCCGGCGGTTGCGGGAGAGGTCGCCCGTGCAGGTCAGCCAGAGGTCGCCCGTACCTGCGAGGCCGAGAAAAGTCGTCGGGTCGGCGCCCATCGCGATGCCCAATCGGGTGATTTCCCGGAGCCCTCGCGTCATCACGGCCGCCCGGGCGTTCAGCCCGAAGCCGAGTCCGTCACAGATTCCCACGGCGATCGCGATCACGTTCTTGAGTGCGCCACCGAGTTCGACGCCCACGACGTCGCGACAGGTGTAGCAGCGGAATTCCGGAGAGGAGAGCGACTCCTGGACGGACACCGCGTAGGTCTCGTTGTGGCAGGCGATCGTCACCGCGGTGGGCTGTCCGTCGGCGACCTCGCGGGCGAACGATGGGCCCGAAAGGAAGGTCAGGCGCGGATGGTGGACCGGGTCGAGTACGTCTCGGAACACCTCGTCCATCAGCATGCAGGTTCCGTTCTCGATCCCCTTGACGGTCGAGATCAAGATACTGGTATCGGCCAGATTGCGGTTGGCGCGCGTCATCACGTCTCGCACGAATTGACTCGGGACCGCGCAGATCACCAATTCGCGATCCCTCAAGGCTTCCGAGAGGTCCGAAGTCGCGCGCACGCTCGAGGGAAGTTCGATGTCCGACAGATACCGAGCGTTTTTTTGGTCGCGGTTGATGCTCTCTGCGAGCGCCGGATCGCGCGCCCAAATCGTGACGTCGTGATCCCGCGCGCAGAGAAGTGCGAGACAGGTCCCGAAGCTTCCGGCGCCGAGGACTGCGATGGGGATACTCACGGCGGCAATCATATCACCCAGCTGAGCGCCCTTTCGAGGCGCCGGAATTCTTGACGCCCCCGGGGCTCCCCGTTACCTTCCGCGCGGTTTTCGTAGCGGTTCGGCTATTTCCCACCCCCTTTGACGCGCGCGGAGGACGCGGCCCATGCTCGCCGAGTACACCGGCGTTTTGGTGATCCTCGTCGTGGGGATGGTGATCGCGGGCGGGATGCTCGGCATCCATCTGCTGATCGGGCCGCGCCGCAGATTCGCCGAAAAACAACAGCCATTCGAGTGCGGTGAGACGCAGATCGTCAGTCCGCGTCGCCGTTACGCGGTCAAGTTCTACATGGTTGCGATTCTCTTCGTCGTCTTCGATGTCGAAGCGATCTTCTTCTACCCGTGGGGCGCCGTCTTCCAGGAGCTCGGCTGGTTCGGCCTCGGGGCAATGTTCGTATTCACCATTCCGCTCGCCGTCGGCCTCATCTACGAGTGGATGAAGGGAGGTCTCGAATGGTGATCTCCAAGCAGACGCGCTCGAAGATCGACGCGGTCATCGCGAAATATCCCCAGGCAAGAGGCGCGCTTCTCCCGGCGCTACACCTCGTTCAAGACGAGTACGGTCACGTTTCAAAGGAGTGTGCGGTCGAAATCGCCGAGATCTTCGAGATTCGTCCCGTCGAGGTGATGGAAGTTCTCACCTTCTACAACCTGTTCTTCGACTCGCCCCAGGCTAAACACCACGTCTACGTCTGTACGAACCTGCCCTGTTCGCTGCGCGGCGCGCGCGGTCTGTTGCGCCAATTGGAGTCGCAACTCGGTATCAAAGCCCCTGGAGAGACGTCGGACGGTCGCATCTTCCTCGGTCACGAGGAGTGTCTGGGCGCCTGTGGGTACGCGCCGATGATGCGGGTCGACGGCCAATATCACGAGGTTCTCGACATCGAAAAAGCGAAGAGAATCCTCGACTCGCTCGGCGAATAGGAGTCGCGCGGTGCTCGAGACTCCCTACGTGACCAACTACCTCACCGAACACTTCGGCGAGGAGGACTATCCAACCATCGAGGGTTACGAGCGCGTTGGCGGCTACCGGGCCGCGCGTAAAGCCCTGACCGAGATGTCCCCCGACGAGGTGATCGAACTCGTCAAGATCGCGGGCCTGCAGGGCCGGGGAGGCGCGGGTTTTTCGACGGGCATGAAGTGGTCGTTCATGCCCAAGGACACGGATCGCCCCAAGTACCTGGTCTGCAACGCCGACGAGTCCGAGCCCGGATCGTTCAAGGACCGGATCCTGCTCGAGCGCGGGTCGCATCAGATGCTCGAAGGTATCTTGATCGCCGCCTGGGCGACCGGAGCGTCTACGACCTTCATCTACATCCGGGGCGAATACGCCTATCCCGCTGACCAGATGGAGCGCGCAATCGGCGAGGCCTACGCGAAGGGGTATCTCGGCGAGAACGTGATGGGAACGGGCTTTCGCCACGATGTGCGGGTGACACGAGGCGCGGGCGCCTACATCTGCGGCGAGGAGACCGGACTTCTCGAATCACTCGAGGGCAAGAAGGGTCAGCCGCGCAAGAAGCCGCCTTTTCCCGCGCAATATGGCGCGTTCGGAATGCCTACGACGGTCAACAATGTGGAGACCTTCTCCCACGTTCCGCACATCGTCGAGAAGGGAGCCAATTGGTTTCGCTCGTTCGGAACCGAGAAGAGTCCCGGGACGACGGTCTTCGGCGTGTCGGGTCACGTCGTCCGCCCGGGTCTCTACGAGTTGCCGCTCGGAACGATGCTGTCCGAGATCGTCTTCGAGCATGCGGGCGGAGTTCCCGGCGGGCGCAAGGTAAAAGGCGTGATTCCCGGTGGTATGTCGATGTCGATTCTGCCGGCGGGACAACTCGACGTGCCGATGGCGAACGAATTTTTGCACGAGCGCAAGACGATGCTCGGTACCGGCGGAATCATCGTGATGGACGAGACCACCTGCATGGTTCGGGTCGCGAGTGTGATCTCGTACTTCTTCCGCGACGAGTCATGCGGTCAGTGCACCCAATGCCGAGAGGGCACGGGGTGGATCAACAAGATCGTCGATCGGATCGAGCGCGGAGCGGGTGAAGAGGAAGACCTTGAAGTGCTGCTCGACGTCGCCGGCAAGATGGAGGGACAGACGATCTGCGCGTTCGCAGATGCTGCAGCGTGGCCGATTCAGGGATTGCTGCGCCATTTCAGCGACGACTTCGCCGAGCACGTCCGGCAGCGCAAGTGCCCATTTGCGGAGAGCTTCGAACTCTGATGCCGAAGATCACGATCGACGGAACGGAGATCGAGGCTTCCGAGGGACGCACCATCCTTCAGGCGCTCGACGACGCGGGCCTGCTCATGAACGGCGTCGACATCCCGCATTACTGTTGGCATCCGAAGCTCGCTGTCGACGGTTCGTGCCGGCTGTGCCAGGTCGAAGTGGAGGGCATCCCGAAGCTCCAGATCGCCTGTGATACGCCGGTCCAGGACGGGATGGTGGTGCACACCGCCAACGATCGCGTGAAGGCCGCGCGCGAGGGCGTGATGGAGTTACTGCTGATCAATCACCCACTCGATTGTCCGATTTGCGATCAGGCGGGCGAGTGCAAATTGCAGGACTACGCGTACGACTACGGTGTCAAGGCGTCGCGCTCCAAGGAGCCGCGCCGCGCGCTCAAGAAGAACGTCGATCTCGGGCCGACGATCGTCTTCGATCAGGAGCGCTGCATCCTGTGTCGCCGCTGCGTGCGTTTCTGTCGCGAGATTCCAAAGACCGGTGAGCTAGCGGTCTTCAACCGCGGCGACTACTCCGTGATCGAGACCTTCCCGGGGACGCCGCTCGACAACGACTATTCGATGAACGTCGCGGACATCTGTCCGGTCGGGGCGCTCACCACGAAGGATTTCCGCTTCAAGATCCGGGTCTGGTTCCTCGAGGAGGTTGCTGGAATCTGCACGGGTTGTTCGAACGGCTGCAACATCCACCTCGGCGTCGCGAACAACAAGGTCTACCGTTACGTGCCGCGCCGCAACGACGCGGTGAACGACACCTGGATCTGCGACGCGGGCCGGATGAGCTACCGCGAGATCGGTGCCCCGGATCGGCTCCGGGAATGTATGGTGCGCGATGAATCGGGTCGACTCGCGCCCACCGGACTCGATCGCGCGATCGAAGTCGCGGCGGGTCGTTTGCGGCGACTCATCGCGTCGAAGGGCGCCGGAGTAATCGCGGGACTCGCGTCCGCGCACGCCACCAACGAGGACCTGTTCACGTTCCGGCGCTTTCTTTCCGCGCTGGGGTCAGAGACATCCGGCGTCGCGGTCGTACGCGGTAAGGCGGACGATCTGCTCATCAAGGAAGAGAAGGCGCCCAACGGTGCCGGCGCCCGCGAGATCGGATTCGGCGACGCCCGAACGGTCGTGGATCGCATCAGCAGTGGCGGAATCGACGCCTTGATTACGCTCGGGCACGATGCGCTGCATGAGAGTCTGCTTGGCAGCGAAAAGCCGCTCGCCGATCTTGATACCGTGATCGTGCTCGACACGCACGCATCCGAGTTGCAGCGCGTCGCGCACGTAATCGTCCCCGTGCGCCACGCCGCGGAGAAACTAGGTACTTTCGTCAACGTGGCACGCCGCGTTCAGCGCGTTGTACCCGCCGTGGAATCGGCGTGGGAGACGTACGCCGACGGAGAAGTGCTCGCAAAACTCGGTGCTGCGCTCGGCCTCGAGGGCTTCGATGGAAGTTACGACGCGCGTCAGGTCGCGCGCGATCTCGCTGCCGCCAATCCTGCGTTTGTGGGGATCGACCTCGATTCGGTCGGCGACACGGGCCGCCTGCTGGCGGGTTCAGCTGCTTCGGGGGCGGAGCGCTAGATGCTGATCGAAGCCACCGTCAAGGTGCTCTTCATCCTCGTCGTGATGGTGGTCGGGATCGCGCCCGTGATCACCTGGATCGAGCGCAAGCAGAGTGCCCTCATGCAGGATCGCATCGGCGCCAATCGCGCGGACGTGGGCGGCATCACCGTGTTGGGCCTGCTCCATCCGGCCGCGGACGTGATCAAGTTGATGACCAAAGAGGACGTCGTGCCGGAAGGTGCGAATCGCGTGATGCACCTGCTCAGCCCGCTGATCGTAGCGGTGCCCGCGATCAGCGCATTCGCGGTGATCCCCTACGGGGGCGTCTATCGGTTCGGCGATACCACCCTCAACCTGGTCGGCGCAGACATCGACTGGGGGCTGCTCTACATCTTCGCGATCGGATCGATCGCCGCCTATGGAACGGTCATCGCCGGGTGGTCGAGCAACAACAACTGGTCGATGCTCGGCGGACTTCGCGCCTCGGCGCAGTTGATCTCCTACGAGGTCACCATGGGGTTGACCGTCGTGGGCGTCTTCATGGTGTTCGAGACGCTGCGGTTGTCCGACATGGCGCTCGCGCAGGACACCACCTTCCGACTCTTCGGTTTCCTGGATCGGTTCTTCGGTCTCGATTGGCGGTGGATCGACCAGGTCCGCGTTCCCGCCTGGGGAATCTTTTATCAGCCCCTCGGTTTTCTGATGTTCCTGACCGCGATCATGGCGGAGAACAAACGGCCGCCATTCGACATCCCCGAGGGCGAATCGGAGATCATCGCGGGCTACCACCTCGAGTACTCCGGGATGCGCTTCGGCCTGTTCTTCATGTCGGAGTTCATCGAGATCATCATCATCGCCGCGCTGACTGCGACGATCTTCCTCGGCGGGTGGGCGGTTCCGTATCTGTCAACCGATACGATCATCGGGGGGATTTCGCGTTTCTTCGACGTCGGTTTCGCGACGTGCCTCTGCATCCTGATTCACTTTTCGACCTTCATGCTCAAGGTCTTCGCGATGATCTGGGTGCAGATGCTGCTGCGCTGGTCGCTGCCGCGCTTTCGCTACGACCAGGTGATGAGCCTGTGCTGGAAGATCCTGCTGCCCCTTTCGATTGCGAACATCTTTGTGACGGGCCTTGTTCTGCTGTGGGTGAAGGGATGATCGAGCGATGACGGTCGAAGCGATCCTCTTCTACGTGTTCGGCATCCTCGCGGTCGTCTCGGCGCTGGGCATGGTGCTGAACATTCGCAACACGGTCGCCTCGGCGATGAGCCTGGTCGTCACAATGGTTTCCCTCGGCGCGATCTACCTGCTGCTCGAAGCCTATCTGGTCGCCGTGATCCAGATCATGGTCTACGGCGGCGCGATCGTCGTGCTCTTCCTCTTCGTCGTGATGTTGCTCAATCTCTCGACCGACGAGTTTCCGCCCGGCAAGCAGCGTGTCGCCAAGCTCGCCGTCGTGATCGTCGGAGTCGCCATCCTCGCCCAGGTTCTCGTCGCCCTGGGCCAGGCCCCGCTACTCGTCGCGCAACCGGAAGCCGTTCCCGAGGGTTTCGGAGGCTATCGCCAGCTGGGACTATCGCTCTATACGGACTACGTGTTGCTGGTAGAGATGGTGTCCCTGCTGCTGCTCGCGGCGATCGTGGGCGCGTTGATTCTCGCCAAACGGAAGATCGACTGATGCTGCCCCTGGATCACGTCATTGGCTTGTCGGCCATCCTCTTCACGATCGGCGTGCTCGGCGTCGCGACGCGGCGGAACCTGATCGTGATACTGATGTCGATCGAGCTGATGCTCAACGCCGCCAACCTCGCATTCGTGGGTTTCAACCGCATCTGGTCCCAGGTCGAAGGGGTGCCGGCGATCGACGGACACGTCTTCGTGCTGATGGTCATCGCGGTGGCTGCTGCCGAAGTGGCGGTCGGGCTGGGGATTTTGCTCTCCATGTTCCGCAATCGGGATTCCGTGAATGTGGAAGAGGTCAATCTACTCAAATGGTAGGTGTTGGCATAGAGAGCGATCTGCTCCACTGGATTCCCCTGCTTCCCCTGTTGGTCGCGACCTACCACGGGATCTCGATCGGAGTGTTGCGTCGCCCGACGCCACCCCGCATGGCTGCGGTTCTTTCGTGCGCGGCGGTCCTGTTCTCATTCGTGCTCGCGTGTATCGCGTTTCGCGATTTATTGGAGCTTCCCGCGGATTCGCGGGTACTGGTCGACGACGTCTACACCTGGATCGGGGCGGGGATCGGCTCGAGCGCGCTTAGCGCCGAAGTCTCGTTTCGACTCGATCCGCTCTCCGCGGTAATGGTCCTGATCGTCACCTTCGTTGGCTCGATGATCCACATCTACTCGATCGGATACATGGAGGATGACCAGCGCGACGACAAAGGCATCCAGCGATTCTTCTGCTACCTGAACCTCTTCACCTTCTCGATGCTGGTGCTGGTGCTGAGCGACAACCTGGTGTTGATGTTTCTCGGCTGGGAAGGCGTGGGTCTGTGCTCCTACCTGTTGATCGGTTTCTGGTACAGCGATAGCTGGAATGCCTACTGCGGAAGCAAGGCGTTCATCGTCAACAGGATCGGCGACTGTGGTTTCCTGATCGGGATCCTCCTGCTCTTTGGAGCGCTCTCGGAGATCGGACACCCGGCGATCTCCTTCGCAGGTATTGAGGAACACCTCGAGGGCATCGTGGAGATGACCGTCGCCGTGCCGGCGTGGATGCCTTTCGGTCCCGAGTGGCGGCTGGTGAATGTGATCGCGCTGTGTTTCTTCCTCGGAGCCTGCGGAAAGTCGGCCCAGATTCCGCTTCACGTATGGTTGCCCGACGCCATGGCGGGCCCGACTCCGGTCTCCGCGCTGATCCACGCAGCCACGATGGTGACTGCTGGTGTCTACATGGTCTGCCGCCTCAGCTTCCTCTACGCGGCTGCGCCCGAAATCTCTGCGGTCGTTGCGTGGACGGGGGCGATCACCGCGTTGGTGGCGGCCACCATCGCGATTACGCAAAACGACATCAAGAAGGTGCTCGCCTATTCGACGATGAGCCAGCTCGGCTACATGTTTCTCGCTGCTGGTTGCGGTGGTTATACGGCGGCGATCTTCCACCTCGGTACACACGCCTTCTTCAAGGCGCTGCTCTTTCTCGGCGCGGGCGCGGTGATCCTCGCCATGCACCACGAGCAGGACCTGCAAAAGATGGGCGGCCTCTGGCATCGGCTCCGGATGACTCGCTGGGTCTTTTTTGCGGGCGCCTACGCGATCGTGGGCTTCCCGCCCTTCTCGGGATTCTTCTCCAAAGACGAAATTCTCATCGCTGTCTGGACATCCAACGTGCCGGGCCACATCTGGCTCTACGGGATCGGCATGGCCACGGCGGGCATCACCGCCTTCTACATGGTTCGCCTCTGGGTTCTCACGTTCATGGGCGAATGCCGCGCGGCAAGCGACGTTCGCAACCACATCGAGGACCCGAACGGCTTGGTGCTGAATCCGCTCTGGGTGCTCGCGTTCTTTTCTGCCGTCGCCGGGATCGTCGGTCTTCCCCAGGTCTGGGGTGACATCATCGGAATCGAGGAATCGAACAGTCTCGCCAACTTCCTGCAGCCGGTATTGGCCGCCGGTGAGCCCCATCCAATCGAGCACAGCCTGGAACTCTGGATGGCGCTCTGGGCGGTCGCGATCGCACTGGCCGGAGCCGGGCTGGCCTGGTTGTTGTACAACCGAAAGCCCGGCGTGCCCGGCTGGCTCGCCACGCAGCTCCCCGGTTTCTACCGGACGTTGCTCAACAAATACTACGTCGACGAGCTCTACGACGTGGTCATCGTGCGCCCACTCGTGGCGGTCTCGGATCGCGTACTCTTCCGGATCGTCGATGCGCGGTTGATCGACGGGATCGGGGTCAACGGAACAGCGCGCGGAATTCGCGCGGTCGCCGCAAACGGACTGAAGTACGCGCAGTCCGGTCTCACCCAGAGCTACGTCTTTTTCATGATCGTCGGTGCGGTGGCGGTCGTGGGCTACCTGCTGAGGTAGAGCGGGATGGGCGAATTCGATCAATACCTGCTCACCATCATCACCTTCTTCCCACTGGTGACCGCCTTGGGACTGATGGGGACGAGCATCCTCGCCTCCTGGCTTGGTGCGGAGGGGCTGCCGGCGGCGCTCTGGAAGCCGATCGCGCTGGCCAGCACCATCCTCACCTTCCTGCTGTCGCTGCGCCTGTTCGCGGTCTTTGATCCGCTCGAGACGGGTTTCCAACTCGTGGAACACGTTCCCTGGATTCCCGAATACGGAATCCACTATTTCGTGGGTGTCGATGGCATCAGCTTGTTGATGGTGCTTCTCACGACGTTCCTCATGCCGGTCGTTCTGTTGGCTTCCTGGAACGACGTGTCGAAGTCGCTGCGCACCTACCTATCTTTCATGCTCAGCCTCGAGACGGGGATGCTCGGCGCGTTCGTGTCGCTGAACCTCTTTCAGTTCTACGTGTTCTGGGAAGCGATGCTGGTTCCGATGTACTTCATCATCGGAATCTGGGGTGGACCGCGGCGCATCTACGCGGCGGTCAAGTTCTTCCTGTTCACGATGGTGGGTTCGCTGCTGATGCTGCTGGCAATGCTCGTCCTCTACTACCTGAGTTTCGATCAGACCGGCGTGCTCAACTTCGACCTCGTGGCGCCGCCCGGCGGCGTGGCGGGCGGGCTGCTGCAGACGGTGGTCCCGCTGGACGGAACCTGGTGGCAGACCCAGACCTGGCTGTTTGTCGCGTTTGCGCTCGCGTTCGCGATCAAGGTCCCGATGGTTCCGCTGCACACCTGGCTTCCCGACGCCCACGTGGAAGCGCCCACCGCGGGTTCCGTTGTGCTGGCAGGCGTTCTGTTGAAGATGGGGATCTACGGATTCCTGCGCTTTGCGATCCCGCTCTTCCCGTCCGCTGCGGTCGATTTCACGCCCTTGATCATGGTTCTCTCAGTCATCGGGATCATCTACGGCTCGTTGGTCGCGATGGTGCAGTCGGACATCAAGCGACTCGTCGCGTATTCATCCATCGCCCATCTCGGTTTCGTGACGCTTGGAATCTTTGCGCTGAACGTTCACGGACTCAACGGCGGCGTGCTGCAGATGGTCAACCACGGCCTTTCGACTGGCGCACTCTTTCTCCTGGTCGGGATGCTCTACGAGCGCCGACACACCCGGCAGATCACGGATTTCGGTGGTATCGCGCGGCCCATGCCGGTCTTTGCGGCCTGCTTCGGGATCGTCACGATGTCGAGCATCGGCCTGCCCATGCTCAACGGTTTCGTGGGAGAGTTCCTGATCCTGATTGGCGTGTACCTGGCCGCTCCCATTTTCGCAATCATCGCGACTTTCGGTGTAGTGCTCTCCGCGGCGTATATGCTTTGGATGTTCCGGCGCGTCGTGTTTGGCCCGGTCGAAAACCCGGAGAATCGTGGCCTGATCGATCTCGGGCTGCGCGAAAAGATCGTGATGATGGCGATGGTGATTCCAATCATCTGGATCGGCGTCTATCCGAACCCACTTCTGCGTCGCATCGAGCCGTCGGTGATCGAACTGATCCGCCAGCTGGAAACGCGCGGCCGCGTTGTCGGCGCGGATCTCGAAGTGGCGCCCGAACCCGGTTTCGATTCCGAGCCCGGTTTCGAGCCCGAGCCTGGTTTCGAGTCCGAATCCGCGATACTGGACGAAGGGGAGGAGCGGCTGTGATTCCTGTGCCGGATCTCAATCTCTTGGTCCTGCTGCCGATTGCCCTGGTGGCGATCGGGTCGATGGTGATCCTGATGGGAGAAATCCTGCTCTCCCGCGCGGATACCGTGCTCGGGAGGGAGGTCACGGAGTCCTTCATCGGGACGGTGTTGGCGGCCACGGCGATCTTCTTCCTCGCGCTGACGCTCTACACTTCGGTGGTCTCGTTCGCCGCTGGCGGTGTACAGGTCTTCAATCCCGACCATCCGATGTACCAGCTCGACCCCTTCTCTTCGCTCGTGACCGCGGTGGTGGCGCTTTCTGCGCTGCTCTCCTGCGCACTCTCCATCGCCTATCTCTCGGAACTCCGGATCAACCACGGCGAGTATTATGCGCTCATCATGCTTTCTGCGTCAGGCATGATGCTGATGGTTGCCGCGGTGGATTTGATTGCCGTTTTTCTGGGGCTCGAATTGATGAGCATCCCCATCTATGTGCTGGCGGGTTTCGACCGGCGCAAGCTGCGAAGCAATGAGTCAGCGCTCAAGTATTTCCTGATTGGATCCTTTGCGAGCGCGATTCTGCTCTACGGGATGGCGCTCTTGTACGGCGTCTCCGGCGGGACCTCCTTCGATGCGATTCGCGCCGGATTCGAGGTCGAAAATCCGATCGCAGTGGTCGGGCTGGGTCTCGTCGTGGTGGGCTTCGCGTTCAAGATCTCGATGGTTCCCTTCCACCAATGGACACCGGACGTCTACGAAGGAGCACCCTCTGCAGTCACTGCCTTCATGTCGGTGACGGTGAAGGTTGCGGCATTTGCGGCCCTGATCCGATTGCTCGCGATGGCGTTCGGCCCGCTCGACGAATCGCTGGAGAACATCTTCTGGGTGCTGTCCGTACTCACGATTGTCGTTGGAAACGTGATGGCCATCATCCAGGAGAACGTGAAACGCATGCTCGCTTATTCGAGCATCGCGCACTCCGGTTATCTGATGATCGGGCTCGTGACCGGAACGATTCAGGGCTACTCGGCGATGCTCTTCTACCTGATCGCCTACACGTTCATGAATCTCGGCGCGTTCGGGGTGGTGGTCGCGCTCGCGAATCGAGGCAATGACTGCGAACGGATCGCGTCGTTCGCGGGTCTCGCGCGTACCCGTCCGGGCCTGTCCGCGCTGATGGTGCTGTTCATGCTCTCACTGGCCGGCATACCCGGTACCGCGGGCTTCATGGGCAAGTTCCAGATCTTCATGGCCGCGGTGAACTCCGGCGAGATATGGCTCCTGATCATCGGTGTGCTCATGAGCGTGGTGTCCGTCTACTACTACCTTCGCATCCCGGTTCTCATGTATATGAAAGAACCCGGCGATGAGTCCCACAGGATGGAGATCTCGAGCGGCGAGGGTGCAGTTCTGGTCTTTTGTGCCCTCGCGGTGATTGCGCTCGGTCTGTTCCCCAACAGCGTGCCGACGCTCCTCTTCGGCGATCTCGACGTCTTGAATTGGACGCGCCGATCGGTGGAAATGTTCTTCGGCGGCTGAGCGTTCCCGCTCAGCAGGCTCTCGCGTTCCGCTCGGCGGCTGAGCGTTCCCGCTCAGCAGGCTCTCGCGTTCCGCTCGGCGGCTGAGCGTTCCCGCTCAGCGGGCTCTCGCGTTCCGCTCGGCGGCTGAGCGTTCCCGCTCAGCGGGCTTTCGCGTTCCGCTCGGCGGCTGAGCGCCGACAGTTCCGTGATCGAGCGGCCGCGGCGCCGCGGGCCTTGCCGGCGGGCGTGGCGTTGTGCTTCTCTTTGAAACCATGCTCGACCCCCGATTGCTCGAGAGCCGTCGCGACGAGATCATCACGAGTTGCAAGCGCCGTGGTGTGGACGTCGACCTCGACGCTGCGATCGTCGCTCAGCAGCGCGTGGCCGAGATCCAGACCGAGCTCAACGGTCTCAACCAGCGGCGAAACGAGCACCAGGCCAATGGAAAGCGCAAGCTCGAGCCCGCCGAGCGAGACGCCCACATCGCCGAAGGGCGGCGGCTGAAAGAGGATGTCGCCGGACTCGAAAAGCACCTCGCCGCCGAGCGGGAGGTTCTTCGGGCGCTGATGCTTTCGATCCCCAATTTTCTCCACCCGGATTTGCCAGAGGGTGGCGAGGAAGACTCCCGCGAGCTGCGCCGGGTCGGGAAACCCCGCCAGCTCGAATTCCAACCACTCGACCATGTCGCGCTCAACGTGAAACTCGATCTCTTCGACTTCGAGGCCGGTGCCAAGGTGGCTGGTCAGAAGTGGTACTACCTGAAGAACGAGGCCGTCCTTCTCGAATTGGCGCTCCAGCGAATGGCGTTCGACTACGTGATGGAGGCGGGATTTGCGCCCTTCGCGACGCCCGATGTCGCCCGCAGGGAAATCGTCGATGGCCTCGCGTTCAGCCCGCGCGGCGTCGAAACCCAGATCTACTCGATCGCGGGTATGGATCTGGATCTGATCGGAACCTCGGAAATCACGCTCGGCGGCATCCACGCTGATGCGTTGCTCGACGAAGCCGATCTGCCGCTCCGCATGGCGGGGATCTCTCATTGTTTTCGGACGGAGGCCGGCTCTGCGGGTCGCGAGAGCAAGGGGCTGTATCGGGTCCATCAATTCAGCAAGGTCGAGATGTTTGCGATCGTTCGCCCCGAGGATTCCGCGGCAATGCACGACGAGCTGGTTGCGATCGAAGAGCGCATCCTTCAGGCGTTGGAAATTCCCTACCGGGTAATCGACGTCGCAGCGGGTGACCTCGGTGCGCCCGCCTACCGCAAATTCGACATCGAAGGCTGGATGCCGATGCGCGGGGACGGCGGGGGTTACGGGGAGCTCACGAGCGCTTCCAATTGCACCGACTACCAGGCGCGGCGTCTGAAGACGCGCTTCCGTCGCGCAGGCGCCAAGAAGAACGAACTCGTCCACACCCTGAACGGAACCGCAATTGCTGTACCTCGCACGATCGTCGCGATTCTCGAGAACCACCAGCGCGCCGACGGATCGGTGGCGATTCCCGCAGCTCTGCAGAGCTATCTGGGACTCGAGAGCATTGGACCCCGCTGATCACAAGGTCGTCCTCGGCACCGCGGGTCATATCGATCACGGCAAGACGGCGCTGATTCGCGCGCTTACCGGCGTCGAGACCGACCGACTCCCCGAGGAGAAGGCCCGGGGGATCACCATCACCCTGGGTTTCGCGCCCCTCGACCTCGACGACGGACGCCGGGTGAGCGTCGTCGACGTGCCCGGCCACGAAGGGCTGGTTCGGACCATGGTGTCGGGGGCTTCGGGGATCGATCTCGTGCTTCTCGTCGTCGCGGCCGACGAAGGCGTGATGCCCCAGACCCGCGAACACGTCGCGATCTGCGAACTGTTGGGGATCGATCAGGGGATCGTGGTGCTGACCAAGATCGACTCCACGGAAGCGGATCTCGCGGCGCTCGCCCGGGACGAGGTATCCGCGTTCCTCTCCGGCACAGCGCTGGCCGGTGCGCCCGTGATGGCCGTTTCCTCGCTGACCGGAGAGGGTATTCCGGAACTGCGCACCGCGATCCGCAAAGCGATCGATGCCGCGAAACCCCGCACGCCGCGGACGGGCCCACCCCGATTGAGTATCGATCGCAGTTTTTCGGCCAGGGGTTTTGGTTGTGTGGTGACCGGAACACTCACCGGCGGTTCTTTTTCGGTCGGCGAACCCGTCGAGATCCAGCCACCGGGTCGACGTTGCCGCATCCGCGGCCTGCAGAGCCACGGCGTTTCGGTCGAGAGCTGTCCGCCTGGGTTGCGCTGCGCGGTCAATCTCCAGGGTGTCGAACTCGACGAAGTCGCGCGCGGCCAGGTCATCTCGACACCCGGGTTCCTGGAGCCGACCGTCAGTGCGGATGTCGAGGTCACCTGGCTTCCCGTCGCGGCGCCGGTCGAAGACCAGGTGGCGATCGAATTTTTGACCGGAACCGCGAAGCGCCGGGCGCGGCTCGCACCCATCGGCGATGAGCCGCTGCGACCTGGCGAAACCGGCTTCGCGCGCCTTCACATCGATGGCGAGGCGGTACCTCTCGTTCCGGGCGATCGCTTCATCGCCCGGGGCTTCTCGCGCAACGTGGCTTCGGGGAGTACGATTGGCGGTGGAATCATTCTCGATGTGTCGCCGCCACATCGCCGACGTAGCGACCCCGAGGTTCGCCGCGACCTCGCACAGCTCGCGACGGGTGAGCCCGCCGAGCGACTCGTCGTGCTGATTCGGCGCAGCGGTTTTCGCGGCGCCGAAGTCGACCGACTGCATCGCGAGGCCGGGCTCGAAGCGAAAACCTTCGACGAGACGCTGGCCGTGCTCGCTGCCAAGCGCGAAATCGCGTCGGCCGCAAACCGCCGCTGGCTCCACCACGAAGCGCTCGAAGACCTCGAGCGCCGCCTGCTCGCAAACCTCGACGCCTATCACCGCGCCGAACCGATTCGGCCCGGCATGCCGACGAGCGCGCTGCGCGGAAGCCTGCCAGAGAACGTCGCGCGCGACAGCGCCGAGCTGATCGTCGCGCGCCTCTCGGAGCGGGGCCTGATCAAAATCGAGGGCGATCTCGCCCGGCTTCCCGACCACCATCCGACGCTGAGCGCCGCCGATCAGGTACTCGTGGAGCGCATCGCCACCGAATCCCGCGCCCTGGGACTCGAACCGCTATCTCTGCAGCGCTGGGGGAAGCAGCTCGGGGCCGGTGGCGACCAGTTGCGGAACTTGCTCGCGCATCTGGTTCGCGCCGGGCGCCTCGTGCGCGCACCCGGAGAGCTGTGGTTCGATCGCGAGGCCGTCGACGCGCTGCGCGAGAAGGTCGTCGCTCATCTCCGCGAGCGAGGGCGTCTCGACACGCCCGACTACAAGCGGCTGATCGGAACCAGCCGGCGTACCGCGGTTCCACTGATGGAGCTCTTCGATCAGGAGCACCTCACGGTTCGCAGCGGAGAGGCCCGCGTGTTGCGGCGGGGCTGAGCCCGAATCGACGACCGTGACCGTCCCTTCCCCGTGATGGGATATAGTTCGCGACGCCCCGGCGCAGCGGGTGCCGGGCAGCGCGGAGAATCCTGGCCATGCCCGAATTCGTCTACCAGCCCATCTTCGAGCACGGCGACGACACTGCGGAATACAAGAGGCTCGATCGCGCGTCGGAGCACGTTTCCGTCGCCGAGATCGACGGTCGCCAGATTCTAAAGGTGGCTGCTGAGGCGCTGCAGTTGCTCTCCGCCGAGGCGTTTGACGATGTTTCGCACCTGCTGCGCCCTGGACACCTCGCCCAGCTCCGCAAGATCCTCGACGACCCGGATGCCTCCGCGAACGATCGCTTCGTGGCGCTCGAATTGCTCACCAACGCCAACATCGCAGCCGGTCGGGAGTTGCCGGGTTGTCAGGACACGGGAACGGCAATCGTCATCGCCCACAAGGGCGAGAACGTCTTCACCGGCATCGACGATGCGGAGGCGATCTCGCGCGGGATCTACGACACCTACCAGTGCAAGAACCTGCGCTACTCACAGCTTGCGCCGCTCGACATGTACAACGAGAAGAACACGGGAACCAATCTCCCGGCCCAGATCGAAATCTACGCGGAGCCCGGAGACGAGTACGAACTGATCTTCATCGCCAAGGGAGGCGGTTCGGCGAACAAGACCTTCCTCTATCAGGAAACCAAGGCGCTGTTGAATCCAGAATCCCTGTTGCGCTTCGTGGCCGAAAAGATTCGCACCCTCGGGACGTCGGCGTGTCCGCCCTATCATCTGGCGCTCGTGATCGGTGGCATGTCCGCGGAGTTCACGCTCAAGACCGTCAAGCTCGCGAGTGCCCACTATCTCGATCGACTTCCGACGTCGGGCAACGAAGCCGGGCGCGCGTTTCGCGACGTTGCGCTCGAAGAAGAGGTCCACCGGCTCTGCAACGAGACGGGGATCGGCGCTCAATTTGGCGGCAAGTATTTTGCGCACGACGTTCGCGTGATCCGCCTACCGCGTCACGGCGCATCGTGCCCGGTCGGCCTCGGTGTGTCGTGCTCCGCGGACCGGCAGATCCTGGCCAAGATCACCCGCGAGGGTGTCTTCCTCGAGCAGCTCGAAGAGAACCCCGCCAAGTACCTGCCCGAGGTCGCTCCCGAAGATCTCGACGAAAAAGTCGTGAAGATCGATCTTCGCTGCCCGATGTCCGAAATCCTCGCCGAGCTCAGCCGTTATCCCGTAGCGACGCGCCTATCGCTCAGCGGTCCGATGGTGGTCGCCCGCGACATCGCCCATGCCAAGCTCAAGGAGCGTCTCGACGCGGGTGAGGGTCTTCCCCAATACTTCAAGGATCTCATGGTCTACTACGCGGGCCCCGCGAAGACACCCGCGGGCCGCGCCTCGGGCTCCTTCGGACCGACGACGGCCGGTCGGATGGACTCCTACGTCGATCTCTTCCAGAGCCACGGCGGCAGCATGGCGATGCTCGCGAAGGGAAACCGCTCCGTGCAGGTGCGTGACGCCTGCAAGAAGCACGGCGGATTCTACCTCGGCTCGATCGGCGGTCCGGCCGCGCGCCTTGCGGACCACAGCATCAAGAAGGTCGAAGTGCAGGAGTACGAGGAATTCGGCATGGAGGCCATCTGGCGCATCGAGGTCGAAGACTTCCCCGCCTTCATCGTGATCGACGACAAAGGCAACGACTTCTACGGCGATCTGCTCAAACGCCCAACGCCGACATTGCAGATCAGATCGGAACCAGAAAATTAATTCCAGGAATGCAACGCGATCTGCGAAGCCTGTTCAATCGGGCGTGAGGTGAAGTGATGATCTCGTTCGAACTACATCTCGCGACGGCGGCATTCTTGTCGTCGAGCCGCGCGGCGAGGCGCCACGCGAGCAGGCGAGCCTTCAAGTAGCGGGTGCGCCTGGCTCCAGGTCGGGGGCCGCGACGATCTGGCCACCGTCGACCACGAAGGTCTCGCCCGTCAAGAAGCCGCAGCTCTCCGACGCGAGAAAGAGAATCGCATTGGCGATCTCCTCGGGTTCGCCGACGCGGTCCATCACACCGCAGCCCACGAGCGGCTCGCCTGGGGGCGGGATGTAGTCGACGGTCATGTCGGTGCGGACCCAGCCCGGCGCCACGCAGTTGGCTCGGATCCCCCACTTCGCAAAGTCGACAGCCATCGAGCGGGTGAGGCCATGAATTCCGGCTTTCGCCGCACAGTAGTGACCACCCGACGCCTCACTCTCGATTCCCGAAACCGATCCGACCGTCACGATCCGTCCGCGACGGCCCGCGCTTCGCATCGCCCGCGCTGCTTCGCGACCGCAGAGAAAGGTGCCGCGCAGATGTACGGCCATCATTTCATCCCACTGCGCGACCGTCATGTCGGCCAGATTGACGGCGTCGCCATCGATGCCCGCGTTGGCGATCATCACGTCGAGTCTGCCAAAGCGGTCGACGGTTTCTGCGACCAGACGAACGACGTCCGCCTCGACGGAGACGTCGGCGGCGATGCCCTCGACGGCTCCGAGCGCGGAGAGTTCTTTGGCCGCCGCCTCGACCGACGCCGGTCGCACGGACGCGACCACGACCTTCGCTCCTTCTCGAAGCAGCGCCTCCGCGGCCGCGCGCCCGATCCCGCGGGATCCGCCCGTCACGATCGCCACTTGATCCTTCAGGCCGAGATCCATGGGATGCTCCTGTGGCGCCCTACGGGAACACGCCTCGCACGTGCTTCGCCTGTTTGATGCGTTCGATGCCCCGCATCAACGCGGCCGTGCGCAGCGTGACTCCTTTTTCTTTCGCGAGTTGATCGACGCTGTGGTAGGCGGACTGCATCAGATCGATCAGTTTTCGGTTGACCTCTTCCTCGGACCAGAAGAACTGCTGCAGCCCTTGGACCCATTCGAAGTAGGAAACGGTGACACCGCCCGCGTTGGCGAGAATGTCGGGAACCACCAGAATGTCGCGATCGGCGAGGATGGCATCCGCCTCGAGGGTCGTCGGTCCATTGGCGCCTTCCACGATCATGCGGCAGCGAAGCGCGGCGGCATTCTTTTCGGTGATCTGGTTCTGGATGGCGGCCGGTATCAGGATGTCGCAGGGCAGTTCGAGCAGCTCCTGGTTGCTGACGGCATCGCCCTCCGGGTAGTCCGCGAGCCCGTCGCCGTTGGCTTTCGTCCAGGCACTGACAGCAGCGATGTCGAGACCCTTGGAGTTGTAGGTTCCACCGGTCGCGTTGGACAAGCCGACGACGTGAGCGCCCTGCGCCGAAGCCAGGCGAGCCGCGGTGCCGCCCACCGCGCCGAAGCCCTGCACGACCACGTCCGCCCCATCGAGCGAAATGTCGTTCGAGCGGCCGGCTTCGGTCGCACACGAGATCACGCCGCGCCCAGTCGCTTCACTCCGTCCGTGGGAGCCGCCGATCTCGATCGGCTTTCCGGTCACGACGCCGGGAACCGCGTAGCCCTTTTGCTGAGAATAGGTATCCATGATCCACGCCATCACGCGCTCGTCGGTGCCGAGATCCGGCGCTGGAATATCCCGATCCGGACCGATCACTTCGATGATCTCCGAGGTGTAACGTCGCGTCAGGCGCTGGAGTTCGTCGCCCGAGAGCGTGTGCGGATCGATGCGCACGCCGCCCTTGGCGCCGCCGAAGGGGAGATTCATGATCGCGCACTTCCACGACATCCACATCGAGAGGGCTGTCACCTCTCCGAGGTTGACGTCCTCGTGGTACCGGATGCCTCCCTTGGTCGGTCCCATCGTGAGCAGGTGTTGCACGCGGTAGGCGAAAACCGTCTCGACGGTATTGTAGTCGTCACGTCGGAACGGGAAGGACACGACGTGAGCTCGCTGCGGAGTGCGCAGCCGCTCCCAGATATTCGGATCCAGATTCATCAGCTCTGCGGTCTGGTCGAGCTGGTTGACCGCGAGGCGGTACATCGGTGTGTCCCACTCCAGCGGCATGTGGGTTGGTGCGGCTCTGGGTTCCGGGTTCGCCGAATTGGCGTGGTTGCTGATGTCGCTGCTTTTCCGATCGCGCACGGTGTTTGCTCCTGGACCGAACGGGTCTGCGAAGACATCCGGCTCTGGCCAGATGTGAGATCGACCGCGGGGCTACCTGGCGCCCTCGCGGGTCAGCACCCGGCGGAATTCGTCGGGGTAAGTAGCAGCGCTTGGGCTCGAACAGCAAACCTTCGCGGATGGCGGGCAGTGCGGCCTCGCCAACGACCCCGCGAGGCGGTCGATCGGCCTCGACGGCATCTCGGATCGCCCCGCGGGGTAAGGAGAGGGGTTGCAATTTCTTTGCGACCCGAGCCATTTCCAACGCCTGCGCGGCGTGCGGCGATCCCGGCGTCGAGCGCAATCGACCGGGCGCCTGCAACGCAGACCGTTAGGCGAGGCGTCGGCGATTTCCAGCCGTGCGATCGCCCGTTCGGCTTTGGGTAGCATTCACGCGCGCCAGTCGGGCCCGGTGCGGATGCGCCCGCCTCAGGCTGCGCACGAACGAGGGAGGGCTGTCGTGTTCGAATTGGCCAGCCACTTTGTCGGAGGTTTGAGCGATGGGTGGGATTGAAGAGTTTTCGCTCGTCGATCGAACCTTTCTCAGGGCGTATCGCTGGCGAAAAATCGATCCCGTGCCGTGGGCGCCGCTCGAAAAGCCTCTCTCGGACTGCCGACTCGCGCTCGTCTCCAGTGCGGGCTTCGTCACCCCGGACCAAGGCGCCTTCGACGGATCGATGCGCGGTGGAGACCCGAGCTTCAGGAGCATTCCGAGCGATTTCCCCACCGCCGATCTGATCGACACCCATCGGAGCGATTCCTTCGATCACGAGGGGATGGTTCGGGATCCGAACCTCGCCTTTCCGATCGATCGCGTGCGAGAGCTGGTCGAATCCGGACGAATCCATTCGGTCAGTGAGGAACATTTTTCCTTCATGGGATCGATCACCGCTCCGGGACGGCTGGTGCGCGATACCGCACCCGAGGTCGCCCGCAGGTTGGTCGAAAGGCGGGTGGATGTCGCACTGCTGGTTCCCGTCTGACCCATGTGCAACCAGGCCGTGAGCCTGGTGGCTGCGGAGTTGGAGCGGCAGGGAATTGCGACCGTCGCGATCCAACTGCTGCGCAACGTCGCCAAACGGGTTCGGCCTCCGCGCGCGCTTTTCGTCCCCTTCCGACATGGCTATCCCCTCGATGACCCGCTGAATCCCGCGAGGCAGCATGCGGTGATCGAAGCCGCGCTGCGCCTGCTGGAAATTTCCGAGCTTCGACCTCCCGTTCTCGTGGACTTCGAGCTATCTAGTCCCTAGTGTCCGTCGGATTTTTGCCGCGAACAGGTCGCACACAAATCGGGTGCCCGTCGAAGCCCCCGCCTTCGTCGAGCTTCGATATTTTTCATCGGTGACCTACGTATCGATGCACTCGGCAACCGCGATCGCGCGGGTCCTCCTCTGGCTTTTCATCGCGTCGTGTTCGACCTCGACCAGCCAGCTGGATTTTTCGGATTGGCTCGAGGCCTTCGCGGTCGAAGCGAGAGAACAGGGAATCTCGAAATCCACGCTCGACGCTTCGCTCGCCAACGTCGAGCGAATTCCCCTCGTCATCGAGCTCGATCGGCGTCAACCGAAGGAACCCGGAGACTTCTGCGGCTATCTGAGCGCGCACCTCACCGGCACGCGCATCGAACGCGGGCGTTCCCTGTTGAAGGAACATCGAGATCTGCTGTCCCGCGTCAGCTCTCAATACGGTGTGCCGGCTCGCTTCGTGGTGGCGCTCTGGGGGCTCGAGACCAACTTTGGAGACCACCAGGGCGAGTATTCGACCATCGATGTACTCGCGACCCTGGCGTACGACGAGCGCCGCGGCCCGCTGTTTCGCAAACAACTGCTGGCTGCGCTGCGCATCGTCGACGAGGGCCACCGGAGCCCGGCGAATCTGAAGGGTTCGTGGGCGGGCGCGATGGGCCAGGTGCAGTTGATGCCGACGACCTTCCTCGACCATGCGGTCGACTACGACGGCGACGGCCGCAAGGATATCTGGAGTAGTCTGCCCGATGCATTCGCGAGCGCTGCGAGCTACCTCAAAAGCGCCGGTTGGCACGCTGGGCAGACCTGGGGTCGCGAGGTGCGGCTCCCGGCGTTGCTGAGCGACGACCAAAGGGCGCTTGGTCGGAAGCGAAGCCTCACGGACTGGCGGCGAGCAGGTGTTGTGCGCATCGACGGCGGCGCGCTACCCCGGTCCAGCATGCGCGGAAAGATCGTCTTGCCCAGCGAAAAGTTACCCGACGCTTTTCTCGTCTACTCGAACTTCGAGGCGATTTTACGCTGGAACCGATCGACTTTCTTCGCCATCTCCGTCGGCGCCCTCGCCGACGAAATTTCCCGCGCAGCCTCGCTCCGAGCGTGCCGGAGCTAGCGGCGGCTGAGCGTTCCGCTCGATCGAACCGGGCTCTTGTTGGGTTGGTGGCTCCGGGGAGAACGCCAATCGCTCCAGCCGCCGCGACTCGTAGAGCGACAGCGCCCAGAGCGGGAAGTACTGGCGGTAGAGGGTGTAGTCGAGCAGCGCCGTGCGAAAGAAGACACCCGCCGGATCTTGTCGGGGCCAGCCGCCCGACTCCTCTTGCTGCTCGATCAGGAAGCGCGAACCCCGAACGATCGACCCCCAATCGGAGTCGCGCGCTTCGAGCAGAGTCATCAACGCCCAGGCGGTGTGGATCACCTGACTCTCTCGATGCTCAAGGTAAGCGCCGCTCACGCAGCTGGCGGAATCCTCTCCCCATCCGCCGTCTGCTCGTTGCCTTGCCCGAAGCCAATGGCACGCCCGGCGAATGGCCGAATCGTTCGGCTTGGTGCCCGCGGCGAGGAGTCCGCGAACACCAAATAGTGTTCCATAGATGAAGTGCACGCCCCAGACGCCGCGCCAGGAACCGTCCGAAGCCTGCGAAACCAGCAAGCGCTCGTGCGCGCGCGCAATCGCCGGCTCGATCTCGCCACCCAGATGGTTCGGAAAGTGGCATCGAAAGGTGGCGAGCGCCGCGATGCACGAAGCGGTGCACTCGACGTGGGAGTGCTCGGTCATTGAATCCCCGAACATCTCTGCTGGGTTCAACCATTCGAGTCCCACCCTGGATCGCCGCGCCTCGTAGCTTCCGAATCCACCGTCTGAGTTCTGGCATCGGAGGATGAAGCGCACCGCGTTACGTCCGTCATCGGCGTCGAGCCTTACCGTCGGTGTACTCAGCAACGCCTGCAACGCTTCGGCCGTGCAGTCACTGACCGGCCATCCATGCCACACGCTCGCAAAACACCAGCCCCCCTTCGGATCCAACCGGTAGGCTTCCCGGTATCCCGGAAAGGTCTCCCGGATCTGTTGGCTGTCGAGGAACGCGGCGCCTCGCTTGATCGCCGTTTCGACTTCGGCATGCAGGCTCGCGGCGGTCAGCGCTCGCAGCGAGAACGCGGTATCCCACGATGCACTACGAGCTCCGGCGACGCGCATCCCGTCTTCATCGTCTTCCCACACCCAGGCTTCGAGCCGCTCCAGTGCCTGTTTGGCGTCGGGGTCGTCGACGTAGCCGGCTCGCAGGGCGAGCACGTTCAGGATTCCACTCACCGGTGAAATACTGGTGTGATCCGTGGTCTGCAGCTCCCAGCGGATGCGTTTTTCGAGTTTGCGCAGTACGCGCTCGCGGATCGCCGAACGGTGGTGGCGCTCGAAGAGTGCGAGGAGTTCGAAGATCAGGCGCAGCGGTCGACCCGGTGGTGTCACCAGGTCAGCCCGGCGCAGCGACCGACGGGCCGCGACCCAATCGACGCCCGCGTAGTCTTCTGCGTAGATCTCGTCGCGAATCTGATCGAGCAGCGCAGTCTGCGGCGCCTCCGCCTTGCGGCCGTAGAGGACCGACATCGCCATCTGGATGTGGCGGGTATGGCAGTAGAACTTGGATGGATGGATCGGAAGCGCTTTCGGTACGGACCACAACTCCGGCACCAGGGGCGGTACGCCGCGCCAGTCGTAGAGTCCGAGGAGCGTCAGCCATAGCTTGCCCCAGCTCGGGATCGTCAGGACGCCTTCGCGGCGGATGAACTGCTGTGCGGGAGCGAGCAGCGGGTCGGTCGCCTCTACGCCGAGCAGTCTCGCCGCGACGTACACCAATGTCGTCACGAAGAGGTAAGGGGACGAAAGTTCGTGTAGTCCCCAAAGGCCCGACGACAATCGCGTGCGCTCGAAGTGTCGAATCAGCCTCGCTCGCCGCTCCTGCGAGAGTTCTACACCGACGAGATATTGGAGCATCACGTACTGGGCGGCGAGCATCGGGCACCAGACGACCTCACCCTCCCAGCTTCCGAAGTCGCCGGAATCGGTACCGGTATTGCTCGATTCGCCGTCGGAGGACCATTGCCGGGCGATCAACGCGTCCGCGCCGCGTTGGATTGCCGGCCCTGCGGGTGTCGCCGCCATCTCCTGGCGCGACGTGACCGCCGTGGACAGCATCGGTGACGACATGACCGCGGGATCGCCGCGCCTGAATGCGCCCGTCGCCAACCAGTGCAGCCGTCTTCCCATCTCGCTCGCGACTGCGGCTGCGCCCTTGGGGTCTCCGCTTCGCACGGCGCGTGCGCCGAGTCGCATCAACGCGGGTCCAGCGACCTTCACGAACGATTTTGCGAAAGCCGTGAGTCTGTGGTCATCGCCCGCGAGGTAGCGCATCGTGCGCTCGCGCTCGCGCGGATCGCGGCGCCACAGCTCGTAGACTTCGGCGCGGATCGCCGCCGCCGAAGCGGTGTCGGAAGCGAAGATTTCGTAGAGAGCGCCCGCGAGCATCTCGGCCACCCGGGTTCCGCGCTCTCTCGAACGTCGCCAACTCTCGAAATTCTCGGCCTGGACCAGGGTCGCGGCATCCACCAAGCCAAACGTCATTCCGGCAGCCGTGAGCGGGTGGTGGAAGCCGACAGCATCGCCCACGAGCGCGAGTCCGGGTCGGCCGTGGTGGGCGCGCGGGCGCGCCTGGTTGACCGCCCAGGAGATGTTCCCTCCGTGCAGGGCGGCCTCGAACGACGGGCGCAGCGATTTCGGTAGCGCGGGTCCGTAGGCTTCGTAGAGCGTTCCCGGCGAGGCCGATGCGCGAAGGGGGATGTCCAGGCACAGCCGCACTTCGTTCTCTGCAATCCGATAGGCGAGCATCGGGCCGGGGCCGCTGAGAAATATATGCCCGTATCCCTCGAATGGGAGTTCGCGCGAGCGAAGGCGCAGGCCCGCCATTCGCGACAGCGTGACGCGCTCCGTGGGTAAACCCAGCGCCGCGCGTGCGCACGACGAGCGACCGTCGGCAGCGACGATGTGGTCGGCCGTCACGCGCTCTTCGCCGCTCGAGCGAGATCGTCGGAACGACACGCACTGACCGTCGATTCCGGTCGCCCGCGCTCCGGACAGGTAGGTGACATCGGGATGTGCAGACGCCGCCTCGCGCAGCGTGTCGACGAGCGCGAGGTGTTCACCGCTCCAACCGCGGACTCCGATCGCGTAGGGGAGAACCACCGGCGCACTTCCATCGTCCGGGAAAATCGCGAATCCGCGCCCCGAATCGAAGTGGGAATTTTCGGACGGGTCGAGGCCGAGTTCGTACAACACGCTCAGCCCGAGGGGGTGCAGCCATTCGCCCGCGAGCCGACGCGCCGCGTCGGGGTTGGCCTCGAGGAGTAGGACGCGCGCACCTGCCCGCGCGTGAGCGAGCGCCGCGACGCAGCCGACGGGGCCCGCGCCGATCACGACCGCGTCGAACGCTCCGGAGCGGACGTTCACGCGGCACCCTCGCGAGAGTGCGCCTCGGGCGCAGTCCCCGCGTGGCCCGTCTTCCTCGGGTCGCGGGCTGGCTTCAATCCCAGGGGCGGCGCGCCGGATTGGGGTTGGAGGAGCATGAACCTCCTGGGGGTCATCGTTGCCTAGCTGGCGGGTGACGCGGCCAGTGCCGGGTCGGATGAGGCTGCCATCGGCGCTCGCGCAGCCGGGTTTTTGATGGCCCCATGCGCGTGGAAGAACGCATACGCTTCCTCCACCGCGCTCTCGAGTTCAGTGGACCGGTAACCTAGCTCAACCTGCGCCTTGCGGGTGTTGGCATGTCGCCGCATTTGCAGCAGCCGAATCGCGCCTGGTGTGAGCCGTTGGCGGAAATTCGGAAAGAACCGGCTCAAAAACGGGCTGGCGACCCCCGCAAAGGCCGCCATCACGGGTGCCGGCAGCCGCCGACCCGGGCGGGGAACGCCCGTAACCCGCTCAAACAGCCCCACAATCTCGTCGAGCGTCGCGAAGCGCGTGCTGAAGATGTACTTCTCGCCCGTGCGGCCGCGCGACATCGCGAGCAGGTGGCCGCTGACGATATCTCGAGCGCTCACAAATTCGAAGCCGCCGGGTACGTAGGCGCGAAGTCGACCGTTGGCAAAATCACACAGGGTCTGCCCCATTCGGGACGGCAAGAAATCGTTCCCGCCGAGGATCGCGCAGGAGGTGGCCACCACCACCTCGAGACCGCGCGCAACCGCCCGAAGACACTCGAGTTCAGCGAGTACCTTGGTTCGCTCGTAGGGCATGGCACGGTGGAAGGGGTAGAAGGGAGCGGATTCGTCGCTCGGCGCGGAGGGGTCGTCGAGGTGATGTCCCACGGCGCTGAAGGATCCGGTGACCACCACGCGGGCAACGCCGTGGATTCGCGCGGCTTCGAGGATGTGTTGCGTGCCGATCACATTGGACTCGAACAGCTGGCGCCGGTGTTCGGCGTTGCCTTGAATCGTCGAAACCATCGCCCCGCAGTGATACACGCGCTGGCAACCCTTCACGGCGGCACCCACCGACTCGGGATCGCGGAAGTCGCCCGCCGCGCGTTCGACGTCGAGGCCATCGACGGCGCGGTTGTCGAAACCGGGCTGGAGCAGAACGCGGACGCGCTCTCCGTCCGCGAGCAGGCGCGCAACCAGATTGGCGCCCAGGTGACCCGAGGCACCGGTCACCAGCACCAGGCCCGTGCCCGGAGCGAGGTCGGGCCGATCGCGGTTGATGGATTCTGGCATTGTGGTGGCCTTGGTGATCCCTTCGACGATTTTCGATCGAGAAGAGTAGGCGAGAAACCGGACCGCCACCTCGAAATCCGCCCACGCAGAGAGCGAAGGTGGCGCCGTGTACCCCCCATCTGTGCGAACATCCGCAGATGACCGCGGGCCGGCAGGACCAGGGCGGCCCGACCGAGGGCGGGACGAGAGTGCGGCGATCGCGCTCGGACTTTGGCGGAGTCGCTGGGAATCTCGCGCTTCTGGCCGCCTTGCCCATCGGGACCGCGTACCTCTATTTCTGCGCGCGCTTCAACGACGGGCGTTTGCTCCCAGGGCCCCAGGCCGATCTGGGGGCTTTTGCGGAGAGCCTGGCTCCGGGCTGGGAGACCGCGGCCGTCACCCTCGCCTGGCTGGCATTTCAGGCCCTGCTGCAGGCCTTCGCGCCGGGACCCACGGTGGAGGGAACGCCGCTCGAAGACGGCACTCGCCTCCGCTACCGAATGAACGGTCGATCCTCCCTGCTGATCACCGCCGTCGCGTTCGCCGCGGGCGTTGGAAGTGGTCTGTTCCCACTGCGCTGGATCTACGACCACTTTGGAGAGTTGATCTCGGTGGTCGCGCTCTTCTCCTATGGGTTTGCGTTCTTCCTTCTCATCTACGGTCGCGCCACCGAGCCGGCGCGCCAACCGCGCAGTGTGATCGTCGACTACTTCCTCGGGGCGGCGCGCCATCCTCGCATCCCGCCGGTCACCGGGTTCGATCTCAAGGTCTTCTTCGAAGCGCGCCCGGGCCTGATCGGTTGGATGCTGGTCAATTGCTCATTTGCCGCGGTGCAGATCGAGCGCCACGGGTCACTGTCCACCGCGATGGCTGTAGTCTGTGCACTGCAGTTCGCCTACGTGCTCGACTACTTCTGGCACGAACCTGCGATCCTTACGACGCTCGACATCCAGCACGAGAATTTTGGCTGGATGTTGGTCTTCGGCGATCTCGTATGGGTGCCGATGACCTACACCCTCCAGGCCCACTATCTGATCGACCACGCTCCGGAACTTCCGATCTGGGCCGCTGCGCTCTGTGTCTTCTTGGGGCTCGCCGGCGTGACGCTATTTCGCTTGTCGAATCTCCAGAAGCACCGCTTTCGCTGCAATTCGAACGGCCTGCTGATCTGGGGCCAGCCCGCCGAATTCATCGAGACCCGCCACGGCAACCGTCTGCTCGTTTCGGGTTTCTGGGGTTGGTCGCGCCATTCGAATTATCTGGGCGACTGGCTGCTTGGCCTCGCCTGGTCGCTTCCCTGCGGGTTTGGGTCGCCACTGCCCTACTTCTACCCGATCTATGCTGCGTTTCTGCTACTCCATCGCGAGCGCCGCGACCATCGCCGCTGCGCGGCGAAGTACGGCGAGGATTGGGACCGCTACTGCCGTCGGGTGCGCTGGCGGATCGTCCCGGGACTGTATTGAAACAAGCGAATATTCCAACGCAGAACCGGGTGCGCTCGGCCGGAGCGTCGTTCCCCATGTTGCGGGGGAAGTGTATGCTCCCGACCCTCGTCGCACCTGCGGGCACTGGCCTCTACGCGACCACGACGAAACGAGGTATTCGTGTCCAATCAACGGACGCCCGCGCTGGAAACCATCGTTCAACGCGATCGCCTCGTCCTGCTCTCGGCCTTGATCGGAATTTCGGCGATCGCGTGGGCCTACACGATCGTGTTGTCAGGAGGCGCCGGCCACGCTGTCCATGTGACGATTCTCGCGGAGCCGCGGAGCTGGACCGGAACGGATCTCGCGATGACGTTCGGGATGTGGACCGTGATGATGATGGCGATGATGCTGCCGACGGCGGCGCCGATGGTGCTGAGCTTGGCGAAAATCAGCCGGGAACAGTCGGCGTCCACCAGCCCAGTGGCTCCCGCAACCGGCTTCCTGCTCGGATACGCGATCGTCCTGACTGCCTTCAGCCTGGTCGCCGCTGCCGCGCAATGGGGTTTGCATCAAGCGGCTTGGACCTCGATGGCCGGACAGTCGACCAACCGCGTCTTCGCGGGGGCCGTTTTGCTCGCCGCGGGAGGCTTTCAATTCACCCGATTGAAAGATGCCTGTCTTCGCCGCTGCCGCTCTCCGCTCTGGTTTTTGATGACGCAGTGGCGGCCGGGTTCGGTAGGCGGGCTGAGGATGGGAATTGCGCACGGTCGTTTCTGCATCGGCTGCTGTTGGGCGCTGATGGCGCTGATGTTCATCGGAGGATCGATGAATCTGCTCTGGACGGCAGGGCTCGCGCTTTTCATGTTGGCGGAAAAGGCTCTGCCGGGCGGGCGGGCGGTAGGTCGAATCGCCGGGGCTGGACTCGTCGTATCGGGAGCGGTCTTGCTCGGTACGAACTTGCTCGCCGTGCCGTGAGTCGAGCTTCTGAGGGGAAATCGATGACTGACAATTGGAAGATCCGTGGCGAGTTGATCCTCAGTTGTAACTGCGATGTGTTCTGCCCCTGCGTGATTTCACTCGGCAAGGCCAACCCCACCCATGGGGTCTGCCACACCTGGTGGGGCCTGCACATCGACGAGGGCCGCGCTGGCGACGAGTCGCTCGACGGCCTCAACGTTGCGGTGTTGATGGACATCCCCGGACCGCTCGCCGAGGGCAAGTGGTCGGTCGGCCTCTACATCGACGAACGCGCCAATGACGCGGCCTCCCGGGCTCTTACGGAGATCTTGTCGGGCCAGGCCGGCGGTACGACCAGCTGGTTTTCGATGATGGTCGCGGAGTTTCTGGGCGTGAAGCGGGTTCCGATCGAGTTCAAGCAGGTGGGCCGGGGCTGGAGCTTTCAGATTCCCAAGATCATCGACGGCTCCATTGAACCGATCGAAGGTGCGAACGGCGACGGCACCACGAAGATCAGCAACAGCAAGTACTGGATGGGGCCGGATGTCACCGTCTGTCGAAGCACCAAGAGTCGCTTTCGCGACTGGGGCCGCAACTGGGAGCTCTCCGGCGGCAGCGCCGAGTACGCGCGCATCGATTGGGAAGGGCCCTGAGCGCGGTATAAGTGCTCTGGACTAGGCTCCGCCTCCAACCTCCTGCATGGAGTTGCTGGATCCGCGCGAATTTCCGACGAGAACGCGCCATCGCGCCCCCGAAGACCGGCTTCGTTGACTTCGGCTGGCTGGCGCGAGCGCTACGAGCAGCGCGGTATTCGCCCGCTCGCCCTCGCGCCCTGATACAACAGCATCACGCTCGGGATGCGCCGCTCGAGTTCGAGGATCCGCGAGCCGTGTGATGGGTGGGTCGAGAGGAACTCCGAACGACGGGCGCCGCCGGCTCTCGACATGTTGTGCCAGAGTGTGATGCTCTCATGCGGATTGAAGCCCGCTTTCGCCATCAGATCCAGGCCGATCAAGTCGGCCTCGCGCTCGTGCTGGCGACCGTACGGAAGCAACACTCCGACCTGAACGCCCGCGCCTAGCAGCCCGATCATCTGGCCGTGCACCGGGTTCGATGCGTTGGCGACCGCCGACAGCAACTGCAGGGCGGTCTGCGAAGCAAAGCTTGCAGACACGCGCTCGTTCGCATGCCCCTCCAATACGTGCGCGACTTCGTGACCGATCACGGCGGCGAGTTGGCCCTGGGTGCGCGCCACCTGCAACAGCCCCGTATTCACGCCGATCTTCCCGCCCGGTAGCGCGAACGCATTCGGCGTGTCGTCCGCAAAGACGCGAACCTCCCAGCGGGTTCTCGCATTCACTCCGATCAGGGTTCCCGTGATTGCATTCGCGACACAGCTGACCATCGCATTCACGCCTGCATCCCGGGAGGGAGGCGTTTGCTTGGAAATTTCCGCAAACGCGGCGACGCCCATTCCAGACATTTCTGTTGCCGACATCAGTTTGAACTGGCGACGCCCGAGAGTCGAGGTCTGACAACCAGCGACCCATGCAGCCGCGAGAATCGCGACCACGAGCATCAAGCTGCTTGGGGTGGGCCTGCTCGGCATTCCCGTTCGGTGATCATCCAGAACTTCGAAACCGTGTCGTAGATGATCCACGTGGTATGGGCTCCCTTCGGCGCGAAGAAGCTGTCGCCCGCGCTGTCGCGAGCTTCCCTTCCTTTCAGCCCTACCGGTTTCGCCCCGTCGGGCACAAACGAGCTAGGCACGATTGCGTGATTTCGGCCTCGCCCGAAGAGCGCAGTTCGCGCGCGCGGTCATTATATCCCCGCGAAATCGTGCTGCACCCAAATGGGTCTGGACTCTCCGAGATTCCGTCCGTAGAATGATCGCGGGTGAGATCACTCACAAAGGAGGCGGCCCCCCATGTACAAACTGTTCTGGGCGAAATCAATGGGCTCCATGACTTCGGAGGTGCTCTTCGAGGAGATCGGTGTCGAGTACGAGAAGGTCGCGATCGATGTCGAAAACGAGGAAAATCGGACTGCGGAGTTTCTGGCCGTGAACCCAATGGGTCAGCTCCCCGCACTGGTTCTTCCCGATGGTACGGTGCTGACCGAGTCCGCGGCGATGGTGCTGCACATCACCGATCGCCACCCCGAAGCGAAGCTCGCTCCGCCAGCGGGCAGCCCGGAGAGCGCGCGCTTCCAGCGCTGGCTCGTCTTCATGGCGGTCACGATCTACACCGCCGATCAGCGCCTCTTCTACGCGGACCGGTTTACGACCGATGCCAGCGGTATCGACGGGATCGTGGCTTCCGCACGAGCGGACATGGATGGATACTTTGCGGTCCTGAACGACGCCCTGGACCCGGGGCCCTACCTGCTCGGGGAAACCTTCAGCGCAGTCGACGTCTACCTCTGGATGCTCGCCAAGTGGCACCCGGACGAGAAGCAGTTGTTCGCCGACAACCCGCGCGTTGCAAAACTCGTGGATCTCGTCGAGGCGCGTCCCGCAGTCGCGAAAGTCTGGGCCGAAAACCGCGAGGATTGATCGCGCGGGGCTGTGGCAGCGCCTAACGACGGCGCACCTCCCAGGCGTCGAGCAGCAGCTTCCAAGCGACGGCCAGGCCGATCGCCAGACCGCGCAGGCCGTGAAATGGCAGCGGCCGCGCCTTGCTCGGCGGCAGCGGCAGACTGTCGGCGGCCGCTCCGCCAGCGCACTTTGCCAGCAGTCGGCCGATCGCGGTTGCCATCGCGACGCCGCGCCCGTTGTAGCCGCCGCCGCTCCACAGTCCGGGTCCCAATTCGCAGATTTTTGGCAGCTGGTCCAATGTCACGGCAACTCGACCGCTCCAGAAATAATCCACTCGCGCGTTGGATGTCTCCGGAAACAGCTTGTGCATCGAAGCCACGATGTGCGCGTAGACTTCACGGCGCTCGCTCTCGCGGATAGGCCCCCGCCCGCCCATTACGAGTCGACCCTCAGGGGTCATGCAGAAGTAACTGAGCAAGCGGCGCGTGTCGGAAGAGACGTGTCCCTTCGGCAGGATGCGCGCCCGTAGTTCGTCGGAGAGCGGTTCGGTGGCGACCTGGTAGCTCGTAACGGGAATCAGGCTGCGGCTCAGGCGTGGCCAGAGCTCGTCCGTGTAGGCGTTGGTGCAGAGTAAGACCTGTTTCGCAATCACGTTTCCCGATGGGGTTGCAATCCGCCATCCGTCCGCGTTCCGAACGATGCGGGTTGCGGGAGACATTCCGTGCAGGCTCGCTCCCGCGGATTGCGCGGCTCGTGCGAGGCCGCGCGCGTAGGCGAGTGGTTGCAGCCAGCCTCCGCGGGGATCGAACAGGCCCGCGATGTACTCGTCGGTTCCGAGAACGGCCGCGACTTGATTCCGATCGAGCATTTCGAGCGTCGCGCCGCGCGCCTGCCATTGGCGCATCCGGTCTTCCTCCAGGCGCAGCGCTGCGCGGCCGTGAACCGCGTGAACCCAGCCCTGTCGTCGCGCCCCGCAGTCGATCCGGTGCCGCGTGACGAGTTCGAACACGAGATCCGGTGCGGCGCCCGCGAAGTCGACCAGGCGCCGTCCGCGTTCCGCGCCGAAGCGGTGCTCGAGATTGTCCGGATCGAGCTTGAGCCCCGGGATTACCTGGCCGCCGTTGCGTCCGGCTGCTCCCCATCCCGGCTCCGCGGCCTCGACGAGCACGACCTCGGCCCCGGCTTCCGCGGCGTGGTAGGCGGCCGAGAGCCCCGTGAAGCCCCCGCCGACCACACCCAGTTCGGCGAATCGATCGCCCGAGAGCGGCGGGCAGCTTGCTGGCGACGGTGCGGTCGCCGCCCAGAGCGAATCGGGCAACTCTGGTAGCCTTCTGGGGTCTGTGCTCATCGCGTTGACTGCTCTCATGCGGAATTCTACCACGCGGTCGGGCGCCACCGCGCTCTGCGGTGGCCCGGACGCTCCAGCCCGCCCGCTCGGGATAGATGGAGCGCGCGCGATCCCTTACGGTCCCTCGACGACGTGCTCGTCGTGCAGCTTGGCGATTTCGCTGTCGCTCAGTTGCAGCACCGTCGAGAGGATGTCATCGGTGTGTTCTCCGAGCAGGGGAGCGCGGGTCGCAGCGAGTCGGGGCGACGCGCTAAATTGCAGCGGGGAGTTCGGCATCAGGTAGGTCCCGATCCCGGGTTGTTCCACCATCGAGAACATCGGATTCTCGGTCGAACATTCCGGGTCGTTCTCGACCACTTGTCGCAAGGTTCGATAGGGCGCCCAGGAAACGCGATTCTTGTCGAAGATTTCGCGGATCTCATTGAGCATCCGGGCGTGGAACCAGGGTTCCAGGATCTTCGCGATCTCGCGGCGCACCCGGTACCGGTTGCCCACCTGCCTGAGATCGAGTTCGAATCGCTTTCCCAGATCGTCGATCGCGGACTCCATGCTGGTGGCTCTGACGAGTTTCTTCCATTGCGAGTCCGTCAGCGCCACCACCATCACGCGCTGCCCCTCGCGGGTTTCGAAGTCGCGGCCGAAAGCCCCGTAGAGGTAATTGCCATCTTTCGGGCGGTCCTGGTCGTTGATCATCACCTCCGCGATCTTGCCGAGATTTCCGATCATCGCGAGGGCCACGTCGGCAAGCGCGATTCGCACGAGTTGACCTTCCCCGGTGTTGCGTCGGTGGCGCTCAGCGGCGAGCAATCCGATGGCCGCCATCTGCCCTGTAATCGCATCCCACGCTGGCAGGAGATGGTTGACGGGGCGCGGGTCGTCGCTCGGACCCGTGATGGCGGGAAAACCGACGGCGGGGTTCACCGTATAATCCACGGCCGTGTTGCCATCGTGATGTCCGCAGATGTTGACCATCACCAGATCCGAGCGTTTCGCCTGGAGCGACTTGTAGTCGAGCCACCCGCATGCGGGAAAGTTGGTGAGAAAGAGCCCTCCGTCCGCGCTCGGGGCACAGATCAGGTCCTGGACGATCTGCTGGCCCCGGGGCGAGCCGATGTCGATCGCGATCGACCGTTTGCCCTTGTTGAGGCCCGCCCAGAACAGGCTGCGGCCGTCGGGGGTGATCGGCCAGCGGCCGTAGTCGAGGCCGCCACCGATCGAATCGAAGCGGATCACGTCTGCCCCGAGCTGGGCGAGCGTCATTCCTCCGAGCGGAGCTGCGACGAATGCAGATCCCTCGACCACGCGCATGCCACTTAGAATGCCATCCAACTTGGAACTCCCTCCCCTCGTATCAAGCCATCAAACCGATCACGCGCCAATCGAGCACCGAGTCGTCCGCGCCGGGCGTCGGCGCCTGATCCCCGCGCGTGGCGTGTACCACGGCGTGCAGGTCGACGAGGCCGCCGGCGCTCGGGAGCGAGTGCTTCGCGTCGATCGTAAATTCCGTGCGCAAGATGTCACCTTCGAAGACCGGTTCTGTGTGATCGCAGTTCCGCCACGCGAGCAGCGTCACGAGGTTGGGAAGCGCGCGCGCGATCTGGGCCGACGCCATCGAGATTGTGTATCCGCCGTAGACGAGGCGCTTGCCGTACGGGCTGGACGCTGCATCGGTGTGCGCTTTTGCGACGTTGAGCGTCAGACGCGCCAACTCCGGTGCAGACGTGACCGAATCTCTCGCTTCGACCTGGTACCGGCTGCCCTCTTCAATTTCCTCGAAGTGTTCGCCAGGAATCTCGCGTCGGAAATGATCCAGGCGCCACTCGACGGGCACCGCGGCCTCGACTTGTTCCATGTCGAGTTTGGCGGGGATGGCGTCGAAGGAGTCGTTCGCTTCGGTGACTGCGTTCGGATCGCGACACGGAATCATCGCGCAACGCCAGAAGTGAAGGACGGTTTCGTCCCGTTGATTATCTACGTGAATCTCGAGGACCGCCATTCCGGTGGCGTCACGTCCGGGCTTCGCTTTGTTTTGTTTGAGGGCGGCAATTTTCGTCGAGGTGCGCAGGGTGTCGCCGACGAACACCGGCCGATGAAGGATGAGGCCCCTGTAGAAGAGGTTGCCCTTGACGCGCTGGGTTGGTGAAGTGCTCTGTCCAATGGCGACGTTGCAGATCACATTCGGGTGAAGGAGAGCGCGCGCGGATCCCGTTACTTTTTCGCAGAGGGTTGCGTCGAGCGAGAGTCTCAGCCGATCTCCGAACAGCGCCTGGTGAAAAGCCGCGTGTCCCGCGGTCAGCGTCACGGCCGGAGCGTCCGAAAAGAGCTGACCCACCTTCAGGTCTTCGAAGTAGGGAGCTTCGACGCTGATGATTCGCGGCGCCGCGTCTACTGTTCGGTTCCCGTCCATGGCGATTCCAATCACGCTTTTTCGAGTATGCCAGCGAGTCTCGCGCGATCGATCACCTGCTGCTGGATGGCGACGAGAGGCCGATCGACCATCTTCCCGTCGAGCGGAAAGACGCCCTTGCCGTCCGCAACCGCGGCCTCCCAGCCCTCGATCACCCGCAGCGCCGTTTCGATCTGGTCGGCGGTTGGCGTGAAGATCGAATTGGCGATCTCGGCCTGTTCCGGGTGAATGCAGAGCTTTCCCTCGAAACCCAGTCGCAGCGCCAAATTTCCCTCTTCCAAGAACGCGGCCGCGTCTTTTACCGCCAGGCAGACTCCGTCGATCGGCGTCACCTTCGCAGCGGCAGCGGCGATCGCGAGGCGACAACGCGCGTGCAGCAAGACGCCGGTCGACGGGTCGGCCTCGGGGAGCCCCATGTCGAGGCTGAAATCCGCATTCCCGAAACAGAGGGCATCGATTCGCGAGTCGGCTCTGGCCAGCACTTCCACGCGCGAGATTCCAGTCGCGGTCTCGACCAGCGCGAGCAACCTAACGCTTCCGCTGGGGGCTTCAAGTTTCGCCTCTAGCCTCGCTGCGGTCGCGGAGGCCTTCTCGAGGCCCTCTGGGCTCTCGGATTTCGGCAGCATGATCGTCCGCGCGCCGGCCGAAACCACCGCCTCCAGGTCCGCTTCGAAGTACGGAGACTCCGGTGGGTTCACTCGAACGGCCATTTCCGGATCCCCAGATCCGACGCTTCGGATGTGATCCGCGACCTGCTCGCGGGCTCGCGCTTTGTGGTCCGGCGCGACGGAGTCCTCGAGATCGAAGACGAGGAGGTCTGCGGTCGCCTCTCGCGAGCGATCGAGCTTCCTCTGCTCCGCACCCGGTACGAAGAGCAATGAGCGCCTGAGCTGTGTGGTCTTTCGCATCCGTTCGATACCCGTGGCCGCGCACCGGAGGACTCGATCCAGACGTTCGACTTCCTCACCGAAAATTAGGAGGATGGCGCGTAGCCCGAGAGCGCAAGAAGGCTGTCAGAACATAATACCCGAGATCGCCCCAAAACGACCCGCCCCGCCCGCTCGAGCGGAGGCACACGATCGAACGCCGATCGCGAGCCCCGACGTTTTCGCCAAGCGTTCGATTGAAACGCGAAGCAAATTCAGCTCGGATCACCGAGTAGATATGGCTGGGCGGAATTGTAAACTCGTGATTCGCCGCGTCAGGGCAGTGGGAGACCAGCGGGTGGTCAGACGGCTAGCAGGCAGCTGGTGGCGCGATGCGGCCACCCCCGAGCGCAAAGTCCGGTCTCGCTTGGAACTCGCCGCCTCGATTGTAGCGCTCGCTGTCTTTGCGTCCGCGTGTGCCCACGGATCCCGTGACCCTAGTTCGAGAATTGGGAATTGGGGCGACTCAGGAAAACTCCGGCACTTCGTGGTTTTGCCGGTAAATCTCACGATCAACGCGCAGCCTGAGTTCATTCCCGTGCTGGACGATATGTTCGGCGCCATCGCGGGCTACATCCGCGATCACGGCGAGACGCTCGAGACGTTTTCGAGGAAAGAGGCAACCGCGCAATGGGCGGCGAGCATCGTAAAGGTGAAAGAATTGAAAGCGCTCGACGACAATTTTGAAACAGCGATGCGTGTCTATGTCACGCACCTCGCGGAAACCCGCTCCTTCGACGCGGTGATTGCACCGTCGCTCGTCTATCGCACTACCAAGTCCCGCGATCGGACGGTCAAATGGGACGGGGTATTTCGGAAAATGAAGGTCGTGAACCTGTCCGACCAAGCGAAAACCAAGGGACTCGCACGTGCACTCGTCATCAATATCTCCGGTGTTTCGTTGCACGTGATGGTATTTGGTCCGGATGGCGATTTGATCTTCCAGCGATACGGCGGGTTGGATCTGGCCCACAATGTCGACATGACCAGTGCGGAATTCACGATGAACCCCGGGCTTTTGTTGAAAGAAGACCTGCTGAAAGAAAGCGACCACATCAGCGAGGGCATCGGAGTGGCGTTCAACCGCTACCTCCCGATGCGCTAGACCCAGCGTGAGCTGCGCCCATCCGTCGCTGGAAGCCGCACGAATCCCAAATCAGATAAAGATCAGGAAACGATCAGCTTCCGATCAAGCGCAAACGCCAGCTTCTGTTTAGGCTCCAATTCGCGGTGTTGGAAGGATCGGACCGGACTGGATCTTCAGACGGGTCGTCACCGAGCCGCCGAATTGGATCGCTGGGGAGCGGAGCCCGATGAACGGGTTCGCCAGTTCGGCGGCTTCGCCCCTGGTGTCGGCTTCGAGTCACAAACTCGGCGGGCTGCACGCGCTCACGATCTCGCACTCTTCGGGACCACCATTTCGAAATCGATGCGGACGTGAGCTGTCGAAATAATACGCATCACCCGGACCGAGTAGGTAGCGCTTGCCGTCCACGGTGAGCTCCAGATGGCCGCGGATCACCACACCGCCCTCCTCTCCCTTGTGGTGCAGCGTGACCTTGCCGGTGTCCGCTCCCGGTGCGTAGCGCTCGTGGAGAATCTGCATGCTCCGGCCCGCGAGTTCGCCCCCCACCTGCCAGTAGGAGATCTTGCCGCGCCCGATCTCCACCAATTCGGATTCGCGGTAGACGACGGGCTCCGATTCGGAAGCTTTGGTGGCGAAGAATGTGGAGAGGTCCATCTGGACACCGTCGAGAATGCGCTTGAGGACCGCGACCGACGGGTTTAACTTGTTCGACTCGATCAGGGAGATCGTCGCGTTGCTGATGCGGCTGCGCTTCGCGAGCGCGCGCTGTGAAAGTCCGCTGCGCTCGCGCAGCTCGCGTAGCCGGGGGCCAACGTCGATCGCCATGGGGAGACTCCGTCAAGGTGTTAACTATTCATAATAGTTTATAACTTTCACCCTTTAAAATCAATAACTTGCGTGGACAAAGGAAAAGCCTTGTTAATCGAAGTAAACGGCGGAAGACTTGTCGATCAGCGAGCTACGACGATCCGGAACCACGGCGGAGGGCACGGCTTGCCAGGGCAGCGCCGCGGGATTAAGCGCCCCGACGCTCGCCCGATTGCGATCAGGCCCGGACCTGCACGCAGCTGCGGGTTCACGCGCCGAAACAGGCCGCTGCTATCGTCCCGGGACATCTCGAAGAAGCCGCAGCGAGTGCGGCTGAACCTCGACTGAGGGGTTCAGCGAGGAGATCTCTCGATGTCTGAGACCATTGCCCATTGGATTGATGGGAAGCCCCAGGATGGCCAATCGGACCGTACCGGTCCCGTCTTCAACCCCGCAACCGGAGTCGAGAAGGCGCGCGTCGCGTACGCGAGCGTCGAAGAAGTCGACCGCGCGGTCGCCGCGGCGAGCGCCGCATTTCCCGAGTGGCGAGATGCGTCGCTCACCAAGCGCACGAAGATCATGTTCCAATTCCGAAACCTGCTCGACGCGGCGACGGACGAACTCGCGGAGTTGATCGCGAGCGAGCACGGCAAGACCCAGCCCGATGCGCGCGGCGAAGTGCAGCGCGGACTCGAGACCGTCGAGTTCGCCTGCGGGATCGCCCAGCTGCTGAAGGGAGACCAGTCACAGCAGGTGTCGACCGGCGTGGATCTGATGTCGGTGCGCGAACCGCTCGGTGTCGTGGGCTGCATCACGCCCTTCAACTTTCCGGCGATGGTGCCGCTGTGGATGGTTCCGATTGCGATCGCTTGTGGCAACGCCGCAATCCTGAAGCCTTCCGAAAAAGACCCCTCTCTGTCGATCCGACTCGCCGAGCTCTTCGCGAAGGCGGGGCTTCCCAACGGTATATTCAGCGTCATCCAGGGAGATCGCGTGGCCGTGGAGCGCCTCGTCGAGCATCCCGACGTTGCCGCGCTCAGCTTCGTGGGATCGACACCGGTTGCGCGTGCCATCTACGAGGGCGGAACGCGCACGGGCAAACGGGTGCAGGCGCTCGGCGGCGCCAAGAATCACATGCTCGTGCTTCCCGACGCCGATATGGAACTCGCGGCGGATGCCGCTGTTTCGGCGGGGTACGGTTCGGCGGGTGAGCGCTGCATGGCGATCTCGGTCGTCGTTGCGGTCGGGACGGCGGCAGATCCGCTGGTTGCTGCCATCCAGGCCCGGATCCCCGCGGTCAAGGTCGGGGACGGGACGATGCCAGGGACGGAGATGGGCCCGCTCATCACCCGGGAGCACCGGGACCGGGTTGCCTCGTATGTGGAGGGTGCCCGAGACGAGGGAGCCACGGTCGTCGTCGACGGAAGGGACCAGAAATTCGACGGCGACGGTTTCTACCTCGCCCCGTCGCTGATCGACCATGTGAAGCCGGGGATGCGGGCCTATGACGACGAGATCTTCGGCCCGGTGCTTGGCGTTACCCGCGTCGATAGCTACGACGACGCCATCAAGCTCATCTCGGACAGCGAGTGGGGGAACGGGACGGCGATCTTCACCCGCGACGGCGGTGCCGCCAGGCGATTCCAGGTCGAGGCGCAGGCCGGGATGGTCGGGATCAACGTTCCGATCCCGGTGCCGGTTGCCTACTACTCGTTCGGGGGCTGGGGGAACTCCTTGTTCGGCCAGTCACACGCCTACGGGCCCGAGGGGATCGATTTCTATACCAAGGCCAAAGTGATCACGAGTCGGTGGCCCGACCCGGCTACGAGCAAGGTGGATCTCGGGTTCCCAGAGAACGAGTAGCGATCGGTGACGATCGGCGCCTCTTCAGACCCCGGCACAAGCGCCGCCGTCACCGACGAGGTGCGTCGTTATGAACGACGGGTCGCCATTCGGATGGCGGTCCGCCGTGTGGCCGTGTTCGTCTCCTTTCTGGTCGTTCTCGCCTTCGCCTACACCGGGTACAAGGCTTTTGGTGGCGCCATCGACGACGCCCAGACAGAGTGGCCGGTCGTCGGATCGTTTCTCCCTCGTTCCGACGATCTGACGATGCCACCCCTTCTCGATATCGCTGCCGAAGTGAGTGTTCCTCCGCAACGCAACAATGCCAAGCCGTTGGGCGTGTTCGTTCTCGAGGCCGCGCTATTCACCTTGCGTGAGGCGGCGCTCGGCTTCTTTCTCGGTGTGATCCTTGGTATCGGGATCGCCGTCCTGCTGCTGAGGTCGAAGTGGCTCGAGCGCGGGGTCTCTCCTTACATCATCGCCTCGCAGACCATCCCTCTGGTGGCGATAGCACCCATCGTCATCATCTGGGGGAGAACCAGCCTGGACTGGTTGCCATTCACATGGGAGGACTGGATGTCGGTGGCGCTCATCGCTACCTATCTGACCTTTTTTCCCGTTGCGGTCAACGGTCTGAGGGGCCTGCACTCGCCGGCTCCAGAGGATGTGGAGTTGATGGCGTCCTACGCGGCGACACCCAACCAGACGCTGGTGAGGCTCCGCCTGCCGGCATCGACGCCGTATCTGTTCGTCGCTTTCAAGCTTGCGGCGACGGTGGCCGTTGTCGGCGCC
>JADFQO010000051.1 GCA_022561775.1 Myxococcales bacterium | reverse complement strand
GCCTCGAGAATCTGATCTATCTCTACGATGACAACGAAATCACGATCGACGGGCCGACGTCCCTCAGCTTCAGTGAGGATGTCGCGAAGCGCTTCGATGCGGTGCGATGGCACGTGCAGACGATCGACGGTCAGGACTTCGAGGCGGTGGGGCGCGCCCTCGAGGCTGCGCGAGCCGAGAGCGAGCGTCCGTCACTCATCATCACCAAGACGACGATCGGCTACGGGAGCCCGAATCGGGCCGGAAAATCCAAAGCCCACGGCGAGGCGCTTGGCGCTGACGAAGTCAAGCTGACGAAGGAAGCGCTGGGATGGCCCCTCGAGCCCACTTTCCTGGTTCCCGATGAGGTTCGCGCCTACATGCAAGAGCGCAATCGCATCAAGAAGGCGGATCGTTGCGCGGCGGACGTGGAGTTCAAGCAGTGGCGCGAAGCGAATCCGGATCTCGCGGAGGCTTGGGATGGGGCGCGGGAGGGCCGCGTTCCGGCCAATCTGGGTGCTTCGCTGGCAGAAGGGCTGGAGGGCGTCGATAACCCCACCCGTAAGCATGGAGCCGTGGTTCTCGAGCGGCTCGTCGAGAAGGCGCCCTATTTCGTGGGTGGCTCGGCGGATCTCGCCGGCTCGGGGGCGCCGCCGATTCTCAAAGACCGAGGCAGCGTGGGGCCGGGAGCGGCGGAGCAAGAGGACCCCTTCGCGGGCACCAACATCCACTTCGGGATCCGCGAGCACGCGATGGGTGCCATCACCAACGGCATCGCACTCGACGGAACGTTGCGTCCCTACTGCGGTACTTTTCTGATCTTCAGCGACTACATGCGCCCTTCGATCCGGCTCGCCGCACTGATGCGCCTGCCGTCGATCTTCGTCTTCACCCACGATTCGATCTTCCTGGGTGAGGATGGTCCGACCCATCAACCCATCGAGCAGCTCGACTCCCTGCGCGCGATTCCGGGCCTGCGGGTCTTCCGTCCCGCGGATGGGGTCGAAACCGCGATGGCCTGGGCGTGGATCGCCGAACATCGGGACGGACCGGCATTGCTCGCGCTCAGCCGGCAGAGCGTGAAGGCTCTCGATCGCCCGGCCACTTTCAAGCGGGAGGAGGTGTGGCGTGGCGCCTACGTGGTCGAGGATCCCGAGGAGTCGGCCGACGTGGTTCTCGTGGCGACGGGCTCCGAGGTTTCGCTCGCGGTCGAGACCGCAGCACGGCTTCGCGGCGATGGCATCGCGGCGCGTGTTGTTTCCCTGCCGTGTCTGGAACTGTTTCTCGAGCAAAGCGTGGCTTTCCGACGCGGCGTGATTCCCGACGACGGCACTCCGGTCGTTGCCGTCGAGGCGGCGCGGGGCGAGAGCCTTTGGCGCGTGTTGGGTACCCACGGGTTGATCTACGGAATCGATCGTTTCGGCGCCTCGGCGCCGTTTGCGGACCTCGCCCGCGCGTACGGATTCACCGCGGAGCAACTCGCCGAGCGGGTCCGCGCTCACGTTCGCGACGCCGCGCATTGAGGTGCGCGCGGACCGCAGCCGAAAACGAAGCCCGCGGGCCGACTTCCCGTGACCCGTAGGCGAGGAAGTAGACGGTGGAACTGAGCGTCTTTCAGATCATCTGGATCGCCTCGGGTTCGGTCCTCGTGATCGGCTGGTTGGTCGTTTCGTTCACCCCCCCGAGTCGCAATCGGACCGTCATCGAATGGCTGTCGGCGACCGCGATGTACGCGGCCATCCTGACGATCTTCATTTCGCTTGCGCTGCGCGCGCACGCGTCGGGCCACGTCTTTGCAGTGTGGGCGATCGCCCTGCTCTGCGTGCTCTTCGGCGGCGGGTTGCTCGTGAGCGCGTGGAAGACCGTGGCGGCGTTCGGCGGCGAAAAGAACGCCCAGCGCAGCGCCACCAACTGAGCCTCCCGCCCACGCCGGCTGCCTCGCGCCAGTCAGTACTGATCGGTTCCGAAGATCGTCTGTTCGTAGTGGTCGGCGGTCTCCGCCAGGTAGCTGATCGAAGCCTCGATCTCCCCGAAGTCGGCATCCCGCAGCATCAAGGTGTCGGTCATGACGAGGTGATCCTCGTGGACCGCGAAGCAGCCGTGGGCGAGTTCGCTGTTGATGCGCAGCGCGACCGTGAGCCGAACCGCAGTCATGCCGTCGACTTCGCCGATCGTGGTAAAGAGACGAACCAACTCCTCGCGCTCGAACTGGAAGAATTCGAGTTCGATCAACTGGTGCCGGCCGTTCGGCCAGCTGACCTGCACACCGGTAGGTAGGAGGTCCCAACCACGGTCTCGACACACGCGCTTGAGGATCTGGGCAAAATGTTCCTGGCCGGCCAATGAACTTCCTCTCTCCCCGCTTCCCTGCTTTCCCGTTCCAACGCCTGCCGTCTTTTGCTTTGTCTGCGAAGTCTACCGGGCGCGTCTCCGAGCCCGAAATCGGGCCGATTCTTTCGGATAAAGCGGCTATCCTGTTGCGCGAAGGGGAGTCTAACATCGCGATGCCCGATCGAAATCAGCCCATCGAGGTCGCGCAACAGCACGTCGTTCTCGGTACGCCCATGCAGCCGTCCGCCGAAGCCCTCGACGGACTCGACGCCGCGATGTTCGGCATGGGCTGTTTCTGGGGTGCGGAGAAGAAATTCTGGGAAGCCCCGGTGTACACGACCGCGGTCGGCTATGCGGCGGGCACAACACCGCATCCCAGTTATCGGGAGGTCTGCACGGGTGAAACCGGCCACGCGGAGGTGGTTCGCGTTTTGTTCGATCCGGAGAAGATCTCCTACGAGGCGCTGCTGAAGATCTTCTGGGAGACCCACGACCCCACCCAGGGGATGCGTCAGGGAAACGACACCGGAACCCAATATCGCTCGGGGCTCTACACCTACACCGAAGCGCAAATGCGCGCCGCAGAGGCATCGCGCGATGCTTTCGAAAAGGTTCTGGCGGGTGCCGGTTACGGGAAGATCACGACCGAGATCCGTCGCGCACCGGAATTCTATTTCGCCGAGGACTACCACCAGCAGTATCTCGCCAAGAACCCCTCCGGTTATTGTGGATTGGGCGGAAGCGGGCTCGAATTTCCGGCCGGGGTGGCCGGACCTCGCTGAGTAGAATTTTGGACCGGGCCGGACGATCGTGATCGGCGGATCCATCAGACGAATCGGGTCGGGCCTCGCGATCTCGTGCGCGATCGCATTCGCCGCCGTTGCGACCGCGCGGGCGCAGAACGCGCCGCAGCCTTCGTCGGCGAGTGTGCTGAGCGCGGCGTTTGCGAACCGCTACGAGGTCGACGCGATCTCGCGGATCGAGTTGGTGATGTGCAACGGATCCGGCGAAGAGAGACGCCGCAAGGTCCAGTACATCACGAAGATGATCGAGCAGCGGCTCCATACGATCGCTCGACTCACGGCCCCCGAGTACCTGCGCGGAATGACGATCCTGACCATCGAACAGCGGGATCGGAGCCACGACGCCTTCGTCTTCCTTCCATCGCTCGGCAAGACCCGCCGCGTGACGACCGCTCAGAAGGGAGACGCGTTTTTCGGGAGCGATCTGACCTATGGGGATCTCGAGCGCAAGCGTATCGACGAGTTCGAACTCGGTGCGCTCGCGGTCTCCGAACGCGAAGGGGAGGCGATCTACCGGATTGGCGGCGCGCTCGTCCGCAAGGGAAACTACTCGCGGGTCGAATTCGACATCGCGCAGTCGGACGGCGCAATCCTCGAGACCCGCTACTACAAGCGCCGCGAGCAGCGCCCCTACCGGGTGCTCGAAGCACCCCGCTCCGCAATGGTCGAGCAGGGAGGGCATGTCCTGCCCACCCGACTGCTCGTGAGCGACGTGCTTCGCGGAACCTCGACGGTGGTGTTGATCACGGACTTTCGCGTCAACGCTTCGATCAGCGATCGGATCTTCACGGTTGCGACCCTCGAACAGCAGCGGAAACTACCCGAGCCCTAGCGTCGGGGTGTGGATTGAGCCTTTCCGAGATTGCGCGTGTGTTTGCGACGACCGGTTCCGCTTCTCGCTAGCGATAATCGTGCCCTTCGGGCAGGGAGCCGCGTTCGGCGAGGCCCTCGAGGTGCTGGACCCGAACGTGGATGACGCCCTCCTGGTTCTGGATCGGCCCCTCGATCTGGACGATCGACGAGCCGTGCAGCGGAATGCGAAAGCGGCGGAACATCTGGGGCGTGAGGATCGCGTTGGAGGTGCCGGTCTCGTCTTCGAGGGTCAGAAAGCAAAACCCCTTGGCGGATCGTGGTCGCTGGCGAACGATCACCTGCCCCGCGGTCTTGACCCGGCGCCCGTCGGGCACGTTCTTCAGGTCGGCGGAGGACAAGATTCCCCTTTCGCGCAGCGTCGGTCGAAGATGGCTGAGGATCTGCGGACCCGTGGTGAGGCCGCTGTGCCGGTAGTCGGCGAGCGTCTCTTCGAACGGAGACATCTCGGGCAGGGGCGAAGCCGTCTCGGCGGGAGGCAGGCCCGCGAAGAGTGAATCGGGATTGCGCTCGAGCGCGGCCACCTGCCAGAGCGCAGCGCGCCGGCTCCGCGCAGAGCGATCGATGCTCGCGAATGCGCCGAGTTCGGCGAGGGCGTCGATTTCATCGCGCCGAAATGCCACGCGTTTGGTGAGATCGGCGACGCTGGTGAAGGCCGCGACGTTGCGCTCGACTTCGATCGCGCTGCCCGTTTCGCGGCGCAATCCGCTCGCAAAGCGCAGACCCAGTCGCACTGGAGGGAATGCTTTCGCGTGACGCGGTGTCTCGAGCGTGCAGCGCCAAGGCGAGTGTGCGACGTCGATCGGCCGCACCTCGACGCCGTGCCGCTGGGCGTCCTTGACCAATGTGGCGGGGTTGTAGAAGCCCATCGGGTAGGCGTTGAGCAAGCCGGCCAGAAACGCGGCCGGGTGATGGGCTTTGAGAAACGCCGACGCGTAGGCGATCAACGCGAAAGATGCGGCGTGGGATTCTGGGAATCCGTAGAGCGCAAAGGAGTGGATCCCGCGGACGATCGCCTCCTGGTCGTCGCCGACGATGCCGCGTTCGTTCATGCCGCTTCGGAGCCGCGATTCGAGGCGCTCCATGCGTTCGACGGAGCGCTTGAATCCCATCGCGCGGCGCAACTCCTCGGCCTCGCCGCCGTTGAAGCCCGCCGCCACCATCGCGATGCGAAGCAGTTGCTCTTGAAAGAGCGGTACGCCGAGTGTGCGCGCGAGGATCGGTTCCAGGGACGGGTGGGGATAGGTGACGGGCTCGCGTCCCGCGCGGCGATTGAGATAGGGGTTCACCATCTGTCCGACGATGGGGCCCGGGCGAATGATCGCGATCTCGACGACGAGGTCGTAGAAGCACTCGGGTTTCATGCGGGGCAGGGTCGCCATCTGGGCGCGGCTTTCGATCTGGAAGGTGCCGATGGTATCGGCGCGACGAATCATCTCGTAGGTGGTGGGATCGTCGGCGGGCAGGTGGGCGAGATCGATTGCGACGTCCTCGTGGTTGCGGACGAGCTCGATGGTGTCTTCGATGGCTGCGAGCATGCCGAGACCCAACAGGTCGATCTTGATGATTCCGAGATCCGCACAGTCCTCTTTGTCCCACTGCACGACGCGGCGATTAGCCATCGTCGCGGGTTCGATCGGGACGATCTCGTCGAGGCGCCCCGCGGAGATGACCACGCCACCGGTGTGCTGGCCCAGATGCCTCGGCAGCCCGCGCACGCGATCGACTAGATCGAGCAGCGCAGCAATGCGCGGGGCCGCGGGGTCGACGCCAGCCTGCTTGAGCAGGCTGGCGAGTTCGTCGAGGCTCTCGCGCTGTTCAAGTTCGTGGAAACTCTCGCGATGCTCGAGTTTGGAAATCGTCCTGGCGAGGCGGTCGATGGCATCGGGCGCCATGCCGAGCACCTTGCCCATCTCGCGCAGGGCCATGCGCGTGCGGTAGGTGATCACCACCGCCGTCATCGCGGCGCCGTGTGTCCCGTATTTGTCGAAGACGTATTGGATGACTTTCTCACGCGGGTTGCCCGAGGGGAGATCGAGGTCGATGTCGGGCCATTCGCCGCGCTCCTCGGAGAGGAAGCGCTCGAAGAGCAGGTTCATTCCCACCGGATCGATGGCGGTGATGCCGAGCGCGTAACACACAGCGCTGTTGGCCGCAGATCCGCGCCCCTGGGCGAGAATCTTCTGGTCACGCGTGAACTGCACGATGTCGTGAACGATGAGGAAGTAGCCGCCTAGATCGAGTCTTTCGATCAGATCGAGTTCGTGTTCGAGTTGCGCGCGCACGTGCGAAGGGATTGGTGAGCCATAGCGAGCGCGGCCCCCGCGCCAGGTGAGGTGTCGAAGGTAGGAGGCCTGGGTTTCTCCGACGGGGACGGGGTATCGGGGAAAGCGGTAGCCGAGGCTCTCCAGGCCGAACGCGCAGCGCTCGGAGATCTCGCGGGTGGCGCGAATCCAAGCGGGCCGATCGGCGAAGCGCTCTGCCATTTCGCGGGGTGAGCGCAGATGCCGCTCTGCGTTGACGGCGAGACGGCGGCCCGCTCGATCCAGAGAAGTCTTCCAGCGCAGACAGGTCAGCGCGTCGAAGAGCTGGCGCCCCTCGGGCCGCGCGTGGCGCACGTCGTTGGTGGCGACCACGGGAACGCGCGCAGCTTCTGCGAGCGCCGCCGCTCGGCGTCCCGCGGCCTCGGTGGCGCGATCCAGATGGCGCGAGACGTCGATCCAGAGTCGACCGCGTCCGAAGATCGCGTTGGCGCGGTCGAGCACCGACATGCGGAGTGAGGCGTCGCCGCGCGCCAGAGCCGTGAGCCCCTCGGCGCACTCTTCGATCTCGTCCCAGCGATTGAGGGTTTCTCCTTTCGCGACGCGTCGGTGGCTCTCCGTCAGGATTCGACACAGGTTCGCGTATCCACGCTGCGTCTCGACCAGTAAGAGAAGGGGAGCTGGCCGCGCATTCGGGTCGGCGACGAAGATCTGTGCACCGACGATGGCCCGGAGCCCCGCTGCGCTCGCCGCCCGGTGAAAGCGGGGGATGCCGTAGACGCCACCGAGATCCCCGAGCGCCATCGCGGGATAGCCGAGTTCCGCCGCGCGATCGGCGAGGTCTTCGGGATTGGAGGCCGCCTCGAGGAACGTGAAGGCGCTCTGGCAGCGGAGTTCGACATAGTCAGATGATGGGGAGGGCACAGCTGAGTTTCGCTTTGTTTTCGCTATTCGGCAAATGACCGGCGCAAAGTGGCCGCAAAATCCCTTTAAAATGATCGAGTTGCTTGCCCGCAGGGTATGATTCGAGCGTGGCCACTGGTCCGCCTCGCGTACTCATCGCCGACGACGAGTCCCAGCTCCTCCGGGTGCTCATCCGTGTGCTCGAGAGGCAGGGCTACGCGGTGATTTCCGCGCCGGACGGCAAGGTCGCGGTTGAGGCTTTGCGGGGTGCATCGGAGGCGATCGACGCCATCGTAATCGACGCGGCGATCAGCCCCGAAGGAGCCGGCGCTGTGCTCGAAGTGCTCGCTGCAGAGCAGCCGCAGATCGGGGTGATCGTGACCAGCGGCGATCAGCTCTCGGACTCGCTTCGATCCCGATTTCTCGCGAGCAACGGGATCTTCCTCCTCAAACCGTTTCCGCCGAGCGCCCTGATCGAGGCGGTCGACGACTCGCTGTCAAAGAGGGTGGCTGAATGAATTCGGTCGTCGTCGTCGGGGCTGGCCCCGCCGGCCTCAGCTGCGCGTGGAAATTGCGCCGCGCCGGGCACGAAGTCGAAGTGCTCGAGGCGGGCCTGCAACCGGGCGGCCGCACGCGAAGCGAAATCCGCGATGGCTTCACGCTGGAGTCGGGCCCATCGCGCTTCGACAGCGGCGATCACAACCTGCGCGACCTCGCCTGGAAACTCGGGATCGGCGATCGCCTGCGCGAATTTCCCAGCCGGAGAGAGGTCGTCCTGCGCGGCGGACGGTTCCACCGCGCGGATTTCGACTCACCCACTACCTGGGCCGTGTCGAAGTTGCTTTCTGCGGGCGCGAAAGCGCGACTCTTGGCGCTGGCCGCCGAGCTTGCGCTGATCTGGCGGCGGATCGAACGCCAACACCCGGAGCGGGTCGCGGAACTCGACGGCGAAAACCTCTCATCGGCGTTGGATCGCGTGGTGGGGCGGGAGTGCCTCGACAATTACATGGCGCCCCACTTCGCGCGCTGCTTTGGTTGCGCGCCCGAGCAACTCTCTCGGGCGTTCGGTTGGATTGCGCTGCGGTCGGAGCTCGGTGGAGTTCGCCGGCAGATCCTACAAGGGGGAGTGGGTGTGCTCACCGCTCGTCTGGCTGAAGAGGTTCCGCTTCGACTCGGCTGTGAGGTCCAGAGCATCGAAACCAAAACCGACGGCGCGCGCGTCAATTACCGGCGCGACGGTCGAGAGGGATGGGTGGTGGCAGATGCGGTCGTGGTCGCGCTACCCGGCTGTGCGGTGGCGACGCTTTGCTCCAAGCTCACCCCCGACGAGCGCGGTTTTTTCGAGAAGATCCGCTACACGCGGGAGATCACGGCGTCACTGCTGTTCGAAACAGCGCCGCGGAAGCTCTCCTTCGATGCGGCGTCGTTCCCGCGGTCGGCCGCGATGGGTCTTGCGGTACTACACGTCGAACACCGCAAGCCCGGCTTTGCGCCACCGGGCGCGGGTCTGCTGCGCGCCACGCTCGCCACTCGCGCCACCGATCGACTCTGGGAAGCGACCGACTCCGAGATCGTCGACTTCGTCGACCGGGAGCTAGCGCGCACACCGGTCGGGCGCCTGAATCCCCAGAACTACGTGATTTCGCGTACCGACCCGATGTACCCGATCTTCTACCCCGGTTACCTATCGAGCCTGATCCGCTTCGGTCGCCGCGTCGATCGATCTCCACGGCTCTTTTTTGCGGGTGACTATCTCGTCGGCCCGGGCGTCGAATCCGCGCTGGCCAGCGGAATCCGCGCAGCGGCGGAGGTCGCCCGGGTCCGTGAGCCGGGTGGCGCGCGCGCCGGGGAAAACGCTCAGAAGAAGTAATCGACCCCGAGGCCGTCTTCGAACCATCGTCCACCCACAATGCGGCCGTGGCTCCCATTTTCTGCGATGGTGAGATTGCCGACGGGACCTATTGGGTCCCGTCTGGCTGGGGAAGCCGCAGCGATTGGCACGATCCGCCCTCGAGAGCTGGGAGCCGCAGACCAACCCGCGATAAACTCGACGTCTCGATGACTGCGTTGACCAACGAGCGGAAATCCAGGCGCCAGCGCGTGGTAATGCACGCCGACATGGACGCCTTCTACGCGTCCGTCGAGCAGCGCGACAACCCGGAGCTGCGCGCCAAACCCGTGATCGTCGGTGGGACGAGCGCTCGCGGTGTCGTGACGGCGGCCAGCTACGAGGCGCGCGCGTTCGGCGTTCGCTCGGCGATGCCTGGCTACGAAGCGCGTCGCCTGTGTCCGAAAGGGATCTTCATCAGCGGCGCGATGAAGAAGTACAGCCGAGAGTCGAAGCGCATCTTTGAGATCTTTCGGCGCTATTCGCCCAGGGTGCAGGGACTTTCCCTGGATGAGGCCTTCCTCGACCTCACCGGAACCGAGCGCTTGATGGGCGCTCCGCGTTCGATCGGCGAACGACTGAGGGCCGAGGTGCGCGAGCGCACCGGCCTCGCGGTCTCGGTCGGGATCGCACCGGTGAAGATGGTCGCGAAGATCGCGAGCGGTTCCTGCAAGCCCGACGGTCTGTTGGAAGTTCGGCCGGGCGAAGTCCGGGCGTTTCTCGATCCTTTGCCCATCGGCCGAATCTGGGGTGTCGGTCCCGTTGCGGAGGCGCGTTTCAAGATGCTGGGAATCCAGAGGGTCGGCGACCTGGCGCGGATGGATCCGCGGCGGCTCGAGGAACTGCTCGGCGACTGGGGACTCGAGTTCGGTCGACTCGCGCGTGGTGAGGAGTACAGCGAGGTCGAGCCCTACCGCGACCCACGCTCGTATAGCGAGGAGAACACCTTCGACAGCGACATCACCGATCGCCAGGTCTTGAACTCTGCGATCATCACCCACGCGGAGTCCGTGGCGCGGCGCTTGCGGACGGATCACTTTCGCGCGCGCACGATCGTCCTCAAGCTCAAGCTCGGGCAGCGGACGGCTACGGGACCGCGCGGTTATCCGACCCTGAGCCGTCGGGTGACGCTGCCGGAAGCGACGGATGACGGCGAAACGATCTCGAGATCGGCGATGGATCTGCTCGCGCGAAGTGGCCTGGACGCTGCCATTCGACTGCTCGGGGTGGGCGTGGCCAACATCGTGCGGGAGTCTCCGGGGCAACTTTCGCTCTTCGAGCCTCGAGAACGCCAGGCACGCCGCGAGCGCCTCAACGTTGCGCTCGACGAGATCTCGCGCCGCTTCGGCAACACGGCCGTCACGCGTGGAGAACGAGGCGGCGCCGAGCGGGCCGGATTGTCGACGCAGATCAAGCGCGGCGAGCTGGATGCTGCGGAGTAGCAGCCGTGAGCGCGAGGCTGGCGTATCCTCCGCGCCCGCCATGACCCGGTCGCAATTCCTACCCCTGTTGCTCGGCGCGCTGGTGGCGCTTGCGTGTTCCGACCGGAGGCCAGAAGAAGGCGATCTGCTGCTCGTGACCACCACGAGCGTTCGCGATTCGGGCCTGCTCGCCGCCTTGCTCCCGGCCTTTCAGCAGCGAACGGGCATTCGGCCGCAGGTCGTCGCGGTCGGAAGCGGCGCCGCGTTGCGGATGGGAATAGACGGGAACGCGGACGTTCTTCTCACGCATGCCCCCGATGGGGAAAGAGAACTCGTGGCCTCTGGTGCGGCCGTCAGCCGCACGCCCATCATGGAGAACTACTTCGTGATCGCAGGACCGCCGGAAGACCCGGCTCAGGTGCGCGACGCAGATTCTCCCGCCGACGCGATCCGGCGCATCGCCGAAACCCCCGCGCCATTCGTCAGTCGCGGCGACGATTCGGGCACCCACCGTCGAGAAGTCGCGCTGTTGAAGGAAGCGGACCTGGATCCAGCTGGCGGTTGGACGGGCTTTGCGAGCAGCGGAGCGGGTATGGGGCAGACGCTGCAAATTGCAGGTGAGCGGCGGGCCTATGTGCTGTCCGATCTCGGCACGTTTCTCGCGTTTCGAGAGCGAACCGGGCTCGTTTCGCTGTCGGAGCCAACCCCGAGCCTGCGCAATGTGTATTCGGTGCTTCGCGTCAATCCGAATCGACTCGAGCCGGCTCGCGCCAAACGCGCCGAGCAGTTCGAAGCGTTCTTGTTGGAGGCCGACACCCAGCGGCGGATCGCCGAGTTCGGGCGCGAGCGCTTCGGTCGTCAGCTCTTTCTACCGCTTCATCTGGATCCGCGGGCACGGCCGTGAACCCGCCTTCCATCGGGCTGCTGATCGAGATCACGGCGCGCACACTGGCCGTCTGCCTCCCTGCGCTCGTGATCTCGCTGGCGGTGGGATTGCCGATCGGCATCGCGGTCGGCCGCAGGCGCTTTGCGGGGCGCGGGGCGCTGGTCAGCCTGATCAACACCGGGATGGGTGCGCCTCCCGTCGTCGTGGGTTTGCTCGTCTATCTTGCGCTCGAGCGCAACGGCCCGTTCGGCAACTTGGCCTGGCTGTACAGCGGCCAGGCGATGATTCTCGCGCAGCTGCTGATCGCACTGCCCCTCGTGGTCGGCATCACGCTCGCCGCGGTCGGTTCGCTCGACGAGGACTGGGAGCTCCAGGTCCGAACGCTCGGTGTGCCTCCGCGCTGGCGTCTGTGGTTGCTGGTGCGCGAGATCCGGCTCAGCCTGTTGGCCGCGGTCATTACTGCATTGGGGGGGATCCTCTCTGAAGTCGGTGCAGTGCAGATGGTTGGCGGCAACATCGAAGGCGAGACCCGGGTGCTCACGACGGCGATCTTGATGTACACCCAGATGGGTGAATTCGAGCACGCGCTCGGGTCGGCGGCGGTGCTGATCGGGTTGATGCTGGTGCTGACCGGCCTGTTGACCGCCGTGCAGCAGAGCGGCCGGGCATGAGCCAAGCCACGATTCTCTCGGTACGCGACCTGCGCGTCGAGCTGCGCTCGCGGCGTGGTTCGTTCGTGTTGACCGCAGATGCACTCGACCTTTGCGCGCGAGAGACGCTCGTCATCCTCGGCCCGAACGGTTCGGGCAAGAGCACCCTGATGCGCGTACTGGCGGGGCTCGAACGGCCAGTTGGCGGCAAGGTGACTTCCGCGGCGACGGGCCCGGTGACGATGGTCTTTCAGCGCCCGGCGCCACTCGCCGGCAGTGTCGTGCACAACGTACGCGTCGCGTTTCTCGGGAAGAAACGGTCCGGAGCGGAACTCAGGGATCGCATCGACGAGGCCCTCGCGCGCTTCCAGATCGATCACCTCGCGCAACATCGTGCGGCGACGCTTTCGGGCGGCGAATTGAGGCGACTCGCACTGGCCCGGGCTTTTGCGTTACGTCCAGCTGTGTTGTTGCTCGACGAACCCTTCGCGGGCCTCGACGCTGAGGGTCAGGCGGCTCTTTCGCTGGACCTGCGGCGCGCGATTTCGGACACCGGGGTGGCGGTTGCAATGGTGACCCACGACCTGCGCCGGGCGATGTTGATCGCCGATCGCATCGCAGTGTTGATCGATGGAAGACTCGCCCAGGTCGGTCGCCGTGATGACGTGATCGAGAAACCGTCCACGCCTGAAATCGCCCGGGTGGTGGGGATGACGAACCTCGTCCAGGGTGTGGTCGTCAAGGAGCGACGCGGAGATTGCGCGCTCGTCGAAATCGACGCCCGGCACCGCATTGCCACCCGTACCGGGCTCGCACCTGGGACGCGGGTCTGGGTGGGAATTCGACCCGAGTACCTCAAGGTGGACGTCGGGCGCGGCGACGTGGATCCGATCGGCAAGGGTGTCGTGCGGGAGGTCGTAAACGACGGTGTTGCGATCACCGTTCAGCTGGATTGGGCGGGCACGGAGTTGCGAACCTATCTGATGGCGGGTCGCGGGTTGGCGCGAACCCTGCGAGCCGGGGTGCCGGTCTCGCTTTCGGCGAGCCCCGAACATGTGCATCTGATTCCCGTCGCGTCCAATGGATCGGCTGCCGCGAGCGACGCATCACGTAGAGCGCTCTGAATGTCGTAGTATCCGCACATGTCGAACATCAAAGTTCTCCTCGAAGGCTTCTCTTTCCTCGAGGCGCCGCGTTGGCATGACGGGAAGTTGTGGTTTTCCGATTTCTACGACCATCGGGTGCTGGCCATGGATCCTGGGGGTCAGACGGAAACCATCTGCGAAGTTCCCCACCAGCCTTCGGGTCTTGGGTGGCTTCCCGACGGGCGCCTGCTCGTGGTGTCGATGACCGATCGGCGCGTGCTGCGACTCGAACCCGAGGGATTGGTCGAGCATGCCGACCTTTCGGGCCTCGCGACATTTCACTGCAACGATATGGTGGTGGACGATCAGGGGCGCGCCTACGTGGGAAATTTCGGCTCGGACCTCGCGACCGGCGGCATGCCCGAGCCGGCGGCATTGATCTTGGTCACACCCGACGGTCATTCCCGCGTCGTGGCCGAGGACCTGTTGTTTCCGAACGGATCCGTGATCACTCCCGATGGGCGCACGTTGATCGTCGGAGAGTCGTTCGGTGCGCGAATGACGGCCTTCGACATCGCTCCCGACGGCAGCTTGTCGAATCGGCGACTCTGGGCGCAGCTCGAGGGCGCTATCCCCGACGGCTGTTGCATCGACGCCGAGGGCGCGCTTTGGATTGCGTCACCTCCGAC
>JADFQO010000050.1 GCA_022561775.1 Myxococcales bacterium | reverse complement strand
CAACGACCGGAGATGACAGACCGGTTGGTCGTCTTCAACTTTCCGCACCCCCGTGGCCTGCAGCGCGAATTGGCCCTCAATCAGGGCTCTGTCGCAGTGGCACCTCCCGGGACACCCCCGGTCTCGCCGTGGTCGCCATCGAGCTCTGGCTGCCCGAGAGCGCGACCATCGTACAGACCGACCAGATCGCGCGGCAGGTAGAGGCTAGGCCGCTGCAAAGTTGGTATTGACCTAAATTTGGAGGGTGGCGAAAACAGTGAGGAAGTGTTTCGTTGTAGCGGCGGTTTTCGGCCTGGAGGTGCAAGATGGCGGAGGTGATGGATACTCCGGTGGAGAGTCAACATCAAACCGCCGCGCGGCGGTTCACCAGCCCCAATCGGATCTTGGCGCGGTCGTTTCGCTTGTCGCGCGACAAGTGGAAGAGGAAACATCCTCAGGTCCAGGCAAAGCTCGAGCAGGCCCGGCAGCTCGCCGCCGAACGAGGAACCGCCCGTGATCACTGGCGCGAACGATGCGACCAAGCAACGGCTTGCGCCACAGCGGCGGAGGCTAGCGCCGCGCGACTCCAGGGCGAACTGGAGCAGGCTCACGCCCGCATCGCCGCGCTCGAAGCGGCTCCGCAAAAAAAACGGGCTGACGCCGCTCGATCTGGGCCAGCACGATCCGCCGGCGCGAGGTTCGACGCCGCTGTCGATCATCGACGTATGTCGCCAATTGGTGGTGGGTGCGGGAGTGGCGTTGCGGGCGGTGCCGCGGGTGTTGTGCATTGTTTGGGGTAATGCAGGTCCGAACGCCAGTCTCCCGGAGGCTTCGACGGTGCGGTGGTGGTTGCAGCGGTTGGGATTGTTTGCGTTGCGCGAGCCGCTGGAACAAGCGGAGGATTGGGTGTGGATTATCGATCACTCGATCCAGCTTGGCGATACGAAAGTGTGCGTGGTGCTGGGGCTGCGGTTGAGCCAATTGCCACCGCCGGGACAGGCGTTGCGTCACGAGGACATGCAGGCGTTGGCGGTGTTGCCGGTGCAACATTCGACGGGCGAGGTCGTCGCCGAGCAGTTGGAGGAAGTGGCTCGCCGGACAGGGATTCCTCGGCAAATCGTGAGCGATCGCGGTGGGGATGTGAAGAAAGGAAGCGAGCTATTCGGGGTTCGGCACGCGGGAGTCGCGTTGCTCTGGGACGCGGCTCATCACGGTGCTTGCCTGCTGAAGCGACGCTTGGAACCGGACTCGCGTTGGCCGGCCTTCGTCGCTCGGCTGGGTCAAACGAAGGCCAGCATTCAACAGACGTCCGACGCACACTTGTTGGCCCCCAGTCTGCGGCCGAAGGCGCGGTACATGAATCTCGCGCCGTTGCTGAAATGGAGTCATCGCGTGCTGGAGTTGCTGGGTCGCGGCGCAGCTGGCGGAGTGGCGAGCGCGCGAGCGGAGGCTCGTTATGGTTGGTTGCGCGAGTATCGCGCGGCGCTCGAGGAATGGTCGCGTTGCGAGGCGACGGTCCGCCGCGGTGTAGAGTTCTTTCGTACGCACGGCGTGTACGTTGGCTGCTCGGGGGAGTTGTCGGCGGAGCTTTCCTCGCTGGCGGCGAAAGAGCACGACGTGAGTCTGGCGGAAGCGTGGTTGGATTATGCGCGAACGTCCAGCGCATCAGCCCGTCCCGGCGAGCGTCTGGTGGCGAGCACCGAAGTGATAGAATCCGTGTTCGGCAAATGGAAGAGCCTGGAGCGTCAAGCATCACGCAGCGGCATCACGAGCTACGTGTTGAGCCTGGGAGCATTGGTGGGGAGTTGGCCGTTGTCGCGAATCAAAACAGCGTTGGAAGCAACACCGGTCAAACACGTGGTAGCCTGGATCGCGGAGCACCTTCCCACCACAGTGCAATCGCAACGCCGCCTCGCCTTCAGCACCCCCGTAAACAAAACTCCCCAGAAGACATAAACCTCAAAAGCCCAACTTTGGCGCGGCCTAGTCCCTGCCTCTCCGCAGATCCTCCGCCATAGCCCGTAGCTTCTCGACTTTCTTGCGATTGGTGGGGGATAGTGGCTTCGTCGATTTCATTCAGTTGCAACCCCGCGTTCATCCGGAATGCCAGCCGCACGCGCGGCAGCCAGCGAGACGCCTAGTTCCATCGCCACTTCACCGAGTACATCGTCGAAGTGCGGATTCTGCTGCATGGTTTCGGGCGTTCCCCGCAGATGGCCAACAATCAGGGACGCCCCGGCCGCCGCCGTGATGCCGGCGAGCGCTGCATCGAAACCCAACCCCGATACGTCGTTTACGACCCCCGCTCCGGCGCCGAGCGCGGCCTCAGCGACCGCGGCCTTGCGGGTGTCGATCGAAATTTTGACCGCAAACCGCTTGGCGAGGGCCTCCACGACCGGCGCGGTGCGGTCGATCTCGATCGCCAGCGGCGTCTCCATCGCTGCGGGGCGCGTGGACTCGCCGCCCACATCGATCATCTGGGCGCCCGCCTCGATCATTCGCGCAGCGGCGGCGACCGCGGCGTCCACGTCGACGGTGCCCCCGTCATCAACCAGCCGCCCTCCATCGGAAAAGGAGTCCGGGGTCGCGTTCAGGACCCCGACGACCGTTACGCGCTCACGCGGAAAGATCGCCGACGCAGTCATAGGGCGCTCCTATCCGGGGACGGGTTCGGGGTCTGGAATGGCGTCACCCGAAAAGCTGACGGGCTTCTCGGCATCGGCGGGGTTGACCGGTGAAACATCGGCGACCGGGAGCGGCAGCGGCGGGAGCGGCTTGCCCTCCAGCAGCAGCTTGAGTTCGCCCGCATCGAGCGTCTCGCGCTCGAGCAGCGCTTCGGCAATCCGATCGAGCGTCGCGCGGTTGTCGCTCAACAGCTGGTAGGCCTCATCGTAGAGGCTGGTGAGCATGGCCATCACTTCCTCATCGATCAGCCGGGCGGTATGCCCGCTGTAGCTGGGGCGTTGCACCAGATCGTGGCCGAGGAAGACGTCGTGATCGCCATCGCCGAACGAGACCGGGCCGATGCGGTCGTTCATCCCGTAGAGGCTGACCATGTTCCGGGCCATCTCGGTGGCCTGCTTGAGGTCGTTCGATGCGCCGGTCGACAGGTAGTCGAGCACCAATTTCTCGGCGGCGCGCCCACCCATGGCGTGCTTGATCTGGGCAGTCATCTGCTCTTGGGTCAGATTGAAACGATCCTCCTCGGGCATCGTCAAGGTGACACCGAGCGCCATGCCCCGGGGAATGATCGTGACCTTGTGGACCGGATCCGCCTCGGGTGTTAGCAGCGCGACGAGGGCGTGACCCGCCTCGTGATAGGCGGTGGCCCGCTTGTCCGCGTCGGACAGGATCAGGCTCTTGCGCTCGCTGCCCATCATCACCTTGTCCTTGGCGTCCTCGAAGTCCCGGTTCTGGACCCATTGGGCATCTCTTCGCGCAGCCAGCAGCGCCGCCTCGTTGACGAGATTCTGCAGATCGGCGCCGACAAATCCCTGCGTCCCGCGCGCGATGATCCGCAGGTCGACCGTCTCCTTCAACGGCACCCGGCGCGTGTGAATCTTCAGGATTTCCAGTCGCCCCCTGAGATCCGGCCGGGGTACGACGACGCGGCGATCGAAACGCCCCGGGCGCAACAAAGCGGGATCCAGTACGTCGGGCCGATTCGTGGCCGCGATCATGATCACGCCTTCGTTGCTCTCGAAACCATCCATTTCGACCAGCAACTGATTCAGCGTCTGCTCCCGCTCGTCGTGTCCGCCCCCGAGGCCCGCGCCCCGGTGTCGGCCCACGGCATCGATCTCGTCGATGAAGATGATGCACGGCGCGTTCTTCTTGCCCTGCGCGAAGAGATCCCGAACGCGAGAAGCCCCGACCCCGACAAACATCTCGACGAAGTCCGAACCGGAGATCGAGTAGAACGGCACGACCGCTTCGCCCGCGACAGCGCGCGCGAGTAATGTCTTGCCGGTACCCGGAGGCCCGACGAGCAACACACCCTTCGGAATACGGCCGCCGAGTCGGGTGAACTTCTTCGGCTCCTGGAGGAAGCTGATGATCTCCTCGAGTTCGGCCTTGGATTCTTCGATTCCCGCGACGTCCTCGAAGGTTACGCGATTCTGGTTCTCGGTCAGCAGGCGCGCCTTCGACTTTCCGAAACTCATCGCCTTGCCGCCGCCCGCCTGCATCTGGCGGATGAAGAACAGCCAGAGCCCGATGAAAAGCACCAATGGGAACCACATGATCAGGATCTGGCGCCAGAAACTTCCCTCTTCCTTGGGCCGCGCCTCGATCTTGATGTTCTGGGCGTAGAGCCGTCCGAGCAGATCGTCGGTAACCACCGGCGCGAATGTCGTGAAGTCGCCACCGTTGGTGAAGTGGCCGCTGATATTCCCCTCTTCGATCTCGACGGATTCGATCTCTCCGGTGTCGATCTTCGCGAGAAACTCGCTGTAGGGAAGCGGGGGATTCTCGGTCTGGGTCTGGCGCAGCATGGTGACGAGCAGCAGGATCATCAGCAGGATGACGACCCAGAGAGCCATGTTCTTGTAGAGCTGTTGATTCACCCACGCCCCCAAACGAGATCTTGGCCGTAAACGCGATCTGGGCCCCGACAGGACCGGTCTGGGCGAGGCGTGCCCGCGCGTTTTGCCCAGCCGCAACCCCGCGTCACTAAAAGACTAGCACGCGCTATCGACACCCACCGCGCCCAGCCGGTTCGATCGGGCCGAGCCGAAACCCGTTGCGATCGCGCTCAAGCCTCGTACCGCCTGGCAACTCGAGCCGCGTCCCCGGACGCGCCGTGCGGAGAAACCCGAGCATCCGCTCGAGGTGCACCCGCGTTGCGTCCCGTTCTCCGCCACATCGCCGCAATCCCCAGCGCGCGAGCCGGCGAGCCAGCGCCTCGGGAAGTGTGTCCCAACCCTCCGCGCGGGTTCTCAACCAGCCACCCTCGAGCGTGAATCGCGCCGCCGCTTCCCTTTCGACCAGCATGCCGATCCACTCCGAGTCGCGCCTCTGTGCTTCGGCCAGATTGCCTACCGCCATGAGCAACTGTTCGTTGAAGTCCCCGGCGAGCCCGGGCAACCAGCGCAGCCGCAGTCGGTTGCGCGCGTAGGCGACGCTGCGGTTCGATCGATCCTCGCGCCAGGAGAAGCCCCGCTCCGCCGCGTAGGCTTCAATTTCCGTCCGACTTACGCGCAACAACGGGCGCACCACCACCCCGTCGCTGGAACGCTCGGGGATGCCCCCCAGACCGTCGGGTCCCGATCCGCGAAACACGCGCAGCAGAACCGTCTCGGCCTGGTCGTTCATGTTGTGGGCCGTGGCGATGTGTCGGCAGCCAGCCTCCACGGCCATCTCCCGCAGAGCCCGGTAACGAAGGGTCCGCGCCGCCTCCTGGAGCGTCGGGCGCTCGCGACTCGAGCGGCCGACGCGCAGCTGCTCGGGTTCGACCCGGCGGCTGAAAGCGGGCACCTCGAGGCGGTCCGCGAGCTCGAAAACCGCCTGCTGATCGGCCTCCGATTCATCGCCTCGAAGACCGTGATTCACGTGCCCCAACGATACCTTGAGGCATTTTTCTCTGGTGATTTCTAGAAGCGCGTGGACGAGCGCATTCGAGTCGAGACCAGCGGAGGCCGCCACCAGGACGCTCTGGCCGGTAAGGCCGAGTGCATCCACCGCGCGCTTCGTCTCGCGAATCAACATGCGCCGATCTTACTACGCCGGAAGGCGGGTCGGCCGGAATGTCTTCGCCGGGCACCTCGCGCGCTTCAAACTACCCCGCGAGTGCGTCGTCCTGCCTGCCCTGCCGCGAACCGAGAGCGGCAAGGTTCAGCAGCATCGGCTGCCGGAAATCAATTCGCGGTGAGTAGACGCAGCCGATTGCCCACGCGCTCCGCGTAGTCCGCCATGCCGCCCACATCCTCGATCAGCTTGTACCAGAAGATGGTCGAAATCCCGAGTTCATCCTCGATGCCGAATAGCAGCCGTTGAACGCGCTCTTCGAAGTCGTCGGTAGTGCTCTCCATCCGCGACAACTCCTCGATCATCTCGTCCACCCGCGCCACTTCGCGGCCGCGAAATCCGGTCTCCACCAGTTCATCCAGTTCGTTGATCACGCGCTCGGCTTGTTCGCAGGCCGTCACCACGCTTCGAACCAACTCAAGAAACGCCGAGGCGAGCTGCTTGGGGACGACCATACTCCGCATGTCGGCGAGCTCGGCGATGTCCTGGGCGACGTCGGCGATTGAATCTTGATAGTCGAGGATCTCGAGCATGTCCCTGCGCTCGACGGCCAGAAACATGCGCTTGGGAAGGTGGCTTCGGATCTCGTTCTTGATCCGATCGGCCTCGTGCTCCAAGCGATCGATCTCCTGGCGCCGCGTCGCCACCGCCGCCATATCACCGGCCACCATCTCCTCGAACAGCGGCAGGATCTGCCGCGCACATTCGACTGCGGCCCGCATGTGCTCCTGCATCGGGCGAATCGGCGAATGACCAAACAGATTCGCGATCAATGACATGGCCTAAGCCTCCTAGCTGAGCAGTCCTGTAAAGAGGTAATAGAAGACCACAGACAGCGCCGCAGAAATCGGAAGCGTCGCAACCCAGGAGACGAAGATCCGGCCGACGACCCGCAGATCGAGGGCGCCGATTCCCCGCGCCATTCCGACACCCAGTACAGAACCTACCAGGATGTGAGTCGTCGATACAGGAATGCCCGCCCGAGAGGCTACCACGATCGTTACGGCGGACGCGAAGGTCGCCGCAAACCCGCGGCTCGGGGTGAGTTCCGTGATGTTCCGGCCCACGGTCTCCATGACCCGATAACCCATCGTGGAGAGGCCGACCACGATTCCCACGCCGCCGAGCATCAACATCCACGGCTCGACCGGCGCCTTCGCGCCGGCCGCCCCTTCGCGAACCACCTGGACCACAGTCGCCAGAGGGCCGATCGCGTTGGCGACGTCGTTGGATCCGTGTGCGAAGGCGACTGCACAGGCCGTCAAGACGACCAATACCGCGAACACCCGTTCCGCGTCGCGGTAGCGGCTACCCGGCTCGCTGCTGCGCTTGATCCGGTGCACGAAGATCCACCCCAGCCCCGCTCCGAGTATACCGAGACCGACCGAGAGCATCAGCGCGGTCGGAAGATCGAAATCGAAATGAAGATTCTTGAGCCCCTTGAAGAACGTCACCAGCCCGACCACGAAGGTCACCGCGAAGAAGAAGATCGGGCCGTGGCGTTTGGCCGCGTCGAACGGATCGTCCCGATCCAGAATGTACCGGCGGATGAATTGGAAGGTGAGATAGGCGATCACTCCCCCCATCAACGGCGAGGTGACCCACGACGCCACGATCAGCATCACCCGGCTCCAGGCGACCGCGTCGAAATCGACGGCAACCGCGCCGAAGCCGATGATCGCTCCCACGATCGAGTGCGTGGTCGAGACCGGAAGACCGTAGCTGGTTGCAACCAGTAGGAGCGTTGCCGCGGAGGCGAGCGATGCGAGCATTCCGTAGACGAGCTGCTGCTCGCTGATCAGGGATAGGTCGAGCACCTCCTTGCGGACGGTGTCCGTAACGTGACCGCCCACCAGAAAGGCGCCGGCGAATTCGAAGATGCCGGCGATGATCACCGCCTGAATGATCGTGATCGCCCCGGAACCAACGCTGGTTCCCATGGCGTTGGCGACGTCGTTTGCGCCGATCCCCCAGGCCATGTACATGGCGAGTACACCGGCCACCCAGAGAATCATGGGGATTCCGAGCGGGCTCGCGTCCAACGTTTCCCCCAGCGGGTCCGACCCGCGCGGTCGAGGCGCGGCCCTCGACACTCGGCGCGCAGATTACACCATCAGAAGCATCGCGCCTCCACGCCGCTACACTCTTTTCCATGGCTCATCGACAAATCCAGACCGACGACGCACCGAAGGCGATCGGTACCTACTCTCAGGCGGTTCAAACTGGCGAGACCGTCTACCTCTCCGGCCAAATCCCGCTCGACCCCGCCACCATGCAAGTGGTCGATGGGCCGATCGAGCAGCAGATCGAACGCGTGTTTGAAAACCTCAAGGCGGTCGCGGAGGCGGCCGGAGGGTCCTTGGCGCATATCGCGAAACTCACCGTCTACTTGACGGACCTCAGTGACTTTCCGCACATCAACGAAGTCATGGCGCGTTTCTTCAAAGAACCCTTCCCCGCTCGCGCAGCGATCGGCGTGGTCGCGCTTCCGCTGGGTGTCCCGCTGGAAATCGACGCGATCCTGGTGTTCGATTCATCGCAGGAGTACTCCTACTAGGTTCGCGTTCGGCATCAGCGCTGCTCTACATAGCCGAGACCCCGCAAGGCCTCGAATTCCGCGGCGGATAGAGCCTCGATGTCTCCCGCAGCATCCGCCAAGCCGATTTCGTCCATCAAGCGTTGGGCTTCCTCGATCAGCGGGCCGCTGATTTCGGGGCGGAGCGCAGCCAGATCGGAGCGCTCCGAGGGATCCCAGCTCAAGTCGTAGAGTTCGGCAGGATAGTTCTCAAACCAGATCAGTTTGAAGGGCCATCGCGTCAGCGCCGCCATGTTTCCGAAAACCCGATCGCTCGGCCAGCAACCCGAGCGCTTCGCGTCTCTGGTTTCTTCCGAGGGCTCGAGATCTTCTTCCCAGTTCTCGGGTAGCTTCAATTTTTCGTCGCTGTAGACGGCGAGCAGATCGACGGCGGGCCGATTGAACTCCGAAGCGCGGGTCGGTAGTGGTCGCCCCGCGAGTTCCGGCGAAATTTCCGTGCCGGCCCAACTCAGCACCGATGACGTAACGTCAACGAGTGTCACCGGTGCCTCGATGTGACCCGCCGGCGCATCGGGGATCCCGTGGACGACGAGCGGGACGTTCAAGACGGGTGCGCGAACACTGAACTCGTGGTCGAGTAATCGATACTCGCCGAAATGCTCTCCGTGGTCCGCCGTCGCCACAACGATCAATGAGGTCTCCGCCGCGGCTTCTCGCGCGATCGCTACGATCTTCCCGAGCTTGGCATCGGCCGCCGCGACATCGCCCAGATACAGCCCGTGCAACATCTTCAAATCTTCCGAAGATGGAAGCCGGTCGCAGATCCTGTTCGGCGACGCCTTCAACGCATCTGTCGTCCAGGAGCCGTCGAGCGAAACACCGGGGCTGAGAAATCGATTCTGCTCCCGGTCGCGGTAGGGTGAATGCGGATCGAATAGATTGGCGAAAAGAAAAAACGGGCGGCTGCGATCCCGTTCCTCGGCGAAGGCCGCTACCTCTTCAACGATGTCGAACTGAAGGCTGCCGGGGCGTTCGCCCTCGTTGACCACATCTTCGATCGTGATCGCGGAAAACCGCTCGAAGCCCTGAGCGAACCCGAACAAATCGCTCACGAGTGGATTCTCCGAGAAGCCGACCACCTGATAACCCGCATCACTCATCCGCTCGGCGAGCGTCGTGAACTCCGCGCGCAGCCCCATCCGCCCGGCGACCCCGACGCCGTGCCGCTCGACGCCGAACCCGGTCAACAGAGATGCGTGGGAAGGCAGCGTCCAGGGCGAGGGCGCATAGGCGCGGTGGTAGAGGAGCCCCTGCGCTGCCAGTGCATCGAAGGCAGGTGTGGTCTCTTCGACCATCCCGTAGGCAGAGACAGCGTCGGCGCGCAGCGTATCGATCACCACGAGCACGATGGACGGCCGCAGATCGCCCGGCTCCGGTGAGCAGCCCCCGGCCAGCCAGATTGCAGACGTCAGGGCGATCGCCCTGCACCGCGCGCTGCTCATCGGCCATTTCATCGCCACGGACACTACCCCCCCGGCACTCCAAGATATCACGCGAGTTCGCCGCCATTCACCTCTGGCAGCGGGGTTTCGAAACGAAGGGTTGGAGCGCTCCGCGACATCGATGAATCCACGAGGCGATCGCGTGGAGGCGGGCGGGTTGATCGGCTTCAGCGGAAACTCCGGCTACAGCCAGAATCCCCAGCTGCATTTCGACGTCTTCACCGTTGATGAGAACCTGGAGTGGCAGACCGTGGACGCCTGCGCAGTCAGAAGCGGTACTGGGCTCCGAACCCGATCGAGATGTAGTCGAAATCCTTCAAATTACCGGTCGGGAGCACGTAGCTAGCATCTAGGTTCACCGCAATCTTCTCCGTTGCATAGATTTCAACGCCTCCACCGAAGCGCACCGCGAAGTCTTCCTCCGTTTTGTCCCCGATAAACGGAAGGATTGGGCTGCCTGGCGGTGGAGGTGGAGGTGGATCGAATCGAAATTTTATACGCATTAGGCCCACACCCGCGAGCAGGAAGGGTTGGAAGGGCCCGGTCAGCAGGTACGCCTTCGCATTTGCGGTGTAGGTGAAACGTTCAAGGGTCGCAGCGTCTTTCCCCCCGGCTGCTTGGAAGGAAATATCGGCATCGTCGAGCCACTCGAAGTGGAATTCGGTCGAGATGCGGGGATGGAAGCGGTAACCGAGGCGAGCGTGGAGGCCCCCGGCCTCGTCGATGTCCACGCCGACGCCCGTCAGTTTCTCTAATTCATCCTCGACTGCGGTATCAATGCCAATGCTTCCCGCCACCCCGACGTAGAAGCCGTTGCGCGCGTAGTCCTGTGCGTAGGCCGAATCGGCGGAAAGCAGGAGAAGCGCACAAGCCAGCGCGAACCCTCGTGCGGTCATGGTGAATCCTCCCGGCACACGCCAAATAGTAGATGCAGACGAACGCGAGTATCACCGAGCTAGAGAGAAAGAGTCAAGTGCCAGATCAGGCGAATCGCAGCTACCCGAGGCTTCAATAATCCTTCTGCTCAGACCCATTCAACTGGGTGGTGTGGAGTTACACCGTTTCCGTGGACGGTTGAGCGCTGAGGAAGTCCGGACCGCGCTGTCTTCTAATTCGATCGGATACCTGATTCCCTGCCACCGCGTTCTCCGGTCGACCGGAGCATTATCGGGATATCGCTGGGGTAGCGGGCGCAAGCTTGCGCTGCTCGCTTGGCAGTCGGCGTCGAGCCGCGAAGCGCGATCGATCACAGCCTCTGCGTGACCGACGAGCGGCCCATCGCCGCGTCAATTCGGATCATGGGTGGCGGTCGTTCGGTAGAACCAGGCCATGTGGTAGCGGTGGTTGGACTTGAACCAACGACCTACGGCTTATGAAGCCGCGCCAGCCAACACAGGATTCTGTCGAGTAGCAAATCAGCCCTGAGGAGGAACTCGGCGCGCGCAATGCCCGAACACGCGGAACGACCTACTTCAGATACGCGTCATACCAGGCGATCCATCGCACCATGAGATCTTCCTGATAGCTAGGAACCGAGAGCGAATGGTACTGCCCTGGATAAATGACCAGCTCCGTTGGGATCCCGAGGCTCCTGAGCGCCATGTACATCTGCTCCGAGTTGATGAGCGGCACGTTGAAGTCCTTTTCCCCGCACAGGAACAGCGTCGGTGTCTGAATGCGGTCCGCGTGGAGGAACGGGAACGAGAGTTCGAGGTAGAGAGCCAGGTCCTCTTCGACCCAGGGCTTTCCGAGCTCGCCCTCGTAATCGTGGATGTATTGGTCGGTGCCATAGCCGGTCAGGACGTTGGCCTGTCCGGCGCCGCTCACCGCGGCCCTGAACCTCGTGTCGGTCGCAATGGTGTAGGTGGTGTAGATGCCGCCGTTGCTCCAGCCACCGATGCCCAGTCGCCGCGGGTCGGCGAGCCCCTCGGCGACCAGATAATCCATGACGGCGTGGATGTCCTGGACCCCATCGGCCCACTTCACGTACAGGGTGCGCGAGAAATCAGCGCCGCGGCCCGAGCTACCGCGATAATTCGGTTGCACCACCAGGTAGCCGGCGGCGGCGAAGGCCTGGGCCTTCCAATCGAAATCATAGGCGTCCTGCTCGAACGGGCCGCCGTGGATGAACGCGATCGTTGGCAAGGGCTTGCCGAGCTTTTTTCCGGGAGGCTCGTAGAGCATCGCACCGATGCGCGTTCCATCCTTGCTCGTGACGTCGATGCCCCGCACCTTTGCCCATGCGATCTGCTCGCGCAGGGCGCGGTTGTGGTCACTGAGCGCAAGGCCATCGGCCAAGCGGAAGATTTCCGGTGGGTGCGTGGGAGATGTCGCGAGCACCGCGATGCCCTTCCGACCGACTTCGAAGGCGTTGACAATGCTCGTGGCAAGCGCCGACTCCGGGAGCTTGAGGCGCTCGATCTCGCCTCCCACGGCGGGTACGGAGCCAACGAAGCGTTCGCGGTCGTCGTCGAAGCCGAAAAACAGCGTCTGGCCGTCGAGCGACCAGCGAAGATTGCTCACGCTTCGATCGAGCGCCTCGCTGGGGAGCGTTGGACTCGCGCGGGTGGGTGCTCCGGCGGCGATCGGAAGGACGGCGGGCTGAGACGAGCCATAGCCGGTGTACTTCGCGACGGGCCCACGAACGTAGGCGATCTTCGTCCCATCGGGGCTCCAGACCGGCTCGGAATCGGCACCCGTCCACTCGGTCAGCTTTCGGGCCTTGGCTCCCTTGCGAGCTTCGAGCAGGTAGATGTCGGTGTTCAACGTGCGATCGGGGTCGGGCTGCTGCTCGCTCGGACGCTTGCTCGTAAAGGCGATCCACTTGCCGTCGGGTGACCAGGCGGGTTGATAGCTGTCGAAGGCGCCCTCGGTCAGGAGCGTCGCTTTCCTCGTCGCGAGATCGAAGAGATAGAGACGCTCGTAGCGGTCGACCAGATAGCCCTCCCCGTCCATCTTGAAGTGGTAGCGGTTGACGACGATCGGCTTGGGTGTCGTGGACTTCTTCTCTGGCTTGCTCTCGTCGCCCGCCCCACCGGTCTCTCCACCGGCATCTTCCGTCTCGACCTCGTCCGGGTCCGGATCGCTGGACACCAGCACCAGACGCTGCCCACCAGGAGCCCACTCGAAGCCCGACACACCACCAGCGAGTTCGGTCACCCGCTGCGCCTCACCGCCGGCCCGGTTGAGCAGCCAGACCTGCGCCTTGGACTTCGGGTCCCTCTCGTCGTCTTCGTCACCACGCGAGGCGATGAAGGCCAGGTACTTGCCGTCGGGACTGAAGCGCGGGTGGGCCTCGCTGTGCTTCTCGGTATGCGTGAGTTGCACCCGGGTCTCGCCGTCCCAGCTCACCATGTAGAGGTCGGAGTTGTAGCGATCTTCGTCGATATCGGTCGTCTCAACGCTGTAAGCAACCCAGTCTCCTTCCGGCGAGATCGCCAGATCGGAGACGTAGAAGAGACCATGCACGTCCGCGGGCTCGAAGAGGCGGCGAGTCTCGTCCCGAGCGGCGAGTGCCACGGGGTTCCACAAGATCAAGCTCGATGCGATCGAGAGGAGAGCCAGCGACGGGATCGGGAATTGCTTCGACTGTTTCGGCACCATGAGTCGGTGATTCCTCATTTCGGTGGGATCCAATGGTGACCAGCGGGCGACGCCCGGCGGGGATCAGGGCGCCTCGTGGGAGCCCAGAGCGGTTCGTGGGCACGATAACCCAGGGTTCTGTCAAGTAGCGAGCCAGGCCCGAGGGGGCCCGAATATCAGTGTGGCAGTGAGATATGCGGAATGGTGTTATCGCGCGCCCACTGGTTGACGGCGGCGATATCGGTAGACGTGATGGCATCGAGTTCCGCACGCAACGCGTCCCATTCGGCCTCGAGGTCGGCAAGGCGCTCGAGCGCTCCTGCCGCGACCGGCGGTCCGGCGTCGTTGACGACGTCGAGCACATGGCGCACCTGAGTGATCAGTTTGCCCGGCAGGTTGTCCTCATCCTCGCCGGTCTCGTAGTC
>JADFQO010000019.1 GCA_022561775.1 Myxococcales bacterium | reverse complement strand
CAGGGGCAGCAACACGTCTACGGCGGCCAAGACTATTACTTGCTCTTGGCCGATGACATGTGGACCCTTGTCCTCTGGTATCGCCTCCAGCGCGAGATTGAGCAATACGGCGCCGTCAAAGACGCCGACAAGAAGTTCGTGACCCTTTCCCATACGACGACCGACGGCGTGGTGCACCTGGCCCGGAAGCATGGGCTCGGCATCGTCAAGTCGTGGGTGGGGTTTGCCGCCCTGGCTGCCGTCACGCGCGACGTTTGGGACGGGCAGATCGACGAGATGGTCGAACTCAAAGAGGGACGGAGCGAGACGTGGAAAGATCTCTGCCATCCGTTCGCGTGCGAATGCTTCGACATCGACCGCACGCGGTCGATCAACGTCGTGGCGCTGGAGCAGAGCAACGGCTTTTCGATCCTCGGCGATCGATCAACGACGAGTGCGGCTATCCTAACGAAATCGACACCGAACAATATAGGGAGCTGTATGATCGCGAGGGAATAGCCAAGCGAGTCGTCACTGTCTACCCCGACGAATGCTGGGCTCTTAATCCTGAGATAGAGGAAAACCAGGACGAAGAGGACACAGAGTTCGAGAAGCAATGGGATCTGCTGGTAAAGCAGCACAACCTCTACCACTACTTGCACCGTATCGATCGCCTAAGCGGTATAGGTCGGTATGGCGTCATCCTGTTCGGGCTTAATGATGGTGAGCCACTCATCGAACCGGTTGATGGTTTCGACGAGAAGGGAGAACGCACATCCGGAGCACCACTGGAGCTATTGTTTATTCGCGTGTTCGACGAATGGAATGCCGATGTGGCTACGACCGAGCAGGAGTCTAAGAATCCGCGATTCGGGCAGCCTACTATGTACAATCTCCGATTCGAGACGGAAACCGGACTTCGTGAGGAGTCTAAGGTGCATTGGACACGGGTATTGCACATAGCCGACAACCTCGAATTCTCGGCCACCAGCGCGGCGAATTGTTGGGAGAGATTGCGCACCAAGGCCGTCGTCTCGACCGAATCCAGTTCCCCCGTCTCTTCGAGTTCGCGGATCCTGCCGCTCAGGAAGGGCTCGGTCTCGGTGAAGCCCTCCAGCTGGGCCCGCGAAACGCCCTGCACGAGCAGGCGGTACGAATCGTCTGGAAACTTCATCATCTTGGCAATTCGAATCACGGTTCCGATCCAGTGCACATCGTCCGGGCCCGGGGAGTTCTCCGTCTGCCCCTTGACGGCGACGCAGAGCAGCAGGCGCCCTGCCGTGAGCAGCGCCGCGTCGATCAGCAGCTTGGATCGTTCGGATCGAACCAGCAGTGGAGAGAGCAGAAATGGGAACAACACGGTGTTCTTGAGCGGGAGGACCGGGAGAAACTCCGGAATTTCGACCGGGCTGGGTTCGTCGCCATCGCCGCTCTCGACCAGAACTTCGGCGCCCTCCAGGCTCGCGTTGTCCTCCAGCGGAATTTCGAGTTCTTCGTCACTCATGACCGCACCCATCGTGCGCGCTGTTTCTGACCGCCATCAGACTTCGACCGACACGCGCCGCGGGCCCGTCTCGCGTTTCGGCAGGGTGACGGTCAGGAATCCGTCCGCGACGTGGGCCGACACCCCATTGCGATCAAATGGAATCGGTATCCGCAGGCGCCTCTCGAATGGCCCGGAGGCGATCTCCATCTGGTGCAGGCGTCGAACCTGGGAACCGTCCGGTGCGGGCCGGATCCCTGCGACCCGCAGGGTCTGCCCGTCCACCTTGACGGTTAGATCCTGGCTGCGAACGCCTGCGATTTCCACGCGAACCACGAGGGCGGTCTCGGTCTCGAAGATGTCGACGTCCGGCTGCCAGCTATCGCCGCGGAGGCGATCACCGAATTCGCCGAAGTGCTCGAATAGCGAATCCTGATTTCTATCGCTCACGGACGGGAGCCTCTCAGCTGTCTCCCCTTTCCTCGGTGTACTCGGCGTCCACGACATCGTCGTCGGCCGCGGAACCCGCGGAGTCGGCGCCCGGTTCGGAAGCAGCAGCCGAGCCCTGTGCCGCCTCGGTCTTGTAGAGTACCTCGGCGAGCTTGTGAAGCTCCTGCTCGACGCGCTGTCGTCCCGCGTCGAAGCGGGCCTGGTCGTCGCTCTCCAGGTCCTTCTTGGCCTCTTCGAGGGCGCCCTTCAGGGCGACCGAATCGGCATCGGAAAGTTTCTCCTCATTCTCCTGCAGCAGCTTCTCGCCCTGGTAGATGATGGAATCGAGACCGTTGTGCTTCTCGACCTTCTCGCGCTGGGCGTGGTCCTCACTCGCGTGCAACTCCGCCTCGCGAACCATCCGATCGATCTCTTCTTTTGCGAGACCGCCGCTGCCTTCGATGCGGATCGACTGCTCCTTGCTGGTCGCCTTGTCCTTGGCGGATACCGACAGGATGCCGTTCGCGTCGATGTCGAACGCCACCTCGATCTGGGGAACACCGCGCGGGGCGGGTGGAATCCCGTCGAGGATGAAACGGCCGATGGTTCGATTGCCCGAGGCCATTTCTCGCTCGCCCTGCAACACGTGAATCTCCACCTGGGGCTGATTGTCCGACGCGGTCGAGAAGATCTGGGACCGCCGTGTCGGGATCGTCGTATTCTTTTCGATCAGCTTGGTAATGACCTGCCCGAGTGTCTCGATACCGAGCGAAAGCGGCGTCACGTCGAGCAGCAGGACATCCTTCACGTCCCCCGCGAGCACGCCACCCTGGATGGCGGCGCCGATCGCGACGACTTCGTCTGGATTGACGGTCCGATTGGGCTCGCGTCCAAAGAGATCCGTCACCTTCTGCTGGACCAGCGGAATTCGCGTCGATCCACCGACCAGAATGACTTCGTCGATCTCTGAGGTCGAAAACCCCGAGTCCGCGAGCGCCTGGCGACAGGGTTCCAAGGTCTTCTCCACCAGGTCTTCGATCAGTTGCTCGAACTTCGCACGCGTGAGCTTGAGCGTGAGGTGCCTGGGGCCGGTCTGGTCAGCGGTGATGTACGGGAGGTTGATATCCGTGCTCTGCGCGGTCGAGAGTTCGTGTTTCGCCTTTTCCGCAGCCTCGCGCAGGCGCTGCACCGCCATCGAATCCTTGGAGAGGTCGAGTCCCTGATCCTTCTTGAATTCAGCGATCAGATAGTCGATCACGCGCTGGTCGAGGTTGTCGCCACCCAGGTGGGTATTCCCGTTGGTCGCCTTGACCTCGACGACATTCTCGCCGACTTCGAGAATCGAGATGTCGAACGTGCCACCACCGAAATCGTAGACGGCGATCTTCTCGTCTTCCTTCTTGTCCAATCCGTAGGCGAGCGCGGCGGCCGTCGGCTCGTTGATGATCCGCTTGACGTCGAGGCCCGCGATCTGGCCGGCATCCTTCGTCGCCTGTCGCTGGGCGTCGTTGAAATAAGCGGGGACGGTGATGACGGCGGCGCTCACTTCGCCGCCGAGCTGGGATTCCGCGGCCGCCTTCAGCTTCTGGAGGATCATCGCGGAAATTTCCGGCGGAGAATAACTGGCGCCGGCGACCTTGACCTCGGCGGTTCCCTCTTTGCCTTCGACGACATCGAAGGGGACGAAGCTGATCTCCTCGGGTACTTCGCTGAGTCGCCGGCCCATGAATCGCTTGATGGAGTAGATGGTCCCCTCTGGGTTCGTAACCGACTGGCGTCGGGCGATGGAACCGACGAGTCGTTCGCCCTCTTCGGTGAAGGCCACCACGGAGGGCGTGGTGCGTCCGCCCTCGTCGTTGGTGACGATGGTGGCCTGACCGCCCTCCATGACCGCCACCGCCGAATTGGTGGTTCCCAGATCGATTCCAATGATCTTGCCGGTTTCTGCCATGTTTGAACCCTACCTCCCCCGATTTGCCCGAGTCTTGGCGCAGTGGCCATCAAAGTTTGGCCCGCGGCCCCGGTTGTCAATGGCGGGCGGAGGGCAAAGACGCGATTTCAGCGCTGCCGGCGCACCGCGCGCTGGGGATCGTTCGCACCGACCCCTGAGCGAACGGCCGGGCTCCGGACGGTGTCCCAAAGGCTCGGATGTCGATCTGCCGATAGGGCATACGGTCTTGTAACTGCCTGAAATCGCGAAGGAAGCACTGCAAGCCGCCGGGGCGCCGGGTATACTGGTTGAAGGGGGCGAACACTTCATGGTCCGATACCTGGGCTGGCTCGCCAATGCTGCGCTCTTCACGCTCTGCTGCTTCTTGCTGGCCAATACCGCAAACGCCATCATCGCCGCGCTGCTCAGCCAGTCGCCAGAGCGAGCGGTCGAATCGGGGCCGCGCAGTGGCCCCCAGAGCCGCACCTGGAACGACCGCCAACAGATCACCCGACGCAACCTTTTTCACTCCGCCAGACTCTCGGGACCGGCCAGCCCACCCGCACCTACCGACGAAGAACTCAAGGAAACCGAGCTGCCGCTGAAATTGTGGGGAACCATCGCTGCAGCCGACCCCGCGCTCTCCTGGGCCTCGGTAGAGGAAATCGGCAAGGGGGTGATCTCGGCGGTTCGCGTGGGCGATCAGATCCAGAACGCGGCCATCGTCGGAATCGAACGTCGGCGAGTCGTTTTGCTCGAAAACGGCAGCCGCCGGTCGCTGAGCCTCGACGACGACGATCCGGCGGGCACGTCGGTGGCGAGCTCAAAGCGCAAAAAGCCGTCCACCCGAGCGACGACCGCCCGAGCGGCGAAGCGCAAGAGTACCCGAACGGCGCGCAAGCCGACGGCCAAGAGAACCGAATCGGCGGCGCTAGATACCTCCAGCCTCTATTCCCAGGCGAGAATCGTGCCCGAGATCGACCCGGAAGGGCGGGTCACGGGCCTCCAGCTCAGCGCCATCCAGGCGGGAAGCATCTTCGAAGAGATCGGGATCCAAAACGGCGAGGTGATCACCGAAATCGGCGGAGTTCCCGTCAGCGACATGGGGCCCAGCACTAAGATTCTGTCCGCGCTGACCGATCCGGAGGAGGTGGAAATCGTCACCGTGGACCCGAACGGAAAGACTCACCACCGAGTGATCACCCCGCCTCGATGAGGGATCGAAAGCCCATGCGAGGGCCGAAATGAACAGGCGTTCGAACGCGACGACCTGGCGCGCTGGAGTGCTCGCAGCGGCACTGTTGAGCATCGCGCTGCTGGGTCTCGGTTCGGGGACGGGGTTCGCGGACGAACTGGATCGATCCAAAGCGATCGAAGGGGACGACCTCGTCCAGCTCGACTTCAACAACGCGGAAATCACCACGATCATCGACGCGATCTCGAAGATGACCAACCGGAATTTCATCTACGACGAACGCGTGCGGGGCAAGGTCACCATCAAGTCGCCCACCCGGATCACCAAGGAGCAGGCCTACGCGGTCTTCGAGTCCGTCCTCCAGGTCAAGGGTTTTACGACCGTCGAAACCCCGGGCGGGGCTTTGAAGATCATTCCCGTGCGAGACGCCAAGCAGAGCAATATCGAGACGGCAAAGAGCGCCTTGGCGCCCCCGAACACCGACCGCTTCGTGACGCGGTTGATCCCGCTCCGCTACATCGACGCCGACTCGATCACCAACACGCTGAAACCGCTGGTCTCGAAGGACGGCAGCATCGAGGCCTACGCGCCGACCAACATGGTCATCCTGACCGAAGCCGCCACGAACATCCGCCGCCTCATGGCGATCATGGAGGCCATCGACGTAGAGACCTATCAGGACGAACTCGCCGTCTTCAAGATCGAACACGCGGACGCGTCCATCCTCGCCAACCAGGTCTCCGAAATCTACGGCGCCGAGGTCGCGTCAACCCGCTCGAGCCGAAGCAGTTCGAGCCGGCGAACCACCCGGAGTTCGTCGAGCAGCAAGAGCTCGGATAGATCGGGCGGCGGCGCGCTCGGTCGCGACAAGGTTCGACTCATTACCGACGAGCGCACCAACTCCGTGATCGCGCTGGCACCCCGTGCCCGGATGCAGGAGGTGCGCAAGCTCATCGACCGACTGGACATCCCGGTCAGCGGCGGCGGCCGGATTCACGTCTACTACCTCCAGCACGCGGATGCGGAGGAACTCGCGCTCACGCTCTCGTCGCTGGTCAGCGGCACGCTGGGCTCGCCCAGCGCCCTGGCCGCTGGCGGCCAGGGCGCCACGGCGCTGCGCGCGGTCGTCGCGGGCCTCGCGGAGGGCGTCAAGATCACCGCGGATCCCGCCACCAACTCGCTGGTGATCCAAGCCAGCCGCGAGGGCTTCGAGACGCTCTCCGAAGTGATCGCCAAACTCGACGTCGAGCGCCCGCAGGTGCTGGTCGAGGCGCTGATCATGGAGGTCGACATCACGGATTCCGAAAATCTCGGCTTCAGCGGTTTGTTTCGCTTCATCAATGGCAACACGGAGTTGACCACCGTGATCGCGCCGGCCGCCGAGGGATTTCTGATGGGTGGACCCATCGGAGCCGCCATCGCGGGCGGGGCGCCGCTCGTCCAGCGATTCCTTCGCGACACGATCGAGCGTGACCCAGATGGAAATGTCATCGGTAACGGCACCGTGATCGACGCGATCATCCGCGCGGCCGCGGGCGACAGCGGCACCAACATCATCGCGGCCCCGCACATCCTCACGATGGACAACGAGGAGGCCGAGATCCGCATCGGGCAGAACATCCCGATCATCACCAGCCGGGTCCAATCCGCTTCCACTCAAGCCCCGACGAGCGGTGGCGGCTCCTTCATCCCTGCGACCTCGGTGAGCATCGAGCGCCACGACATCGGCGTCACGCTGCGCGTGACGCCCCAGATCACCGAGGGCGACAGCCTGCGCTTGGAAATCTACCAGGAGATCAGTGCGATTGCGTTCGGCCTGGCGGCGCTCGGCAATCCCGAGGACGTCGGCGTGCCGCTCACCAACCGCGTGATCGAAAACACCGTGGTGGTCCGCGACGGCGAGACCGTCGTGATCGGCGGCCTGCTGAGCGACGAGTATCAGGACTCGGTTTCCAAGGTCCCGTACCTCGGCGATATTCCGATCCTCGGCTGGGCGTTCAAATCCAGCACCCGAGAGCTGCGCAAGATCAACCTGCTGGTGTTTCTGACCCCCCACATCATCCGCTCGCCGCAGGACCTCGAACGCCAGACGATCCGCAAGCGCGAGGAATTCGCCAGGTCTTCGCAACAGGGCCTCGAGTGGTCGGAGCGCGAGCGCGCCGCCGAGCGCAAGCGCCAGAAAGCCGCCGCAGCGGCCGGCGAGGCATACGAACCCCTCGGCGACAATCCCGTGCGGATCGCCGTGCTCGGTCACGAAGCCCGCTACCCGGAGCAGCGCATCGGCGAAATCGAGGCCGAGCAGATCATCGCGCGCGCAGAGGCGGAGGCTGCACGGCTCGCCGCCCTACACGCGCCCGGCTACGCGGTCCAGGCCCTGCTCGGAAATGACGTCGACAAAGCCGTCGACGCGCTTCAGGAACTGATCGACGAGGGCTACGATGGCACGCTGGTTTCGAACGATGTCGACGGCTTGCTCTACTTCGAGCTGCAGATCGGCCCGTTTCCCGCGATCGACACAGCTGAGCGCGCCGCCCAATTCATGCGGGACGTTCACGGCCTCGAGCCGTTCGTGGTCGTGGTTTTCGAGGGAGAAGCGGAAGAACCATGAGTGAAGCACCCCAACCCGAGCGAGCCCGCGAGGACCTGGGTGCGATTCTGCTGGACACCACCAAGCTCACCGAGGAGCAACTCGACGGAGCCCGCGCGACCCAGGCCGCAAATGGCGGCCGGCTCGCCGACCACTTAATTTCATCCGGTCACGTGAGCGCTGACCAGGTGCTGGAAGCCCTGAGTCAACAACTCGGCCTGCCGGTCCTTCCCAGCATCGATACCGGCGACATCGACGAGGATCTGATCGAACGCGTGCCGATCGGCTTTGCGAAGACCCACGGAATCCTGCCGATTCAGCAAACAGCCGATGGTGCGATCCGCGTGGCCGTCACCAATCCCCTGAACACCGCACCCCTCGACGACCTTCGCCTGCTCTTCGAAGGCGCGGAAATCCAGCTGGAACTCGCCAATCAACGTACGATCCTGGGTGCGATCAACGAGGTCTACGACCGCGGTGCCACCGAGACGGATGCGCTCGCCGAGGATGCCGCCGAGGACCTCGACACCCTGGCGAGCGAGATCAGCCAGGAACCCCAGGACCTGCTCGAAGCCTCCGATGATTCGCCGATCATCAAGCTGGTCAACTCACTGCTTCAACACGCCGTCAAGGAGCGCGCGAGCGACATCCACCTCGAGCCCTTCGAGACCGAGCTGCGCGTGCGCTTCCGCATCGACGACGTACTCTACGAGCCCATCAAACCGCTTCCGCGATCTCTCCAGGCGAGCATCGTTTCGCGCATCAAGATCATGGGCGGCCTCAACATCGCCGAGCGCCGACTTCCCCAGGACGGCCGGATTCGACTCAAGATCGCCGGGCGCGATTACGACGTGCGGCTCTCGACCCTGCCGGTCACCCACGGCGAGCGCGTGGTTCTGCGTCTGCTTCCGCGCACGACGGAGATGACCAACCTCGAGCGGATCGGCTTTGGCAAGCAGCAAATGGCCGCAATCCAGAAGCTGATCACCCGCCCGAACGGGATCATCCTCGTCACTGGACCGACCGGCAGCGGCAAGACGACCACCCTCTACGCCGCCCTCTCGTCGATCAACTCGACGGACAAGAACATCGTCACGCTCGACGATCCGGTCGAGATCCAGCTCAAGGGTATCGGGCAGATCGAGATCAACCCGAAGATCGGGCTTAGCTTTGCGAGCGGATTGCGGTCGATCCTGCGCCAGGATCCGAACGTGATCCTGATCGGAGAGATTCGCGATCTCGAGACCGCGGAGATCGCGATCCAGGCGTCCCTGACCGGCCACCTCGTCTTTTCGACGCTGCACACCAACGACGCGCCGAGCGCCATCACCCGCCTCGTGGACATGGGGGTCGAACCCTTTCTCGTGGGCTCATCGCTGGTGGCGGTCCTCGCGCAACGGCTCGTCCGAGTCCTGTGCAAACACTGCCGGGAAGGCTACACGCCCACGCCCGAGGAACTCAGGGAGATCGGAGTGCGTCCACCGGAGCACCCAGGGAAGGTCTACCGCGCCAAGGGCTGCGCGGAGTGCAACTTCACCGGCTACCGGGGCCGGGTCGGGATCTTCGAGCTGATGCTGATTGACGATGAACTCCGCGGCCTGGTATCCCAGAACATCGATTCCAAAACCATCAAGCAGGCCGCGGTCCGCAAGGGCATGCGCACACTGCGCGGCGATGGCGCACTCAAGGTCTTGCAGGGGATCACCTCGAGTGCAGAAGTGTTACGAGCAACCGAGGAAGAAGGCAACGTAGTCCAGATCTGAGGCTTCCGTGGCGGTTTATGCGTTCAAAGGGGTCAATGCGGCCGGCAAGTCCATCCACGGACTTCTCGACGCCGAAACCTCGCGATCGGCCCGCACCAAGCTGCGAAAAGACGGCGTCTACCCGACCGAACTCGTCGAACAACGAGGTACCTCGAGCGTCCAGGCGGCGACGGGGCGCAGCTTCCAGCTACCGAGTTTTTCGCGGATCCCCCCGCTCGACCTCGCGATCGCCACCCGCCAGATCGCAACGCTGTTGAGTTCGGGCATCCCGCTCGTCGAGGGGCTCAGTGCTCTCACCGAACAGACCGAAAACCTCCGGTTGCGCACCGCACTGGGGAAAGTCCGGGACCGCGTCAACGAGGGAGCGCATTTTGCCGATGCGCTCGCTCAAACCGAAGTCTTCCCGGACCTCTACGTCAGCATGGTCCGCGCAGGAGAAGCCGGCGGCGCGCTCGAAACCGTGCTCGAGCGGTTGGCCGACTACCTGGAGAGTCAGGTTCGAATGCGGAACAAGGTGAGTTCAATCCTCATCTATCCCAGCGTGATGTTCGCCTTTGCGATGCTCGTGGTGGGCGTATTGGTGACCGTCGTGCTGCCCCAGATTACCGAGCTGCTGACCAGCCTCAATCAAGAACTCCCCTTCTACACCCGTTGGATCATCGCGCTGTCCAACTTTGCGCGAGATTGGTGGTGGGCGATCGGACTCGGCTTCGCGTGCTTGGCAATGGGTCTGCGCGCCGCCATCGGGACCCCTCGCGGGCGCGAAACCTTCGACTCCCTCCAACTGCGCCTGCCGGTGATCGGTCGAACGGTGCGCATCATCGCGATTGCGCGCTTTTCACGAACCCTCGCGACGCTGCTCGCGGGCGGCCTCCCGATCGTCCGCGCCCTCGATACCGCGAAAGACGTCGCAAACAATACGGTGCTGGGGCACGCGATCGACGCTGCTCGTGAGAGCATCACAGAAGGCGCTAGCGTGGCGGCTCCGCTGCGAAACAGCGGCGAGTTTCCGCCCATGGTGACCCATATGATCGAAGTCGGAGAGCGCAGTGGACAGCTCGAATCGATGCTCTCCAAGATCGCCGATACCTACGAAGAACAAGTCGAAACCACGATGTCTCGATTGACCGCATTGCTCGAGCCCCTGCTGATTCTGCTGATGGTGGGAATCGTCGTGGTCATCATCCTCGCGACACTCGTACCGCTGCTTCAGGTCACCAGCTCGATTTCCTGAATTGGAGGAACACAGATGCCCGAAACTGCCGAGCGAGAACCGTTGGTTCAAGCAAGCAAGAACGCGGGTTTCACACTGATTGAAATCATGGCCGTAGTGCTGATCATCGGGTTGCTCAGCACGATCGTCGGTGTCTCCATCTTTGCGCAGGTCGACAAGGGCCGCATCACCGCGGCGAGCGTTCAGATCTCGAACCTCGAATCCGTGCTCGAACTCTACCGCATGGACAACGCCCACTATCCCACCACCGAGCAGGGTCTCGATGCGCTGGTGAACGAACCCAGCGACGCCAGGAACTTCCCCCCAGGTGGATACCTCCAGAAAAGACGCATACCCGAAGACCCCTGGGGCAATCCCTATGAGTACGAACAGCCAGGACAGAACAACGACCACTCGTTCGACCTCTGGTCCTACGGGTCAGACGGCGAACCCGGCGGTGAAGGCGTCGATGCCGACATCGGCAATTGGCTCGCCGACGGAGAGAACAGCTGAGAGCAGGCGCACACCGCGCGTGGGATCGGGCGGGGTTCACCCTGCTCGAAATTCTCGCGGTCTTGCTCATCGGGGGACTGCTGATGAGCCTCACACTGCCCAACTTCAGCGCCCTGCAGTCGCACAAGCTGCGGCAATCCGCGGAGCAGATCGTCGAACGGATCGATTTCGGCCGACAGCGCGCCGTGATGACCGGGATACCCCACCGGTTGGCGGTCGATCTCGACGCTGGCACCTACAAGCTCGAGTGGCAGGGAGAGGGTTCCACAAATACAACGCGGGCAGCAAAGCCAGCCACCGAACCCGGCATCAACGCACCGCTCTCCCTCGCGCCACCGCCAGCAACGGAGCGAAATTTTGAAGCTGTGCCAGGGCCTCTCGGCCGTCTCGAAACTCTCGGCAGGGGCGTCGAATTTGCGTGGATCGAGACACCCACTAGCGACGTCGACTTCGGCGAAGCGTTCATCACCTTCGAGGGCGATGGAACGTCTTCGTACACGATGCTCGTGCTCAACGAGCCCGGTGGTGGCGAACTTGCGCTGGAGATCCTGCCCCTGGCCGAGACGGTGCGGATTCTCGATGAGGATTTCTGACGGCGGCTTCACGCTCATCGAAGTACTCGGTGCGGTTGCGATCCTCGCGATCCTCTACACCACGCTGGCGACCGTCGCGATTCGGGGGTTGCGCTCCGAGGGCGAGAGCCGGCGCATGCTGGAGGCTTCGTTGCTCGCGGACTGGCAACTCAGCGAGTTCGAGTTGGAACTCGAAACGGGTGCGGCCCCCGAGATCGGAATCACCCGCTCCGAAGAAGAGGACGGATTCACCGTGACGTGGGAGGTCAGACCCGTCCAGATCGCGATCTTCGAGAGCCCTTCAGAGCAAGAACAGGGCTCGAGTCCGGCCGGACCACGAACGCCAATTCCAGCTGGACAGAGCGGGGCGGCGAACGCCGGCGCAACGCCGTTTCTTCAAGTGGAGCTCTGGGTTTCGTGGTTCGAAGCTGGCAACGAGCGTTCGGTGACGCGCACCATCTTCGCGGTCGACGAGGATGCGGCCGCCAAGCTCGCGGCCGAGAGCGTACTAGGCGAGCGCGCCGTTGGGACCGAGCAACCGTGAGCGGCCGACCGCGCAAACGGGGAGGGTTCACGCTGATCGAAGTGATGGGCGTCGTCGCGCTGATCAGCGTCGTCTTCTTCGTCGCGCTCAACTTCTATACCGACCTCGCTCGCGCCAGCACCCGCGCGTCGAACCACACCCGTGGCATTCGGCGCGCGAGCGCGATCCTCGATCGCGTCGCTCGCGATATCGAGGGCGCGTTTCTCCTGGTGAAACCGCCAGAGATGGATCCCTTCGCATTCCCGTGGATCTTCCTGGGCGAGACCCGGCTCGGTGGCGATGCGTCCGAACGGCTCAAATTCATCACCCGAAACCACGACCCGACGCGAACGGGCGCTGCCGAGACGAACCTCGCCACCGTCGCCTACATGGTGGAATCGGGCCCGGACGATTCGATCTCGCTGTATCGATGGACGTCGCCCCGCCTTCCCGAAAGCCTCGACAAAGGCTTCCCGAGGCAGGACGACGACGGATCGTTCCTGCTCGCCGAGGGCCTCCACTATTTCGGATTCAACTTTCTCGGCGAGGACGGCGAGCTCCGCAGCGAATGGGACTCGTCGACGCTCCTCGATTCGAGTTCCCTCCCATTGGCAGTGGAGATCCGACTGTCCCTGATGGACGACCCGACGCCGGCTGGGGAGGAACCGCCGATTTACCGAAGGAGGGTCTTGATCCCGGTTCGCCCGCTGGATCTCGCGGCGCTCGCGGATCCGAACAACCCGATTTTCGGAAGTGGCGAAGGCGAGGCTTCCGAGGAGGGAGATGACGGAGGCGACGACGGCCCGAGGGGCGACGGCGGGCAGAGAGGGAAGCTGACGAATGCCGACTGTTTTCCGCGCAGCGTGCCCGACTCGGCCAGCAGCAACGCGAAAATCTGTGTTGGCCTCGCGAAATCCCATCCCGACATGGCGTTCACACTGGAGGACTACCGGGCCATGCCCGAAGAATGCAAGTCGATCGTGAATCCCAAATGCCGTTGAAGCGTTCCACCCGCCAACAAGGCGTCGTGCTCCTCATCGTGCTGTTTTTTGCACTGCTGCTCACCAGTTCGATTGCGACCTTCACGCGGCGGACCCTCATCGACGCGAGCGTCGCGCGCAACCGCGATGCTGCAGCCCGCGCGGAGGCCCTTGCCCGCAGCGGAATTCGGCTCGGAAAATCCGTCCTGATCATGGACCGGATTCAGGAAGAGGCCACTCAACAGGCCATCGACAGCCACCAAGACGCCTGGTCCCAGCTCGCGAGGGTCGAGATCCCCGGAGGCGACCGGGCCATCCTGAAGATCCGGATCGAAGATTCGGGGATGCTGTTCAACCTCAACTCGATCTTCGACTACGCGGAAGGAGGAGCCCCCTACACCGAAACCGAGTCCTTTCTGAACGCGTTTTTCAAAAAGGTCATCGATGAAATGAAAATTCCACCCGGTGAAAAGGAGCTCTACGACAAGGGCGAACTCGCCGAAGCGCTGATGGACTGGGTCGACGCGGATGGGGCTCGGCGCAAAGGAGGCCTGGAGGACAGCTACTATCAGCTCCAGCAACCGCCCTACAGGGCTGCAAACGGGCCCCTGATGAGCGTCGATGATCTCTTCCTGATCGAGGGCTTCGACCACCAGCTCGTGGAGGCGCTGCGGCCCTATATCACCGTGGCACCCTTCGCAGGGGGTGGGGGGATCAATCTCAACACCGCGCCGGCCCACGTACTTTCCCTGATCTACTCCAATTACGAGAGCTCCGACTACCGGCTCGCCAAGGAGGATGACGTCAAGCGGATCCTGGAGATACGCCAAGAGGGCGGACTCATTTGCGGTGAATCTCTTTCGCTCGAGGGCTGCACACCGATAAGGAACATCGTGCAGAATCCGATTTTTCCGCCTCCGACCTATACGGCCAGCGTCTTCACGATCGTGGCCAATGCCCAGGTGGGCGATATCAGGCGGAGCATCGAAGCGGTCGTCAATCGCAGTGTGGATCCACCGCTGATGCTATCCTGGCAAGTCCGGTGATCGGGGGACACCGATGGCGCTCCTGAGCAACATTCTCGGACTGGACATCGGGAGCCACAGCCTCAAGGCCGTGGAATTCCGGCAGACACTGCGCGGCTTCGAGGCCATCGCGATGCGGATCCTGCCGCGTTCGAACAGCGACGCCCCGCTCGCAGAACTCGTTCAGCACTTCGTCCACATGCACCAGCTTTCCACCGACCACACGGTCTGCGCGCTGGCCGGCGATCGACTGTCCACCCGGCGCTTGAGCTTTCCGTTTCGAGACCGCAAGAGGCTCACCCAGGTCGTTCCCTTCGAGGTGGACGCCGACTCTCTATTCGATCTCGAAGACGTGCTGGTCGACTGGGAGATCGTGGGAGGCGATCGAAACCGCGCAGACGTCGCGGCGACGGTGGCCACCCGTGCCGACGTATCCGAACTGCTCGGGACTCTTCGCGAGGCACACAGCGAGCCCCGGACCCTCGAGGCCGAAGGGTTGATTCTCTGTCACTTGAGCACTCTTTTCGATCTGGATGGAACCCGCCTGCTGATCGATCTGGGCCACCGCAAGACCACCTGCTGTCTGATTGCGGACGGACGCCCGGTGTCGGCGCGAACCTTTCCGATCGCCGGTGCCGCGCTGACCGAAGCGCTCGCCCGCGATCGCGCGCTCAGCGCCGCTGACGCAGAGCGCGCAAAATGCGAAGACGGCGTGATTGGCGCGAGTGTGACTGAAACCCTGCCCGCCACCCGTGCCACTCTCGACCGCATTGCGCGTGAGATCATCCGAACCCTGGGCTCGCTCGAGTCCCAGATTGCGGCACTCGAGTCGGGGCCGGTCAAGGAACTCACCCTCTTCGGCGGAACCGCGCGGCTCGATCGTCTCGACGAATATCTAGCGGCCGCGACCGGGTTCAGCACAAAGCGGCTGGGCGCTCCGATGCAGGACTGGGGAAAAGCCCTGACCACCGATACCGATGCGACCGTCTTTGCGCCCGCGATCGCGCTGGCGATGCGGGGCACCGCCCAGTCCAAGACCCGCATGGACTTCCGCCAGGATGAATTCGCCGTCCGACTCGACCTCGGCCGCTACCGACGCGAACTCGCCTGGCCGCTCGCCCTGGCGGTTTCCGCTGTGATCTTGGCTCTCGTGAACATTGGAACCGCCACCGCCCTTGAAAGCCGCCGAGCACGGCAAATGGAACAGCAGATCGAGCAGCTCTACACAGAGGCCTTTCCCGGTCAGGCGCCGCCCCGAAACCCACTGGCCGCGTTGCGCGAAGAAATCACATCCGCCACTAGCCGCGCCGAATTTCTCGGTGTCTATCGCGGGAACCTCTCCGCGCTCGACCTGCTGACCGAGATTTCGAAGCTCGTCCCCAAGGAACTGGATGTCGTCTTCGATGAACTCAGCATCGACCGGCAGATCATTCGCATGCGGGTCCACTCCCAGAGCTTCGAATCCGCCGATCGCCTGGGCGCAGAACTCGCAAAGTTTCCGCCTTTCGCGCAAGCGCGAATCGGGTCGATCGAATCGGACCCGAAGAGCGGCGGCAAGCGATTCGACGTCACGATCAATCTGGCGCCCCGCGAGGGTTCGGTATGAAGAAGTTGTGGAGCCGATTGCGCGCTGCATTCGATGATCTTTCCGAGCGCGAACGCATCCTGGTTTCGATCGTGGGCGCTCTGTTCATCGCGCTCGTGGTCTATTTTGGCGTGATTCAAGCGTCGCTCGGACTTCGCAGCGACGCTCAACGTCGACTCACCCAGGCCGAGCAACAGCTGAAGGTCATGTCTCGCCTGCGCAGGGAATTCGACGACGTAAACGAGCGGCTGACCTCGGTCGAACAACGGATCCAGAGCAGCACACGAGGCAATTTGCGCACCACCCTCGAATCTCTCGCGCAGGCCTCGAAGGCCACGGTCGAATCGATGGAACCGCAGGCCACGCCTTCCAACGATCTCTATCGGGAAACCAAGGTCGAGGTGGCGCTCAAGCAAGTCACACTCCAACAGACGGTGAGCTATCTCCACCAGATCGAGTCCTCGGACCAGGTACTTTCCGTGAAGAGTCTGCGCATGCGTACACGCAAGGACAAACCCGGCTTCCTCGACGTGACCTTTACGGTTTCTACCTTCGAGCCGATCTAGCGTGGCCACAGCCACCCGCCACCAGACCGGCGAAGCGCTGCCGCGCCCGCTGATTGCCATCGGGGTTCCCTTTGTCGGCGTGCTGCTGATCGCGTTCTTTTTGATTCGCGGTTTTCCCTACGACAAGCTCGGCGAATTGATTGCGAACCGGATCGAGCAATCCCACGGAATCCACCTGGCGATTGGAGATGTCGGCCCAGTCCTGCAGCTCGCCGGCCCCGCGCTCGAAAGCACCCAGCTGCGGGCACAGTTCCCGAATCGATTGCCGCTGCAGATCGATCGCGCGCTCGTCCGACCCGCATGGTCGCTGTCCTGGCTCACGGGTGAGCCGGCCCTCCACGTGGAATTGGAGAGCCCGTCCGGAAGAGCGGACGGTACGCTCCGCTGGAACGGTGTCGCTTCCTGGGTTGGAACCATTCGAGACGCCCGACCGGAGCTACCCCCGATTGCGGACTGGATCCCGATCGGGGGCCTCGAGGGAATCCTCGAGGCGACGCTCGACGTTTCGGTGGGCGAGCTCGGACTCGAAGGCTGGGTCGAATTCCAGATCCGAGACGGTTCGATTTCCCTGCCGGGTCTTGCCGTCCCGCTACCGTTCGAAAGTCTCACGGGTGCGATCAACCTAGGAGGAGACGCCTACGCGAAGGTCACCTCGCTGAGCTTCGAAGGCCCGGTCGCCTCTGGCTCGGGCAGCGGTAAGATTGGCCGCGCCGAACGCTTGGATCAGGCACCGATCGGTTTCGAGTTCCAACTCGACATCAAACCCAGCCTGTCCCTTGCCGTGTCAGCCGCTGGCGTGAAGGTCAATCCGGGGGGCGATGCGGTCGCAAAAATATCCGGAACGGTCGCGAAACCGAAAATTCGCTAGACCCCGTGTATTCGAGCCCAATCAGGGCGATCACCGGGATCGACCGGCGGATGTGAGGGCCATGAAGGCCGACCCGTTACAGCGCGTCTTTCGGACCTTCTCGGACCCGACCCGCATCCGCATTCTCGCGTTGCTCGAGCGCGAAGAGCTCGCCGTCCAGGAAATCATGGAAGTCCTCGGCATGGCGCAGTCCCGGGTTTCGAGGCACCTCGCAATCTTGCGCGAAGCGGGGCTTCTCGCGGACCGCCGCGACGGAACCTTTGTCTTCTACCGGTTTGTCCCGCCGCGGGAAGCACCGTGGCGGGATACCTGGGCATTGGTCATCGAAAACCTGCGCGGCGACGCGACCGCGGAGCGCGACGCCGCGGCACTCGCGCGCGTGATGGAGTCGCGCTCCGAGCGTACCCGTAGCTTCTTCGAGTCGGTCGGTCCGGAGTGGGACGCACTTCGCAAGGTCTTCAACGATGATGCACTGCGCGCCCGCGCGGTTTCGCGGCTGCTCGGCCCGAATCTGGTCGTCGCAGACATCGGCACGGGTACGGGCATCCTCGCGATCGAACTCGCGCGCCTCGGGGTGCGGGTGGTAGCGGTCGACCACTCGCCGCGTATGATCGACGCCGCGCGCAGCAAGGCTGCAGCCGAACCCGACCTCCAGATCGAATTCCGGCACGGCGAGGCGAGCGCGTTGCCACTGTCCGACGGCGAGACCGACGCCGCACTCGCGCACATGGTGCTGCACTATCTCCCCTCCCCCTCAGACGCGATCGCCGAGATGGCGCGGGTGGTGAAGCCAGGAGGCACCGTTGTCGCCGTGGACTTCGTACCCCATCAACACGAATGGATGCGCGAAGAACTCGGTGTCAGCTGGCTCGGATTTTCGGCAGAGGAAGTCGCGGGCTGGTTCCTCGCCACCGGTCTGATCGATTTTCGGCTGGAAGAGCACGAAGGCCTCGCATCGAGCCGGGATCTGCCGGCGACCTTCATCGCCTCCGGTCGACGCCCGAGCTGACCATTGGAGCACCGCGGTGCCGTGCTATTTGATGCCGCCGGAACGCTGATCGAACTGCGCGAGCCCGTGGGTGAAACCTACGCGCGTGTCGCTCGCAAACACGGGGTGGCCCTTCCGCCGGACCGGCTAGAAGCCGCCTTTCGCGCCGCGTTGACGGCGGCTCCTGCGATGCTATTCCCGGGCGCTCCGATCGAAGAAATTTCCCGGCTCGAAAAGACCTGGTGGCGCCGAGTCGTTTCGAACACCTTTCGAGCGGCCGATCCGGCCGCCCATTTCCCCGATTTCGACGGATTCTTCGAGGACCTCTTCGGCGTGATGGGCCAACCGCAAACCTGGCGCGAAGTCCCTGGCGCGCGGGGTCTGCTGTTGAGGCTTCGAACGCTTCGCTGGGCCACCGCGATCGTTTCGAATTTCGACCGGCGGCTTCCGAACATCCTTCAGGGGCTCGGGTTGGCGGGGCTGTTCGATGCCGTCGTCCTCTGCTCCGATGTCGGCGCCGCAAAACCCAACGCCGCGATTTTCCATCGCGCACTCGAGCGGCTCGAGGTACCCGCCTCGCGAGCGGTCGTCGTGGGTGATGACGAAGAGCTGGATATCCAGGGAGCCCGTGCAGCAGGGCTTCGGGCGATCGATGTGAAGTCCCTTGCTAAGCTCGATGGACTTCTAGATCAGTTGGCGGCGCTTCCGGATCACCCCGGCAAGCGGCGGGGAGGATCGAACCATGGCGAGTAACCAGGGCGGCGAGATCGCCGTTTCGTTTTTCCGGGACCGCTACGGGATGGACGATCGCAGCCTGACCCGTGCGCTCGATGCGGCCCTGGAGCGCGAGGTCGACTATGCGGACCTCTACTTCGAGTACACGGTTCGAGACTCGGTCGCCCTCGAGGAGGGCATCGTCAAGAGCGGGAGCCGCCACCTCGTGCAGGGCGTCGGCGTGCGGACCCAGGTCGCTGAACGCCAGGGATACGCGCATTCGGACGAGGTGACGGTCGAGAACCTGGAACTCGCTGCGGCCACTGCGCGTGCGATCTCCGAGAGCCCGAGCAAAGCCCATGCCGTCGCCGTGCAGGGAACTGGCGCGAACACCAGCAATCTGTATCCGGTCGAACTCCCTCCCACCGAGGTTCCGATCTCCCAAAAAGTCGAACTTCTCGAAGCAATCGACATCTACGCGCGCGGACGCGATCCGCGCGTCAAACAGGTCATGGCGAGCATCGTTACCCAACACCAGAACGTATTGATCGCAGGGAGCGACGGCAGTCTCAGCGCAGACGTCCGCCCACTGGTCCGATTGAACGTGCAGATCATCGCCGAGGGCGCGGGCGGCCGGCGCGAAATCGGCTATCAGGGGATGGGAGGGCGCTACGATTTTTCCCGGCTGCTCGAAACGGCGACCTGGCGCGAGCTCGTCGACGAATCCGTTCGAGTCGCAATGCTGAGTCTCGACGCAAAACCCTGCCCGGCCGGCACCATGGACGTCGTGCTGGGCCCCGGCTGGCCCGGCATCCTGCTCCACGAGGCAATCGGTCACGGCCTCGAGGGGGACTTCAATCGCAAGAAGACATCGGCTTTCACCGGCCGCATCGGGGAACGCGTCGCAAGCGAGGGGGTGACCGTGGTCGACGACGGAACCCTGGAGGAACGGCGCGGTTCGCTCAACATCGACGACGAGGGAACGCCGACCCAACGAACGGTTCTGATCGAGAACGGGATCCTGTGTGGCTACCTCCAGGATCGGCTCAACGCGCGCTTGATGGGAATGGAACCGACTGGCAACGGGCGCCGGGAAAGCTACGCCCACATCCCGATGCCGCGCATGACCAACACCTTCATGCTCGCCGGAAACGACGACCCCGAGGATATCCTGCGCTCCGTGCAATCCGGCATCTACGCGGTCTCCTTCGCGGGCGGCCAGGTGGACATCACGAGCGGCAAATTCGTCTTCTCCGTCAGCGAGGCCTACGAGATCGAAAACGGTCGTATTGGCGCGCCGCTCAAGGGCGCGACCCTGATCGGAAACGGGCCCGACGTGTTGACCCGGGTTTCGCGCATCGGAAGCGACCTCGAACTCGACCGGGGGGTCGGAACCTGCGGCAAGGATGGCCAGAGCGTCCCCGTTGGCGTGGGCTTGCCGACGATCCGGCTCGACGGGATTACCGTGGGAGGGACCGCCAGTTGAGCGTCGAAACACCGCGCGCCACCGTTGAGCGAGCCATCGACCGCGCGCGACGCGCCGGAGCGAGCGCTGTCGACGCGATCTTGATCGAGAGCGACAGCCTGGAAGCGCGTGTTCGCGCCGCGGAGATCGACTTCGTCACCCAGGCCCGGCAACGGACCCTCGGGATTCGCGCACTGGTGGCCAGCGAACAGGGGACCCGTTCAGCGAACACCTCGACGAGCGATCTGTCGCCCGAGGCCGTCGACCGCATGGCGGCTGAAACCGTCACCCTCGCCCGAGCCACCGCAGCGGACCCGACCGCCGGTCTTCCCGACGAACCGTTCGCCGCTGAGATCCCCGACCTCGCCTTGTTCGATCCGGCTGATCGCGACGTCGATGTAGAGATGCGAATCCAGGACGCCCGCGCCGCGGAGGCCGCGGCCCGAGGCGCCGATCCTCGAATCGAGAACTCCGAGGGCTCCCAGATTGGGTCGAACTTCTCGCACGTCGCCTACGGAAACTCGGCGGGCTTCTTCGGCGAATACGACACGGCCTCACACTCGCTCTTCTCCGAACCCGTCGCCAGGAGCAATGGCGGACTTCAGCGCGACTACTGGTATACGGTCGCGCGACGCTTGTCAGACCTCGAACAGCCCGACTCGGTCGGTCGCCGGGCCGCCGAGCGCGTCCTGCGTCGACTCGGCGCGAAGCGCATCCAGACCTCAGAGGCAGCCGTGATTTTCGACCCGCTGACGGCGCCGAGCTTGCTGAGCCACCTGATCAGCTGCGTCAACGGCTACGCGGTGTACCGCAAGACCAGTTACCTGGCCGACAAACTCGGCGAAACGATCGCCACAGCTTCGATCACCGTGATCGATGACGGAACCCGCCCGGGCGGACTCGGGAGCAAGCCCTTCGACGGAGAGGGATTGCCGACGCGCCGAACCGTCGTCATCGACCGCGGGCGACTCTCGAGCTACCTGCTCGACAGTTATTCGGCGCGAAAACTCGAAATGAAGTCCACGGGCAACGCGGCGCGTGGGGCCGGCAGCCCGCCGACCGCTGGTTCGACCAACCTATGGCTCGAACCCGGCCAACAATCTCTCGACGAGATCATCGCGAGCACGGAGCGAGGACTTCTCGTCACGGAGTTGATCGGGATGGGATTCAATCCGGTTACCGGTGACTACTCGCGCGGAGCGGCGGGCCTCTGGATCGAAGCCGGCGAAATCGTCGGTCCCGTGGAAGAAATCACGATCGCAGGCAATCTCTCCGAAATGCTCATGGATGTCGACGCCATCGGGTCGGACCTGCTCTGGCTCGGCAGTACCGCCTCGCCCTCGCTGCGAATCTCCAAGATGACGATCGCCGGAGAATAAACTGTCTCAAACGCCGCAGACGATGATCGATCTTCGGCTCCCCGATGTGGATCGCTGGTCAGATCGCGTCGTTGTCGCGCTCGGCCAGAATCCCGGCGTCTTCACGGGCCCGGGAACCAACACCTATCTCATCGGAACGGGAAAGCGCAGGATTCTGCTTGACACCGGACAAGGTCGCGACGCCTACCTGCCAATCCTCGATACAGCACTCGAGCAGGCGGGCTGTGAAGGCATCCAGGAGATCGTTCTCACCCACGGCCACGAGGATCACATCGGCGGCGCCAGATCCGTGATCGAACGCTTTGGCGCGATGAGGATCTCGAAACGACCCTGGGCCGGATTCGACGATCGCCATGGGCTGGTAATCACACCCATCGGAGAGGGATCGGTATTGCGCACTGAAGGTGCGACGCTGCGCGCCATCCACACGCCCGGACATGCCGAAGACCATCTCTGCTTCGTACTCGAAGAGGAGGGCTCCCTCTTTTCGGGCGACAATGTCCTCGGCGCCGGGACGACGGTGATTCCCAGCCAGGGGGGCGACCTACTCCAGTACCTGAACACGCTCGATCGATTACTCGCGCAAAAACCAGCTGTCATCTATCCCGCGCACGGGCCGCTGATCCGAGACGGCGAGGGTAAGATTCGCGAATACATCGCGCATCGCCAGAAGCGCGAAGACCAGATCCTCACGGCGCTCGGCGAGGGCCCACTCGCGATCTCCGAGCTCGTCGCGCGCATCTATGCCAATTATCCAGATTCCCTCCACCAGGCCGCGGGCGAATCGGTCGGCTCTCACTTGCGAAAACTCGAAAACGAGGGACGCGTCACGACAGCGACGGACCGCGATGTCGCGCCGGTGCGCTGGAAACTCGCGTGAGCCACCCGCTTCTCGAACGGCTGCGAAGCGCCAAGCCGGACGAGCGCGTCTCGGCCTGTCGCGATGCCGTCAAAGACCCGTCGGCGATCCTTTTGATCGACGCACTCGGAGAAGCGCTCGGTGACCCCGCCAAGGCGGTCGCCCTGGCAGCTTCGGATGCACTCGCGCGCCTCGCTCGAGAGATCGACGGGGTAGAAGCGGTTGTCCGCCGCGCACTTCGAAGCCACGATGCATCGCGCCGTTGGTACGCGGCCCTGACGAGCGCTCGCATCGAACCCCCAACTCCGAGACTGCTGCCTCCGATCGTCGAAGCGCTGGCGAGCCGCGAGGGGGATGTGCGCTGGATGGCTGCGCGACTGCTGGTCGATGCGGGGCGCGTCAATCCGGAGGTCCTGCCGCTGGTGGTCGGCCTGGTAACCGGCGGTGAGTCAGCCGACGTTCGCCGTATGGCGACGCATTGCGTTCGCGAACTCGGACCCGAGCGCCCCGAATCCACACGCGCACTCCTCGAAGGCACCCGCGATCCCGATCGATCCGTCCGTCGCGCGGCGCTGACCGCGCTCGCGGGACTGACCGATCCGTCGCGTGAAGTCTTCGATCGACTGATGGAAGTCATCACGGATCCGAGCGATGCCACGAATCGCAAGATGGCCGCGTATTCGCTGGGCGCTCTCGCTCGCGAACACCCCGACGAGCTGCCGAAAGCTTCGATTGCAACGCTCAGGGAAATCGCCGAAGCGGACCCCGACCTCGATCTCCGCGCGGCGGCCGGGCGCACATTGGAACGGCTCGGAAAGACGCGCGAAGCCGTCGGATAGCGGCTGCCTCGCGCAACACCACACCGGCCGACACCCGCGAGGTCAGCCTTCGGCCAGGTTCGAACCGCAGGGAATTGACCGGAGCCCAGCGGTCCGCCAATATCCCGCGACAGTCGGCACCGGTTCCAATTCCGTCCAATCACGTGGCAACGGAAACCGGGAAACGGGACCAGGGAAACAGAGGGGAGCAAGCATGCCTGAACTCAAGGGATCCAAAACCCATCAAAATCTCAGGGACGCCTTCGCGGGCGAATCCCAGGCGAATCGCCGCTATCTCTACTTTGCGCGTCAGGCGGACATCGAGGGGTACCCGGATGTCGGCGGCCTGTTCCGCGATACCGCAGAGGCCGAGACCGGCCACGCTCACGGCCACCTCGACTTCCTGAAGCCGGTGGGCGATCCCGCCACCGACAAGCCCATCGGGTTGACGGATCAGAACCTCGCAGCCGCGGTTGCGGGTGAAACCTATGAATACACCGAGATGTATCCTGGCATGGCCAAAGCCGCGCGCAATGAAAATTTTGACGACGTCGCCGAGTGGTTCGAAACCCTCGCCAAGGCCGAGAAGTCGCACGCGGGGCGCTTCCAGAAAGCACTCGACACCCTGGAGAAGCTCTAGCCAAGCGAAACCCCATCCGCGGAGGGACCGCCACGCCAGGCGGCCCCTTCTTGGGCTCGAGCGTCCGCGCGGGTGCATCGCGATTCGGAGCCATTTCTGATGAAGGTTCCGCCGCCCGAAATTCCGTCCACAGAATTGCGCTATGGAGATCCTCGCTACGACGATCCCGAGAAGCTCGAGCGCGAACTGCGACGCACGGGCGAAGTCTGCCACCAGTGCCGCCGGTGTCTACCGCTCTGCCCTACCTTCCCTCGACTCTTCGAGCTGGTCGACGCGACCGATCGCGAGATCGAGGGCGTGTCGATGGCCGGTTTCGACGAAGTCAACGAACTCTGCTTCCACTGCAAGCTCTGCTACAACAACTGCCCCTACACGCCCCCTCACGACTGGGACATCGACTTCCCGGCCTTGATGCGCCGGCATCAGCAAGCCCGCGCGGCACGTGACGGAGTTTCACTCGCGCGGCAAGCCACCACCCGGACCGACCTGATCGGCAGAATCGGATCCCTCGCGCCGGCGCTGATGAATTTTGCCAACCGCAACCGGCTTTCGCGCATCATGATGGAGAAGACGCTCGGCATCCACCGGGACTGGATCCAGCCGACGTTTCATCGAGAAACCGTCCAACGCTGGTTCGCGAGGAAACAGACCCGATCCGAGGGCGAGAACGGTCACGCAGTTCTCTTCACCACCTGCAGCGTCAACTACAACGACCCCGATACCGGGCGAGCAGCGGTCGAAATCCTCGAGAGAAGCGGTGTGCGCGTGGACCTCTGCTACCAACGTTGCTGCGGGATGCCATTTACGGACACCGGAGACCTCGACGCCGCGCGCCGCAACGCCAAGAAGAACGTGGCCGACCTGCTCCCCTACGTCGAAGCCGGTGCCACGATCGTCGCACCTGGGCCTTCGTGCTCGTTGATGCTGAAAACCGAGTATCCGAAACTGTTGGCGAACGAGGACGCCGAGCGCGTCGCCAAGGGCACCCGGGATCTGATGGAGTACCTCTACGATCTGGCGCGCGCCAAGAAGTTGAATCGCGATTTCAAATCGTCTCTGGGAAAGGTGGCCTATCACGCGCCCTGTCATCTGAGGGCCCAGAACATCGGTTTTCGCTCACGCGACCTGCTCCAGCTCGCCGCCGATGAGGTCGTGCTGGTGGATGCGTGTTCGGGTGTCGATGGCACCTGGGGGATGCAAGTGCGCTTTTACGACGAGTCGATGAAGGTCGCAAGCGGTATGCTCAAGCGCCTGGATGCCGCGAAGCCGGACTGGGTCTCCACGGACTGCCCTCTCGCGGCTCTGCGCATTCAGAAGGGCCTCGGCGTCAAAGCCCTGCATCCCGTGGTTCTCCTAAACCGCGCCTATCAGGAGTCTGCATCGTGAAACCGCTCGTCCTGGAAGACATCGTAGACCGCGAGAAGTACGTGGGATTGCGCCCGAGCTATCGCGCGGCGGTCATCGACTACAAGCGCAGCCGCCGACTCGCGGTTGGCGAAGACATCACCCTGTTGTTCGAAGACCGCGAGACGCTTCGCTTCCAGGTCCAGGAAATGATCTGGGTGGAAGGCATCGCTCTGCCGGACAAGATCCAGAACGAAATCGACACCTACAACGAACTCATGCCCGCAGATCGCGAACTCTCGGCTACCTTGTTCATCGAGATCACCGAAGCCGCTGAGATCCGACCGGCGCTCGACCGACTGATCGGTGTCGACGAACACGTCTCGCTGATCGTAGGCGAGGAAGCCGAAGCGATCGAAATCACGGCGCGATTCGATCCGAAGCAGATGCAAGAAGATCGGATCTCCGCCGTGCAGTACCTCAAGTTCGCCCTCGACGAAGATGCGCAGCGACTCTTCTGCGATCCCAAACGGCCCGCGCGCGTGCGGATCAGCCACCCCAACTACCAACGGGAGGCTGCAATCCCGCCGGCCATCCGAGACAGCCTGATCCGAAGCCTGCGATCCGAAGTCGAGCCCCTGCTCCCCTGGCACGCCTACGCACCACCGAGCTAGCGGTGAACGCCCCGCTCATTGCGAGTGTTCTCGGCTGGCTGCTCGTCGGACTCGCCGCGATTCAACTCGTACCCCTCGCCGCGGCATTGAGCTTCGGCGAACGCGTGCTCCCCTACGCGGCGAGCGCAACCGCCGCGTGCGTCGTCGGACTCACGATTGCCCTCGGTTCGCACCCCAGCGATCGGCGCATGCGAACCCGCGATGGCTTTCTCGTGGTCAGCGCCGCCTGGTTGATCGCATCCGCGTTTGGCTCCCTTCCCTACATGTTCACCGAGACGCTTGGCATCGTCGATGCGATCTTCGAATCCGTCGCGGGTTTTACCACGACGGGATCCACCGTGATCACCCAGATAGAGGGGACTCCCAGGGCCCTGCTGCTCTGGCGATCCCTCACCCAGTGGCTCGGCGGAATGGGGATCATCCTGTTTGCGGTCGCCGTGATGCCGCTGCTGGGTGTGGGTGGCATGCAGCTCTTCAGGGCCGAGGTGCCCGGCCCGGTCGCGGACAAGCTCACCCCGAGGGTCGCCGTAACCGCCCGGCGACTCTGGTTGATCTACGTCGGCTTTACCGGGGTCGAGTGGGTGCTGCTGGTCTTCGCGGGAGTGACCGGTTTCGAGGCACTTTGTCACTCGCTCACGACGATGTCGACGGGTGGCTTCTCGACCCTTGACGGGTCGATCGGCGGCTTCGATTCTGCGCTGATCGAGTGGATCATCATCGTCTTCATGGTGCTGGCTGGAACCAACTTCGTGCTCCACTATCGGATTCTCACCGGACGAATCGGCAGTGTCTTGCGAGATGTAGAGCTGCGTTACTACCTGATCCTTCTGTGCGGAGCGGTCATCGTCGTCTACTGGGCACTCATCCACGCCATCGAACCTGGGGGCTTCCGCGCGGCGCTGTTCCAGGTCGTCTCGCTCAGCACGGGTACGGGTTACACGACCGCCGACTTTGGGCGCTGGCCCGCAATCGCGCTTCTGGTGCTACTCCAGCTGATGATTCTCGGCGGCATGGCGGGCTCGACCAGTGGGGGCGTGAAGAGTCTGCGCGTCGTGATCGGAATGACGGCCGTCGCAAACGTGTTCAGCCGGTTGGGGCACCGCACCGCCGTCGGGCGTCCGGTACGTTATGCAGGAAAGCGGGTTCCCGACGAAGTGCTCGCCGGGATCTGGGCGTTTCTGATCGCCTACTTTTTGATCGCCGCGGTTGTCGCTTGTGTGGTCGGCGCAGCCGGCTATGACATCGTGACCTCGATGTCCGCGGCTCTCACTTCGATTGGAAACGTCGGTCCGGGGCTCGGGGAGATCGGCCCGTCCAACGACTTCGCGCATTTTCCGAGCGCGGTAAAACTCACCCTCTGCTTTTCCATGATCGCGGGTCGACTGGAACTCTTCACGATCCTGATCCTCTTCCACCGCGATTTCTGGCGGCGTTGAAATGGACGATCTGCGCGTTCGCCGGGGCCTCGTCATCCCAGCGGGCGAGCTGCGCGCGTCGACCAGCCGGTCGAGCGGACCGGGGGGTCAGCACGTCAACAAGTCGAACACCCGCGTGACATTGCGCTGGAACATCGAAGAGAGCGACGTGCTGTCGGATCGGCAGCTCGCACTGCTGCGCGTGAGGTTCGATCACCGACTGACGCGAGCTGGCGAACTCGTGCTCCATGCAGGTCGCGCGCGCAGCCGGGCCCGCAACCTGGAGCGCGCCCGCGAACGGCTGGTAGAGATCGTCTCGCAGGGGCTCGCCACAGCCCGGGCGCGGATCGCCACCAAGGCCAGCGCGGGTCACCGCAAGCGCCGGGTTCAGCAGAAGAGGCACCGCTCCGCGGTCAAGAGTCGGCGCCGCCGGCCTGGGCTCGATGATTGACCGATCAAGCCCCCCTCCTTGACGCGCTGTGCGCGGCTCGGTAACCCGCGGATCGTGACGTGTGTTGATCCCGCGACGCTGGTCCTCGCGAGCGCTTCACCGCGCCGGAGCGATCTGCTTCGCCGGGCCGGCATTCGCTTCGAAGTCCGCCCAGCGAACATTCCGGAGCTCGAGCAACCCGGCGAAACCCCAGTCGCATTTGCGGAACGCCTCGCCCGCAGCAAGGCTCTCGCCGTCGCGGAGCAGATCGGCGCGCCTCCGCCCCGGCTGGTGCTGGGCGCAGATACCATTGTCGTGTTGGACGGTGAGGTGCTCGGCAAGCCGCACGATTCGGACCACGCACTGGAGCTCCTCGGGCGCCTGATGGGTCGCGAGCATTCGGTGGTGACCGCGGTCGCGTTGGTGGCGAGTGACACGCTTCGGGTATGGCAGGCTGCGGTGACGAGTCGCGTCGAAATGCGCGCCGCAGGGCGAGATGAGCTGATCGCCTATGTGGCGACCGGCGAACCGCTCGACAAGGCGGGAGGTTACGCGGTGCAGGGAGGCGCGCGATCCTTCGTGACCCGAATCCACGGCAGCGAGACCAACGTGATCGGCCTCCCCCTCGACGAAACCGTCGACCTGCTCGGCGAGGCCGGATTCGGGGATTCCGCTTGACGTCCAGCCGCGACATCGAAGGCCGGCTAGCGTCGGTCCGCAAGCGCATGGCGGATGCCGCCTTGCGGGTCGGCCGCAAACCCGAAGAGATCACCCTGGTCGGTGTCGCCAAGCGGAAGAGTCCGGAGTTGATCGTGGCCGCAGTGCGCGCGGGTCTACGCGATCTGGCCGAGAACTACGTTCAAGAGGCAGCGGCAAAGATCCCGACCGTAAACGCCGAACTCGAAGGCGCGGGACTCGCCGTGCCGCGTTGGCATTTCGTCGGGCAGCTCCAGCGCAACAAGGCACGGGATGTCGTGCGCCTCTTCGATGCGATCGCTAGTGTCGACCGCGAGCCGCTCGGAACGGAACTCGAGCGCCGCGCCGCCCAGCAGGACCGCCGACTCGACGCGCTCCTCCAGGTGAACCTCAGCGGCGAGCCCCAGAAGGGCGGCGTCGACCCCGCCGCGCTTCCAGAGCTCCTCGAGGCCAGCACGCGCTGGTCCCGGTTGCGTGTCGCGGGATTGATGACGGTACCCGAGGCCGCGGCCGACCCCGAAGACAGCCGACCGGCCTTCGCGAGACTTCGCGCACTGCGCGACGAGCTGCGTGGCGAACCGGGTGGAGAACACCTATCTGAACTCTCGATGGGAATGACCGGCGACTTCGAAATCGCCATCGAAGAGGGAGCCACGATCGTGCGGGTGGGGACGGCGATCTTCAGCCCCCGGAGTGAATCATGAGCTTGGCGGGGCGACGAATCGGCTTCATCGGTGGAGGCGCGATGGCGGAAGCGCTGGCCGGTGGACTCATTGCGGGCGGCGTTTCTGCGGCCCAGATCCACATCGCCGAGCCCCTAGCCGAGCGCTGCGCGCAGCTCCGCGATCGGCTCGACGTGGCGGCCGACACCGACTATGCGGACGCCGTTCGCGGCAGCGACCTGGTCGTGCTTGCCGTCAAGCCCGACGTGGTCCCGACGGCGCTGGCAGCGCTGCGCGCGGAAGATCTCGACCTGACGAGCCCGCTGTGGATCTCGATCGCAGCGGGTGTGCGGCTGGAAACCCTCGAGGCGGGGCTTCCCGCAAAGGCGCGGATCGTTCGAGCGATGCCCAACACCCCGGCGTTGATTCGCGCGGGCGCCACCGCGATCTGCGGCAACGCCCAAGCCGACGCTTCGGACCGCAGCGACGCGAGGTTGCTGTTCGAGAGCGTGGGGTTCGCGTGGGAGGCCGATGCGGAAAATCTGCTCGACGCGGTAACGGGCCTTTCGGGCAGCGGCCCCGCCTACGTGTTCCTCTTCTTGGAGGCGTTGATCGATGCCGGCGAAGACGTCGGCCTGCCGCGCGAAGCCGCCGAGCGCCTGGCGATCCAGACCGTCTACGGGGCCGCGAAGCTCGCGCTCGATGGCGCCAGCAGCCCGGCACAGCTCCGCGAGCAGGTGTCGTCGCCCGGCGGAACCACGCTCGCCGGCCTCGCTGAGCTCGACCAGGGCGAGTTCCGGAAAATCCTCGCGCGGGCCGTTGCGGCTGCCACGCGCCGGTCCGTGGAGCTCGGAGAGGGCTCCTGAGCACTGTCCGTCGAGTTCGCAGGGCACTAAAGATTCCAGGCAGTTCGGTCGATCCCCTGCCGCAGCACGAAGGCGGGATTGGAGGCCGGCTTGCGAATCACACCGCTCGACATACAAAACCACGTCTTTCCGCGCACGATCACGGGCTACGCGCGCGACGAAGTCGACGCCTTCCTGAACATGGTCTCCGATGACTACGAAGGACTGCTCCGAGAAGACCAGGCGCTTCGAGAGCGGGTGATTCGACTTGAGGCCCAGGTTGAAGGGTTGTCGGCCAACGAGGCGATTTTGCAAGAGACCCTGATCACCGCTCAAAAGCTCAGCGAGGACCTGAAGCGGACCGCGGTAAAGGAGGCCGAGACCCTGATCGGAGAAGCGGAGGTCAAGGCCGAAAAGGTCCTCGACGCCGCACACCGCCGCGCCACGAGGCTGGCGGGCGATCTCCGCGAGATGAAACAGCTCCGCACGCGGCTCGCGGTATCGCTCCGCGCGACCATCGACACCCACCTCGGGCTGCTGGATACGCTCGCCACAGACCCGCCCGATGAGCCCTCGCTCGGTAGCAGCGTCGCCTATGTCGTGAGCGGCAAAGCTGACTCGACCGGCCCCGGCGCGTGAACCAGGAGCGCGCCGGCTTCGAACTCGCGCACACCGAATCCGGCGTCGCTTTCTCGATCCACCTGTCGCCCCGCTCGCGAAGCGACTTTGGGGGTTGGCGAGCGGTGCCCGCGCCGATTAGCCTCCTCTGCCCGGGCCGATAAGCCCCGATTGACCACCCCCCGCGAAGCGGAACATTGGACCCGCGCTGCGCGGCCTTTCGAGACCGAGCAGTGCCAAGAGATGCAAAATGCCGATCTACGAGTACGCCTGTGAAAAATGTGAGAGCGAATTCGAGGCGGAGCAGCGGATCACGGACGATCCGATCAAGAGCTGCCCTCGCTGCAAATCGAGGAAGATCAAACGATTGATCTCGAGGACCTCCTTCGTCCTCAAGGGCGGCGGTTGGTATTCGGACCTCTATTCGTCGAGCGGTGCAAAAGACGACAAAGCCGGCAAGGCCGAGAACGGCTCGGCGGATTCGAAATCGGAATCCAAGAAGGATTTGAAGAGCACGGACACCTCCAAGGGAAAAGACAAGGCGGCCGCGAAAAGCAAGGGCAAAGGCAGCAAGGCGGTGGCCTGAGCCTCCGCACCTTTCGTCGACCACTCACTCGCGCTCGATGGGTTGTTATACTGGCGCCCCTTTTTTTCGCGGAGGCAGCACGCCGATGGCGGATCGGACTCGGCAGACGATCGTAGTAGACGGACTCGCGCTCGCGCAGGGCATCCGCAAGCAGCTCGCCGAAGAGGTGGGTCGATACGCCGCAGCGGGCAAGCGGGTGCCGTGCCTTGCCGTGGTTTTGGCCGGCGACGACCCTGCGAGCGCTTCCTACATCATGGGCAAGCAGCGCGCCTGCAGTCGGATCGGCATGGATGCGATCGAACGCCGCCTGCCCGCGTCGGCCTCCGAGCAGGATGTGCTCCTGGTGGTCGAGGAGCTGAATCTCAACGACGCGGTCGACGGGATTCTCGTGCAGCTGCCGCTGCCCGAGGGAATCTCCGCCAACGAGATCGCCGCTGCGATTGATCCCGCAAAAGACGTCGACGCTCTGCACCCGACCACGGCCGGGAAGCTCCTGCTCGGCACACCGACGCTCGCCGCCTGTACCCCGCTGGGCATCATCGAGATCCTCGACCACTATGAAATCGAGATCGAAGCTGCCAACGCGGTGGTGATCGGGCGCAGCAACATCGTGGGCAAACCGGTCTCACTGATGCTTCAGCGCCGCAACGCGACCGTGACGATGTGCCACTCGAAAACCCGCAATCTCCGGGAGGTCTGCCAGCAGGCCGACATTCTTGTGGCGGCCGTCGGTGTTCCCCGCCTCGTCAAGGCGGATTGGATCAAAGCGGGTGCCGCGGTGATCGACGTGGGCGTGAGCAATATCGACGGCACATTGGTCGGCGACGTCGATACCGATGGAGCGATGGGCATCGCGAGCATCGTCACCCCCCATCGCCGCGGAGTCGGGCCGATGACGATCACCATGCTTTTGCGCAATACCCTGACCGCCTACCGAGCCCGCACGGGCGAATGACAGCGCCGAAGAGAACCCCGCTCTACGACACCCAACAGCGCCTTGGGGCGCGCATGGTCGAATTCGGTGGCTACGAACTGCCGGTCCAATACACCTCCATCCGCGAAGAACACTGCGCGGTCCGTGAAGCCGCGGGACTCTTCGACGTCTCCCACATGGGCCAGATCGAGTTCGAGGGATCCGATGCCATTGCCGCCGCCGATGCACTCTTCAGCCGCAGTCTGGCCGGGCGTGAACCGGGGCGGGTTCTGTACGGGCTGTTGTGCAACGAGAACGGTGGAGTCGTCGACGACATCACCTGCTATCGGGTCGCCGAGCAGTCGGTTTTCTGGTGCGTGAACGCCTCGAACATCGAAAAGGATCACCGTTGGATCCTCGATCACGTCGAGTCATCCGTCGCTGTGCGCAACGCGAGCGATGAGACCGGCCTGCTCGCCCTGCAGGGGCCAGCGAGCGAAGCCATACTCTCCAGGGTGGGCTCGCCCAACGCGGCTGCGCTGCGCCGCTTCCGGTTCGCGCGGATGGAGGTCGCGGGTTGCGCGGCCTTCGTCTCGCGGACGGGCTACACCGGGGCCGACGGCTTCGAGATCTACCTCAGCGGCGGCGACCTAGCGCAGGTGTTCGAGGCCCTGCTCGGCGAGGGGACACCGCTTGGCCTCCGGCCCGCGGGCCTGGGCGCCCGCGACACGCTTCGACTCGAGGCTGCGCTTCCCCTCTACGGCCACGAACTCGACGACGACACCTCGCCGCTGGCGGCCGGTCTCGAGCGTTTTCTGGATCTCGAGGTGGGCGGATTCGTCGGCGCGGACGCGATCGCCCGCGATCGAGACGCGGGGCTCGAGAGCCGGCTGGTCGGCTTCACGCTCGAAGAGCGCGGCGTCGCGCGAGCCGGCTGCGCGGTGGCACTCGCTGGAAAAACCATCGGTAGGGTCACCTCGGGTGGACCCTCCCCAACCCTCGGCAAGTCCATCGGTCTGGCGTACGTTCCACCCGAGGTGGCCGAACCGGGTAGCGGGATTCAGGTGATCGTGCGAGATCGGGCGTTGCGAGCCCGTGTGGTCGATACACCCTTCGTCTAGTCGAGCCTGGACAGCAGCTGGAGGACCGCGTGGATTGCGAAATTCCCCACGAACTGCGTTACACGAGTGACGATGAGTGGGTTCTTTGCGGGGACGATACCGTCACGGTGGGCGTGACCGACTTCGCTCAGCAACGGCTCGGCGACATCGTATACGTCGAACTCCCGAGCGTGGGCAATCAGCTCGCCGAGGGCGCGGCATTCGGCGTGATCGAATCTGTCAAAGCCGTGTCGGACCTCAACGCTCCAATAGCCGGCGAGGTGGTCGCGATCAACGAAGACCTCATCGATCAGCCGGAAATCATCAACAAAGAGTGCTACGGGGGCGGCTGGATCATCAAGATCAAACCGTCCAATAGGGAGGCGCTCGACTCGCTCCTCGACGCGGACAGCTACCGCAAGATTGTCGGCGAGCGAAGCGATTGATCCAATTCCCGTGATTGAAACGGCAACCCGCTGGAGCATCGCCGCCTTCGCAACCCTGGCGCTCGCCGCCGGCTGCAGCCACGGTGACGGCAGCGGTTTCACGCCGATCGATCTGGTGGTTCCGAATTTCAGCGACGACGACCTGCGACAGCTCGGCATGGATGCCGATCGCGAGATCCAGAAACAGGTCGAGATCATCTACGATCCGATCGTCTCGGGCTATCTCAACGAGCTCGGGCAGGAACTCGCGAGCCAGATCGAGCCCCAACCCTTCATCTATCGGTTTCGGGTCATCAAGGCGCGCAACCTGAACGCCTTTGCGCTTCCCGGTGGCTACATCTACATCCACAGCGAAACACTCATGCGAGTCGGCAGCGTCGACGAACTCGCGGGCGTGCTCGGTCACGAAATCGCCCACGTGCAAGCGCGGCACTTCTCGAGGCGCGAGGCGAAGACCGCGCTCCCGGGTCTGGCCGCGCGCGTGATCGGCATGGGCGCGGCCGTCGCGGCCAACGAACCGGGGCTTGCGGCCGTCGGCGAGGGCGTGAACATTTCGCTCAAGATCGGATTCACGCGGGAGTACGAAGCGGAAGCCGATCAGCTGGGCGCAATCTGGGTGACGCGCGCCGGTTACGACTCGGTCGCGCTGACGCACTTCCTCGACAAGATCATCCGAACCACGGACGGCTTTCCCGACATCCTGCCCCCCTATCTCGCCACGCACCCCTTCCCCGAGGACCGGATTCACGCGATCGAGGCCGCCGCCGAAACCCTGCACCCCAAGCGGGTACCGGATCCGGAACTCACCGCCGCGCTGCCGCTGGTGCAAGCGCGCTTGGCGCTCTTGCTGAAAACCGGACGAGCCAGCCTCAGCCAGGGCGTCGCACAATCGAGCGACCCGCGAATCGAAGCGGTGATGCGGCAGGCGGAAGAAATCGCAGAGCGCGGCGATCGGGACGGTGCGCTGCTCTTGCTGGGTCGGATCGACGGACTCGAACAGGCGGATCCCCGGATTCCGTACCAGATCGGAGCGCTTCTCTACGAAAGCGGGCGATACGATGAAGCGGCGGCCAGCTACCTGCGCGCGATCCAGCTGGACGCGTCACGCGCGCTGGTCTTCTTCAAACTCGGCTTGGCGTTCAAAGAGGCCGGCCAACCGCACCGCGCCGTCTACGCGTTCGAGCAGGCCGCCCTGCGCACCAGCGAGGCCAGCAAACTGAGAACGCGATCCGAATGGGAGATCTTCAAACTCACCTTCACGCCCATCGAAGCATCCGGTTTTGCGGACGGTTCGCTCTCTGATGCGATCACCGTCTCTGCGGAGCCGGCCGAGGCGGAGTTCTCGATGTCGGTCCCCCAGATCGTCTGGTGGGCCCGGCTCGGATCTAGATTCCGGCAATACGCCGGTCGGTTCGAGGTGCGCTGGATCGAGCCGTCGGGAGAAATCTCCCAGGAAAAGTCTGCCAAAAGACACGGCGCCGACCTGATCGGCTCGGTGCTGCATTTTGACGACGAGAGAGTGGCTGTCGCGGGGCGTTGGACGCTGGAACTCGTGCTGAATGACGACGTGATCGACCGGCAGGCGGTCGTGATCCGCCCGCAGCCAAGCCGCGCCCTCCAGCCGCTCTGACGATCGATCGGGCGGCGCCTACTCCTGAAGTCGCTGGCAAGCGATCTCGACCCAGGTTCCCGAGGGCTCCAATTGGAGGTAGCGCCTCCAGTGACCGCGCGCCTTTCGGCGCAGGCCGATCCTCTCGTATACCAGGGCCAGACTGACGTGGGCGTCCGCGAACATCGGGTCCGCTTCCAACGCGACCTTGTAGTGCCTCAGCGCCATCTGGTAGCGGCCTTCTTCTTCTAGCAGCGTCGCAAGGTTCAGATTGGATTCGACGTGGTGGGAGTCGATCGCGAGCGCGCGCTCGAAACAGACCCGCGAACTGGCCAGTCGATCCTGATTGAAATAGACCGATCCGAGGTTGCAGTGCGCATCGGCACAATCCGGATCGCATTCGATCGCCCGTTTGTAGGCCTCGATGGCTTCCGCGTAGGTGTTGCGATTCGAGTCGAGCTTGCACCCCTGCTCGAACCACTCCTCGGCCGAATCCCTGCGCGAAGGGTTCGCTGCGGCTGCACACAGCGCAACGGGAGAATCCGTCCGGGTCGGACCGAACTCCAACACGAGCTGACCGTCGGGCTCGACCAGAACGCCGTCGTGCCGAACCACGACGCGCCGCGATCCGTCCAGCCAGGGCCGCAACGAACTCAGCGGCCGATCGAAGTCGGGCATTCGCTTGCGAAGCGCGTCGACGCTGCGGCGGATTCGGCGCAGCGAGACGCCACGGTCAAGCAGCGACAGCACCGAGCGAACGGTGACGAGGTCGCGGAACTCGAACTGACTACCTTGGCGACGCGAATTTGCGGAATCGCGGGCGACGCTGGGCTCCAGCAGCGCAGTGCGCTCCCAGTACCTCAGCCGCGCGCGAGAAACCCCCGTGATCCGCGCGACATCGCCGAGCGTGTAGGTCCCCACCGCGGGGGAGAGTACCTCGGCTCCGCAGCAACGCCATCCAAAATCGAGCCGAAACGCAAACCCGAACACACGTCTGCCGCCATCCTGCTGGGATCTGGGTAGAATACGCCCCCAACGGTCTGGATCGGCCGGGACGGCCCAGATGTCACTCATCGCCGAACTCAAGCGCCGCAACGTCTTCCGGGTAGGGGCGGCCTACGCGATCGTGGCTTGGCTGCTGGTGGAAGTAGCGTCTGTGGTTCTGCCGACCTTCGGGGCGCCCAACTGGGTGATGAAGGCCCTCACCTTTCTCGTGATTCTCGGCTTCCCGCTGGCGTTGATCCTGGCCTGGGCGTTCGAGCTGACTCCCGATGGGATCAAGCGGGAGAAGGACCTCGATCCCGCTCAATCCATTGCCCGCCACCGCGGTCGCAAGCTGGATTTCATCATGATCGGTGCGCTGGTGTTAGCCCTTGGATACGTCCTATGGCAGCGGCAGTCTCCTCAGCGGGAGCCAGAAGACTCAAACGCCGCTGGAGCTGTCGCTGCCAAATCCATCGCTGTGCTTCCCTTCGTGAACATGTCGGACGATCCGGCGAATGAGTATTTCTCGGACGGTATTTCTGAGGAACTCCTGAACGCGCTAGCGAAGGTGACGGAATTGAGTGTGGCTGCACGGACATCCTCATTCCGCTTCAAAGGCCAAGACCTCGGCGTTGGAGAGATCGCCGAAATTCTCAACGTTGCTCATGTGCTGGAGGGAAGCGTTCGCAAGGCTGGCAATCGGGTTCGAATCACCGCGCAACTGATCCGAGCTGACAGCGGCTTTCACATTTGGTCCGCGACCTATGATCGGACGCTCGACGATATCTTTGCTGTACAGGAAGAGATTGCGCGCGCCATCGTCGATGCGCTCAAGACGAAGCTGGGCCTAAGAGGCGGAAAACTGCTTGCTTACGCCGGAACCGAAAATGTGGAAGCCTACAACCTCTACCTTCGGGGCCGCTATTTAACACTCGGAGAGGGAGCCGAAGCAGTTGCAGCCGGCATCAAGAGCCTCGAGGCGGCTCTTCGTCTGGACCCCGGCTTCGCCCGGGCCTGGGCGAACCTCGCGGTTGCGTATGGCATTTACAACGAATTCAACCCCGATATGAAAGACGCATTTGCTCTGGCCGACCAGGCTGCAGATGAGGCCTTGGCGCTTGACGCCTCGCTGGCCCTGGCGCATTCGGTCAAGGCAGGCCTCTACCTCAACAAGCTCGAGTGGCGGCTCGCGGGCGAGGCCTTTGAACATGCGGTGACATTGGAGCCGAATGAGCCGACCATCCGAGACTGGTATAGCCAATATTTGTTCATCGTTGGCGATTTCGAGGCGGCTTTGAGGCAGAGCGAGGAAGCGCTAAGGCTTGACCCTGGTAGCCGCTTTCCCTGGTTCCAGTTGGGTTTTCTCCACTACTCGATGGGTGACGTGGAAGCCGGATTGAAGGTCTTCAAGCAGGCGATCGAAACGAACCCCGTAGCCGCCGCCTATGCATACTTGTTTCTCGCTGCTCACAGTCAGTTGACGGGCGATTACGACGCCATGCTAAGCGATCATCTGACGTATTTGCGCTTTAGTGGGGCTTCTGAAGACATCGTGGACTGGGCTCGTCGGCGCGCCGCTGCCCTCAAGAATCCGAAGCTCAAGACGGGCGTGATCGACGACATCACGGCCGCGTATCAACGAGGTGACGTGGTAGACGCAGTCATCGGTCTCTACGCAGCCGATCTTGGCGCCTATGATCTGGCGGCCCAGATTGCAAAGGATTTGCTCCCGAAACACTTTCAAAACAGCCAGGACGTCTTCGTGCCTATTATGTGGCTGTCGCATCCGCGGTTCAGGGAATTCCGCAAAGACACGGCGTTCAAGCGCTTGCTTACCAGCTTGCGTCTCGTCGATTACTGGCGCGAAGAGGGCTGGGGCGATCTATGCCGCCCGCTGGGCGATCACGATTTCGAATGCGACTGAGTAATGCGTGATGGGCCGAGTCGCGAGCCCAAAGCCAAAAATCCGGCATCTTTCTTTCTTCAGCCTGCTGATAACTAGGCGGGAATTCCCTGATTTTTCGCTAGACTCTCCCCCGGAAGCGATTGTCACGCTGGTGCGGGCCACGGACTTCAAATCCGTAGGAGGATGTGGCAACACGACCTCGGCGGGTTCGATTCCCGTCCGCTTCCGCCACACCGGCTTCGAAGATCCCCCCTCCCCTCTCTTGCCAAGAGTCCCCAGCGGAGCCTCGAAGGCCTGAGGCGCCGACCCCGAAAGCGCGATCCACGACCGTAGTTGCCGCCGCGTCGCGCGTTGGCACCCCTACGAGCTTCTCGCGAACTCTTGCCCGAGCGCTCACCCCGGAACTGAACGGGGCTCTGGAACGCTGTGTTACCCTTTCGATGAGGGTCGCTTGAGGTCCTCTTTGTCCGGATCGGAGCGGCCCCCGAAACCAACGGGAGAGCACTCGATCGATGACGAAAAACCCTTCTCTGGTCATCCACTTCAAAGAAGTCGAGCAAGACGAACCGCTAAGGGACTCCATCCAACAGAAAAGCCAGCGCCTCGGGAGTGAATTTCACGAGGTCTCCAAAATCGAAATCAGTGTGGCGCCAAACGGGGTCGGTTTCATCGTAAACGGCCACGTGACCGGCAAGGGAACCGACATCGCCACCCAGGTTGAAGCCAGCGAACTCACACCCGCGGTCGATTCGGTCTTCGACAAAGTCGAGCGCCAGCTTCGCAAACTTCACGACAAGCGAATCTTCGCACAGCGCCGCGAGGCACAGCGCGACCCAGCCAAGCGAGTGAAAGCGAACTAGAATCGATCGCGTTCGCGCAAGGCGGCCCCCGTCAGGGAGCGAGCGCAGCGGGCAACCGCGCTCGGCGTGCCGCAGACCACGAGTTCTCCCCCACCGGGCCCGCCCTCGGGACCGATGTCGATCACAAAATCTGCCTGGCGGATCACATCGAGGTTGTGTTCGACCACGATGACGCTCCCTCCGCGCTCCAGGACGCGATCGAAACAGCGCACCAGAACGTCGGTATCCGCGGGATGCAGCCCCGTGGTCGGTTCATCGAGTACGAAGAGCGTTCGCTCGGCGCTTTGGCCGAGCGCCTGGGAGAGCCGCAGGCGTTGGATTTCGCCTGACGAGAGCGCAGAGAGCGGCTGCCCCAAGGTCACGTATCCGAGACCCACTTCCACCAGCGATCGCAGGCAGGCCGCCACCTTTTCGTCGCCTCCGAAGACGTCGAGCGCGGCATCCGCCGTCAGATCCAATACGTCCGCAATCGATAGGTTCGAGAATTTGATTTCGAGCGCTTCGCGCCGATAGCGACGCCCGTCGCACTGCTCGCAAAGCATGCGGACGTCGTCGAGGAAGTGCATGTCGACGACGACTTCACCAACACCCTCACAGGTGTCGCAGCGGCCACCGGGTACGTTGAACGAAAACCAACCCGGAGTCACGCCCATCGCCTTGGCCTGTCTGGTAGAGGCGAAGAGCCGGCGGATGCCGTCGAAGGCTTTGGAGACGGTTGCGGGATTCGAGCGCACGCGGCGGGCCGGGGGATGCGGGTCGACGACCACGACTTCGTCGATCGCGGCCGCACCCTCGATCGCATCGCAATCGCCGCGGTCGGGCTCTGCGCGCAGCTGGCCGACCAGCACCGAGCGGATCAGACTCGATTTTCCGGCGCCCGAAACGCCCGTGACGGCCACGAGTTGACCCAGCGGAATCTCGACGGTCAGATTGCGGAGGTTGTTGGCACGCGCTCCGACGATCTTCAGCCAACTGCGAGCCTCGCGCGCCGGGCGGCTCGCGGCTGCGCGGACTGCACGGCTCCCCGCTGTGCGCGCGCCGCTCCATTCTCCGCGCAGCGCGCGCCCGGTCAGGGAATTCGCGCAGCTGCGAATTACATCGACCGGTCCCTCTGCGACGATTTCGCCGCCGTGCCGGCCTGCGCCCGGACCGAGATCGATGACGTGATCCGCCGCCGCCACGATCTCCGGAGCGTGTTCGACGACGACGACCGTATTGCCCTGGTCGCGAATCTTCCGGAGCACGTCGACCAATCGGGACGCGTCCCGCGCGTGCAATCCAACCGACGGTTCGTCGAGTACGTAAAGCGATGCCGTCAGCGTTCCGCCGAGCGCCGTCGCAAACTGAATCCGCTGCGCCTCGCCGCCCGCGAGCGTGCGCATCGGTCGGTCGAGCGTCATGTAGTCGAGGCCCACCGCCACACAGCTCGCAACCCGCGCGCGCAATTCGTCGACGAGTCTTTTGCCGCGGGCGCTCTGATCGCGCCGCAGGTCCAGATGATCGAGCCAGTCGGCCATCTCGCCGAGACTGAGCCGTGCCAGAGCCCCGATATCGCGTGCCCCAACCTGGACACAACGCGCGTCCGAACACAAGCGGGAGCCCCCGCACGCCGCGCACGCTTCGAAACCGCGATAGCGCGCGATCAGAACACGAACCTGCACCTTGTAGCGCTTGCGCTGTAGGCGATCGAAGAAGCGCTGGACCCCGCGCCAGCTCGCGCCATCGCCCTCGAACACCCAGCTGCGATGCGCAGCGCTCAGGCTCTCGAAAGGGCGATCGACGGGAACGCCCGCCGCACGGGCGGCTGCGAGGAGTTTCGACTGCATTCGCCGCCTCGATGGCGTCGAAAACGGGGCGATCGCGCCCGCTTCGAGGCTGAGTGTGGGATCCGGAACCACGCGCCCGCGGTCGAGGACCGGAATCCGACCAAACCCCTGACACGGTGCGCAGGCACCGAGGGGGCTGTTGAACGAAAAGAGGGCCGGGCGCGGCTCGGTGAAGCGGCGGCCACAGCCATCGCACGCGAATCCCTCGAGAAAGGCTGCGCGCTCGTTTCCCTCTGCGACCGCAACGCACTGCCCCGCACCGCGCTCGAAGGCGCCCGCGACGGCTTCGGTCAGCCGCGCGCGACTCTCTGCGTGCGATGGCACGATCCGGTCGATCAGCAGCAGACCGGAACCGCGCAGGGCGTCGATCCTTTTGGCCGTGAGATCCGAAACATCGATGACCTGTCCGCCTTCGTCGAGCAATCGCGTGAATCCATCGCGCACCATGCGCTCGCGCCACGCGGTCGCCCGCTCGCCCTTGCGCGCCATCAAGGGTGCGCCAAGCGACAACTTCTCTCCCGCCCAGCGCTTCAAAATCGCGTCGGCGACGCTCTCCGGATTGCTGCGCTCGACGGGTCGGTCGCAATCCGGGCAGCGCGTTTCGCCGATCTTCGCGAACAACAAGCGCAGGTAATCGAGGATCTCGGTCGCCGTGCCGACCGTTGAGCGTACGCTGGTGACCCGATTGCGCCGCCCGATCGCGATGGCCGGCGGGAGGTTCGAGATGTGATCCACGTCGGGCCGCGGCAGGCGCTCCAGAAACTGGCGCGCGTAGGTCGAAAGGGATGTCACGAAGCGACGCTGTCCCTCGGCGTAGAGTGTGTCAAAGGCGAGCGTGGATTTGCCGGAACCCGAGACGCCCGTCACCACCGTGAGCGCACGCAGGGGAATGCGGCAACTCGCGTTCTTGAGATTGTGGGAGCGCGCATTCTCGATGACGATGTACGAAGCCGACGCCCCGCCCCTTCCCGCCGCGGGGGGTGTGGTGGAAGTCCGCCTAGCGCCCATCCCAGCCGGAGCCTTCGGCCGGGTCGACGATCAAGGTCACGGTGATGTGATCGCCGGTCTCGCTCTGCGCCATCTGCAGCACGCGAACGTTCGCGGTCGAGAGGAAACGATTGATCTCTTCCTCGACTTCCTTCACCAGCCCCCGGAAGACGCGACAGTTCGATGCCATCGTTCAGCTCTCCCCTCGATCCGCCTGCCGCAGCGCTTCCGCCGAATAGCACTCCTTGCCCGCGCGCGCCGCCGCTTCAGCCAACGCCTTCCACTCTTCGGGTTTCGGCGGAGCATCCATCGCCGACGCCACCGCCCGGAGCAAGAAGCCGTCACCGGCTTCGATCGACCGCCCGCGCAGCGCATCGAGTTGGTCGGTCGCCTCTGCCTTCACGAGAAACGCGATGGCGTCCACCTCGAATCCCTCGTCGAGGTAGGCCTCGGCGTAGCGCAGCGCCTGAGCGGTGCTGAGTTCGCGCTCGATCAGGTGCCTGCGCTCGATCGGTCCCGGCAGCTTCGATTTTCCCACAATCCCCCCGGCGCGGCGACTCAATAGCGCGGAATGTCCGCGTCCACCGTCAGCGACCACGCTTCGATCCCGCCCGTCAGATTCGTCACGCGATTGAAGCCGGCGTCGCCGAGCAGCTTGCAGGCCTTCGCGCTGCGCCCACCGTGATGACAGTGGACCACGACTGGGCGCTCCTTCCAATCGCGGATTTCCGCGAGACGGTCTTCGAGCTCGCCCAGGGGGATCAACTTCGAACCCTCGAGCCGCGCGCGCATGAACTCGTCGGGTTCGCGAACATCGAGCAGCAGAAAATCGTCATCGCGCGCCTGCATGGCATGCACGGCAGCGGCCGACAGCTCCGCGATTTCGGCCTCAGCTTCGTCGTTGATGCCGCAGAAGCCCTGGTAATCGATCAGTTCCGTGACCGTGGGCTGATCTCCGCATACCGGACACTTGGGGTCTTTCTTCAGCCGAAATTCGTTGAACTCCATCCGCAGCGCGTCGTATTGAACCAGCCGACCGTAGAGCGGTTCGCCGATTCCGGAGACGATCTTCACGGTCTCCGTCGCCTGGATCAGCGCAATCAATCCCGGGAGAACACCGAGCACCCCGCCCTCCGCGCAGGACGGCACCGAACCCGGAGGCGGCGGCTCGGGGTAGAGGCAGCGATAGCAGGGGCCGTACCTCGCGTCGAAGACCGTGGCCTGACCGTCGAAGCGGAACACCGAACCGTGCACGTTCGGCTTACCGAGCAATACGCAGGCGTCGTTCGAGAGATAACGGGTCGGAAAGTTGTCGGTGCCGTCCACGATCACGTCGTATTCGGCGAAGAGTTTCAGGGCATTTTCGGAGTTCAGCGCCACCGCGTGGGTGTGAACCTCGACGTCCGGATTCATGGCCTGGATCCGCTCGCGCGCGACCTCGACCTTCGGCCTTCCGATGTCCGCGGTGGTGTAGAGGACCTGTCGCTGGAGGTTGGAGGCGTCGATCCGATCGAAGTCGATGATGCCGATCGTCCCGACCCCCGCGGCCGCCAGGTATTGGGCGAGCGGGCAGCCCAGGCCGCCAGCGCCGATCAGCAGCACCCGGGATTTGAGCAGCCGAGTCTGCCCCTCGACGCCGACTTCGGTCAAGCTGAGGTGCCGTCGGTAGCGATCGAATTGCTCGGGCCGCAGCGGCGGTTGGGAATCGGACATGGGACAAACGCTATCCGAGCCGAGCCGCGTCTGCGAGAGGTTTGTCGATGGGGAACCGCATAGCGCTGCCGCATGCCGCTATTCGTGCGGCTTCTTCTTCGGAGGCATCACGACGACCTTGTGGGCGACCCGGGGATTGTCGACCATTTTCCAGGACACGCTCACCCAATCGCCCTTCTCGATCGCCTGCCAACTCTTCTTCACGCCCGTGACTGTCGTTGCATCGGAGCGCCTGAACGACACCCGGTCGCCGCGGCGGTTGCCGATCACCATCTTGTTGCCCGAGATCTCGGTGACCTTCCCCGAAAACTCCCGGAACTCCGCCGAGGCGTCGCTTGAGAGGATCAGCGGTAGTGCCAGCGCGATCAGCACCTGCACCGCGATCCGGCCCGAGGCCTTCCGCATCCCCCACTCTCCTCGCCTCTTGACCCGCGTAATTCGGTGGTGCCGGAGGCGGGATTTGAACCCGCACGGCCGTGAAGCCGGGGGATTTTGAGTCCCCTGCGTATACCAGTTTCGCCACTCCGGCCCGAGGCGCCGCAGGATACCACGCCCCCGGTAGCCCCCAAAACCGCGCCGCCGGCCCACTCGCGAACGCCGGTCAACCTTTTGACAGCCCCGCGGCCCAAAGGTACTTTGAATCGCTCGTGGGGCTGTAGCTCAGCTGGGAGAGCATCAGGCTGGCAGTCTGAGGGTCAGGGGTTCGATCCCCCTCAGCTCCACCACTTCAAACCAAAGCCACTTCGCACACTTACACGTGATAGCGTGGTCCCATTCGGCGTCTCGAACTGCGGATTTCGGCCCGTGGACAGTGAATGGACAGTGATCAGCTTCCGGTGCTGCCAAAGAGCGCATCCATTAGCGCTGCAGCTTCGTGCTTCTTGCTCGTGAGCGCGTGCGCGTAGATCCGCATCGTGACTGCCGGCGAGCTGTGGCCCAGTGTCGCTGCCACAGTTGGTACGTCCTGGCCGCTTGCGAGGAGCGTACTCGCGCAGACGTGCCGCAGGTCCTGAAGCCGGAAGTTCGCGGGCAGCTGCGCCTTCGCCTTGATCGGCCGCCAGACACGCCGATGGAAGTTCGAGCGCCGAAGCCAGCCACCCTCGGGCGAGGTGAACACCAGGAGATCGCGAGTAGCTAGCTTCCCGAGTCGGGTCCGATGCCTTCGCAGCGCGTCGATCGCGAGTTGCGAGAGCGGGATCTCGCGACGGCTGGCTTCGGTCTTCGGAGCCACGAGCTCGCAGTGTCCCGTGCGTGGATCTTCGCTGAGCGCCTGACGAACGTGAACCGCGCCCTTGCGGAAATAGACCGCACCCCAGGCCAGTCCCGCGAGTTCGCCGTACCGGAGACCATGGAGGACGGCCAGCACGAAGAGCGCCTCGTAGGGGTGATCCTGGACAGCAGTAAGCAGTGCCTTCACCTGGTCGTTCTCGAGTACCTCCCGCTTGCCAGTCTTCACCTTCGGCGCAGCGGTCCGCTCCGCGGGGTTCGTCGCGATCGAGTTGTGACGAACCGCCTCGCCGAGCGCGTTGATGAGCAGCGACCGCGCCGCCTGCCGGGTCCGGGCTCCGACGCCCTGGCGCTGCAACCCCGCGAGCCAGCCCTTCACATCGAGCGGATGGAGATCCTCGAGGCGGCGGTGTCCGAGGTGCGGCTTGATGTACGCCAGCAGGTCGCGATAGTTCGACCGAGTCCGCGGTTTCAGGTCCAGCTCCCGGTCGGCGAGCCACGCATCGAGATAGGCGCTGAGCAGCTGTCGGCCCGCATCGGGGTCGACACCCGCGCGAGCCTTGACGCGCAGGTCTTCGAGCCGCCGGCTGACCTCGGCCTTTGTTCGTGCGTAGACAGTCCGCATCCGGCGCTTGCCGTGCGAATCCCGGCCGACGCAGATTTCTCCGACCCACTGTGTCTTGCCCCGTCGCGTTCGCTTGAAGATCGATCCCTGTCCGATGCCCTTCGCCATCTCACTTCCTCCCCTGCTTCGCGGCCCGACTTTTCCGAGCGCTCTTGCGCTGGCGTTTCGCTGTTTCCGTCGCCCGTTCAGCCCTGCGCGCTCGGTAGCCGCGCTGTTTGCACGCATCGGTGCAGTACCGGCGATGGCCTCGGCGATCGCTCCTGTGGGTGACAAGGAAGGGAGAATCGCAGGCGACGCAGCGTTTCACCTCGGCGCTGCCCTCGACCACCGCTGCGAATTGATACCAGGCGCAGCCCAAAAGCGTCCTCGGCCACAGTTGAATCGAGAACCGCTCGCTGGTGAGGGCCACGACCGAGCCGACACCTATACGCCGCCTCAGCACGTTGTTGATCCGCTGGGCCAGCGCGATGCGCCCGTGATGGAGCGCATGCTTGTCTCCCGATGGCCACCCCCTAGCGAGCGACCTGTTCTCGTCGCTTTCCGTCTGCCAGAAGACGACGGAGCCCGGCGATCCCAGGTGGGTATCTTGGGTAGGATACGGCGGGATCTCCTGGCCGAGCTCCTCTACGCGCTGAGTGTCTTGCGCAACGATGGCTTCGTGGAGGTGCACGGCCCTCTGTAGATCGCGTTGCACGTACTGCCAAAACGCCAGGGATTCCCCGCGGCCCTTCGACCCGTCCTCGAGCGTCACCTCGGGCTCTTCGCTGAACCCTGGCTCGAGCCACAGCCCTAGGGTCCCGAATTTCGTTCCGAACGCGGCGAGGGCGTCATCATCGGCGCAGTCCGCCAGCTCGACGAACAGCGCGGGCGAGTCTTCGAGGGGGTAGTACGCGATCCACTCGTCCGGCTCCTTGCTGGGGACCAGGGCCGCCCTGTGTTCGACGGGTTCGCCACCTAGGATCGTCGGGGGACTCGACGGTGGCGGGACGGGCACCCATCGGCACGGATGGCGCGGCTTGTGCCACGGGAAGCTAGCCAGCGATTCTAGAGACATTGCGGCTCCTCCTGTTTTCTGTCAAGTAACCGTAACTATACTGTCTAACCGTGTCAAGAGAATTCGTACAGATACATTGCGAGCCTCTCTGCTACAGGCTATGTTACTACATATAAGATGGTAAAGGCCTTCAGTATGAGAAAATATGACAGCGAACGCGCCGCTCGCAGCGGGAAACCGGGACCTTCGCGACCTAAATCGGTGGGCGGGAACAGCCGAGGTGGCCGCCTTCCTTGGCGACACACCAGAATCGGTTCGCATCCGGCGCTTTCGCGGTACCGGCCCCCCCCTACACAAAGCACGGACGGCTCTGCAAATACTTTCTGGCGGACGTACACCGCTGGATGTTGAGAAACCTACGGAGCGCCTCGTCGTGAGCGGGGCCACCGTTCGCCATTTGCATCCAGATGGTAAGGACGACCTTGAGGAGCTTGCTTCGAGCGGCGCCCTGTCGATCCAAGACGGCGCGACGTTTCTCGGTTGCTCGCGTTCCTTCCTCTACGACCTGATCGGGTCTGGCACGATCGCGACGGCAAAGCTTGGTCGTCACCGGTTTGTGTTGAAACGCTCGCTCGTCAATTACCTGTCTGAGCACGCAACATGAGCGTTACGCCGCTACGGCCCCGTCGTCCCCACACCGCGGGGCGTCGGCAAATCGTTCACACGCTACTTCCGGCACGCATGGCGAACGATCTTCGACGTTATGCGGAATCGCTCAACTCGTCGACCGCGGAAGCGGCGGGACTCGTGCTAGCCGATTTCGTTATCAAGTTGCGACAAGAACGCACCCGACGCGGCGAGCGCGCTGAGGTTCTCGATCAGCTCGAAGCTTCTGGTTGTAGGTTCTCCGGCCTGGTTGAACACCGCCATCGCACACTCGCGCGCCGGCTCGAGGCGATCGACGCGGAGACCGCATCATGACCGCCGCGGAGATCGCACCGCTCGCGCCCAAAGCCCAGCGTCACGCCTACCTGGAGGCTCTCTTCAGCGGCCTCGGCGGATTCATCGACGTGCGCACCATCTCTCCAGACGGCGTCACTGAGCGTCGAACGTTCTCCGGTGTTCCCGCTGTTGAGAAAGCCCTATCGAATGGGGTCACCGACGGTTACAACGTGTATATCGGCATGGCGACCCGGATCTCGAACAGCACGGCTCCGGGCGCTGGCGACAAGAAACACCTTCATTCGACGCGCGTTCTCTGGGCTGACGTAGATTACAAAAACGAAGGCGACGCCGAAGCGTTGGTCACCGCCCTCAAGACGTTTCCCCACCCCCCTTCGATGCGCGTGGCATCCGGTGGCGGCGAACATCTTTACTGGCTGCTAACGAGCCTTTAGACCTGAGCTCGGCGGTGAACCGCACACGCCTCGAGCACACTCTGAAGGGCATCGCCGACGTACTTCACGCGGACCGAGCTGCGACCGACTCAACCCGGATCCTGCGTGTTCCGGGCACCACGAATTACCCCGACGCTAAGAAACGCGCCAAGGGCCGCACCGAAGCACCGGCCGTGCTCCTTGAATCCGATATCGCTCATGTATTCCACTGAGGACTTCGAGGTCTTCGAGCAACGCGGCGAAGCGCTGGCCGGCGCCAAGGGCGTCGAGGTTCACGAACGCGAACCGTTCGATGGGGCTCTTCCTGATAGTGTGAAAGCCCTGCTGCAAACCCAGTGCGACGAGCTACAGAAGCTGCGGAAGAGATGGCAGGGGGACACTGCCGGGCTCGGCGACGAATCACAAAGTGGCATCGACCAAAGCATCGCGAACATTCTCGCCCGTGAGGGGATCGACCATACCGAGATTATCCACGCGCTTCGCTACCGCAGAACGGAAGCGGGAGCCACAGAGAAGCACGACGGCTATTACGCGCTGACCGTCGGGAACGCGAAAGCCTCGGCGGATGCGCAACGGAGCGCTGGGCCGGCGCAGAAATCCAACGGTGCGGCCAACCCCGCCATCGTTCTCAGTCCCCCGCAAGACCCAGGCGACGACCTGAGCGCGAAGTTCGAGGCGCTCGGCAAACTTTCGCCTGTCGAGTACGACCGCCACCGAAAGGAAGAGGCGGAGGATCTCGGGATTCGCGCTTCCACGCTCGACGAAGAGGTCGCAAAGCGGCGACCGCAGAACCGCGACTCCGCCACCAACCAAGGCACCGCCGTGGATTTTCCAGAACTTGAGCCCTGGCCCGAGCCGGTCGACGCCGGCAACTGGCTTAATTGCGTGTGTACGGAACTCCGCCGCTATATCGCGCTCCCGAAGCACGCGGACACAGCGATTGCACTCTTTAGCTTGCACACGCACGCACTCGAGGCGTTCACGGTGTCGCCGCGGCTCGCCCTCACGTCACCGGAAAAGCGCTGCGCGAAGACGCTGACCATCGACGTGGTGGCTCACCTCGTCCCGCGTCCCCTGCCGGCGGCCAACATCACTTCAGCGGCGCTCTTCCGTTCGATCGAAAAGTGGGGCCCGACGCTCCTGATCGACGAAGCGGACACGTTCTTGCGCGATTCGGATGAGCTGCGTGGCGTTTTGAACTCGGGTCATTATCGCGCGACCGCGTACGTCATCCGCACGACCGGCGAAGACCACGAGCCGCGCAGGTTCCATACCTGGGGCGCGGTGGCGATTGCGCTGATCGGTTCTCTTCCGGGGACGCTCGAGGACCGCGCGATCGTCATTCCGATGCGGCGGCGGCTCCCGGCCGAGAAGGTCAAGCGGTTCCGCTTGGACGATGGCGCGGGGCTCTCGGACTTCCCCCGTAGCGCGGCCCGCTGGGCGGCCGACCACCTCGACGAGCTGCGCGCAGCGGATCCTGATTTGCCAGACGGCCTCCACGACCGAGCCCGCGATAACTGGCGCCCGCTCATCGCAATCGCCGACCTGGCCGGCGGCGACTGGCCGAAGCTGGCCCGAGATGCGGCGAAGGCGTTGACGCCGGCCGAGGATGAGTCGTCCATCGGGGTGCTCCTGCTTGCGGACATTCGGGGCATCTTCGACGGGAGGGGAAACCCGGAGGTCATGCCAAGCCACGATCTATGCGAGGGGCTCGTCGACCTACAGGATCGGCCATGGTCAGAGATCAGGCGCGGAGGCAAACCGCTGACGACGAACGCGCTCGCCCGGCGTCTGAAGCCTTTCATGGTCAGTCCAGATCAGCACAAGGTCAAGAATGAGAACATCAGGGGATACGCCTTCGCGGACTTCTCGGAAGCGTTCAAGCGATATCTGCCCCCCAATGCCCAGGCTTCCACGGAACCAACCGCTACCCCGCTACCTTCCAATGAAAACAGGCACTTGGCGGTTTCTCAACCGCTACCGGCCGTAGGTGCCGGTAGCGGTTGGGATCGCGCTAACTGCCTGGAAACATTGACTGGTAGCGGGGTAGCGGTTGAGAAACCGGAAGCTAGCCGGGAAGACCCAGAAGAGGTTCCGTTTTGAGCGTCGCCGTCCTGATAGCAGGCCTCCGACGCCGCCCGGCGTGAATGAACAGGAGAAATCGAAATGACTGAACCGATTAGCGTGGCCCCGGAGGCCGCGGGCGAATCCGTCCCTGCTGTTGGTGATTTCGGCGGCGACGAGGCTCACCCCGAGCTATTCGCTCCGGCCTCCGAGGGTTCGACGGCCGGTGCGGACTCCGACACACCCGACACGTTCCAGCCCGAACCCGAATCCGTACCAGTCGACCCAGGCGTGTCGCCGGAGATGATTAGCGCCTTGAACGCGACCACGATCCCCGAAAACCTCGCCGAGCACTGGGACCACAACGCCGCCTTGAAGCTGTACGACGAAGCACTCAAGGAGGGCATTGCGCCCGAGGTGCTGTCGAAGTTGATGAACTCGTACTCGAAGGGTCAGTCCGAGCGCCTTCCTGGGTTGATGGAGGCCGCCCAGGAACAAGCGGACGCACAGATGGACGAAGCGGCTGCGGCCAGCGCTGCCCAGTCGCGACGGGCGTTGCAACACGAATGGAAAGACGGGTACGAAGCGAAGATCCAAACCGCAAGAGACGTTGCCGCGAATCTCTTGGGCGCCGACGAGGTTCAGCGGCTCACTCAAATCAGGCTTGCGGACGGGAGCTTGTTCGGCGACTCGCCCACGCTCATCAAGATGCTCGCAAAACTCGGAGGACATATGGCGCTTGAAAGCTCGCAAGAACTCGCGCAGACAGAACTCGACGAGCTCGAGACAGATGAAAACTTCAACAAGCATTTCTTCGACGCGAGTGACACGCCCGCCCATCGTGTGGCCGTCGCGAAGCACCAGAAGGTGTTCGATCGCGCCTTCCCGGAGCGTGCGCCCGTGCAGGTCGATCCGGCTACCGCCGAAGCGAAGGCCGCGGCGAAGGCTGAGCTGAAGCAATACGCCGACGTCAAGGGACTTGGGCAAGAGCTTTCAAAGGCGCTGACTAACATAGCCGAACCACAGGACCGCCCCGAGCAAGAGGGGCGAGTCCTGGCGCGATTCAACGAGTTGAACCGAATCGCGGAAGCTCCGACCACAAGCCGCAGCGCCGATGGGCGCTTCGCAGGCAAGACGATCGGCGAGTCAGTGGATCAAATGAGTCGGGCTGAGGCCCAAGCCGAGATTGCCAAGCTCGAAAAGGACCCCGAACTGTGGACAACGGACGTCGCGGTCCTTGGCCTCCAGTCGCACCGCGCACTGGTGGCACGGAGAAATCAACTTTACAAGATCGCATACGATTGAACGATAGGAGAACACAATGAATACAATGGCAATCCCGTCGGGCCTCCGGTTCCTCGAGTCCCTGGTTGAGCTGATCCGAAACGACGACGAAGTCGAGAAGATTTTGTCAACGATCCACGAGGCCTACGACGAGGTCAACGCGAAGATTCTCGCCTGGGGCAAGATCGGAGATATCGACAGGCTCAGGGACAAGGCTGCGGGCACGCTTCAAGAAGCAACGACCACACTGTCCGACGCAAAGCGCAAGGCCGATGAAATCCTAAAGAGTGCCAACGCTACGGCCACGACCGAGACGGAAAAACGGCATAAAGCCGACGACCTGATCGCGACTTACGAGCAGCGGTTGGAGAAGCTGGAGTCGCGGGAGACCGAGATTGCAGCGCGTGAGCAGGACGTCCGAGAGGACTTGGCCCAGGCGCGCGCATTGAAGGCCAGCTTCGATAAGTTGTTCGACTAGATGGACCGCGTTGAATATCGCTTCCTTTGCATCGAACGAGCGACGGCACTTTCCGTGCGCTGTGGCAAGGGCGACATCAAGGCTTTCGCTGAGCGTTTCTATGAATTCGTCGGAGACGACCCGCAAAAGCTCCGGGCGTTGGATATTGCACTGACCCGAGCGAACCACAGAGGGGCCGCCGACTGGTACGTTAAATTTGCGGCCGGGATCATGGAGTTCGTGAACCTAGCCGACGAAACGAACGGGGGGACGTGACATGAAGACAGCATCGAAAGCGACAACACAGCCAGAGGATTGCCTTGTTTCGCGTTTCGGCGGCAACATGCTTCGACTCGTGTACATCTGTGGAGAGACTGCCGCTGCCGTGCAAGATTTTCGCGGTATGTTGCAGGACGCAACCTACCAGAGTCCGGTCGGATCGCCGGCTCACCAGCTCAAGTGGTTGCGTGAGTCCGGGCGCTTCGAGTCGGAGATAAAGGCCGCGCAGGTCGCACTCGAACGCGCGGACGCCGAGTTTCAACGGGCGAAATCGAACTACAACCTAGTGCTGACGGAAACCCCCGATACTCCGGCGTGCGTGTGACGCGCCGAACCCGCCGGGCCGCATACTGGCGCCGAGACGCGGGTTTGCGGTTTGCCGAAGCCCTGCTCAACGAGCCGAGCAGGCGTGAAGCGCGCCGGGCTGAGCGGGTGAGGCGTCAGCCTTCCCCGAAGAAGATCCAAAGGAGGACTGTCTGATGCCGCGTATCCCTGAAAGCGCCGTCACGGTCGGGTTGCGGGTGAGTCGTCGCGAAGACGGGGTTCTGACCCAGTCGGCTCGAATGCTTCGATTCCCGGCGATGTAGCTAGAACGGGCACCTGGCTCATCGTCTCGAACCCTGGGTGGGCCCGCCAAAGCCAGCAGAAAAGCACCTACGGCAATTCGGCGACTATTTGCAGGTCTTGGTGATCCTTCTTGTTGCCTTGCACAAGTCGCCTTGATCCGCGCCGCATCACGCAGATACCCGCCGTTAGCCGCGGGTAGCGAGCGAACGCCGCCCGCGCTCATCAGCTCAGACCCTATCCGTTACAATTTGGGAAGGAGGGTCATCCGGTCGGTGTCTTTGCCGTCGGAGGAGACCACCTTGAACTTCTCCGTGACATTGACCACGCCCGTGCAACGCGTTGCAAGTCTTCGTGACAAACCACACGAGAGGCTGCCACCAGCGGTAACGGTCGGAGTGCCAGTGCTGTCCGACACCGCGATGGTGACCTCCGTGCCCGCACAGACCGGGATGCGGTGGGCCGTCGATCCGAGCGAGCCCGGGTCCACGATATTCCCGAAGATGGTGTGACTGACCTTCGAGTTATTGGTCGGGCTCTGGCCCTTCCCAATCGTAACGATCTTGCTCACTCGCCAGATTGCCGCGCATGAACCCGGCGGTGGCGGAGTCGCGGTCGGCGTGGCTGTGGGCGTGGCTGTGGGCGTGGCCGTTGGTGTTGGACACAACCCTGCCGTATTACACAGAAACGCGCTGTTGAACGTGGTCGTGTCGTTGATGACTTCGCCGAAGAGGTTCAAGACGTCGTCGATCGGGCCATTGGCGTCTGACCGGACCTCGAAGATGCCATCGCCGAACACATCCTTGTGAAACGTGACCGTTCCGAGCTGGGCGCTCTGACCTTCCGAGAGGCCAGTACCAATACCGAAGGGTATCAGCGCGATGGAGTTGATGAACTCAACCCGCGATCCGGTGTCGATTGTCTCCCCGAGAGTGAGCGGCAGCGGGCCACCGGGCGTGCTCGCGAATTCGATCACTACAAGCTGGCCAACAACAGTGCTGTAGTCGACGCTGACGCCGGCGCCCGTTGAGCCGTTGGGGCCTGCGGTCAGGATCACCTGCAGGGTGATGTCTGAGGACGTGTTCACGTTGCTGATCGTGTCCGTGCCGGTGTCGGCCCAGATCAGGTCGATGGTGGCGCTTGCATTGGCCACGCCCGCGAACCCTACGAGAGCCACCGCGCTACCCACTGCTGCTGCGAATACACTCAATCTCATAATCACTCCAACCCCACCACCGTATCCAGCGTGCGCCCAAACGGAAACCGAGGTCAAGTACTTTCTGAAATTGTAGTGGATTTTGTGGGGACTTTTGCTCAACTAGGCGCAACGGGGCGCATCACGAAATAGCGTAAGTGCGCGAAAGCCTTCTATTTCGGACCTTTACGCTTTCGTGAGAGCGGGTTCGAGTCCCGTTGGGGACGCCACCAAGACGTGGGGTCACTCTGGGGTCACTTCGGCACGAAACGCCGCGTCGCCACCGCCGAGTGACCTAGCCCGGAAAAACTGGTCCAGATCGAAAGTGGTAAAAAGCCACGTAAGGAGATCTGAACCATGCCGAAGAAACGGTACAACGCCGAAGAGATCATTCAC
>JADFQO010000018.1 GCA_022561775.1 Myxococcales bacterium | reverse complement strand
TTCGCGGCGGGCGATGCCCCCAACTCCGTCGCCGTGGCCGACCTCGATGGTGACACGGTCCCCGACCTCGTCACCGCCAATTTCTTCAGCGACGACGTGAGCGTGCTGCTGGGCAACGGCGACGGCAGCTTCCAGGCCGCCGCCTTCTTCGCGGTGGGCGATCGCCCCCGATCCGTCGCCGTGGCCGATCTCGACGGCGACAGCGTCCCCGACCTCGTCACCGCCAATGTCAGCAGCGACGACGTGAGCGTGCTGCTGGGCAACGGCGACGGCAGCTTCCAGGCTGCCGTCTCCTTCGCGGTGGGCGATGGCCCCCGATCCGTCGCCGTGGCCGACTTCGACGGCGACGGCGTCCCAGACGTCGTTACGGCCAATGCAGGCAGCCCCATCCCCGCCGGCGGCGACGTGAGCGTGCTACTGGGCAACGGCGACGGCAGCTTCCAGGCTGCCGACTTCTTCGTGGCGGGCGATGGCCCTGTCTTCGTCGCCGTGGCCGACCTCAACAGTGACACCGCCCCCGACCTCGTTACCACCAATGTCAACAGCAACAACGTGACGGTTCTCCTCAACCTGCGCGATCCGGCCGTTCGCCCCGAGATCGACATCAAGCCCGGCAGCGATCCCAACTCCATCAATCCGTCCCTCGAGGGCGATCTCCCGGTGGCCATCCTCGGTTCGGACAGCTTCGACGTGGCGGACGTGGATGTGACGACCCTGGCCTTCGGACCCAGCGGTGCGCCGTTCGACCACAGCCAAGGGCCGCACTTCGAGGACTTGAACGGCGACGGCTTCACGGATCTGATGGTGCACTTTCGGATCGAGGAGACCGGAATCGAATTCGGCGACATGGAGGCGTGCGTCACCGGCGAGACACTAGATGGTACGCCGTTCGAGGGCTGCGACGCCGTGCGGACGGTTCCCGATATGGATGGCGATGGGCTCCTCGACGTAGAGGAGGCGTCCATTGGAACCGACGCGCTAAACCCGGATACCGACGGGGATGGTTTCGCCGACGGCGAAGAAGTACTTCTGATGGGAACAGACCCGCTGGACCCGCTCGACCCGACGCCGGATCCAGTGCCGGAGCCCGCGAGTTGGCTGATGCTCGTCGCGGGGGCGGCGCTCCTTGGTCTGCTCTACCGGCGGCGCGCAGGGTGCGTGGCCATCACGCGGCCATTGCGTTCGGACTGAACGAGTCCTTGGAATCTCGCAGGGTTACGAGTCTGGATCGCGGGTTCGCGAGCGGACGAGCTGTGCTCGTCCGCGATGCGCATCGCCAGCCTTGCTGGCTCGCGATTCCCGCCGCCACCCACTGCGAAGATTCGAAGCGCACGCCGGGGCTCGCCTAGGGGGCGGGTCGACCAGAGAAAGGCCCTCACCGAACCCGAGCAGCACCCCCGCAGACGGCTCCGACGAGCAGGATCACCACTCGTTTTCGAGGCCCGGATGCAAGGAACCGCACTCGAACACCCAACTCGCGCGCGAACTCGTTCTCGGCGTTATTCGCCCTGCCAATTCGGGGCCCGCTTCTGGATGAACGCCAACGGCCCCTCCTTGGCGTCTTTCGAGTTGAGCAGCTTCGCGGCGAGTGGCAACTGGAATTCCCAGAGCTCTGCTTCGGTTCGGCCCTGGGTCGCGCGAATCATCTGCTTCGACGCCGCCACCGCGAGCGGTGCGTTTTTCGTGATGAGTTCCGCGAGTTCGAGCGCGCGATCGACGGCTTCGCCGGGCTCGCAGAGGCGGGACACGAGGCCGTACTCGTGCGCCTGCTCGGCGAGGATCGGCTGCGCGGTGAGCGCCATCTCCATCGCGACACCGTATGGAAGCTGCCGGGGCAGGCGCAGCAGCGCGCCACCCGCTGCAAGCAGACCGACGCTGACTTCGGGAATGCCGAGCTTGGCGCCGCGCGCCGCGACGAGCAGATCGCAGGTCAGCGCAATTTCGAGGCCGCCCGCGAGCGCGAAGCCCTCGATCGCAGCGATCAGCGGCTTGGCGCTTTCGCGCTTCAGCAGCCGATCGAAGCCGCGTGGAAAGCCCTCCTGCGCGAAGGCCTTCAGATCCATGCCCGAGCAGAAACCGCGGCCCGCGCCGGTCAGGATTCCCGCCGTCAGGTCCTTGTCTTCGTCGAGTCGCTCGACGGCTGCGAGCAGGGCCTGCGCGAGCGCGGAATTTACCGCGTTTCGCGCGTCGGGTCGGTTCAAGGTGATGAGAAGCACCCGTCCGCGCACTTCGCTGAGAACTTCGTCGGCCATTGGGGGTCTCCTTTACTTGGGCGGGAGGCGGACGCCGCCATCGACGCGCACGACTTCGGCGTTCATGTAATCGTTGGTGATCAACTCGACGACCATCGAGGCGATCTCTTCCGCGTAACCGAGCCGCTTCGGAAAGAGCACGTTCTGCGCGAGGTGCGCCTTGAACTTTTCGGAGCCCTCGCCCTCGCCGTAGATCGGCGTGTCGATCAGTCCCGGTGCGATCGTGTTGACCCGTACCCCGATTGCGCGCAGATCACGCGCGATCGGCAACGTCATTCCGACGATTCCGCCCTTCGAGGCTGAGTAGGCGGCCTGGCCGGTCTGACCGTCGAAGGCGGCCGCCGACGCCATGTTCACGATGACGCCGCGCTGTCCGTCTGGGCCGATCGGATCCGTCGTGGCCATCGCGGCCGCTGCGAGCCGCAGGCAGTTGAACGATCCAGTCAGGTTGACTCGGAGAACGCGCTCGAACGCGTCGAGGTCGAATGGCTTGCCTTCGCGGTCCACGGTGCGACCGATGAAACCGATGCCCGCCGAGTTGACGAGTACGCGAAGCGGGCCGAGCGCCATCGCGGCATCGACCGCCGCCTGCACCTCCGCGGCATTGGCGACGTCTGCCTTGGCGAACTCACCCCCGAGCGCGGTCGCGAGCTCCTTGCCCTTACCCTCGTCGAGGTCGACGATTACGCAGCGAGCTCCGAGCGCGCTGAGCCGTCGAGCGGTTGCCTCGCCGATACCCGATGCGCCGCCCGTGATGATTGCCGAAGCCCCATTTAGTTCCACGATTCGATCCTCTCGATGATGGTTGCGTTTGCGAGGCCGCCGCCTTCGCACATGACCTGCAGCCCGTAGCGGCCTTCTGTGCGCTCTAGCTCGCACAACAGTGTAGCCATGAGCCTGGAACCCGACGCGCCTAGCGGATGGCCCAACGCGATCGCGCCTCCGTTGACGTTGATGCGGTTCATGTCGGCTCCGGTCTCCTTCTGCCACGCGAGCACGATCGAAGCGAAGGCCTCGTTCACCTCGAAGAGGTCGATGTCGCCGATCGACAGGCCGCTCTTCTCGAGGATCTTGTGGGTCGCGGGAATCGGCCCCTTGAGCATCGTGACCGGATCGGTGCCCGCGAGCGCGAAGGCGTGAAAGCGCGCCCGCGGCTGCAGCCCGAGCGCCTTCGCCTTCTCTTCGTTCATGATCAGCACGGCGGATGCGCCGTCGGCGATCTGCGACGAGCTTCCCGCGGTGAGTTTACCGTCCTCTTTGAACGCGGGTTTGAGGCTCGCGAGCTTTTCAGCGCTGGTATCGGGGCGGATGCCTTCGTCGACCACCATCGACTCCTCGCCGTCTTCTGTGTTGATCGGGACGGCGACGACCTCGCGCTTGAAGCGACCCTCGGCGGTTGCGCGCGCGGCGCGCTGTTGCGAGAGCGCGCCGAATGCGTCGAGGTCGGCGCGCGACAAACCCCACTCGTCTGCGATCATCTCCGCGCCGATTCCCTGGGCTGGGAGCCCGGTCTCCGCGTAGCGGTCGAGCATGCTGGGGGGAAACGGAAACTCCATCCCCTTGATGATCGACGCACCCAGCGGAACCTTGGACATGACCTCGACGCCCCCGGCGACGACCGCGTCGTAGGCGCCGGACATCACACCCTGCGCGGCGAAGTGGATGGCCTGCTGGGAACTCCCGCACTGGCGGTCGACCGTCGTGGCGGGAACCGCCTCCGGCCAGCCCGCCGTGAGCACCGCGTTGCGCGCGACGTTGAGCGTCTGCGGTCCGACCTGCATCACGCAGCCCATGATCACATCGTCGATCGTTGCGACGTCGATCGGGTTGCGGGCCGCGAGCGCCTGGAGGACGTGGGCGGCCAGCGACGCCGGGTGCCAATCGCTGAGCTTGCCGCCGTTCTTTCCGCCCGGCGTTCGGATTGCGTCGATGATGACCGCGTTATTCATGGCTTTCTCCCTATCGGCTCTCGGGCCCGGGTTCGGACGCGATGGGGCCGGCTGTCCAGACTTCCGGGCCCAGCTTTGGGCGTGATGGTACTGGCTGCCGCGTGCGTCGTTCTCTCCCTCAATCGCGGGCCGGAATCGCTGCCGCGCCGAGCAGACCGTGCATCACCTGTTGAGACGCGAGCGCAACGAGGGATTCCCGGTCGATGTGGCTCGGCATCATGCAGAGCGAAACGATCGAGAAGATCGCCATCTGCACCATGGTGTCCGCCTGCTCCGGCCCCAGCTCGGGGCGCACCGCGATCAACTTCTCCCGCCACAAATCGCACAAGCGCCGCGCAGCGCGCTGCAGCGGGCCGCGCCGTTCGGCGTCCACGTGCCGCAGCTCGAGCACGTAGCAGGCGTTCATGTCGGAGTTTTCTAGCGCCACGCGCACGTAGGCGCGGACCAGCGTTTCGAGCGCCTCGTCGGCGCTGAGGTCGTCCGCTGCGAGGGCTTCGTTGAGGGCGCTTCCAATCCGGTGACACCCCTCGCGGATCGCCTCTGCGAGCAACTCCCCCTTGCTCGTAAAGTGGGCGTAGATCGCGGGGCCGGTCACATCGGCATCGGCGCCGATGTCGTTGATCGCCGTCGCGTGGAATCCGCGCTTGCGAAACAGCCGGAGCGCGGACTCGAAGATCGGCTCGCGCCGCGAAGGGCGGCCGCGTTTCGGCGTGGTGGCGAGGCTGGCGGTCATTTGCGCTCCAGCAAGCGTTGCAGCGTGCAGCGCATCGGATTTGACGCGCCGGGTTCGAAGCATTAACTTAGCGTTGGCTTAGAAATTGGCAACCGCCAGAATTGGAGTGTCCGGAAGGATTCCGATCCCGCTGAGCGGTGCGCGATTGCGACTGCGATCGCGCACCGGCCGCGTCGATCGAGGGGATTGTGACGATGAACGAGTCCGAGCTGCGCAAACGCACGCGCAAGTTGCTCGCTGAGATCGATCTGGACGCCGCGGGTGACCACCGCGTCGCGTTCCGCGGAGCCCAATTCGATTGTGGCTTGGCGTGGGTGAGTTTTCCCGAAGGACTCGGGGGCCTGGGCCTCGAGCCGAAGCTGCAGACCATCGTCCACGACGAGCTGCACAAGGGAGCAAAAACCTACTACGAAGACATGTTGGTGAATCCGATCGGGATCGGCATGGGTGCGCCCGTCGTGCTCGCCTACGGCAAAGAGGACGGCAAGCGAGAGTTGCTGCGCCGTATCTTCACGGGGGAAGACATCTGGTGTCAGCTCTTCAGCGAACCCTCTGCGGGATCGGATGTCGCCGGACTCGCGACCCGCGCGGTGCGCGACGGAGACGCGTGGGTGGTCAACGGACAGAAGTCCTGGACGACACTGGCTCATGTATCGAAGTGGGGGCTGCTCGTCGTGCGCACCGACCCGAACGTTCCCAAGCACGACGGCCTCTCGTATTTCATGCTCGACATGCACGCGCCAGGTGTCGAGGTGCGGCCCTTGTATCAGATCACCGGCGAAGCAGAATTCAACGAGGTCTTCCTGAACGACGTGCGCATCCCGCACGAGCACATGCTCGGCGAGGAAGGGCAGGGCTGGCGGGTGGCCATCGCGACGCTGATGAGCGAGCGGGTGGCGCTCGGTGGCGGAGCGAGTCGGAAGGGCGGGGGGCCCATCGCGGTCCTGCTCGATCTTCTCGAAAACGTCGAGGTCCAGCGTTCGGCGGCCGAAGACGCGCTGCTGCGGGACCGCGTCGCAAAGTTGTACATCGAATCCGAACTGCTGCGGCTTACCGGCATACGCGCCAAGGCGGTACGGCAGTCCAACACGCCCGGTCCGGAGGGTTCGGTCGGAAAGCTCGCGCAGGCGGAGATCGCGCAGGCGATCTGGCAATGTTGTTCGGACGTCCTCGGACCCGACACGCTGGTCTACGAGCACGGATACGAGCTGCGCCAGGGGAGGACATCCGCCTCCAATAACAGGCTGAGCGCCAAGTACAACCTGCTTCGATCCAGGGCCTACTCGATCGAGGGTGGCACGTCGGAGATCATGCGAAACATTCTCGGTGAACGCGTGCTCGGCCTGCCCGGAGAGCCGCGCGTCGATAAGGACATACCCTGGAAGGAAGTCCCGCGCAGTTAGCTGCTGAATTTTCGTCACCGATTCGCGTATCCACTAGCGGGACGCAGGAGGAACGGGGGACATGCTCTTCGAATTCAGTGACGAGCACGGCGAGCTGCGGCGAACCGTCCGCAATTTTCTCGAGAAGGACTCGGACGAGAAGCGCGTTCGAGAGTTGATGGCGAGCGAGCAGGGCTACGACCCGGCATCCTGGAGCCGCATGGCCGAAGAACTCGGGATCGTCGGGCTGATCGTTTCCGAGCGGCACGGTGGCGCGGGCTTCGGGATGGTTGAGCTCGCGATCGTCGCAGAAGAGATGGGCCGGGTGTTGCTCTGCGCTCCGTATCTTTCGAGCGCCGTCCTCGCGACGAGTGCACTTGAACTCGCGGCCGACGAGGCCGCCCAGAACGAGATCCTGCCGAAGCTCGCCTCGGGCGAGGCAACCGGAACCCTGGCTTTTTCCGAGGTGGCGAGCCCGTGGGATCTCTCCGCCATTGCGATGGCCGCGGAGTCGAACGGGGGAGCGTTCCAGCTCAGCGGCGAAAAGACCTACGTGCTCGACGGTTGCGTCGCTAGCGAGATCGTCGTGGCGGCGCGCGTAGATGGCGAGCTCGCGCTGTTCCGCGTGGCGGGAGACGCATCGGGTCTCAGCCGCGAGGCGCTGCCGCCGCTCGACCCGACCCGCAAGCTCGCCGCGCTGCGCTTCGAGCGCACCCCTGCGATGCGAATTTCCTCGGGTGACGCCACCCGAGGACTCGAGCGCGCGCTCGAGCGGGCCATCGTCGCGTTGACTGCCGAACAACTCGGCGGCGCGCAACGCGTTCTCGATATGGCGACCGACTACGCGAAGACGCGCTTCCAGTTCGGGCGACCGATCGGTTCGTTTCAGGTCATCAAGCATCAGTGCGCAGACATGCTGGTCGAAGTCGAATTCGCGCGGTCGGCGGTCTACAACGCGGCGTTCGCGAGCGAAGAAGATCCCAAGTCCGCGTCGATCGCGGCGTGGATGGCGAAATCCTATTGCTCGGAGGCCTACCTCGACGCCGCGAACCGGAACATCCAGATCCACGGTGGGATGGGGTTCACCTGGGAGCACAGCGCCCATCTCTTCTTCAAGCGCGCGAAGGCGAGCGAGGTGCTCTTCGGAAGCCCGAGCTTCTACCGCGAGCGGATGGCGGCTTCGCTGGGATTTGGCGCCGCGCAGTCGCGTTCCCGCTAGAAAGCCGGCTCCATTCCCGAGTGACCGAGACGCAAGACCACTCGCTCAGAACCCGATCCGGCCAACTGGGTCTCGGCTAGTGGAGCTCAAGTACAACCAGCCATGGTCTGTCCGGGCACGCAGCTCTTGCGTCCCGGTCCCTAGCGAATCCGTTTGTCTGCGCGAAGCAAAACCCGCGTACCCAGCTTGATAGCGAAAATAAGCTGCGTTTTCGGCAATGTCCGATAGCGGGCGTTCCGTTACGTAGCGCGGAAGAGTGTAGAAAGACCCTCGCATTGGGCGATCGGTGAAAGCGACAGATTGATGCTGAAGTTCGTCAATCGTTGAAAGACCGGGGGGCGATATACCCGTCTCGCACGGGCTGAAGCTACTCGCGGATGAGAATGACAGTCTTGCGGTCGCGGTAGGCGCCCACGAAGCCGAGTTTTTTCAGGGCTTCGGCGTGTCCCAAATTGAACCAGACGTAAATGTTCAGGTGCTCGGTCACGATCGCGCGAACGTCGTATTTCTCGAGAAAATCCACGAGCTCGGAAGGCTCGCCTTGTAGCGCGGGATTGCCCCCGGACAGCCTCCGAAACTGCATGTAGTGCTCCTCTCCGTACGCATCGGCTCGGGTGTCCATCACCACGCGTATGGTCGGATAGAAGTGATAGGCGAGCTGGTCTCCATAATTGTAGTGATGGAGGACATTTCCCGAGATACCGGTATCGCGAATGAACTGGATCACCTCCGGATTCATCGGGGCATCGTTCCAGAAACCCGGCCGTCGACCTAGCGTGTTTCCGCGCGTTGCGACAGCTGTTGTGCCCGCGAATAGCACCAGAGCGACGACGATCGCGCCGGTGATCTTCCATCGTTGCGAGTCCAAGGTTACAGGGAGCGTGTGGGCCAAAAAATAAGCCCCCATGATCTCGAACCAAGCGATGTGGCGCATCGTACTCAGCGCGAGGCCAAAGAAGACGAGTACCAGGAACAGGGGTGTGGCGCGGACTCGATTCCGGCCCATCGCGGTCGCGACGGCGATCAGAGCCGTGATACCCCAAAAGATGATTTGGAAGGGTTCTCCGTGGAATCTCGGATGGAAGGGCGACTGCCATTCCCAGATGTTCGCGCGGATGAAATCCTTGCCAGAGATCTGCGCGACGTGGCTAAACAGATGGACGCCATAGGGATTGATGAGACTCGCGCCGATCGTGCCAAGCCACGCGAGGGCTAGCCACCCGACGCGCCTTCGAAGCGACAGAAGATCCGGTTTTTCTCCCGTTCGCTTCCACTCCCACAGACCATCGATGATCTCACCCGCGGCGAAAAAAATCGGAAGTGTCAGGTTCACCAGAAATGAGCCATGGGAGTTGGCCCAGATCACACTCGAAGGGATCAGGCCGACGAGCCAGAGCGGATTGCCTCGCCGAACAAACGCGTAAAGCAGGTTGAGATTCGCGAGTACCAGGACAAAGGCGATGATCTCGGGTCGCAAGAGACTGCGAAAGTTGATCCCCAGCATCGTGAGGCAGCCGAGAGCGAGGGCCAGCACCGGGCCGCGGCCGATTTGAACGGCTAGGAGGACGATCAGTGCAAAGATGCACAGCGAGAAGAAACACTTGACGACGATCATCCCATTGTAGCCGTCGATCACGTAGAGGTAGCTCCAGAGGAGTGAAGGGAGCCATTCAAAGGCAATGAAGACATTGTCCTTCGCTTCGGTAAACGAGTATTCGAGTGTCTTGGGGATCTGCCCGCTGTCCCGGATCACATCGCCGACTTTCAGTTCGATCCAGAAGTCACTGGTGGAGACCGGCGTGAGGTTGAGCGCGACGACGAATGAAAAACCCGCTGCAGCGACAAGGAGGACAGCGAGCCGCTCATATCGACGGGGATTTCTGCCCGATGGGTCCGGTCGGCCGCTGCATTCTTCGCGCAGCTCTACTTTTCCGTTCTCGCTCAAGTCATCCTCGAAATTCGAAGAGAGTGTGTACAGTATCGTCATGAAGAATGCCGGAAGACATTCTCTGGTGGTAATCCCCACCTACGACGAAGCGGATAATATTCTGTCATTGGTGGAGCGTGTCCTGGCGCTACCCGAGCTTATTCACGTGTTGGTCATCGACGACAACAGTTCTGATGGAACGGGGGATCTAGTCGAGGAACGCGGCAACGAAGAATCGCGCCTACACCTCATCCGGAGAGCCGGAAAGCTCGGTCTCGGCACAGCGTATCTCGCGGGCTTTCGCTACGCGCTCGAAAATGACTATCACCGGGTGTTTACGATGGATGCCGATTTCAGTCACAATCCCCGCTACATCCCGGCGATGCTCGCATTGATGGAGACTCATGATATGGTGATCGGATCTCGATACGTACGGGGTGGTAGCGTCACGAACTGGCCGATGCACCGTCGGCTTCTTTCGAGGTTCGCAAATTTCTATGCACGCCGCCTGTTGAGTCTCCCCGTGAGAGACTGCACTTCCGGGTTCCGCTGCCATAGCGCAGCGGTGCTGCAGGCGGTCGATTCGTTCGGAATTCGATCGTCTGGCTATTCGTTTCTGGAAGAGATGGTACTCCGCGTGAGTCGCCACGGATTTCGGATCGGCGAAATTCCCATCACCTTCGAGAATAGAACGGCGGGTAGCTCCAAAATCGATTCATCAGAGATCTACCGCGCCGCTTGGCACGTATTGGTGACGGCGTTGCGCCCATCTTCCAGAACCATCGCCGATCGAGTGTCACAAGGGAAGAGTTCTTCGAAATAGAGCGGCCCGATCGAGCGCGATGTCCCTTGGGCGCGGTGACGGGAGGCCTGAGGGCGACATGGGGTTCGAATCCGAAGGATTCGCCAGCCGCGAGTCTCACTTGCGATGCGTAAAGGGGGTGGTCGCGCTGCTGGTAAAACGCACGGGCGCTCGTGTAGGATGTGCTAGCTCGTCCACCAGTCTGGAGTCGAACCCATGATCGGACTCGACCAGCTCTTCTCGGTTGCCGGCAAAGTGGCGTTGGTCACGGGAGGGGGGCGAGGCATCGGCCTGATGATGACCGAAGCCCTCGTCGCTTCGGGTGCCAGGGTCTACATCGCGTCGCGCAAGCGAGAAGTCTGCGAGAAGGTGGCGGCGCGGCTCGGAGGAGCCGACCACTGTATCGGTCTGGGTGCGGATCTCTCGACAGAAGGGGGCGTGGTCGGGCTCGCCGACGAACTCAAGAAGCGAGAAGATCGCCTGCACATCCTCGTCAACAATTCGGGCATGGCCTGGGGCGCGCCGTTGGAAGAGTTCCCCTGGGACGCCTGGAACAAAGTGCTCGAACTGAACCTGACCGCGCCGTTTGTGCTGACGCGCGAACTCGTGCCGCTGCTTGCAAATGCGGGCACGGCCGATGATCCCGCGCGCGTCATCAACATCGGCTCGATGCTTGGGACGGTCACGAAGAGCTGGACCGCCTACTCGTACGCGGCGAGCAAGGCCGGGTTTCATCACATCACGCGGATCCTCTCGAACGAACTCGCCAGTCGGCACATCACCGTCAACGCGATTGCGCCGGGTCCATTTGATACCGAGATGATGAAGCAAGCCGCCGAGGACGAAGCGGCACGACAGATTGTGGCCGACGGGATCCCCCTCAAGCGCTGGGGGTCTGCGGAAGATGCAGCAGGCGCGGTCTTGTTCTTGTGCTCGCGCGCGGGTGCCTATGTGTCTGGCGCGGTGGTTCCGCTCGACGGAGGCGCAACCGCAAAATCTTGATTTCGAAACGAGGGGATCCCCACTCCATGCCCGAATACCAGAACCGTTCAGTCGTATTGGCCCGGCGCCCAGTGGGCGAAGTTCGGGACGAAGATTTTCGCCTCGAGACCGAGGCTGTCCGCAAACTGCAGCCCGGCGAGTTCCTGATCAAGGTGCTCTGGTTGTCGCTCGATCCCTATATGCGCCCCAAGATGAACGACGTCGAGTCCTACCTGCCGCCGATGGAGCTCGACCAAATCGTTCAGGGAGAAAGTGTCGGACGGATCGTCCAGTCCTGTTCGGAAGAATTCGCGGTCGGCGATCACGTGACCAGCTACACGGGCTGGCAGGAATACGCGATCGTCAGCGAGCAAACCCAGATGCTCCACAAGGTGGATCCCGCCGGTTTGCCGCTATCGGTCTTCGTCGGTCCCGCGGGCATGCCCGGCCGCACCGGCTATCTCGGCTTGACCCGCGTCGGCAACCCGAAGCCTGGGGAAACCGTGGTGGTGTCGGCGGCTTCCGGTGCGGTGGGCTCCGTCGTGGGGCAGGTTGCCAAAATGATCGGCTGCCGCGCGGTGGGCATCGCGGGCGGCGAGGCCAAGTGCCGCTACGGGGTCGACGAACTGGGCCTGGATGCCTGCGTGGACTACAAGGCGGGCAACCTCGCGGCCGATCTCGCGGCCGCGTGTCCGGGCGGCATCGACGTCTATTTCGAGAACGTCGGAGGCGATGTTTCGCGCGCGGTCGCACCCTTGTTGAACGCAGGCGCGCGGGTGCCGATCTGCGGTTTCATATCCCAGTACAACGCGACGGACATCACGAGCGCGGAGTCGCCCTTCGAGGTGTTCGGTGCGCTGCCGACGCCCCCCGAACACCGCTTCTTTCTCGTCTTCGAGTGGGCGGACGAACACGCAGAGACCACCCAGCGGCTCGCGGAATGGATCAAGAGCGGCCAGCTGAAATATCGGGAGTCGGTCGCGGTCGGCCTGGATGCGGCCGTCGGCGCATTTCGCGGCATGCTGCGCGGAGAGAATTTCGGCAAACAGCTGGTCAAGATCGCCGACGAATAGCGGACGCCAGCCCCGATCTTTCAGTCGGAGTGCAAGCGCGGAGTCAACTGGACTGAAAACGCGCGCGCAGCCGGCGCATTCCGGAAAGCCAGCCATCGTAGTCGCCGACCTTGTTCTGAAGATACTTCGCCACCGTCGGATGCGGGAGAATCATGAAACGCTCCTCGCCGAGCGCTTCGATCACGCAGTCGGCGACCTCTTCGGGTTCGATCATCCCGTCCACGCCCGCGACGCCGCCGTTCGCGGACTCGGCGGTCATCGCGGTGCGCACCGCTTGCGGACAGAGCACCGACACCGCGATGCCGCGATCGCCGTAGCTGACGGCGAGCCACTCGGCGAAGCCTACGGCCGCGTGCTTCGTCACCGAGTAACAGGCGGAATCGATCTGGGTGAGTAGCCCTGCCGCAGACGCGGTGTTGAGCAGGTATCCCTCACCCCGCTCGAGCATCGACGGCAGCACGGCCCGAGCCGCATAGACGTGGGCCATCACGTTGACTTCCCAGATCTCCTGCCAGTGTTCGTTTTCGACTTCCACACCACCGAGAACGCCGATGCCCGCGTTCGAGCAGAAGAGATCAATGGGGCCGCCTTCGCGTTCGGCGCGCTCGACGAGCGCGCGCAGCGACGATTCGTCGCCCACGTCAACCGCGGCCGCGAGCCCGTCGATCTCCGATGCCAATGTGCTCGCGCGTTCGAGATCGAGATCCGCGATGACGACGCGCGCGCCCTCCGCGGAAAACTTCCGGGCCAGCGCGCGGCCGATGCCGTTCGCTCCTCCGGTGACGACCGCGTGTTTGCCCGCGAGTTTCACGGTCCAGCTACTCCGCGGCCTTCTTCTCGCTGCGCGTCTGTACCTTGCGGTACTCGAGCCGCGCGATCGTGCGACGGTGGACTTCGTCGGGTCCGTCGGCAAGGCGCAGCGTGCGCACGGCCGCGTAGGCGGCGGCCAGCCCGAAATCCGTCGTCACGCCGGCCCCGCCGTGCGCCTGGATCGCGTCATCGATCACCTGAAGCGCCATGATCGGAGCCTTGACCTTGATCATCGCGATCTCCGCGCGCGCGACTTTGTTGCCGACCGTGTCCATCATGTAGGCGGCCTTGAGGGTCAGCAGACGCGCGCATTCGATCTCGATGCGGGCGTTTGCGACGCGCTCCTCCCAGACCGAGTGATCGGCGATCTTCTTGCCGAAGGCCTCTCGTGTCAGCAGTCGCTTGCACATCATCTCCAGCGCCCGCTCGGCAACGCCAATTGCGCGCATGCAGTGGTGGATGCGCCCCGGCCCGAGTCTCCCCTGGGCGATCTCGAAGCCGCGCCCCTCGCCGAGGATGATGTTCGAAGTGGGCACGCGCACGTTCTCGAACCTCACCTCACCGTGGCCGTGCGGCGCGTCGTCGTAGCCGAAGACGGAAAGGTTTCGCTCGACGGTGATCCCCGGCGTGTCGCGGTCGACGAGGACCTGGCTCTGTTGCACGTGACTCGGTGCTTCTGGATTCGTGCGCCCCATCAGGATGATTAGCTTGCAGCGCGGATCGAGGATCCCCGACGTCCACCACTTGCGTCCATTGATCACGTACTCGTCGCCCTCGCGGCGGATTTCGGTGCGGATGTTCGTCGCGTCCGAGGACGCCACGTCCGGCTCGGTCATCGCGAACGCGGAGCGGATCTCGCCCGCGAGCAGAGGTTCGAGCCAGCGCTTCTTCTGCGCCTCGCTCCCGTAGCGCTCGAGCACCTCCATGTTGCCCGTATCGGGTGCCGAGCAGTTGAAGACTTCCGGCGCGAAGCTGACGCGCCCCATCGCCTCGCACATCGGTGCGTATTCGAGGTTCGTAAAGCCGCCGCCGCGCTCGCTGCCGGGTAGGAAGAGGTTCCAGAGGCCAGCCTTGCGCGCCTTTTCCTTGAGTTCTTCGATGACGGTCGGCACCTGCCATCGATCGGTTCCGGGGGCTTCGAGCTGGCGAAAGTAGCTTTCCTCGTTGGGGTAGATGTGCTCGTCCATGAACTCTCGAATACGCGTCAGCGTGTACTGCGTGCGCTCGTTGTATTCGAAGTCCATTGAGATTTCTCCCGTCTTGGAGTCTCATGCCGAGTGTCTGCTCGAAGCTCGGTGGCCCTGTTCGGGTCAGCATCCGCAGATCTGTGGCATCGAGCTTCGCGGCGATCCGATAGCCTACAACATCGATGTCAGCCGCCCGGAGTCGCCGGATCGAAATGAATCACGAATCGCTCGTCGGCCTCTGGGTGATCTCCCACGCCTTGTCGCTCGCGATCTCGACGACGCTCCCGAGGCTGATGGCCTGCTGCGAACTCGCGTTGCCCTGCAGTCCCCGCTTGTAGACCCCCTGTGCGATGCACGCGTAGCGAAAGATCGAGAAGGCGAGATAGAAGTTCCAGTGCGGCACACCCGAGCGCCCCGTGTAGCGGCAGTAGGTTTCGACGTACTCGCGTTCGGTCGGAATCCCGCTGTCTGCGGTGGTGGCGTGGTCAACGCCATCTCCGCCAGCGGCGTCGGCGAGCGGAGGTTGGTTCGCTATCGAGACGTAGTAGTGCGCGCAGCCGTGGGCGAGATCCGCGAGCGGGTGGCCGAGGGTCGAGAGCTCCCAGTCGAGAATCGCGCTCACGCGTGGTTCGTCGGCGGCGAGTACGAGGTTGTCGAGGCGGTAGTCGCCGTGGACGATGCAGCTCGTGTCGTCGTTGGGAATATTCTCCGGCAGCCAGTCGATCAGACGCCTCATGCTCGCAATCTCTCGCGTCTTCGACGCCTCGTACTGCTGGCTCCAGCGACGGATCTGGCGCCCGAAGTAGTTGCCCGGTTTTCCGTAGTCGGCGAGGCCAATCGCCTCGTAGTCGACCGCGTGCAGGATCGCGAGCACGCGCAGGATCTCCTGGTAGATCGCCCGGCGCTCCGCGGGCTTGATGTCCGGCAAGGTCGGATCGCGCAAGAGTCGCCCTCGCACGTAGTCCATCACGAAGAACGCCGTTCCGATCGGGTCGGGCGACTCGCAGAGCAGGTGCACCTTCGGTACAGGAACGTCGGTCGCGGCTAGCGCCGCGAGAATCCGGTACTCGCGTTCGATCATGTGCGCGCGGGGCAACAACACACCCGGCGGCTTCTTGCGCAGCACGTAGTCGCCGCTGTCCGCGTTCAGCAGAAAGGTTGGGTTCGACTGGCCTCCCTCGAACTGCCGCACCCGCAGCGGCCCCCGGTATCCCTCGAGGTGTCCCGCGAGATACCGGTCGAGCACAGCCTCGTCGAAGCGATGCGCCTTGCGAACCTCGGTGAGCTGCTCGGAAGTCTGCATCGTGTCAAAATCCGAAAACTCCAGGATATCTGCTCGATCGGTTCAATCGCAACTGGATTTAAATCCAGTTGGCGTCGCATAAGACAGCGGCCAGCCGAGCGCGTTGCGTGAACTCGCCGGCCGATTGGCGCGGAGCTATGATTGCGCGGTGACGATGCGGTTGCTTCGGACAGCGGAACAAGATACCGAGGGGTTGCCGGGTTACCCGTTTGCGGCCAACTACTTGAACGTCGGCGACGCTAGCGACGGTCCCGTGCGGATCCACTTCGTCGATCACGGCCCTCGCAGCGGCCCGGTGATGCTGTTGCTGCACGGTGAACCCAGCTGGAGCTATCTCTACCGGAAGATGATTCCACCGCTGGCGGCGGCCGGCATGCGCTGTATCGCACCAGACCTGATCGGCTTCGGCCGGTCCGACAAGCCCGCTGAACAGAGCGACTACAGCTACGCGAGGCACCTGGGCTGGCTGCGCTCGCTGCTCGACCAGTTGGAACTCGACGACATCAATCTGTTCGGTCAGGATTGGGGTGGATTGCTCGGGCTTCGATTGCTCGCCGAACAGCCGCAGCGATTCGCCTCGGTCTGCGCCGCGAATACATTTCTGCCCGCTGGTCAAATCAAGATGCCAGAAGCCTGGATGCGCTGGTTTGAGTTCTCTCAAAGCGTTCCGGAATTGCCAGTCGGGAAGATCATCAGCATGGGTTGTGTCAGACCCGTGCCCGATGAAGTGCTCGCGGCCTACGACGCACCGTTTCCGGACGAATCCTACAAGGCCGGCGCGAGGGTCTTCCCGCTACTGGTACCGATCGATCCAACGGTCGAAGAAGCCGTGAACAATCTGGCCGCGTGGAAGGTGCTCGAGGAATACAAGCGGCCATTTCTGACGCTATTTGCCGACGGGGATCAAATCATGGTCGGAGCCGAAAAAATCTTGCAGGCGCGTATTCCAGGCGCAGCCGGCCAGCCCCACAAAATCATTCGCGATGCCGGCCATTTCATCCAGGAAGACGCGGGTGAAGAGCTCGCTGACGATCTGGTCAAATGGTTGCTTTGACGGTCGACGACCCGGGTCAACCCGCGAACGCGCTCTCGCCGAGGTCCTCCAGGCGCTCCAGCACGGCGGTATCGGAGAACACGCGGATGTTGGCTTCTTCGTAGCCCGGGCGGACGCGGTCGCTGACCAGGCCGGCGCGGACGATACCGGGCATGATGAGTCCTCGGAAGGTGTGGACGCTGCCGGGCGCGCTTTGCAATTTGAGTCCGTCGGCGACCTTCTGCCGCATGGCGGCGAGGAAGTCGTCGGGGTCGATGTTGCTATCGATCAGCACGACGTCGAAACCCTCGAAGCCCTGCATGCTGCGCCGCATCGCGACGATCTTTCGCGTGGCCTCGAGCGCGAAGTCTTCGACGGCTCTCCGTGGGTCCTCTTCCATTTCGGCAATCGCGGTTCCGAGGTAGATGCTCCCGAAGGCGACGTGACGCGCTTCGTCTTTGGTCACGTAACTGAGCAGCTCGCGCAACAACTTGCAGCCGGTCTCGGCGCCCACGTTGATGAACGTGCCGAGCGCGAGCCCCTCGAGGATCACCTGCATCCCCACGGTCTTGGCCTGCCAGTACGGCGTCTCCATGATGTCCTTGAGCAGCGCCTTGAGAACGGGCTGGATCGGGTAGATCTTGTCGAGCTTGCGGATGTAGCGGCGAAACACCTCGACGTGTCTTGCCTCGTCCATCGCTTGCGAGGCGACGTAGAGCTTCGCTTCGAAATCGGGGACAGCGGCGATCAACGTACCCGCGACCATGAGCGCACCCTGTTCGCCGTGCAGCAGTTGACTGAGGGTCCAGGCCGAGTTCTTGGCGTTGAAGGTCTCGAGCTGGCTCTTGCTCAAGCGCTCGAAAAACTTCATGCGCATGATGCCTGTGCGCTCTCGATCGAGAATCTTGCCCGCGGGGTCGACCGGCGCGCTCCAGTCGAGTTGGACGTCGGCGTCCCACTGATCGCGCTTGGCTTTGCGGTAGAGATCTTCGAGACGGCTATGCTCGATCTCGTACGCCCAATTCCAGATCAGCTCGAGCGGAGAGTTCATGCTCTCGATGTGATCCTGGTCGTTCGACTCCATCGCGAACCTCGACAGAGATCATAGTTGTTCTCGAACGCGGGCACGAGATGGGCGCCCGCGGGTCTTCGCATCGCGACGAGCGTGGCAGCACGGCGTGGCGCCTGCGGTCTGCCGCGTTGCTGCGAGCGCGACATTTCGCGGAGGCTTCCGGATCGGACTATATTCTGCGCTCCGGCCGACCCACCCCCGGGCTCGACCGCGCACTGAGGGGACACCGATGAAGCTTTACGGAATTCTGGGCTCACGAGCGGTTCGATCGATCTGGGCCGCCGAGGAGGTAGGTGTCGACTACGAGCTGGTTCAGACCTCGTTTCTCGAGGAGAGCAAGACGCCAGAGTACCTCGCGATCAATCCCAACGGCCGCATTCCCGCTCTCGTGGATGGCGATCTCGTGCTCTTCGAGTCGATGGCCATCAACCTCTATCTCGCCAAGACCTACGGCGGCAAGCTCTACCCGAACGACCCGCACGACGAAGCGCGCGCGATCCAGTGGACGATCTGGGGCATGACCGAACTCGAGCCGCACCTCATTCCGATGGTGCTGCATAAGGTCTTCTTGCCCGAGGACCAGCGGGATCCCGCCGTTGTTACCAGCGCCGAAGCCGCGGTCGAAAGACCGCTAGGCGTGCTCGACGCGCAGCTCTCGGATCGCGAATACCTGCTCGGTGGCGATTTTTCCATTGCCGACCTGAATCTCGCTGGTGCACTCTCGACCGCGAACTTCGCGAAATTCGACATCTCGAAGTTCGAGAACGTGGCGCGCTGGATGAGCCGATGCACCGGGCGGCCGTCGTTTGCGCGCGTCCAGACGAAGTAAGTCCATCGTCGACGCGACGAAAACCGCGCCAAGAACGCGTACGCAGTGCCGTGCGGAAGCCGCCCAGTATCGGTAGCTCGATCTTCGCGCCCGCAATTTGCTAGCGGGGAGTTCATCGGGTCGGTGGCAGCCGGCGCGTCGGCGAGATCGAGCGTGCATTTCTTCTGCTCCACGGTGTACCCTCGCTGCTGGAGCTGGAGATGTCCCCCCGATTTGCGCGCAGACTGGGGCCCCTCAGGGCCGTTGCCCGTGCAGCAGGCCTCGCTGCGGCAGCGGGTTCGCTCGTCTGTCCCTCAGTGGGCTTCGCCCAGGATCTATTCGTGGTGAGTCAGTTCACCGCAACGGTGCTCCGCTACGACGGCGGCGACGGAACCTTCCTCGAAACCTTCGTCGAGACGATCACCGACGGTTTTTCGAATCCGGGTGGAATGGCGCTGCGGACCGCAACGGGCGAGCTCTACGTGACGAGCACGGGGACGGGTGAGATCTGGCGCTACACGGCCGCGACGGGCGCCGTGCTCACGCCGCCCGCGGCGAGCGGTCTGATTGCGCCCGGGTCCGCAGCCTTCGACGCGGCCGGCGACACGCTCTACTTCCTCGCAGCGGGGACTTCGCTGAGCAGCGGAACCGATGCATTGATGAAACTCGCGATCTCGTCGGGCAACGTCTCGACGTTGGCCAGCGACGACGCGGCGAACTTCTCCGCGCTCGCGGTGAATGGCTCCGAGATCTTCGTGAGCGATGCACTCAACGGAAGAGTACTGCGCTTTTCGAGCGGCGGTGGCGGAGGCGGCGGAACGACGGTCATCTCCGGCCTGGTTTTCCCGGGCGCCATCCTGTTTCGCTCCGCGACCGAAATGGTGGTGGCTGAAACGGGGGCCGACCGCGTCGTCGAATACACGTTCGACGGCTCTTCGTGGTCCTTTCAGCGCGAGCTGCTCGCGCCGAGCAGCGGTGTCAACGGACCCTTCGGTCTCGCGCTGGCTCCCGACGGAACGCTGAGCGTCTCGGGTTCGTTTTCCAACGACGTGGTGTCGGTGGATCTGACGAGCCTTGTGGTCTCGCCGCTGGTCGCGGCCGGTGCGGGTGGGCTCGGCAACGCGATGGATCTCGCGTGGGACGGCGCGACGTTGTTGGCGGTGAGCCCCCTCAGCAACGCGGTCGTCTACTTCGACGCGTCGGGCAACCCGACGGGGACGACGGCGCGCGGGCTCTCGGCACCGTCGGACAGCGGCATGACGCTGACGCCATCGGGAAACCTGCTCGTCGGAAGCCTCCTCGACAACGACGTCGTGGAGTACGATGCTGCGACCGGCGCGGCCGTCGGCACCTTCTTCGACGCGTGCCCGACGTCGCTCGCGGCGCCGTTCGACCAGGTCGTCGGCGCGGACGAAAACCTCTATGTCTCGTGCCCGTCGTCGCAGGGGATCTTCCGCTTCGACGGAGGTACGGGAAATCCGCTCGGCTTCTTCGTGACCGGCGGCTCGGGCGGGCTCGTGACCCCGCGCGGCCTGGCCTTCGGACCCGACGGCAACCTCTTCGTCGCGAGCGCGACCGGTGAGGTGCTCGAGTACGACGGGACGACGGGTGCTTTCATCGGCGTCTTTGTCGACACGACGGGTAACGGTGGCGGAGCCATGGATCCCTACGGCCTGGCGTTTCACGGCGGTAGCCTGTTCGTGGCCTCCTTCTTTCCGGACGAGGTCAAGCAGTTCGACGCGACCGCGGGCGCCTTCGTCCAGACCTTCGTCAGCTCCGGTGCCGGCGGACTCAGCGGTCCGACCAACCTGGCCTTCGGACCGGACGGCGACCTCTACGTCACGAGCTACCACGACGATGCGGTGCGGCGCTACGACGGCACCGACGGCTCCTTCGTCGAGGTCTTCGTCGCCAGCGGCAGCGGGGGACTCAGCGGTCCGTTCGATCTCCAGTTCGTGCCCGAACCCACAGTGACGACCGCGCTGGCGTCGGGCGCGCTGCTGCTCTGGGCTCTGTACGCGCTGCAGCTGCGCGCGTCGCGCGGGGTCTCCCGGTGAGGCGGCTGGTTCTCACCTTCGCGTTGCTGCTGCTGATCGTCGGCGCTGTGTTCTTCTGGCGGATGCGCGACCCGGCGATCCCCACGGGTGAGGTGCCCGTCCCGACGGGGGAGACCGTCGAGCGCGTGCTTCCCGATACCGAGGGAAAACCCCAGGTTTGGACGATTTCCAAGCAGGAGATTGCGCTGGAGGACCTCCCGGATCAGGTGCTCCCCCGTCGGGCGCCGCGGGAGTCCGCGCCGGGCCCGCACACCGATTCCGCGCGCGCCCTCGACGCGCGCGCCCTCGAGGCCTGGAAGCACGGAGAACTCGAGGAAGCGCTCAACCTTTTTGCCGCGGCCGTCGAGGCCGACCCCGACGACGCCATTCCCCGCTCCAACTACGGTCGTCTGCTGCTGCTGATGACCGCCAACGAGCAGTCCTTCGCGCAGCTCGAGCGCGCTGCAGAACTTACCCCCGACGATCCGCGGGTCTGGGTCGATCTGCTCTCCTACTACGAGCGCAACATCCTACTGGAACGCGCCTCCTACGCGCGCCAGCGGGCTCGTGAGCTGGCGAGTCCCCGCGGGCTGGTTCGCGACGAGACGGGCCTCTGGCGCCTCGAGGGCGAGTCGGTTTTTCCGTGATTTTCTCGACGGGTTCGGAATAGAATAGGGCCAGACCTGAAGCCATCAGGCCATCGAGAACTGAGGGATCCGGAAAGCGGCGTGGAGCAGGCGGTCTTCGAACAACGCGTGCGCATCGGACGTTCGGGTGTCCACCCAACGAGGAGAAATTCGATGAAGCGGATCAACAGCGTTTCGCTGTTCTTGGCAGCACTGGTCGCACTGTCTGCTAGTAGCGCGCACGCGCTTACGGAAATGACCGGTAACACCGACGGCGGCGCCTTCTTCAGGATCGTCGTGCCGGATGCCTGGAACGGCGACCTGGCAATCTGGAATCACGGCTTCAGCCTTTCCCCGATCGGGCCCGTCTCGGATCTGGGTCCCCTCGTCGATGTTCAGCTCGCCGAGGGCTACGCGGTGGCGGCTTCGAGCTACCAGCAGATCGGCTGGGCGGTTTTCAAGACCAAGAACGACGTGCAGAACCTGGTCAACGTGTTCACGACGAACTTCGGTGCGCCTAACAACGTGCTCCTGACCGGGGCCTCGCTTGGAGGCATCGTCACCACGACGATCATCGAGAAGGCGCACATCGGAAATCTTACGGGAGCCTTCACCTTCTGCGGCGCACACGCCGGCAGCCGCAACTGGGACGCGTCGCTGGACATTCGGCTGATCTACGACGCCATCTGCAGCGACGTCCCCGGCGGTTCCATCCCCGGCGGCCCGACGGGGCTCCCCGCTCCGGGCTTCCCGGGCTTCGCGTTCTCGCAGACGGATCTGGCGATCGCCGCGAACACCTGCACCGGGATCCTGACGCCGCCCATTTTCCGGACTGGCAGCCAGGAGGTGCGGCTGGCGAGGTTCGTGGCGGCGACGCAGCTGCCCGAGAACTTCCTGCTGACCGACATGGGCTTCGCGACGTTCGGCCACTCGAACCTGATCTTCGAACCGGCCAAGCTCGCCGGCAAGCAGGGCATGGGGAACGACGGGGTGGTCTACTCGCCCGCCGTTCCCGCGAACATCGAGCGCGTGACGGCGCACCCCGGCGGCGCCAAGCGGTTGAGCCGGAACTACACGCCGACCGGCGACGTCGGCTCGGTGGTGCACGTGGCCCTGCACACCGACAAGGACGGCCTCGTGATCGTGGAGAACGAGAGCGAGTACGCCTCCGTGGTTCCGGCCTCCAACTTCACCGTGGCCGTGGCGATCGAGGCCGTCCCGACGCACTGCGGGAACACCCCCGCCGAGATCGTCGCGAGCTGGGAGTCCCTGCGCGGTTGGGCCGCGGGCGGCCAGCAGCCGACGGCGGCCAGCATCCAGGGATTCTGCCAGTTCATCGATGCCACCAATCCGCTGTTCCCTGGCCCGTGCCGGATCGATCCGGACTTCGTGATCCCGGACATGGACGGCCGCATTCCGCCGCGCTGAGCGAGGCGCGACTCAGAAGTCGTTTCCGCCAACGCTCGCGGGGGTCGTCGTCGAGCAGTCGCATCCGGCTGTTCTGGTGACCCGCGCGGCGGCGGAGAAACGCTCGCCGCTTCAGCCGGCCGTGGCGTTGCCCTCGGTGTCGAGGTGGGTGATCCAGCGATTCGCCGCGTTTCGCGTCGCGTCGTGCTGGCGCGCCCGCAGAAACGAGGAGCGCGCGCGCGCGACGTGGGCGCCGTTGTAGTAGGCGATGCCGAGCAGCAGCTCGGCGTTGCCGGGGTCCTTCAGGCCACCCTTCTCGACGGCCTTCTCCAGCAGCACCGAGGCCTCGTCCCAGGCTTCGCGTTGCATGTTCACCTGCCCCAGGCGCACGTACAGGTCCCCGTTCTCCGACAGCTCCGCGGCGCTATGGAGCGGATCGAGGGATCGTTCGTACTCGCGGGCGGCGATCCAGCTGTTCGCCAGCAGTTCGAACGCCTCGCTGTCCCGGGCAATCGCGCCGTCTTCGAGTGCCTTCTCCAGCACCTGCGCCGCCGGATAGGGCAGCTCGTGGTAAAGGTAAGAGCGCGCCAGTCGCCGCAGCTCCTTGTCTTCGGTGAGGAGCCCCTGCGCGTACGCGACCTGCTGCACGGACAGCGAGCGTCGATGGTCCTCGCGGGCGCCGTAGATCAGCGAGAGCTGCACCCAGTACCGCTTCTTCGGGAAGCGCAGCACGAGTTCCTCGAGGATCGGAGCGGTGTTCTCGTAGTCCTGTTTCTGGGCGTACAGCGCGGCGAGCAGCCGCATCCAGGACTCGCGCGGCTCCGGCCGGAGCTCGACCGCCAGCTTCGTCTGAACGATGGCGGCGTCGAAGTCTTCGAGCTGATAGTAGGCGATGCCCATCAGATAGAAGCCGAGTGGATCCGGATCCTCAATGTAGAGCAGCCAGCGATTCAACCAGTCGATCATCTCGCGCCACTGTTGGAGCGACGCGTAGATTTGCGCGATGTTGAAGCGCACCCTGGCCTCGTCCCGGAGCGGCAGCATCTCCTCTTCCAGGAACTTCACGAAGTACGTGATCGCTTCTTCGGGCTCGTCTGCCCCGTAGGCGACGTGCGCGAGCATCCGGTAGACGAGCGCTCGCTCGTAGGGATTGAGTCGGTTGGGGCGAAGCTTCTTGAGGAGTCTCGTCGCCTGCTGCGGATCCCCCGCGTCGACTTCCTTGGCGGCGGCGGCGAGATACCGCGAGATGCGCGGCGCCACCGGATAGCGCTCTGCATTTTGCGTGCGGTCCCTCCGCAGCGCGTCCAGGTCGATCGCCGCGCGCGGCGCCTCATCCGCAGCGATCGACCGAAGCGGCAGCTGGAGCACCAACAGGGCCAGCAGGGCGAGCAGTGCGAGTCGCGGCTTCGGGGCGCGCATGGCCTTCAGGCTCCCTACAGTTCGAAGCGAATCCGCACGAGGACACCGTGTCGTGCCACGGCGACACCGTCTACGACCTTGGCGTTGTAGCGCCAGCGGCGAATCGCGCGCAGTGCCGACTGCTCGAACACGGTGCGAGGATGCGCCTCAATGACCTTCGCGTTGTCGACCGTCCCCGCTGGGCTGATGGTAAACTCGATGTCCACCCAGCCCTCGATCCGGCGCTGCTTTGCCTGGGGCGGGTACTGGGGGTCGATCCGAACCAGCGGCACGATGTCGCGGTCGCCGCCGCCCGCGCCGAGGCTCGTGGCCTTCTCCAGTTCGACCGCCGTGTCCACCATCGGCAGGATCTCACCGACGGCGTCATTTGGATTGATGTTCTCTGCGAGGTTTATTTCAGGCGGTGGCGGCTGCTGCTCGGGCTTTTCCCGCTTGGGAGGCTCGCGCTTCTTCAGTTCGGGCGTGCGGTCGAGCTTCAGCCGGACGAACTCGATGCTCGCTGCCGACCTCCCCTCCTTCAGCTCTCCGCTCGCGCCGATCAACGCCTGCATGGCCCAAAAGAGGCCGAAGGTCACGACGCAGGCCAGAGCGACGGCGATGGGGAGACGCAGACGCATTCACTTCACGATCTCGGCGGCGAGCGAGATGCTCTTCACGCCTGCGGCACGGGCTGCATCCATCACCTTGACGAGCAACCCCGTCTTCGCCTCCTTGTCGGCCTGAATGATCACCGCGCCCTGCGGGTTTTCGGCGTGCGCCCGCTCGATGTTCGCGCGCAGTGCCCGCGGATCCACCTGGCGGCGGTTCATCCAGATCTGATCGTTCGCGCTGATCGCGATCAGGATATTGCCCTTTTCCTTCCGCACCGCCGTCGACGCCCCCGGACGGCTGATCTCGATCCCCGACTCCTTCACGAACGACGCCGTGACGATGAAGAAGATCAACATGATGAAGACCACGTCCAACATCGGCGTCAGGTTCACCTCGCTCCCGCTCTTCCTCCGATCTCGTCTGCGTCGCATGTCTTGCTTACTCCGGGTGTAGTTGGAGATGGGCCGCCACGCGCTCGGACGCGTCCTCTGCGAAACGCTCGAGCTGGATGTGGAACAGCATCCCCGAGATCGCCGCCACCATCCCCGCCATGGTTGGCAGCGTCGCCTTCGATACGCCCGCCGCCATGCCCCGCGTGTTCCCGCCGCCCGCGGCCATCACGTCGAACACCTCGATCATGCCCGTAACCGTCCCCAGCAGACCCAGCATCGGGCACAGTGCCACTAGCGTCCCGATCATTCCCAGGCCCCAATTCAGGCCCGCGGTCATATCGGAGATCAGCACCCGCCGGATCTGCCTGGAGTTCCAGGAAGAGGGGTCCGCGCGCGCATCCCAGATCGCCTGGATCCGCTTCGCCTCCCGCCGATAACCCGTGCGGAAGTACCAGAAGCGCTCGAGGATCAGCGTCCACATCACGGCCGTCACGAAGGCGATCACGAGCAGGACGTTGCCGCCCTGCTCGATGAATGCGCGGACTACCGCGAAGGTTTCAATCTCCCACATCGCCCTGCTCGGAGCGCATCGCGATCAGCCCGGCGCTCTGCTCGTCCAGAATGTCGATCACCTTCCGGGTGCTGTTCGCCAGCGTGTCCGACAGCAGCACCAGCGGGATCGCCACCGTCAGACCTAACATCGTCGTCACCAGCGCCTCCGAGATGCCGCCCGCCATCATCTTCGGATCTCCCGCACCGAAGAGGGTGATGGCCTGGAACGTCTGAATCATGCCGGTCACGGTGCCCAGCAGCCCGAGCAGCGGCGCAACCACCGACACGGTCTTCACCAACCACAGGAAGTTCTCCAGCTGCGACGATTCCCGCAGCACCACCTCGTCGAGCTTGAGCTCGAGTGTCTCGGTGTCGGCGTCCCGGTTCTGCTCGGCGACGCCGAGGATGCGGCCGAGGGGATTCCCGGGGTCGGCCCGCGCGCTCTTGCGCTGGGCGGCCACCTTGCGGCTCGTCACCGCGATCAGCACCCAACGCCACAGCCCCACCGCCAGCGCCACGACGCCCAGGGTGATGATCACGTAGCCGACGTAGCCGCCCTGCTGGATGCGCTCCTTGGGGGTCGGCGTGTCGATCAGCATCTCGAGCAGCCCGCCCCGCGACGGGTCCACCGCGAGCTTCGCATAGACGGTGGTGGCGTTCTCGAACGAGGCAACGGTATCGAGGTGACGAGACGGCGGCTGGCGTTGTAGTTCACGCAGTTGCTGGTCTTCGGGCTCCCACAGCAGGTAGCGGCCATCGGAAATCGCGCTGAACGGGCCCGCGCGAATGACCTCGCGCTCCGCCTGCGACCCTTCGGTGGTGAGCACCGTCGTGCGGTAGCGCACCACCTTGCCCTGCTTGGTGATCTCCCGCTGCAGCTCCAACCAGAGCATCTCGAGGTCCTCGGTAGAGGGCAGCTCGTTGCTGCGACCCAGACGATCGAGAAGCTCCCGGTGCGACCCGCCTTCGGAACTCGTGAGCGAGTCCCAGGTCTGGGCGCCCAGATCGGTTGCCACCTGCCGCACCACGCCGAAGAGTTCGCCCAGCTCGCCGAGGCGCTCGGTCATCCGCTCCTCGGCGGTGCCGATCTCGAGCTCGTTCTCGTTGTAGCGGACCTCCAGCCGCTGGCTGGCCGCCTCTTCGCTTGCGAGTGTCGCGAGCGCCTCATTCAGCAGGCGTTCCTGGTCCTCTTTGTTTCGTTCAAACTCCCCTTCGCGGCGTTGGTCCGCTGCGCGCTCCGCCTCGAAGCCGTCGCGCACCATCTCGAGCAGCTGGTCCAGCGACTTCGGCTGGGGCGGCGCGGGAAGCGGCGTCAGCGGTGCGGCGGCTTCCGCCGCGGGTTCCCGTGTCGCCGCCGGCTGCAGCTGCGAGGCCGTCTCTTGGGCGAGCGCCGGCGCCGCCCACTGGGCCCCGATCAGCACGACGATCGCGAGGAAGCCGCGCATCAGCTCGTCCCCCCTCCCGGCACCAGCAACGGCAGCCGGATCAGGTCCGGCGCCGCCTGCTTGCGCGCGATGCGCAGACCCTCGCGGATCGCCGTGCGGTAGCTCGCGTCGAGCGGCTCCCAGGTCTTCTTCACCTGGTTCCACACACCCGCTTCCATGCCGTCCAGCGTCTGGTAGACGAGTGCGATGCGGCCGAAGCGGAGGAAGTCCACCTTGATGTCGCGATCGCCGCGCTTGAGTGTCGAGCGGTACGCCTCGATGGTCCGGCCGTACTCGTTCTCCGTCTGGTACGCCTCCATGATGAGCCGGTACTTCTCCGCGCTCGTCACGGCCGCGCGGGTCATCAGCTTCCGCAGATCCGCGATCCGCTGCGTGCGCTCTTCGATCAGATAGGGCAGGTCGAGCGCGACCGTGGCGTCGAGCGCGTCGATCATCCGCAGCATCAACGGCGTGACGCTGCGACCGACCACCTCGACGCGGTCGAGCTGGTCTTGCAGCGAGGCGAGCTCCTCTTCCTGGGAGGTGATCAGCTCGCGCAATTGGTGATTGTAGATGCGGATCGAATCGATCTGCTTCAGCACCGTCCGGTACTTCGCCAGCAGCGCGTCGGTCTGGTCGCTGAGTTCATCGATGTGCTTCTGAACCGCCGCCGATGCGTCGTTCCCCTCCGAGCGCGCGTCGAACAGGCCGCCGAGCGCCTTCTTCATGGCCGGCATTTCCGCGTCCGCGGACGGGTCCTGCTGGGCGAACGCTGTCGCGCCGGGGAGGATCCAGATGGCGCCGATTGCGCCCGCGAGCACGCGCTTTACCCATCCCATCGAGACCTCCTCAGAGAATCGAACGGCATCCAACACGAGGTCCCAAATTTTGCCACAAAACCGCTACGGAGAGGGATGAAACCTCGCTGCGCTCGCCTGTTCCCGGCTTCCCAACGTCTATTCCCGGCTTCCCAACGTCTATTCCCGGTTTCCCAGCGTCTATTCCCGGTTTCCCAGCGTCTATTCCCGGTTTCCCAGCGTCTATTCCCGGCTGCCCAGCCACCGGAAGCGGATCCCCACGTGCGCTCGGTAGATCCATGGGTCGACTTCGACCTCGAACCGTCCGACGGCGACATCCGTCACTGGAGGTGGGGTATTCACGGGATCGGAAATCTGGTCGGTGAAGCTCTCGGTGGCGCCGAAGGAGATCGTCCGATCGCCCAGAACAGCGTAAGCGCGCGCGCCCATGAACAGCGAAACGCCGAGCGGACCGTATCGACCCGTATCCATCTCGATGTCGAGTCCCGGGCCGATTCCGTTGAACCTCCGGGATTTACTGGCCGTGAGGATCGTCTCGCGCAGGAAGCCGGGTTCCGGCGGATCGCCCGGTACCAACGTGACGTCCGTACAGCGGTTCTCGGGCCCCATGGGCGTGTCGAACGTGTCGCAGGCCGCATCGACCACCAGTCCATTGGTCTCGACCTTGTAGTGGATCCAGCCGACGGAGGGCTTGATCCGGAGCTGGCGCTTTCCGACCTTTAGCGGGAAGGCCACGCCCAGGCTCGCGCCGAAGACGAGGGTGTCGATCTGCGCGCTCGTGCTGCTGCCCACGCCGTTGGCGGAAGTCTCACTGAAGGCAGTCCTGCGCGACCCGTCCTCGTCTCTCGCGCACGGGTCATCGGGTTGCGGGCCGCGGACGCAGTCGGGATCCCCCTCGATCGCGAGTTCGCGGTCGGAAGCAAACGTGGGCAGGATCTCGCCGCTCACGAACAGTCTCGGTCTCGTCGGGATCGGGAGCGCCGGAGTCATCAGCTCCAGGGTGCCGCCGACGAAGGGAGAGACGGCGAGGTCGTCGCCGTTGACGAAGCCTCGAAGGCGTACGGGACTGGGATTGGAATTGATGTCCTCGAAGAGGACGGAGTCTGCGAGCCCCTGCTGCTTCTGGATGGTGATTCCGCTGGTGATCGCCAGCGAGGGAACCCAGCGGTCCTCTCCCGCCTGCTTGGCGGGCTCCTGTGGGTCGCTGCCGTCGGTCGCGAGCGAAGCGATCGGAAACAGCGCCTGGAACGCGACGATCGCGCCAAGCATCAGGACGAAACTTACCCCTCTTCGCATGGCCCCACAGTATTATCACAGTTGGATGGCCCGCTTCGTCCTCCCGAGTGGGGCATTCAGATCTTCCGGTTTGGGCGGCTGGCCAGAAGTGAAGGGGCAGAAGTGACGGGATGAAGAATCGCTTCACGGAAGACGGGCCGGGGCTCGGACCGCTCCCCACGGAGCGCAACGACACGCAGAGCCGGCGTGCGCTTCTGATTGGGCTCGGTTTCTCTGTCGCGATTCTCGGCGCAGCGCTGGCAGGGGCAGAAGAACCGGAGCGAGTCGCACCGAAGCCTTCTGCCCGTTCGGGGATCGAAGAGTTCGTCGTGCGCGCTGGGGAATCGGAGGCCACGCGCGATTTCGAGGCCGCCGACTCCGTGACCGGCTTCAGCGCCGAGGATCTTGCAGCGCTGGGTGTCCAGAGCATTGCTGACATCGCAGCCTTCACCCCCAACCTGGAAATCGTGACGTACGGCGCGACGTCGCCGACCTTCTTCATCCGCGGCGTCGGCCTCAACGACTTCAACTCCAACTCGACCGGTGCCGTCGCCATCTATCAAGACGACGTGGCGAGAAACGCCCCGGCGCTCCAACTCTCGACCCTCTTCGACGTCGAGGCCGTCAACGTGCTGCGCGGGCCCCAGGGGACCGGTCTGGCGCGCAACGCGTCGGCCGGAGCGATCAAGATCTACTCGCGCAAGCCGACGGGCGAGTTCGACGCCTTCCTGCGCTCCGAGCTCGGCAACTTCAACCTCCGCGACTTCGAGGGCGCCGTCGAGGCTCCCCTCTACGAGGACATCCTTGCGGCTCGCTTCGCGTTCCGTTTCACCGAGCGAGACGGCACCATGAAGAACCGCTGCGGCAACGCCAAGGCGTTCGACAAACGGGACGCGGTCCCGAGAGCCGGAGAGCTGAGGGTGCTGGGCCTGAAGAATACCTATACCGGGGGCGCTGTATATTCTGACGGAAACGGGGGCCCTGATAATCCTGACGGAACACCTATTCCACCCTGGTCGATTTGTAGCGAGCCGGTCGCCCAGCCCGGGTTCGTCAACAGCGGCTTCTCCGACATTCCGGCGGGCCTCCCGTCCCGGGTGAACGACGTGGACAACTGGGCCGCGCGCGGAACCCTGCTCTTCCAGCCCACCCTGGACATGAGCTGGCTGCTGAACGCACACGGCTCCCGCCGCGACGAGCTGAGCCGGCTGGGCCAGTCCATCGGCACGGCGGGGTTCCACTGCCCGGACGGCAAAATCGAGAACTGCAACTTCCCCGGGCAGACGGACCTGTGCGTCGCGCCTCCCGAGAACGTGGGCAACTCCTGCCGCTTTGGCTTTGACTCGGACTGCGACAGCACTGGCGGCGCGGGCGATGGCCGTTGCACCCAGCGCGTCGTCGGGGTGCTGGGCGGATTGCAGAACAACCGAGGTGATGGCTATCGCGCGCCGGAGATCCAGGCGCGCCTGGAGGAGCTGGCCGACTGCAACATGAGTAAACCCGGTTCACCAAACGGGGACTGCCTCCTGCCGGATAACCGCGAAGACAACAACATCGCGAAGCTCCAGTTGGCGGACGAGCTCGCCCGGGGCCTCGACTCCAGGCCGTGGGAGGGCGACTTCAACATCTGCAGTGACACGGATAAGAACCTTCTCAACGGAACCCAGTGTCAGGAAGATGCCGGAAAGACGACAAACGACACCTGGGGGGGCTACCTCAAGGGCGAGATCGTGCTGCCCCTGGGGATGCAGCTCACCTCGGTCACCGGCTTCGACAGCTACGACCGCCTTCTCGACATCGACTTCGACTTCTCGCCCGAGATCTTGTTCCAGATCAGGACCGAAGACGATGGCTGGCAGTTCACGCAGGATCTCCGGCTCCAGGGCCAGCTCGGCGACGAGGCTGGGGTGCGCTGGGACATCGGTGGCTGGTTCCTGCGCGAGCAGCTCGACGTGGTGGTCACGAACGATCTGGGCCCTGATTCTGCGTTCGGGGTGGGGGTGCGCGACTACACCCAGGACCTTTGGAGCGCGGCGGGCTTCGCGAGCCTGGCCTTCGAGTTCTGGGACGACTTCCGCCTCGACGGCGGCTTCCGCTACAACTGGGAGCGGAAGAAGCTCGACTTCGCGCTCGAAGCAACGGATTGCCTCAAAAAACCTCCTGTGGGCGAGAACACCTGCCTCGAGTTGCTGGACGATACCTGGCATGACCCGACGGGCACCGTCCGTCTGACCTACCGCTTTCGCGAGGACACCCACGTCTTTTGGAAGTACACGCGCGGCTGGAAGCCAGGGACCTACAACGCCACCAGCTCAGCGGAGCAAGGGGTCTCGATCGCGACGCCCGAGACGATCGACGCCTTCGAAACCGGCCTGCGCGGGAGCTGGTTCGAGGGACGCGTGGGGCTCGACTTCTCGTTCTTCTACTACTCCTATCAGAACTACCAGATCTTTACCGCGCAGCAGTTCGCGGGCGGCCAGCCGGAGTTCGTGATCCTCAATGCGAACGATGCGGAGGTGTACGGCGCCGAGATCGACGCCGTGGTCCGTCCGTGGTACGGGGCGTTCGCCAACGTCCGCTTCGGTTGGCTCGAGAGCGAGTTCCTCGACTTCGTGCAGCTGCAGCAGAAGGAAATCGCTATACCGGGCGATACGATTGTCATCAACCGGGAGCTCCAGAACATCGGCAATAGCCTGCTCAACTCTCCCCGGTTCAAAGTCAGCCTCACCGGCGAGCAGACAATTCCGCTCGGGCGCTGGGGCTCCCTCACCGCGCGCTACGACGCGGTCTGGACCGACGAGACCTTCTACGACGCGACGGAGGGTCGCGGGATCGAGAACAACCAGAACCTAAAGTTCCTGCCGAAGCACACCGTCGCGCAACCCGCCTTCTGGTTGCACAATTTTAGACTCTCCTACCAGCCGCCCGGCGGCCGGTTCGAAATCGCCGGCTGGGTGCGCAACTGCGCGAACAAGAGCTACAAGACCTTCGCCTTCGACGGCAGCACCTTCAACCGAACGAGCATCTACTTCGTGGGCGATCCGCGAACCTACGGCGGCACCCTGACCGTCAACTTCTGAAGCCGCGATCGCGCGTCGGCTGGCTGGCGAATCCTGCGGATTCGCTTTGCGGCGTCGCGCAACCCCATTTTGGGATCACGCTCCTGGCCGTCACTCGATCTTGTAGCCGAGTGCGCGCAACAGGTTGAGCTCGAGTTCGCCGATCTCCCGCGTCGGCGCCTCGTCCCAGGCGGGTTCGGTCTCGTAGTAGTCGTCCGCCGCCGCTCTCAGCCGCTCGAGCGCCTCCGGCTCTTCGGCAGCGAGGTCGCGAAGCTCGCGCGGGTCGTCCCTCGCGTCGAAGAGCTGCTCGCTGCGGCGATCTCCAGCGTGCTCCACGCGCACGTAGCGGAGCGTGCCCTCCACGACCGCAATCGTGGGCAAGGGATCGCTGTTCCGCCGCGACCAATTCCGGTCGAGATCAGCGATCGCGATCCGCCCCCCGTCGTCGGGGATCTGCCCGGACGCGCTCGACAGGATGTCCGGCAGCCGGGAGCGGCCGTCGATCCCCTCCGGCGGCTCGAGGCCCAGCAGGTCGAAGATCGTCGGCCAGACGTCGACGTTTTGCGTGCGCGCCTCCACGACGACGCCGGGCTCGAGGCGAAAGGGAAGCGAGAGCAGGAACGGAACCTCCGTCGACTCCCGGTAGACCTCGCGTGCATGCCCCTCGTAGCCCCGCTCGAGGAAGGCCTCGCCGTGGTCCGAAGTGACTGCGATGAGCGTGTTCTCGAGTTGGCCCAGCTCGGAGAGGGCCTCGAGAAACAACCCGATCGAGCCGTCGGTCCAGCGGATCGAGTTGTCGTAGAGGTCCGAATGGCTGGAGCCAAAGAGCGCGGACTCTGCGTCGTAGATGTACTCGTGGAGGTCCATCAGGTGCAGATAGAGGAACCAGCGCTGCTGGCCGCTGACGCGTAGGAACTCCCGGGCGACCTCGATCAGGCTTTGGTCGGTACCCCGGTCGCTCAAGGTCGGGTTCTCGCGCCGAAGGTTCGGCGGCAGGATCGTCGCGGCGGGTTTCTGGTAGACCTCGAAGCCCTGGTCGAAGCCGAACGTCGGAGAGACCCAGCCGTTGCGCCAGAGCCCAACGGTCTGGAAGCCCGCCTCGCGCAGCAGCTCCGCCGCCATCCGCGCAGCCTCCGGAATTACATGGTCGTAGCGCGTGACGCCGGTCCGCGCGGGGTAGAGCCCGGTCCAGAGCGAGACCATCGAAGACTTGGTCCACGTCGACTGCGCCAGATGGCGCGCGAAGCGCACTCCCGAGTGCGCCAGACGGTCGAGAACCGGGCTGGTGTCGCGCTCGTAGCCGTAGCTGCCCAGGCGCTCGGCGCGCAGCGTGTCGACCACGATGAACAGCACGTTCAGGTCGCCGCGGTCCCGCAGCCGCGCGATGTCCTCGGCGGCCCCGCGCGGGCGGCGATCCCAATCGCCCGGCAAGCGAATCTCGACGAACGTCGACAGGAAGGCGACCGCCAAGACGCCTGCAGCCACGAGCCAGGGCCAACGCTGCACAAGCAGCTGCTTCTGCACGGCGCGGAACCTAGCGCAGCAACACTGGATTCGGATTCCCGTCGTCGTCTATGTTCGCGCGATGCGTCCCGCCGTCCGTGCGACTTCGCCTCGAATGCTGCGCCGCTGCGCGCTCGCAGCAGGGCTGCTTGCCCGCCTCGCGCTCAGCGGCTGCAGCGAGGTCGATCCGCTCGAAGCCATCCGCCTGCAACAGGCAGCCGGGGATCACGAGGGATCGCTCGAGCCGCTGCGAGAGCTGCTGGCGACGCGCCCGGATGACCCGGAAGCGAACTTCCGCTACGGGCGGGCGCTCGCGTTCACCCAGCCGAACCTCGCGGTGTGGGCGCTCCGCAAGGCGATGAAGGATCCCAAGTGGCTCGTTCGGGCCGGGACGCAGCTCGCATTCTTGGCGCTCGCCAACTTTAACTTCAACGAGGTCGTCAAGATCACCGGGCGCATCCTGGAGCGCGAGCCGGAGAATGTGCGGGTGCTGATGATGCGGGCCAACGCGTACGCGCACTCGAAGCAGAACCCCGAACTTGCGCTGGCCGACGCGAAACGCATGCTCGAGCTCGATCCCGCAGCAACCGAGGCCTACGAACCGCTGATTCTCGCACTCCTCGGCCTCGAGCGGCTCGAGGAAGCCGGCGAGGCGCTCGCGGAGGCGGGTCGCCTGCTGGTCGAGCTCGGGACGGACGAGGCTGTCCTCGCCTGGCACTGTTCCACCACGGCGGCCTTCGAGCAGGAGAGCGGCGACCTCGAACAGGCGGGCGAGACCTGGATCGCGTGTCTCGACGCGCACCCGACCGACCTCGATGTGGTGTCGAGTGCGATCAGCTTCTACGACGCGCAAGGGCAGCCAGACCGGTCGCTCGAGGTCCTGCGGGCCGCGCTCGCGGGCGCTCCGGCCTCCCAATTCTTCCGAGCCTCGCTCGCGCAGCGATTGCGCGTCTCGGGCGACGCCGCCGAGGCCGAGGCCGTGCTGCGCGAGGCGACGCGTTCCGAGGACCCCCAGCTCGCCGCTGACGGCTGGATGGATCTCGCCAAATTCCGCCAGGCCCAGGGCGAATACGGCGCCGCAGCGGATGCGCTGGAACGGGCCCTCGAGCTGATGCGAGAGGCGGGTTCAGCGAGCCCGCAGATGCTGTTCGAATACGCGGATGCGCTGGTGCTGGCCGATCGACTCGTTCGTGCGCTGGAGGTCGCGGAAGACCTCCCCGTGCCGGCCCACCGCCAGCTGATCCGCGGTCGCGTGGCGCAGGAGCGGCGCGATCCCGCCCGGGCGCTCGAAGCGTTCGACGAGGGCCTGCGACTCTGGCCCGACAACCCCTGGGCCCGCTACTACGCCGCACTCGCGGCCGAGGAGCTGGGCGACTTCGAGCGCGCCCTCGAAGAGTTCCGTAACGCCGTCCGCATCGAGCCGGGCGCTACCGATGCGCGGACGCGCGGCGCGGCCCTGCTGTTGGCCCAAGGCAACCCGAACTCAGCCCTGGTCATGCTCCGAACCGCGATGGGGGAAGCGCCTCTGGAGATCGAGGGGCAACTGCTGGCCATGCATTTGTCGGGCCTCCGGGGCGACACGACCGCGCTGGCCGACTATTTCGCGATGATCGAGACGAGCCGTCCCGCGTGGGCCGGGCGGGCGTTGGCCGAGGCGGCCGAAGGCCTGACCCGACGGGGCGGCCCGGCCTTGGCGCTGGACATGCTCGCAAAGGCGCCGGGCGTCGACTTCAACGATCCCCGCTATGTGGCGGCGCTGCGCGCACTGGTGCGATTTTCGCATCAGGCCGGTGAGACTGCCGCGACGCGGGCCGCGTTCCAGGCGATTCTCGCGGCCCACCCGGATTCCAGCGCGTTCCAGGCGCTCCGTGGGCTCGACCTCGAACTCTCGGGCGCCCCGGCCGAAGCCGTGTACGTGGCCTACGCGCGTGCGCTGGAACTCGGGCCCCAGAATGCCTGGGCGCTGGCGGGCCTCGGCCGGCTGGCCTTTGGCGACGACCCCGAGGCGGCGCTCGGCTTCTTCGATCGCGCTGCGTCCGCGGACCCCTCCGACCCCGCCCCGAAGCTCCAGGCAGCGAGAGCCCTCGTCGCCAGTGGAAACCCCGCCCAGGCCGCGGAGCGGCTCGACGCGCTGCTGCTCGAGCACCCCTTCGAGGCCGAGGCCGCAGCGGAGCGCGCTCGGCTGGACCTCGAGCGGGGAATCGCGACGCCCGAGACACTCGAGCGGGTCCGCCGCGCCGTGCGTTTTGGCGGCGGGGCCGATGCACTCGAGCTGCTCAGCCGGGTCCACGCCCAGCGCGACGAGCCCGAACTCGCCGCGTGGGCGGTGGAACGTGCGCGAGCCTTGCGCGAGGCCCGGGCTTCCGAGGGCTAGCTGGCGAATCCTGCGGATTCGCTTTGCGGCGTCGCGCAACCAAGCCCCGCGGGGATTTAGAGAAAACTTTTCCGTGGGAGTGGAAAACATTTCCCCTCACTCACCCGAAGCGTCCCGCCCGGGGCTGATAACCGGGTCTAAGCCCTTGATTTCCTTGTTTACTTTCTCGACTGCGGCGAGTAGAAGGGAACTGAAGTAGCAGGCACGATAATTGCTACTCAGCGAATCCGTAGGGACTCGCTCGACGCCCGTGATCCGGTCCGCGAGAGCAACAAAGGAGATCAATTCAATGTCCCCTAAGCGTATTTTGTTATGCATCGCTTTTCTATTGCTGGCCCTCGGCCTGGTGGCCGGCACGGCTCAGGCAAGACATAAATTCTCACTCGTCGCAGGCGGCGGGCAAATTCACATCGGTAACGGTCTCGCGCTGCCGATTCAGCAAGCCGCGACCGTCGGGCAGACGGGGACCGTATTCCCGCCGCTTGGGATCGGTGTCAAGCCCGGCCCTGCACCCATCATCACTGGAACCATCCTAAAGCCGCTGATTGACGTCGGGACAAAGCAGGGATATCAGCGGAGGCTGGTTGTCCCCACCGGCGTGCTCTCGAGGCCGGCTGCTCAAACGACAGTGGGTGTCAAGTTTTCGAACCCGACCCTCTTCGCGGTCGGGACGAACCTGAAATACACCTGGCCGGCCGCTCAGGCGGTGTTCTCGACGGGCGCTGCGGTGGGCGGCGGAGGAACCGGAACGACCATTGTCACCGGGCATGGCGGGTCCATGACGTACTCGAATGCTCTCGGGAAGAGGTTTGGCGGGCCGGCCTCCTTCACACTCAGCGGGGGGGCGGCGGCGGGCGATTTCGCGCATGCGCCGGTGACGATCTGGATCAAGGTCAATGCGACGACTCCTGCGTGTACGCACACTAATGCGCTCTTCGGCGGCCCGGACCCCGGTTGTGTCGTCGGCGTCCTCCTCGCAAAGCCCACAGGAATTGCGGGCCAAGGAGGTAACCCGGCAACCAGCGTGACTACGCCCGGCACCCCGGTCGGCGGTGCGAACGTTGCCATCGCTAGACTCGGCAATAACCCGAGGGGAACCCTGTTGCCAGGCCTCGCGCCCCCCGTAGTCACGAAGCCCTACCCCCTTCCCGTACTAACGAATCCGCTCTTGCCTGTTACCAACATGGCGACCAGCCGACCCGGGCCGTGGACGACGGGTACGCTCGTCATCACGAACGTGGGTGCCACGCCGGCTGAGACATTCACACTCAAGGGCAAGGACTCGCGAACAGAGCGCGGCGGGGGCGTCATCCAGATGGTCTCGGGTGCCTTGGCCACGCGATCCTTCACGGGTGCCAACGCGAACCGCGGCTGGGTCCGGTTGGTATTCCCAATAGAGTCCCAGGTGCCGTCGATCTCGCCGCTGGGGCTCGCGGCCTTGGTCGGGCTCCTGCTGCTGGCGTTCGGCTACGCCACGCGGCGGCGGATCTTCGCGTAGGGAAAAGGGCCATTCTCTTCCCCAAGCCGGGGCGGGTCGATTCGCGTCGATCCGTCCCGGCTTCTTTTTTGGCGGGTGTGGCACTCGGACGACACATCGCCGTCGCCGGGACGGCGCTGCTGCTGCTGGCCTGTGTGTCCGATGGAGCCTCACCGCACCCCGATCTCGCCCCGGTTTGGCGAGACTTCATCGCGATGCCCGCGGAACGCGCGCTGGCGATCGCCGGAGATCCCCAGCGTGACCGCTGGGTCATCGGGGCCTCTGGCGGCCACGCTACGCGCGACCGGGCCGAGGCCGAGGCGATTCGCCAGTGCCGAATGCGGCGCGGAATGCGCCGGATGCAGGCCGCGTGTGTGCTCTACGCGGTCGGGGATGAGATCGTGTGGCGGGGGCGTTGAAGCCCCTGCCGCGCATCAGCCGTTCGGTCGGGGGCCCTCCTCGATGGGAGCTCGCACCTGCTCCCGCGCCTCCTCCGAGAGCGACGATTGGAGCAGCCAAAGCTCGGCCGCGGCTTCGTCGAGATAGCGCCACACGCGCGCGACCTTGATGAGCACGGATTCGCGTTCCGCGTCGTTTTCGATTCGCTTCGCCCACTGGATCGCGTCGGCAGGTGCATCCGCAGCGAGCAATTTCGCGTAAACTGGATAGATCGGCCGGAGCCACGGACCTGGCTCCCCGGTCGTCTGGGCCGCCATCCAAACCAGCGCCGCCTCGCGATCTGTCCGCGCCCATTTTGCGAAAGTGAGCCGCACAGCATTATCCCTCTCGTAACCCTCGCGCGCGCTCGAGAGCCACGCGAGAGCGGACGGTCCGTCGCGGATCACCCAGGTCCTGGCGATCAGGCTGCGCATGTTATTGCCGTAGGGACCGTCGCAGTGGCTGTCGCACCAGCGGACGCCGGCCTCGATGTCGAGCTTCGACAGCGCAGCGACCACCTTGCGATACGCGGCCGATTTGTAGGTCGCGTCGTCATCGGAGAGCGACTCGGCCCAGCGCTTCACCGCTTCGGCCCCCTGCGTTTGGATCACGACGCGAATGTAGGCGGCGATTGCGCGCTGGCGGGGGATGCCGATGGGGAGGTCGCTGATCCAATGCGCGAGCTCGGGAGGGTCGTTCGCTGCGAACCAACCGCGCACCAGCGCGATCGGCACGATACGCTCGAGGGTGGGGTTCGCCATCCACGGCCAGGCGACGCTCACGGCAGCCTGCGGATCCACTTCGGCCCACACCGTGACCGCAGAGAGAACGGCGGCGGAGCGATAAATCGATGGCGACTTCTCCAGCGCCCAGCGCGAGGCGTCCTCGGGCTGGTGGGTCGCCCAGTACCGCACCAGTAGCTCGAGTTCGGTGGCTCCCAAGTCGAGCGTCCCATCCTCGAGCGTCTCCACCACCGCTGGAACGGTCTCTGGACCCAGCGTCGGAAGCAGTGCGCCGAGCCTTCGCGCCCGCGAGTAGGCGTCCTGGTCTCGCACCACGTCGGCCAGGGCTTCTCGGACCACGTCGACGAGGGTTTCGCCCGCGGGGATCGCTTCGGACTCGACGGGCGAGGGGACGGTGGCGTTCGGAGGCGGCGCGGGGTCGCACGCAGTTAGCCCGATCGCCCCCGCCGCCGTACCCAATACGGCCGCGTGCAAGATCTTTTTCATGTTGCGGCGAGCATAACCGACGCCGAGTGGGCACCCCAAAGCGCCGACGCCCGGCGCCGCGGATCGACCCGCGGCCAACCATTGGGCCCACCGCCAACCGATTGGGCTCACGGTCAACCATGGGGCTCACGGCCAGCCATTGGACTCACGGCCGACCATTGGACTCACGGCCGACCATTGGACTCACGGCCGACCGCCGATTCGCGTATCTTTGAGCGGTAACGAGAAGGATGAACCCATGCCTGTTCACGGTGGCAAACTCGCGGCGCGCGCCCTCAAGCAGGCCGGCGTCGAGGTGCTCTTCACATTGCCGGGCGGGCACATCATGCCGCTCTACGACGGCTGCCTCGACGAGGGCATCCGGATCATCGACGTTCGCCACGAGCAGGCCGCGACACACGCCGCCGATGCATGGGCGCGCTGCAACCCCGGGCAGATCGGTGTCGCGGCGATCACCGCGGGCCCCGGCGTGACCGACGGTGTGACGGGCATTGCCAACGCGTGGCGCGCGAACTCGCCGATTCTCGTCTTCGGTGGCCAGGGCCCGTTCAGCCAACTGCGCAAGGGCTCGCTGCAGGAGATGGATCACCTCGGCGTCGTCCGCCCGATCACCAAGTTCTGCGACGCCGTCTACCAGACCGATCGCATCCCCGAGTTCATCGAACTCGCGATCCGCCACGCGGTTTCAGGCATCCCCGGCCCGGCGTATCTCGAAATCCCGATGGATGTCTGGGGCGGTCAGCTCGAGTGGGAGGACGTCTACCTGCCTCGGATTCGCACCGAGCCAGCGCGGCTGTCACCGGACCGCGACGAGGTTCGCAAGGCGATCGGAATCCTCGAGAGCGCCGAGCGCCCGATGTTGATGGCCGGCACCAGCGTGAAGTGGTCGCGCGGTGCGGCGGCGATGAACCACTTCATCGTCGAGACCCACATCCCTACCTACACCAACGGGATGGCGCGCGGCAGCGTGCCCGTCGATTCGCCCGAATTCCTGAACCGCTCCCGGCGCGATGCGTTGAAGCGGATCGACTGCATCGTGCTCGCGGGAACCCTGCTCGATTTTCGCATGCGTTTCGGCGCGAGCATTCCCGCCGACGCGAAGATCATCCAGCTCGAATTGGATGCCACGCTGATCGGCCAGAATCGCCAGTCGGACGTCGCGTTGGTGGGCAATCTCGGCTGTTCGTTCGAGCTGCTCTCGGAGGAGCTGAAGAACTGCGGCGCAAAGCTCGACTTCTCGGACTGGCGCGACGAGCTGCGCGCGGTCGAGGACGCCGCCGAGGCCGAGGTGCAGGCGAATCTCGACAGCGACGAAGCGCCACTCGATCCGCAGCGGATGTTGCGCGAGGTTCGGGACTGGCTCGCCACGCTCGACAATCCGATCGTGATCGGGGACGGCGGCGACATCGTTGCGACCGCGGCCAAGATCCTGCCCGTGAAAGGGGAGGGGGCCTGGATGGATCCCGGCCCGCTTGGAACCCTGGGTGTCGGCATGCCGTTTGGCATCGCGGCGCAACTCACGCATCCCGATCGCCGCGTAATCATCATCTACGGCGACGGATCCTTCGGCTTGAACGGCTTCGAGTTCGATACGGCGGTGCGCTTCGGGCTGCCGGTGATCGGAATCGTGGGCAACGACGCGGCCTGGGGACAGATGATGCGCCCGCAAGGTGCGCTGATGGGTTGGGATCGACTCGACGGCACGTTGCTCTCGCGCACCCGCTACGACAAGGTCGTCGAGGCACTCGGCGGCTACGGCGAGCTCGTCGAGCGCCCCGAAGAACTGCGCCCGGCCCTCGAGCGCGCCGCGCAGTCCGGCTTGCCGGCGTGCGTCAACGTGATGATCAGGCAGGATCGGGAATTCAAGGGCGGGATCTACGTCTGATCCGCTCCGGCTGCTTTTGCGGTCTACTCGTCTTCTTCTCGGAGTCGGATCTTGCTAACCTGGTCGGGGTGGCGGGCGACCTTGTCGGCAAAGAAGGCGCGGATCTTGTCCATGTCGGCGCGCACGTTGTCGCTCGGCATGAAGGCGGGGCCGTAGCCACCGCGGCGTCGCGCGTAATCCGCAAAACCCAGTTGGATCGGGACACCCGCGGCCTTGGCGATGCGATAGAAGCCCGACTTCCAGTACGGCGTGTAGCTGCGCGTACCCTCCGGCGTGATCGCGAGAAACAGTGTCTCCGCCTCGTCGAAGATGCGCACGATCTGTTCGACGACTTGGTCCGATCGATCGCGGCGAACCGGCACGCCCCCGAGTGCGCGCAAGATCGGCCCGAGCGGCCACCAGAACACCGTGTGCTTGCCGATCCAGGTAACCCGGGTGTCCAGGACGCGCGAGATCGCGAGCAGGTAGATCAGGTCCCAGTTGCTCGTGTGGGGTCCGGCGACCAGGACGATCTTCTCGTCCGCGACCTTCGCCCCGACGGCTTCCCAGCCGGTGAGGGTGAGGAAGATTCGGGCCAGAAGTTTGAGCACGTCGGTCGGCCCTCCAGCCAGAGATCCGGAGCCCCGAACCCAGCAGTTCCAGCAGTCTAGGCGCAAACCCAGCAGCGGGGAGGAGCACCAGGGACGCGAGCAGCAGCGGGGACGCGACCGCAGCGGGGACGCGAGCAGCAGCGGGGACGCGAGCAGCAGCGGGGACGCGAGCAGCAGCGGGGACGTTGTTGAATAGTTGACCCCGTTCTCGCTCGCTGCGAACCGGTGCCAATCGCTGGCACGGGGTCAACTATTCAACAACGTCCCCGCTTCCCCCCCGCCTTCACCGCTGAATTTCCTCTCGCTATCCTGCCGCCTCGAAGGAGTTGAAGCCGCTTTTGAGTAGGTGCCCATGGCGACCGATCTGACCAGTGGCTCCGTTTCCCGGCTGCTGCGCGTTCAAGCGACGCCGATGGCGCTCGGATTGTTGGCGATCATCTCCTTTGACGTCGTCGATCTGTTCTTCGTCTCGCGCCTGGGCGACGCGCCGCTTGCGGCGATCAGCTTCACCTTCCCGGTGATCTGGTTTCTCGGTTCGATCGCGATCGGCTACGAGGCGGGCGCGGCCTCCTGCGTGTCGCGCGTGGTGGGCGATGCCAATCCAGCGCGGGCCGCGCGCCTGACCACCGACGCGGCGATTTTGGCCGGGTTGGTGACGCTCGCGCTGTGTTGCATCGGGCTGGCCACGATCGATCCGGTCTTTTCCGCGTTGGGCGCGACCGACGAATTGATGCCGCTGATCACCGACTACATGAGCATCTGGTACTGGACGGAACCCGCGTCGGCGGTGATGTGGACCTGTCTCGCGTCGATGCGCGCGCGCGGAAATACCGCGCTGGAAGGCAAGGTCATCACGGCGGCCGCGATCTTGAACGCGATCCTCGACCCGATCTTCATCTTCGGCTGGTTGGGGTTTCCGCGGCTCGAAATCGCCGGCGCGGCAATTGCGTCGCTGACCGCGACTCTGACGATGCTCGCGTTTACGCTGATCTACCTGGCCACGCGGCTGCGGGTGTTCGCCAATCCAATCGCACCCTTTGCGCAGATCGCCGAGTCCTGGCGGAATCTGTTGGCGATCGGCCTGCCGGCGATGCTCACCAACGCGGTCATCCCGATCGCAAACGGCATCGTGATGAGGCTCGTCGCGACCTATGGTGTCACCGCGGTCGCGGGATTCGGCATTGCGATGCGGATCGAACCCGTCGCGCTGATTCCGTTCTACGCGCTTTCTGCGGTGTCGAGCCCGTTCTTCGGCCAGAACATCGCCGCCGGTAAATACGACCGCCTGGTCGAAGCGCGCCGGGTCATCTGCCGTTTCTGCCTCCGCTTCGGCTTCCTGCTTGCCGCAGCGTTGTGCCTGGTTGCCCAGCCGCTGTCGGCGCTCTTCACGCACTCGATGGCGATCCGAAAGGTGGCGGTCGATTACATCTGGTTGGTTTCGCTGAGCTACGGCGCCTACGGCGTGGTGATGTCCGTCAACGCCGCATTCAACGGGATCGGGCGCCCGCTGCCGGGCGTCTTGATCTCGTCGATGCGGGTTCTGATCATCTTCCTACCCCTGGCTTTTCTCGGACACTGGCTCTTCGGCCTGCCGGGGTTGTTCGGGGCCAGCGCGCTCTCCAACCTCGGCGTCGGCGCGATCGCCTACCGCTGGCTCGGCAGCCAGATCTGCGCATCGAAGCCTGCAGCTACTCGTCCAAGTGCCTAGAATTCCCCACAAATCTCCTCACGCCCCAAAAAAATGAAACCGCTCTGCGACAAAGAGCGTAGGCTGTAGGGGAGTTCGCTTCGGAGCTCCTGGATTCGCATCCGGGCCCGCTGCGGGACCGCTGGCCCGGGGCCGAGCTGGAGGATCCCATGACACGTACGCTCGTACCGAACGCCATCGCCGCCCTGTTGGCCCTGTCGTTGTTCGCGGCCCCCGCCGCGGCGTTGCCCGAAGACCAGACCGTCTTTACGTCTTTCGAAGGCGTTGACACCGTTCCGGAGGAGATTTTCGTCGTCGGCGTTTCGCCCGACAGCGCGGAGTTCAGCGGACCCGCCTTCAGCACCACCCTCGACGTCACGTTGCTCTACCACTCGGGCTTGTATTCGTGGATGGTGGTGCCCAACGGCATCGGTGTGATCAGCTTCGAGACCGACGCCGACACAGTCGAGTTTTGGGCGACGGTTCTATCCGGTGCCACTGGAAGCACCGTCATCACTGCATTCGACGCGTTCGATGTCATCGTTGACGGCCCGCTGATCGTCGCGCCCGGAACGGGGTTCCAACTCATCTCGCTCTCCGGGGGCATCGCCCGGATCGAGGTGGTGAACCTCGACGGCGCGCAGCTGAACGGAATCGACGATTTCGGGTTCACGCCGCTGCCCGAGCCCGGCGCGATGCTGACGCTGGCTTCGGGAGCGGCACTGCTCGGTCTGATCGGTCGCAGGCGTTACGCGCGCTAGTGTGTTCGCGATCCGAACAGGGAGGTGACCGTCGGTGGTGGTCGTGTAGCCGGTGAAACGGGGAATCCGCTCTCCGATGGCCGCCCGTCCGGTAGCCGCGGCATTTCTGCTGCTGGTTTCATCGGTTGCATGGTTCGCCAACCCCGACCTGGCGCCCGCCGCGCCCGTGCCCGCCGCACCGGCCGCAGCGCCCGAGTCCGCAGCGCCCGCGCCTGCCGCGTCAGACTCCGCCGCGCCGGCCGCCGCAGAGGCGACCCACATCGGCCAGGCCAACTGTCGCGCGTGCCACGTCACCGAGGCCGATCACTGGGCGACCACCGTCCACGCGCGCCTGCCTCAGCGACCGCGCAACGAACTCGAGAAGCTCGGCTGCGAGGGATGCCACGGGCCCGGGTCCGAACACGCAAAGGCCCCGTCCGAACGCGGTCGGATCGTCTCGTTTACGCGCCAATCCGCCTCGAGCGTCGAGACCATGAACGGCATGTGCCTCGAATGTCACGCGGGCGGCACGCGCATCTACTGGAGCGGATCGGCCCACGAGCGGCAGGCAATCGCCTGCAGCGATTGCCACAACCCGATGAGCGAGCAATCTCCGCGCGGCCTTCTCGCGAAGCAGAGCGTCTCGCAGACCTGCTTCAGCTGTCACCCCGAGCAGCGCGCGCAGTTTCGCAAGCGCTCCCACATGCCGCTGCCCGAAGGCAAGATCACCTGCAGCGATTGTCACGCGCCGCACGGTTCTGCGACGGACCCACTGCTGCGCGCCGATAGCGTCAACCAGCTCTGTTACCAGTGCCACGCGGAAAAGCGCGGGCCGTTTCTCTGGGAGCACGCCCCGGTCGTCGAAAATTGCCTCACCTGCCACCAGCCGCACGGCTCGAACCACGAGGGGCTCCTCGTCTCGCCCGCTCCGTTTCTCTGCAACCAGTGTCACGACCAGCCCGGAGGCTTCAGCCACCCCAACGATCTGCTCACGCGAGGCAACCTCGCGTCCGGCGCTCTACCCGATGCGCGGATCCTCAACCGCGGCTGCGTGAACTGTCACGTGCAGATCCACGGCTCGAACCACCCGTCGGGTGCGCGGTTTCACCGGTGAGCGCAGCGGCCCGGGCGCTTGCAATCACCGTGTTGCTGCTCGCGTGTCCGGCCGCTGTGAGCGCTGAAAGCGCCCCGGGGTACGCGCTCAATCCCACCGCTGGCGACACCACCCGAGCCACCGACCCGCGCGGCATCTCGCAGCTACCGCTGCAGAAGCGCCGGAGCCCGGCCGGATTGCTCTATCCGGATCCACTCGAACCCCAGCGCTTCTCGCCGCTCGGAGACGACTGGCTCTACCGTGGCTCCGTCGAATTCGGTGGGCTCTGGACGCTGGGTGACGATCGCGAAACCCGCTTCAACGAGTATGCGGACTGGAACAATGGCGCGTTTCTCGAGTCCCTGAGCCTCGGCGTGGCACGGCCGGCGTCGGGTTTCTACGCGGAGGTCGCGAGTGGGGGCGCCGGCCGCGACGATCAGTACTTCTACGGCGAGCTCGGCGTCGCGGGGCTCGTGAGGCTGAGGGGGTCGTTCAGCGGGATTCCGCACACGTTCGCGACCGACGCGACCAACCTCTACCGCGGCGCGGGAAGCGGGGTGCTGCGTCTGCCCGCATCGCTCACGCCCGGCGACAACACCGATCTTGAAATCATCGGCGCCCTCCAGGGTATCGAAGAGAGCAAGCTGTCGCTGCAGCGCGATCGCACCCAGCTCTCGCTGGATTACCGCCCGCGCGACGATCTGACACTCTTCGCGCGCTACACACTCGAAGACCGGGATGGAGAGCGCCCCTTCGGCGGATCGCTCAGCTTCCCTGTGGCCGGCGAGCTCGCACGGGTCGTCGAGACGACCGAGCCCCGCGACCATCGCACCCACAATGTTTCCGCGGGTCTCCAATTTCGAAGTCCCGTCTTGCTCGCCAACGTCGCATACAACGGATCGATCTTCCGCAACGGGGATGCGGCGCTCGAGTGGGACAATCCGTTTCTACTCGCACCCTTCAACGACGCCGAGAACGTCATGCGAGGCCGCTTCGCGCTGGCTCCGGACAATCACTGGCACAACGTGACGGCCGACCTCAGCGTTTCGCTTCCCTGGAACGGTCGATTGACGACGACCGCATCGTGGGGCCGCATGCGGCAGGACGACGATCTCGTTGAACCCACCGTGAATTCGGGGGTCATCTGCATGGGGTGCTCCAACGAAGTCAATCTCGATCAATGGAATAGCGCGGCGGCGCTCCCGCGCGAGTCTGCAGACGCGCGGGTCGACACGCTGCTCCTGAACGCGCGGTTGCACCTGCGCCCGCTCGCGGCGCTTCGTCTCCAGGCTGGCATCCGTTATTTCGATCGGCAGAACGACACGCGCTACACGGCGTTCAATCCCAGCACCGGTCAGCTCGGCTACATCGCCGAGGATGGCGCGGTCAACGTCTTCGGCCTGTCGCGCGTCTTCGAGCCCGGCGTGCGGACGGGCGACTTTCGCTATCGGAGCAGCCCGTACGACTACTCGAAACTCGAATACGAATTTCGATCCGATTACCCGGTGTCGGGCCGCACCACGATCAGCGCGCGCTACCGGCACGAAGAAATCGATCGAGACGAGCGAGAGCGTGACGAAACCCGGGAGAATCAGGCGCGCGTGAGCCTGACCAGTCGGGACCTAGGCTGGGCGACGCTGCGAGCCTCGTACGAGTACCGCGATCGGGACGGGAGTTCGTACGAATTCTTCCCGAATCGCAACGATTATGTATCGAGTCTGGCGGGTTTTACTCCGCTCATTCCGCCGATTGTCGGCACGCCCCTCCCGAACACGCTGGCCGATCTGCGCAAGTACGAACTTGCGGATCGCGAACGGCACGAAGCCAGGCTCAGCGCCACTCTACTGCCCTGCGAGGCTTTCGATCTTTCGATCGCGGGTCGCTTCGTGGACGAAAACTACGGGGCCGCCTACGGGTTGAAGGAGGTGCGCTGGGGAAACGTCAACCTCGACCTCAATTACCAACCCTCGCCGACCGCCCAGGCCTATCTGTTCGGTCACTTCGAGATGCGCGACCGCAAGCAATCGAGCATCAATGACAACTTCGCGTTGACAGGCGATCCCTACGCGGGCGGTCTGGTCTTCCCATTTACAAACAGCTGGGCGCTCGATACCGACGAGCTGTCCTGGGGCTTGGGTAGCGGCGTTCGGATCCATCTGCTCGATCGCGTGATCGTGGACCTGAACTACTCGTTCATTTCCACGCAAGAGGATTACCACTTCTCGGAGGCGGGCCCCGGCGCGCTCACGGGCCCCCCTCTAACGCAAGCCGACGATCTGCCTGAACTGCGCACGCGGAGCCACCGCCTGACGACGAGCGTTCGCTTCTCGATCGTCGAGAACGCATTCCTGCGCGTCTTCTATCGGTTCGAGCGCGCGACCATCCGCGACTTCAGCCAACAGGGGCTGAATCCGGAGGCCGTGTTGCTCGATTCGGGCGCGCTCTTTCTCGGGCACATCGATCGCGATTTCGACGTGCACGTCATCGGCGTCACGTTCGGGTTGCGAATCTGACGCACCGTTCGGGGAGTGATCGTTACCAATGTCCCCGCCTGTCCCCTACTGTTTTGGGGACCCGCGACGGAGCCGAGCGGGGTGAATATTCAGCAACGTCCCCATCGGTTGTCCGCTAACTTTTACACAGTTTGACGCGGAGTTCCGCAAAGCCATGCGAACCGATCGACGCAGTTTCTTCCGCTTGCTGGCCGGCGCCGCAGCGCTGCTCGCGGGGAAGATCTCCGCGGCGAAGTCCACGCCTGAGCGATTTGACATCCACCAAGCGACCCGTAACACGCGACTCGGCGCGCTCGGCGTGCGCTGGCCGAGACTGAGCGGTCCGCCACCCGACCACAAGCCCTACCCGCGCAAGCGGCGCGTCGCGCTTCCCGAGTGGGTCGATGAGCCCGCGCGCACGCTCGCGGAGATCGTGCGGCTGTGGGCGCCCGCGGCGGGCTTTGGCGGCGCCGCGATCACGCTCGCGCAGCTCGGCCGGCTGCTCCACTTCACCAACGGCATCACGATGACGGCCCCACCCGGCGGAAAGGGGCCGGCCCGGCGCGCGGCGCCCTCGGCGGGCGCGCTCTACTCGGGCGAGGTGTACGTCGCAGCCGCGCGCGTGCAGGGTCTCGCGCCGGGCGTCTACTACTACGAGGTCGCGCAGCAGCGTCTCGTCGAAGTTGCAGCGGGGTTCGAGCCGCTGCGTCTGGCGGACGCGATCGAATCGCCCGCGTCGGTCGAAGGCGCGGCTGCGACGATCCTGCTCACCAACGTGTTCGCGCGCTACTCGTGGCGTTACGCGAATCGCGGCTACCGCTACGCGTTGATCGACAGCGGACACATCGGCGAAAACCTGCGTCTGGCTGCCGCATCGGCGGGGCTCGCGCAGCGCGACTTGCTCGCATTTCGCGACGATCTCTTGAACGACCTGCTCGCGATCGACGGCGTCGAGGAGGCGGTCTGCTCGGTTCACGCGATCGGGCTGCCGGGCCCGGCGCGTGACGCAAAAGCCGAACCGCCGCGGGTCTGGGTCGAAGCGCAGCGCACGCCCGCATTCACCGCGCGCGGACCGATCAGCGAGCGCTACCACGCGGCCACGAGGCTCACCCCGCCGGGCGAGGCGTTGGCGCGGTTTGCAATGCCGAAGGATGTAGCGCCGCGCTCCCTCGGGCCGAGCCTCGCGTTGCCCGCGCCTGCGGCGGGTCCCGCGCTGAAGCTCGAAGACGCCATCCAGATCCGGCGATCGACCGCGCGCTTCGAATCGGGAAGGCTCTCGCTCGCAGATCTCGGCCACATCCTCGAAATGGCTCACGGGCACGCCGCGCTCGCGCGGAGCGAAAATGTCGACCTCTACCTCGTCGTCCACCGCGTCGAGGCGCTCGAACCCGGCCTCTACCGCTACGACCCCGACCACCACCAGTTGGTCACGCATCGAACCGGATCTCTGGTCGGCGACTTCACGCGCGTCTGTCTCGGACAGGAGAAGGCGGGCACCGCCGCGGTGGGCGTGTTGATGGTGGCTCGGCTCGGCGAGGATCGCGCACTGGCGAGCACGCGCCGCTACCGCGACATGCTGGTCGAGTCCGGCGCGATCGGCCAACGCATCTATCTCGCCGCCGAGTCCGCGGGCCTCTCGGCGCGCAACCTCGCCGCCTTCCTCGACGATGACCTGAACCGCCTCCTCGGCCTCGACGGCCAACGCGAGGCCGCGATCCACCTCACGATGCTGGGCCCGGGCGACTGAACCGGCCCTAATTCAATTTTCAACAACGTCCCCACCTATCCCCAGCTATATGCATGTATCCAGGGGGCTGTTTGGCCGATGGGGGATGGTGCAGGCGCCCAGCGCCTGGGGGGGAGCGGAGGGGTGGTGCCGAAACAGCACGAGAAGGGCGGAGAGGGCCTCTCGGAGCCCAAAGCGGGGCGCGAGGGCGCGGTGGGCCTTTCCGTACGCTATCCGACGCGCGACGAGTTTCAGCAGGCCTTCGCGCGGGAGCTCTTTGCCGGGGCGGTCTTCGTCCCCACCCTCGACCGCCTGCCGCCCGGGCAGCCCGTGCGGGTGACGTTCGAACTCCCCTTCTGTGAGACCCGCTTCGATCTCGACGGCGAGGTCGTCGGTTCGCTGCCCGCGCCGATTGCGAGCGCGGGGGCCGCTCCGGGCGTCTCGGTCCAGTTCCGCGAGCCGACCGTTGAGCTGCGCGAGCGCATCGAGCGCGTTAGTGAAATCCAACTGCACTACGCTCTCCCGCCGAACCCCGAGTTTCCGCGCGCCGATCCGCGTTATCCCGCACTAGCGTCCGTGCTGCTCGAGATCCAGGGTCGATGGCTCTCCGCCCAGATGACCGACGTGAGCCAGAACGGCATGCTCGCGCTGCTTCCAGGTGTGGACCTTGCCGATGTAACGGATCTGCGCGTGGTCATAGAGCATCCCGGTACCGGCGAGAAGATCGAACTCGACGGCTGCATCGCGAACCAGACGCACTGCGACGATGGCGTGATGGCCGTGGGTCTGCGGTTCGTCTACGACATCGGGCGTATCGACGAGGTCGCGCATTTCATCGACGACCTCCGCAGCTTCCACCACGCGCGCTCGCTAGCGACCGTCTCGGGCTCTCTCGCAGACACCCCACTCGAAACCGTGCTCGAAACCTTCACGAGTGTGTTGAACTCGGGCACGCTGTGCCTTACGCGCGGCGACGAACGCGGAAAGATCGCCTACCAGGATGGCGAGATCCTCTACGTGACGATGGGTCTGCTTTCCGGCACCAAAGCGTTCGATCGACTCTTCACCTGGGCCGATGCGCAGTTCGAGTTTCGACCCGAGGCGGAGCCGATGGACGGGATTCGCGAGCGGCTTCCGCTCGTGCCGGCCGTGCTCGCGGCTGTGATAGCCCGCGACGAACTCGCCCTGCTCGACCTGAGTGGCTTCGATCCGGACGTGACCTTCGCCGTGGATGACGAGCGCTTCGACGCCGTCGTGTCCACGCTCGACGAAGTCGGCCGCGAGGTCGCGGAGCACGCGCGCATGGGCTTTCCGCTCGGTGCGATGCTCGACATGCTCGCTTGCAGTGATGCGCAAATCTACAAGACGGTCATCGAGCTGATCGAATCCGGTGTCGTGAGCATCGAGCGTTGAAATGAGCAAGAAAAAGGTAGGACGCTCAGCGGAATAGGATCTGAGACTGAGTTCGGAAACGCTGAGCTCGAATAGGAGTGAAGATGGCACGCGGCGACGGGAGCCCGGACGACTATGTCTTTCAAGTGCACGACAAAACGCGGCAGTACGTGCAAGAACTCCTGCGTGAGAACGAAAGACTCCGTGAGATCACGGCCGCGCTCGAAGACAAGGTCGCTTCAATCGAAACGGAGAGTCTTAGGTTCAACGAGCGTTACGCTGAGATCGAGAAGCAGAACAACGATCTCGCGAACCTGTATGTGGCCAGCTACCGGCTGCACTCGACGCTCGATCGGCAGGAGGTGATCTCCGTCATCGAGGAGATCATCATCAACCTGATCGGCTCGGAGGAGCTGGCGATCCTCGAGCGGAACCCGGATTCGGCTTGGTCTGTGGTCGGTGCGGTTGGAATGGAGCCCGAGCGCCTGGGGCAGATCGTCGCCGGAATCGAGGCGGACCGCGGTGTGATCGGGAAGGCCGTTGCCGGCGTCGAACGTTTTGTCGTCAGCGGCGAGAACCGAGACGATCTCGCAGCTCCGGAGGTGGGGCTCACGGCCTGCGTGCCTCTGGTCCTCGACGGAGAGGTCACCGGTGTCATTGCCATCTTTGGCTTGCTCGTGCAGAAGCCCGGTGTCGAACCGATCGATCTGCAGCTCTTCGATCTGCTCGCCAGCCACGCGGCTACGGCCCTCTACGCCTCGCGCGAATCTGCTGAATCCAAAGTTTCGGCGGGGGTGTGAATACCATCCACATCCCGATCGCGTCCGCGACTACAGGCGCTCGAGGGCGCCGATCAGGAAATTTCGGCCGAGGTGTCCTTCGAGGCGTTCGATCGCGCGGGCGAGGGTCGGACCGAGGTCCGGGTCGTCCCTGTTGAAGGCCGAGTCGCGCAACACGTCGAGGTCGGCATCCTCGATCGGGATGCCCCCGGAGCGGGCGTAGAGGACCACCGCGAGTCGGAACGTTTCGTTGTCCTTCGCGAGCAGCGTTCGGATCATTTCCGAGATCGCCGCGATCGAGGCGGTCGCGTAGAGGGTCCTCAAGGTGTGGGTCAGCACTGCGGGCGGGTCATCGAGGTGACCGCCGCGCAGCTCCGCGAAGACCTTCCAGGCTGAAACGGGCGTGCCGCGCAGGTCTCGCATCAGTGCAAACAACAATCGAACCGCGCGCGGAGACCAGCGGATGTCCTCGGCCACCGCGAGCGGCAGCCCGCGCACGGTCGAAAGGGTGGCCGCGGTCGCGCTGCCGATGTCGCGGTAGAACTCCCCCTCGGCGAGCAGGAGTGCGATGCGCTCCGTCTGATCGAGCGAAAGCGCCAACCCGCTGCGCCTCGCGAGCGCCGAGACGCCCTTTTCGAACAGCTCCTGCTTGTTCTTGTCGCCTTCCGATTCGCGCACGGAAAGTTCCGACAACGAAACGTGTCGACGAAGAACCTCCTCGAGAACGTACTGAACGGTTCCCGGCTCGAGCCCCTCGTCGACAAAAGCCTCGAACGCGGCGTCCTGCGCGGCGGCGCGGAGCAGCTCTGCGCCGAGCAACCCCGAGCGCTTCTTTCCGGTGCCGAGCACCGCGAGCAGGCCCGGGAAATTGAGGCTTTCGATCCGTCCGGAGAGTTCTCCGATCTCCGTCGAACTCCAGCCTCGCGCGAGCAGGCGCCCGCGCAAGTGCTCGATCGCTGCTTCGATCAGCTGATCGAAGTTTCCCATTTCGGGTTCTCCAGACGCGGCAAGTCTTTGATGAACACGTTCCTGAGCGCAGAAACCCGGTCAGCGCTGCACCGCCGTTCGGGCGCAGACAAACGCTCCCGAGCAATCGCACCCGGTAGCGCGTTTTCTCAGGCGACGCGAGCATAACGCGTCGACTGCGGTTTCGGCGCTTGAAACCGGACGCTGCGTCGCCTACAAGGGTCTTCGAGGCGAGGCGGCATGGTGATTTGGAGAGCGTGATGGCCAAGCGCATCATCCTGGTTCACGGCAGGGGCTTCAAACCCGAAAAAGACGTGTTCGAGCGGACCTGGGTCGAAGCGATCGCCCACGGACTCGAGCGCGATCGCGGTGTCGAGGCAAGAGCTCGATTCGAGTCCTGCCTGCGTGCGTTCGCGTATTTCGGCGACGCCTCGAATGAGTATCTGCGGGATCGAAGGGGCCCCTACGATCGCGAGGCCGATATCGCCGACCGGCGGCGCTGTCTCGATGCACTTCGGCAGTTCGAAGCGTCAGAGTTCCTCGGCGAGCGCGGCAGGGAGAACTACGAGAACACCCCGGGACAGAGCAACCTCGCGGCGACGTTTGCCAATCTGGTCGCGGAACCGATGGCCTGGCTCGGTCTGGGCGCGCGCGCGATCGCGTTGGCGGCACCCGACCTGCGCGAGTATTGGAATCCCGAAAGCGACTTCGGCAGCCGCGTGCGTTGGAGGCTCACGGAGATCCTCGAGCCCGCGCTATTCGCGGGCGATGACGTCCTGCTCGTGAGTCACAGCCTCGGGACCCTGATCGCCTACGACAACCTCTGGAAGCTCTCCCACTACGCGGAGCACCGGGATGTCTTCGAGACCGGCCACAAGCTCACGCGCTGGATCACGCTCGGCTGTCCGCTCGGCAATCCCACCATCCAGAAAATCCTCAAGGGCCATCGCGCATCGGGTGCGCGGCGCTATCCCGCGAACATCCGCGAGTGGATCAATCTGGCCGCGGTGGGCGACTACATCTCGCACGACCGAAGCGTCCGGGACGACTACCGCGGGATGCTCGAACACGGCCTGATCGAATCGATCGAAGACCACCGCATCTACAACCTCGCGGTCCGACACGGCAGCTCGAACCCCCACCACGGCGCGGGTTACCTGATCCACCCGACCGTGATCGAGGCGATCGCCGATTGGCTTGGCTGAGGAGGTCATCGCCCGCTACGACGATCGCGGCTCGAGGACGGACCCCGCTCCGATCAGCGGGTCTCTGAGCGTTTGACCCGCCCTGAAGTCACTTGGGTCTGCCGGGTATGGCGGCGTCGTGGTACGACCAGCTTTCGATGATGCCTTCCTTCGAAGTCGTGAACGTCGACCGATAGTTGCGGCCCAAGCTGTACACCGAGATCCAGGTGTAGACCTTGCGGCCGTCTTTGAGCTTCGCGGTGCCGTTCGGGGCCCCCCAGTGAATGATCAACTCCTCGATCGGGTGCCCCCGCCAGGCATCCATCCGCGTTGTGCGCGTATCCGCGCACGAGATTGAAATCGCGGCGACCGCGAGAAGCGCCACGAGCAGAGCGCCCTTCAGAAGCAACGCGGCTTTTCGGTGATTGGCCGATATCGTCATGCGGCGTCTCCCCGTACACGAGCGAGCGCATCCTAGCAAATCGCAATTGTGCGGTGTGCGGGGACGTTGTTGAATAGTTGACCCCGTTCCAACGATTGGCATCGGTTCGCAGCGAG
>JADFQO010000049.1 GCA_022561775.1 Myxococcales bacterium | reverse complement strand
AATGGCTCGAGACGCCGCACCGTGTGGCGCTCGGCGACCGGACCGGTGCGAACCCGTTCCTGATATACGCACAGATTCCGCCCCGCGCTCGGTACCAGTTCCTGCTGGACCACGCGGAATACATACTGCGAACCTTCATCCGAGGCCCGGTCTGCAAGGGCCAGATTGCGCTGAACGTGATCCACGATCACTTCTGGGTGATGTTTCTGGACCCGGACTCGGACCAGACGCTGGCTCACCCGGACTTCCTGGTCGAACAGGCGGAGAACCTACGCCTGCCGACCGAGGAGGGAAGCAGTGCGAGAATCGTCAAGACCTTCAGCAATGTCTACCGGGACCGCTACGTCCGGTTCTATCGAGCGAAGTCGGAGCTGTATGACGAGACGGATCCGGACGGCCTGGGCCTCGAAGCCATCTGGAAGGGCGAACGTGGCAGGGACACTCCGGTGCTGACCATCTACCGCCACTTCGACAGCGCGTCGGTCCACAAGGGCGTCCTGGGAGGGCTGCCCCGCACACTGTGGGTGATCGATTACTCGCAGTTCGAGCGCATCTACTACGCGCTGGTCGCCGGCTTCGACGTCTTCGGGAACCTGTCCCACCAGGTGAACATCCGTCGGTACATGGACTATCTGAGGGTGGAAGCTGAGCTGAACTTCGTAGAATTCCTTCCACCGGAGATCCGGATACCCACCCTGCGGTCGTGGTACATCGGGGCCGGCGCGTTCGAGGACACCAAGCATGACGAGGTACTCACCGAGCGCGGGACGAAGGTCCGCTACACGACCGACGATCCGAAGCGCGAGTTCATCGAGCGGGTCGTGGATGAGCACATCCTGAAGTCGACCGGAATCAAGTTCGACTCCATCAACTACCGTCGGGGGGGCAGCGCGCTGCCTGCGATGCCGACGTCGTTCAAGACGCACGAGGACATCCGAAACGGCTTCCGGGCACTGACCGCGCCGGGGACGGGCTTCATCCGCCATGTGAACGGGTCGGGCGCGAACGTCCTCTACGTGCGCGTGCGGGACTTCGAAGGATCGGACCGCTTCTTCTCGATCGTCATCAATCGCTGGCACGACAACGTGAATTCCATGTTCGGAGAGCAGAAGCGCCTGGATTCGTCGAAGGACACGATCGACTTCATCCCGGGCAGCATCGGGTCCTATCCCAACTACTTCCTGGTTGTAGACGCTCAGGATGTTCCCGATCTCATCGATATGCTCGAGAACTTCGACGGATCGGAAGAGTACGTGGCGAAGCTCGACAAGTACGGCGTCAACCGGGCCGAGGAGCGCTTCTGGGACGCCTACGACTGGTTCCAGCAGCGGTTGAACGAGGCAGACCCGTTGCACGCGGGCTTGTACGACCTGAATCGTTACTACTCCCGAGCCGTCAGCGACTCCGATTGATCCCGGAGAACCTCAGCAAGGACCAGATCGAGGAACGCATGGCCGTCGTTACCAGCAATGCCTGGGCCGTGCCCGGCACCGCGAGGCAGCCACCGCCGCACCGAGGGGCGCCTGATCCAATGAGCGACTTCATCAAGGACGGTGAATGGGGCCCGGCTTCAACGCCCAGAACGAGCTGCTTGACGAGTACATGAAGAAATACAAGCTGCAGGACCAAGGCTGGCGCAAGCAGAAGCCTTGGTACAAGCCGAAGTGGCGAAGCAAAGGAGAGGAGATGTTGACTTCAAAAGGAAACGCTTCAATGAGACTGGGCAACGTACTGGTTTTGATCCTATTCCCGTGCCTGGTTGCGTGGGGCTCATCGGTTGCCAGCGCCGAAGGCGAGATGACGGCCGAGTGCATCGCCTTTCGCGCCAACAGCGACGCCAACATCGGGGACATCATGCGGGCTGGCTGCGAGCCCACGCTCGGGCAGATGTCGAAGCTGATGGACAACCCGATTGGCAATGTCGCGATGTGGTTCAACCAGGTCGACGTCTTCGGCCTGACCAACGATGAGATCGACAAGAACAGGGACGAGACCCAGGTCAACTACATGGGGATCATCCAGGTCCCGACTAGTATCTCCAAGAACTGGAGCATCATCCACAGGGCCGTTTACAGCGTTCCGAGCTTCCCCATGAGTCAAAACAAGATCGACGCCGCCGGCGGCTTCACTTCGCCCTCACAGCCGCCGGGTGGCGGCGGACCGGCCCTGCCTCCATCGTCGGGGCCGCCCCTGCCCATCGACCTCTTTAGCGGGCGCACCACCGGCTTCGGCGACATGTACTACGTCGGGCTGGTCTCGCCGAAGGAGGCTCCCAAGATCGGTGACGGTAGCTTCATATGGGGCCTCGGAATCGACCAGTCGTTTCCGACCGCCAGTGAAGACGTTCTCGGCACTGGCAAATGGTCCACCGGGCCCGCCGCGATCGCCGGCTACCTGGGGCCGAAGGTGAAGGTCGCAGCTCTTATCCAGAACTACTTCAGCCACTCCGGGGACAACGATCGTGGCAAAGTCAGACTCATGAACCTCCAATACTTCTACTACTACTCGCTCAGCGACGTGATGTCGATCGGCGCCGGCCCCAACATCATCGGGAACTGGGAAGCCTCGAAGGGCGACAAATGGACCGTGCCGATCGGCCTTGGCATCAATCGCACCTTCCAGTTCGGCAAAGTGCCGGTGCGCATTGGTGCCGAAGCGTTCTACAACGTCGTCCGACCCGACAGTATCGGCTCGAACTGGGGCTTCCGATTCTATGTCGTTCCCGCGGTGCCGGCCGCGTTCTTCAAGTGGACAGGTTTGTAATTGCGACAGGGCAAGCGGATTACCTCGTGGAGAAACGTTCTGGTGCCGAATCCTGACCTGAATCCGGACAGCAATGCCCGGCCGCAACTCACCGATGCCATGACGTCGGGCATCGGGTTCGACTCGGCTCCAGCTATAGGAGTTGGTAAATCGGACGTTCGTCGGAAGTTCGCCGCACCTGAGTCTGGTAGATTGGATACACGGGGGAAGATTCTCAAGTCGGAGCCGCGTGAGGGAGGGACCGAGCTGAATATCTCGCTGCGGCAGCCGTTGTTCGATCCCTTCCGAACCTCGGGATATCCGCTGGATGCCGGGCGTGGAGACAGATGATCGACGGCAGGGGGCGGAGTTCGACCAGGCGTCGTCGGTCGCCGAGGGCGCGGCGGGAGACTTCGTCGCCGCCGAGAGGCAAACGTACGGCGCTCACCGGGCAGAGCGAGCCCGAGGCCGACACCGGAGCCGTCTCGCCTGGATACTCCTGGTGACGCTGCCTCTGGCCGTGTGCTTCGCGGCGCCCGCGCAAGTTCGTGCCAGATCCATCAGTCGTCCCGGCTAGCCGTCCGCACTCGCACATCGCGACGCGGAACGCCGAGCTGAATTCCCTCGTGGTCGAGCCGGAGCTTGATTTCGCGGTTCAGCCCCCAGTAGGTCTCCCAGTAGTGCTCGGTCCGCACCCAGGGACGAACGATGAACTCGATCGCAGAGTCGCTGAGTTCGTGCACCTTGATTGCTGGCGCCGGCTCCTCGAGCACGTGGGCGTGGTCGCGCAGCACGGACGCGAAGAGTTCTTCCGCGCGCTCCAGGTCTGTGTCGTGCGCCAGGCCGAAGCTCAGATCGACGCGACGGATCTTCTGCGAGGTCATGTTGCGGATGACGTCCCCCCAGATGCGGCTGTTGGGCACGATCAACGTCTGGTTGTCGAAGGTCAGGATGGTGGTCGAGACCAGGTTCATGCTGTCGACCTTGCCGGAGACGCCTCCCGCCTCGATCACGTCGCCCACGTCGTAGGGGCGGTACATCAGGATCATCGCGCCCGAGGCGAAGTTCCCGAGCGTATCCTGGAGCGCGAAGCCCACGATGAAGCCCGCGATCCCGAGCCCCGTGAGCAGCGCGGTCACGTTCACGCCCAGTTGCGAGAGCGCCACGAAGAAGCCGATTCCGATCACGATCCGAGCAGCGGTCCCGATGAGGATCTGTCTCGCCAGCTCGCTCACGCTCTGCTCGGAGTTTCTCAACAGCCGGGCGACCGCGCGCCGGGCTGCCGCTCCGAGCACCCAGAAGAGCAGCATGATTGTGACGAACACTCCGAGGCGGGAGATCAGTATCGGAGTGTTGCGCTTCGTCCAGCGTGCGAGGGCTTCGCGCGCTTGTTCGAGCAGGCCCCGGGCCACCTCGACATTGAGCACGTCGGTCGTGATCTCACCTGTCGCTTGAATCAACAGCTGGCGGTGCCCGGCGGTCGGAAGCCCGACGGCGTCCATCACGTCGCAGGTCATTCGCAGGCTGGCGGCGACGGTGTCCCGTCTATCCACCGCCACGCGAACCGCGGTCTCGAGCGCCGCGTTCCCCGCTGACGCCTTGCTCTCCTTCTGAGCAGCGCGGACCCGCTGGCTCGTCAGTTCGAGCCGCCCCGCGAGCCCCTCGGCGTGCTCCAGCAGATTTGCGGTCAGGCGTTTGCGGGCCGAATCCGCGGGAAGGCCGAGTCCCTCCAGGTGTTCGACGTGGTTGAGGAAGAAGCGGAACGTCTCGTCGAGGATCTGCTCGAGGCCCCGGATTCGGGCGTCGAAGTCCTTGAACTCCGCCTCGGGGGCCTCGCGACGAGCCGTGCGGAGCTTCGACAGGTCCTCCTGGATGGCGTCCAAGAACGGCTCGATGCGCTCGTCGAGTTCTGCGACCAGCGCTCGAGTCCGCTTCCGGAGGGCGTCGGCGTCGGCTTGCGCCTCGTCGAGACTCGTTACCTCGGCGATCAGCTTCGCCATCTTGCGAAAGAACTCGAGCAGGCGCTTTCGCATCTGGAGCTCGGCGATGGCCCGCTCCTCACCTTCGAGCTCATCGCGCTGTGCCGCGAACTCGCGGTACTGCGAGCGCAGCTGCTCGACCTCCTCGAGCAACACCGCCGCCGGCTGCGCGACGGCGGCCTCTTCAGCTCCATCCTCGGGAGCCTGGGCGGTCGCCGAGGTCCCGACGATCAGCAGCCAGGCCAGCAGCAGACACCGGACGACGACGATGCCCCTCACGAGTCGCCCCGTTGGCTGATATGGGCGCCGACCAGGCGCGCGACGAAGATGGCGAGGTAGAGCTGACCCATCAGAGCTTCACCGGTGGATAGCATCCGAGCCGCGTGAAGAACAGGACGGATGTCACCGTAACCCAGCGTCGTCAGCGTCGTAAAGCTGTAGTAACGAAACGAAAGAAGGAGATGCCAATCTGAGCCGGAGGAAGTCGACGATAGTGCTACGTCACCCAAGAGATACGCACCAGGGTGTGCGAGTTCCATAGCGTAGTGAAGCTGCGAAAAGACGATACCGATCAGTAGATAAACGATCACCCCACCGAGAATCTCATCGAGTGTGACGCGCCGTTCCAAGAAGATTGCCTTGACGACGACTCCTAACGTGAATGTCAGGAAGAGCGCACTCGACAGAGGTGCCGCGAGCCGGGCGGCTGGGATGTGGTATTGGCCCGCGGTCCAGTTCAGAGCCAATACCGGGATCGCAAGAACCAGCGCGATCCACAGCGCTTTGCTGCTGCGGCTCGCAATCAGCATTCCGGCAAGAATGACCACGGCCAAACCCAGGCGTAATAATATGCCCCCCGCCGCGTCTCCCGGGAGGAACGGCAGGACTGCCAGATGGACCAATAGAGCAGCGAGGAGAATTCCGTACCTTCCCCCTTCACGCTCAGGCAGATTTGCATTCGAATCAAAACGCATGGCGGATATTGTGCCCCAGCCGGCATTTCGCACCAGGCCGCGACCAGGCAGTTGAAAGCACCGCCGCTTCAATCAAGGGGTGGTTCTCCAGCGTTGCCGGCTATCATGCCCCGCGCATTTGCGATCGACACGCGGACAACCAAGTCCCTGACCGGGAACGAGAGGGATCACATGGCTCGAAGTCAGCCCGTTGGTAGCAGACGACTGGTCCAATTTTCAGCAGTGATCGCCTGGTTGGCGGCGAGCGGCGTGGGGTGCGGTGAAGAGCCGGAAGTCGCACCCGAGGTGGCGCGCCCGATCAAGATTCTGGAGCTGGGCGGCCCCGGGGCGGGCTCGGTGCGAGAATTCCCCGGCCAGGTCTCCGCGGCTCAGCACGTGGAACTCGCCTTCGAGGCGTCGGGCCAACTGATCGAGTTCCCGGTACGCGAGGCCCAGGAAGTCACGAAGGGGCAGCTTCTGGCGAGGCTGGATCCGCGGGATTTTGAGGCGCGTAGAGATTCGGAGAACGCGAAGCTCGAACTGGCGCGCAGCGAGTTCGAGCGAGCCCAGGCTCTGTTCAAAGCAGACGTCGCATCCGAGCAGCAACTCGATCGGGCGCAGCACGCCTACGACGTCGCCAAGGCGAACGCAAAACAGGCCGTCAAGAGTTTCGAAGACGACGCGGTGCTCAAGGCCCCCTTCTCGGGAGTCGTCGCCAAGACCCTGGTAGAGAACTTTCAAAATGTTCAGGCGAAGGAACCCGTGCTGATCTTGCAAGACGCGTCGAGCCTGGAACTCATCGTCAACATTCCCGAAGCGGACTTCGCCAGGATGGTACCCGGGCTCAGCCTGGAAGAGCGAAACGCACGATCGAGGCCGGAGGTAGCGATCAGCGCACACCCGGGACGTCGCTTCCCCGCCCGACTCAAAGAATTCTCGACCACCGCCGATCCCACGACGCGGACCTATGAGGCCGTCGTCGCATTCGATCGACCTGACGATGTCACGATCTCACCGGGAATGACAGCTCGGGTGATCTTTCACGTCTCAGGTACTGCGCGTGAAGCCGGCATCTCGATCCCCTCTTCTGCGGCCCTGGCAGACGAAAGAGGTGACGCCTACGTGTGGAAGGTCGACCCCGTCACCATGAAGGTCTCACGAGGTGCCGTATCCCTGGGCGCGCTAACGGGCGACTCGGTGAGGGTACGTGACGGCCTCGAGGCTGGGGATTGGGTCGCGCTAACCGGAGTGCACCATCTCCAAGAGGGGATGGAAGTCTCGCGGCTGCAGCAGTAGCCGGACGGCAAAACGATGGATATCGCCGGCTTCGCGATTCGCAATCGGGTCAGCACCCTCGTGATGACCTTCCTGTTTCTGGGGGGCGGTCTGTCCGTCTACCAAGATCTTTCTCGCCTCGAAGACCCCGAGTTCACCATCAAGGACGCTCTGGTCATCACCCCCTACCCCGGGGCTTCGGCAACGGAGGTGGCCGAAGAAGTCAGCGATGAGATGGAAATCGCGGTCCAGCAAATGAGCCAGCTCGACGAGGTGGTGTCCAAATCCGACCGAGGCCTCTCGACGCTGACCGTAACGATCAAAGACAATTTCGACAACGAAACCCTTCCGCAGGTTTGGGACGAGCTTCGACGCAAGGTCAGCGATGCCCAGAAGAACCTCCCGCCGGGCGCGGGCCCCTCGATCGTCATCGACGATTACGGGGACGTTTACGGCCTCTTCGTTGCGATCTACGGACCGGAATACAGCTACGCCGAGCTGAAGAAGTACGTCGATCTTCTCCGGCGAGAACTCCTGCTCGTCGATGGCGTCGCCAAGATCGCCAGCTACGGTGAGCGTCGCGAAGTGATCTACGTGGAACTCGATCGGGATCGCATTTCCCAGATGGGAATCTCTCCGCAAGCGATCTTCGACGAACTTCGAAAACGCAACGCCATCGTGGACGCGGGCCGGGTGCGGGTGGGAGGCGAATTCATCGCGATCGAGCAGACGGGAGTGGTCAGTTCGATCGAAGAACTCGAGGCCACCCTGATTCGCGGGGGAGACGTTCAAATCTACCTGCGAGATGTCGCGACCGTGCGTCGTGGCTACGTGGACCCGCCGGATCACATGATTCGTTACGACGGGCAGGCCGCCATCGGCCTCGGCATTTCCACCGTCTCAGGTGGAAACGTGGTTGAACTCGGCAGTGCGCTTCACCAGCGCATAAAAGAGCTGCTCCCCCAGGCGCCGCTTGGGATGGAGTTCGGAATCGTTTCCCTACAGTCGGAGACCGTCGAGGTGGCGATCTCGGGCTTCGTCTTGAGCCTGATCGAAGCCGTCGCGATCGTGATCGCCGTCTTGCTCCTCTTCATGGGCGTGCGAAGCGGACTCTTGATCGGCTTCATCCTGGTCGTCACGATCTGCGGCACCTTCATCTTGATGGGTGCGATGGAAGTCGCACTCGAGCGAATCTCGCTGGGTGCGCTCATCATTGCCCTGGGAATGCTAGTCGACAACGCGATCGTGGTCGTCGACGGCATGCTGATTCGCCTCAATCGAGGCGAAGACGCCAAGCGAGCCGCATCGGAGGTCGTGGGGCAAACAGCCGTGCCACTACTCGGGGCCACGGTGATCGCGGTGTTGGCATTCGCTGCGATCGGGACATCCGACGATGCGACGGGTGAGTTCTGCCGCTCGCTCTTCCAGGTCGTCTTGGCGTCATTGATGCTGAGCTGGTTGACCGCGGTAACCGTCACCCCTCTGCTGTGCGTGATGTTTCTCAAGCCTGAGTCGTCTGGTGGTGATGACAGCGATCCCTACGGAAGCGGGTTCTATCTCTCCTTCAAGGCCCTACTCCGGGGCTGCATCCGCTTGCGATGGCTGACCCTTTCCATCGTGGGGGCGGCCTTCAGCCTTGCGATCTGGGGCTTTCAATTCGTCGAGCAGAGCTTTTTTCCTCAGTCGACGCGACCCCAGTTCAGCGTGGATTTCTGGCTCCCCCAAGGAACCCACATCGATGAGACGCAACGCCAGGTGGAAGCTGTTGAGCGTTATCTACTGGAGCAGGAGGAGATTACACATGTGACCACCCTGCTCGGAAAGGGCGGGCTGCGTTTCCTGCTCACCTACACGCCGGAAAAACTGAACTCCGCCTACGCGCAGTTACTCGTGGATGTAGAAGACCACAGGACGATCAATGGCCTGATCGACCGCATCGAGACTCACCTGGCTGCGGAGTTCCCCGATGCATTGGCTTACGGAGCCAAGTTCCAGCTCGGGCCCGGCAGCACGGGGAAGATTCAGGCGCGCTTTGTGGGACCGGATCCCAATGTCCTGCGCGAACTCGCGACACAGACCCAGGCGATCATGCACGCGGACGCCAACTCCAAAGCGATTCGCACCGATTGGCGACAGCGAGTCAAAGTCATGCAGCCCGTCATCGCCGAGGTACAGGCCAATTTAAACGGCATCCAGCGACCGGACATCGCCGCTGCCTTGCGACAGGGCTTCCAGGGCGTCACCACTGGGATCTACCGCGAAGGAGATTTGCTGATCCCCATCATCGCACGGGCTCGTGCAGAGCAACAGAGCGATGTCGAGAACATCCAGAACCTGCAGATCTGGAGCCCCGCCGCAATGGCGATGATCCCGCTTCGACAGGTGGTGTTGAGTTTCGAGACGGCCTTTGAAGACGAGATCGTGATGCGCAAGGATCGCAAGCCGACCCTGATCGTCTTCTGCGATCCGATTTCAGGCCCCGCCAGCAAGCTCTTCGAGCGCCTTCGCCCTCAGATCGAAGCCATTGAGCTCCCCGATGGGTATGTGCTCGAATGGGGCGGAGAGTACGAAGACTCTGGGAACGCTCAGGCAGCCCTGGCGGGCGGACTCCCCCTATTCATCCTCTTCATGGTCGTCACCACGATCGCGCTCTTCAACTCGCTGCGACAACCCTTGGTGATTTGGCTCAACGTGCCGCTCGCCGTCATTGGCGTGACCGCGGGGCTGTTGTTCACCGGCAATCCCTTCGGTTTCATGGCCATGCTCGGCTTCTTGAGCCTGATGGGAATGCTGATCAAGAATGCGATCGTGCTCGTCGATGAAATCAACGTTCAGGAAGCAGCGGGGAAGAATCTGATCGATGCGATCGTAGATGCGACCGCCAGCCGCCTTCGACCCGTCGCCATGGCGGCCTCCACCACCGCCCTCGGCATGATTCCCCTGGTGCTAGACGCGTTCTTCGTCGCCATGGCGGTCACGATCATCGCGGGCCTGGTCGTCGCCACCGTTCTCACGATGCTGGTTCTGCCCGTCTTCTACGCGGTCGTCTTCGGCGCGAAGGAAGGCGCATAGGCGTGCTGCATCTTGGGTCTGGAGACCGCCCTTGCCTGCTGGGTTCGGAGCCCGATCAGCCGATTCGTTAGCTTTCTTCGGCGTCGACTTTCTTGCCGAGAGCCTGACGGGTTTCGTCCAGCTCGTTGATGACGCGCGCGACCACCTCGTGCTTTGACCCGTACGCCTTGGTGAGCACCTCGAGCGCGCGCTCGTAGAGCGATTCCGCTGCTTTCGTTCTAGCCGTCGCGCTGTAGATCGAGGCGAGGTTGGCCATCAGCGCGCCGAGCTCCCGGAGGTTGACGCGCTGCTGATCTTCGAGCATCGCGATCGCGCGCACGTAGTGGGGCTCGGCTTCTACCCTATGGCCCTGCTGGATCAGACACTGGGCGAGTCCGCCCAGACTGAAGGCGAGGGCGCGGGTTTCGATCGGCTGGTTGTTCTCCAGGATCGAGATCGCGCGTTCGTAATGATCCTGGGCCTTGCCGTAGAGGCCCATTTCGAGGTGGACGGTCGCGAGGCCCACGAGGGGTTCGGCGATCGCGGGGTTGTCGAGATCGCGCTGCTCTTCGATCTCGAGCACGTTCAGGTAGAGGGTGATCGCCATGCTGTAGTTGCGCTGCGCGGCCCAACTGGAAGCCTGGTTGTAGCGGGCCCGCGACGCGCTCGGACTGTGGGTACCGAGCTCCCTTTCGAAGATCGGAATGGCCTGGCCGTAGAGTTCGACCGCGTCCGCGTGTCGGGATTGAGCCTGGCGAAGCAGTGCGAGATTCGAGAGCGCCTCGGCCATGCTCAGCGGCTCGTCGGGTGGTGACTCGGCCCAGATGCTCAGCGCTCGTTCGATCGCCTGGCTCGTCGCCGCGTACTCGTTGCGCGACAGGTAGAGGGTGCCCAACGTGGCAAGCGTCTCTGCGACGTGCCGGTGATCGGCCCCGAACGCGATCTCCTTGTTGGTCAACGCCCGGTCGAGCACGGGGCCGGCCGCGTCGTACTTCTCCTGCGAGAGCAGTACATCGCCGAGGTTGTGGAGTGTCATGGCGGTTTCGGGGTGCTGCGGGGGCAGTACCTCACGCTGGATCTCCAACGCGGTCCGGTGCGAGGCTTCAGACGCTGCGAAGTCGCCACGCTGTTTGTGGAGTACGCCGAGGTTGTTGTGGACCGCCGCCACCTTTCGATGGCGTGAGCCGAGCAGCCTGGTGCGGATCATGAGTGACTCGTTGAAGGTATCTTCCGCTTTGTCGTAGTTCTGCATGTACTGGTGGACGAGCGCGATGTTGTTGAGCGTCGAGGCCACGCTTCGGCTCTCGTAACCGTAGGCGTTCTGTCGGATCTCGAGCGCCTTCGTATGAAGCTCCAGGGCGTCCTCGAGGCGTCGCTGGTGGGCCCAGACCGCCGCGATCTCGTTGATGGTCTCAGCGGTGTCGACGTGGTGCTCGCCGAGGTTGTCCTCCCGGATCTCGCGCGCCCGCTCGAGCAGGGCCATTGCCTCGTCGTAGTGACCCGTCACCCGGTACAGCGAGCCGAAGTTGGTCATGAGCTTCGCAGCTTGTAGGTCTTTGGCTCCCGTCTCGGCTTCGAGAATGTCGACCGCGCGCAGGTAGAGCTTCTCGGCTGCGTGAAGCTGACCGCGGTCGTGGTTGGCGACCGCGAAGCCGTGGAGGCTGTCCGCGAGGGTCACGTCGTAGGCGCCGAGCACCTCTTCGCGAATCTGGATCGCGCGCTCGTACAGGGGTGTCGCGTCGTCGCGCCGGCCCTGGGCCTCGTAGGCGTTGGCGAGTCTTTCGAGACTTTCTGCGATCGCGATGAGGTCTTCGCTCGGTTCGTTCTGGCGGATCTCGAGCACGCGTTCGTAGCGTTCCGACGCCCGGAGGAAGTCGCCCTGAACCATGTAGATGCCTGCGAGCGCCTCGACCCCATCTGCGAAGGTCTCGTCGCCGATCTCATGCCTGCGCTCGTGGATCTCCAACCAGCGCTCGAGGAGCGCCTTGGCGTCTTCGAATCGCTGCTGGTGGATTGCGAGGTTCGCCAGTACGAAGAGGCTTTGCGCGAGCCGGGGATCATCTTCCCCCGCCAATTCGGATTCGGCCAGGGTTTCGAGCCAGATCCGTTCCGCGTCCGAGGTGCGCCCATCTCGATAGGCGGTGACGCCGTCATCGAGCGGATCCGGTGGCGTGTGGGACGCGCATCCACCCGCCATCGCGATTCCGACGAAGAGCGCGGCCAGCCAGTGACCCCGCGAACCTGCTGTTGCGAATCGAACCATGCTCCACCTCGATCAAAAAGCTCGCCCTCAAATACGCGGGGTCGACCGGTCACAGGACCGCCAGATCCGCCTCGATCGACGCGTAGTTGCAGCTGGCTTTTCGGGCGACCCCCACCCCATCCTTAGGGGGCAGTGAGAATCGTTTCAGGGCATCTGTGACAAGGCTTCGCGTGGGGTCGGAGAGTTCCGCTGGAGTACCAGCAGATGGGCTGGGACTTCGGCCCGTCAGCCAAGACCGACGATCAGAGACCGCTCGGGCGGGCCGAATCGGGCCCGATCCCGGCACGCAGCGCAGCGCCGCCAGCCGCCGTTCAGCCGGCACGCGATTCATCTGCTAGTTTGCGCGCCCAATGGGTGAGCAACCCCGCAAAGACCTTCGGAATCTCGCGATCATCGCGCATGTCGATCACGGCAAGACGACCTTGCTCGATGGTCTCCTGCGTCAGACCGGCTCGTTTCGCGAGAATCAGCAGGTCGCCGAGCGGGTGATGGACAGCGAGGACCTGGAGCGAGAGCGTGGCATCACGATCCACTCCAAGGAGACTTCGGTCATCTTCGAGGGGGTCCGGATCCACCTGGTCGACACGCCGGGTCACTCCGACTTTGGGGGCGAGGTGGAACGGGTGCTCGGGATGGTGGATAGCGTCCTGCTGCTGGTGGATGCCGTCGAGGGCGTGATGCCGCAGACGCGCTTCGTGGTCGGCAAGGCGCTCGCACGCGGTCTGCGCCCGCTCGTCGTCATCAACAAGGTGGATCGAGCCGAACAGCGGGCCGAGGAGGTGATCAACGAGGTCTTCGACCTGCTCGTCGACCTCAGAGCTGATGACCAGCAGCTGGATTTTCCGGTGATCTTTGCGTCCGCCAAGCAGGGGAGCGCTTCCCGTTCGCTCGACGAGCCCATGTCGAACCTGCGGCCGCTGTTCGAAGCCATCCTCGAATTCGCGCCCCCGCCGGTCGTCGACGTAGAGGCGCCGCTTCAGTTTCAGGCCGTCACGCTCGGCTACGACGAGTACATCGGGCGCCTGGTGATCGGGCGCGTCCAGCGCGGACGGCTGGTGCGCGGCGCTCGCCTGGTGCGGATCCCCGAGTCGGGCCCCCCCCAGCCCTTCCGGCTGACCAAATTGTTCGGCGCCGAGGGGCTCGAGCGGATCGAGCTCGAGGTCGCCGAGGCCGGTGACATTGCGGTCATCGCGGGAATCGACACGATCGACATCGGCGACACCATCTGCGAGCCGGACTCACCGGAGCCGCTCGAACGCATCGAGGTGGATCCGCCGACCGTGCGGATTCGATTTTCGGTCAACAACTCCCCGTTCTCCGGCCAGGAGGGGAAGTTCGTCACGAGTCGACAACTCGGCGATCGGTTGCAGCGCGAGGTGCTCGGCAACGTTTCGGTGGAACTCGAGCCTTCGGATCTCCGCGACACCTTCGTGGTGGCCGGGCGCGGCGAGCTGCTCATCGCCGTGCTGATCGAAACCCTGCGCCGGGAGGGGTACGAGTTCAGCGTATCGCGCCCCGAGATCATCCAGCGCGAAATCGATGGCAAGAGCTGCGAACCGGTCGAGGACGTCGTGATCGAAACCCCCGATCTCTACGCGGGCGTGGTGATGGAGAAGCTCGGTGGTCGAAAAGGGCGGATGACGTCGATGGAACACCGGGAGGGCCACGTTCGCTTCTTGTTCACGGTTCCGAGTCGGGGACTCTTCGGCTATCGCAGCGAATTCTTGTCGGATACGCGGGGGGAAGGTATCCTGCATCGGACCGTGAGCGGTTACGAGCCCTGGGCGGGCGATCTCGCTCACCGCGGCGTTGCGGCCGTGGTGTCGACCTCCCAGGGAAAGACGACTCCCTACAGCCTCTTCCACATCCAGGAACGCGCGAAGCTGTTCGTCGGCGCGGGAGTGCTCGTCTACGAAGGGCAGATCATCGGCGAGACCCGCAGAAGCAAGGAACTGAGCGTGAACGCCGTGCGCCCGAAGAAGCTCACGAACGTGCGAGCCGCCGGGAAGGACGAGGCCACCGTGCTCACGTCTCCGAGTCCCGTCACGATCGAATGGGCGCTCGAGTGGCTCGAGGACGACGAGCTCCTCGAGGTGACCCCCGAGTCGCTTCGCCTCCGCAAACGCATCCTTGCAGCCAAACTGCGCAAACGCGCCTGAGCGCGACCGCGGTTCACCCGCTCGCCCCCCCAGATCCCGAATCTGCGATCGCATCTCTCTCTCGCACCTCGCAAGGCGTGCGCAAGGAGCAGGAGGCCGGGGGGAGGGCATCGCGCTCGAACCCCATGTCGCGCGATACCCTCCCCGCCTCCCGCTCCCTGCGCACATTTTGCTAGCTGCGATGGAGAGACGTCATCGCAGTTTCGGGACCGGGGGGGAGAGCGGGTGGATTGCGGTTGCGATCAGGCGCGTTTGCGCAGGTTGGCCGGGAGGATGCGTTTGCGGAGGCGAAGCGACTCGGGGGTCACTTCGAGCAGCTCGTCGTCCTCGAGCCACTCGAGCGC
>JADFQO010000017.1 GCA_022561775.1 Myxococcales bacterium | reverse complement strand
AATCACTTCGCGACTACATTGACGAGGAGGAGTCTGGCTAATGGATTCGGGTGCCCGATTAATCAACTTTTTCTTTTTGTGGAAGTGCACATTTTTGCGCCAGCCCAAAATTTCATGAACTGCTGACTGATAAATGGACATTATTAAGACAATGCTCAAACGGCCATTATTCAAGAGGCATTTTGATCCAATTGAGTCGTGGGAGGCATGGATCGTAGTTTTATCGGCTGTCTTCGGTTTACCGATAAATCGTAAACAACGGCGCACTTTTCGAAAACTGTCTGGATTTAATTACAAACCGGGAATGTCGCCCGCCGAAATCTGGTTAGTGATTGGGAGGCGTGGTGGAAAATCCAAAATCGTCGCGCTGATTGCCGTGTATCTTGCCGTCTTTTTTGATTATCGAGATTATCTGTCGCCGGGAGAAATCGGTCATGTGATGGTAATTGCGACTGATAGAAAGCAAGCGAAGATTATCTTGCGTTACATCGAAGCCTATTTCGATAGTAGTTCAATATTGTCCCCAATGGTAATACGTCGAACAGTTGAGTCTATTGAGCTCAATAACGGCATCCACATAATGGTCAGCAGTTGTTCGCTCCGCTCAGTTCGCGGGTACACGGTTGTTGCTGCGGTCTGTGATGAGATTGCGTTTTGGCGGAGCGATGAATCAGCCAACCCGGACAGCGAAGTACTAAACGCAATTCGCCCAGCGATGAGCACTATTCCTACCGCCAAATTAATCTGTCTAAGCAGTCCATACGCGCGTCGAGGCGCGTTGTATGAAACTCACCGGGACCACTACGGGCAACCGAGCGACGATGTCCTAGTGTTACAGGCCTCGACTGAGGTGATGAACCCGACGATTGATCGGAAGTTTCTCGCTCGAGAGGAAAAACGAGATCCAGCATCATTCCGCTCAGAATACTTAGCCCAATTCAGGACAGACATCGCAGCTGCGCTGGATCCAGACTGGATCGAAGCTGTACTGATATTGCCTAACCTCGACCTTCCTCGGTCAGTACATCCGCGCTCCTACCGGGCATTTACAGATATGTCGGGAGGTCGATCTGATAGCGCAGCACTTTCTATATCCCACGTCGAGCCGGGTAGCGACATAGTAACAGTCAGCCTAGTCCGAAGGTGGGTGCCACCCTTTAGCCCGGAGGGGGTGGTGCAGGAAATGGCAGCGTTGCTAATGCAATACGGAGTCAATTCCGTAATCGGTGATTTTTACGGTGCTGAATTAACCGTCGAACTGTTCACCAAACAAGGCATCAGCTATCAACGCTCAGAGGAATCCGCAAGCGATATTTATCTGCAAGCTATTCCATTGTTCAGCACCGGCAAAATTGAAGCACCGGACAACCCCGTATTGCGTCGAGAGCTGATGCTGCTAGAGCGGCGTACACGCATCGGCGGCAAGGATGTGATAACGCATCCGAGTGGCTTACACGACGACCTTGCGAATGCTATGACTGGAGCAGTAATCGCCGCGTACCGTACCCGGGCTGCTTCCGGGGAGATCGTTCTCGGGCCTAGCATGGTCACAGCGGCCACTGACTACGGGCTGGTGGATGACTTCGATCACACGTGGCCGGAGGTGAGTCGATGGTAACGAACGAGCAACTCGAATTATTTCGGTGATCGATAACGCGCAAAAGTTGCATGAAGTTCCACAAAATACTTCATTATTCAACTAGTTATATGTGATATGGCAGTATTTACATGAAGTCGTAGGAGAATATAGTTTAGCCCAAGGACAGTTCCATAGGAGTTCGAAACGATGGCGATATCAGGCGACTACATAACCTGCAAAGGTAAGAACAAAAGGGGCAATTGGTGCCACAGACTACGGTGGCGCCCGTATGAGGGCGCGAAATTACGGGAGTTAAACTTCACAAGGCCAACAAAAAAGGCATCACGAGATGCCGCTCAGAACCATCGTGACAAACTGAGTAGGGGCGAGGTTGGAGACAGCATTAGTTTCGAGGCACTAGTGGAACGTTGGCGCGACGAACGAAAAAATACTTGCAAGAAAAGCACTCGCGGCGAGTACGAAAGGTTTCTTCGCGTGTATATCAATCCGTACTTCGGAAATCGAAAGGACACAGCCAGTATCAGCCCGAGTGATATTCAAGATTTTGATCAACAAATGATTACAGACAAAAGACCATCCGGCGTGCGTCGACAGGCGCTAACGATCTTGTGCAGCATTTTTAACTACGGGGTCCGGTTACACTTGCTGGTAAAAAATCCAACCACTGCGGTCAAAAAACCTCCAGCGAAAGATCGAGATGTTTACGTACTAACTACTCAGCAACAGCAAGCACTGATAGCAGTCACGCACGATCCAAAATTCAAAATGCTTTTCGCGCTCGCGATGTTCACCGGAATGCGGCAGGGAGAACTGCTCGGGCTTCGCTGGACCTCTATCGACTTCGAGCGGGGCATGATTATTGTTCGAGAGCAATATTCGAGCGGCGAGGTCAGTAGTAATGACCGATTTCCCGAGTCCGGGGTCACCATCGATCACCGTGATCTTCCCGCGCGGAATGTGCCCAGGCCAGGCCCACTCCACCTTTCTTGTCTTCACGGTATCGCCGCGCCGCGCAATGACTTGTCGAAGCGGCGACTGCCCGAGTTCGGATCCCCAGTCGATGATCTTCGACACCTCCGTTTCTCGGAGTGGTGGATTTCGACGAGCTCTGCGTCGTAGCCGCTGCCGAGTCTTCGTGCCGCCTCTCGGGTGAGCCAGGTGAGGATATTGACCGAAAGCGAAAAGTTGGGCGCGTGAACGATCGGGATCCGCGCGGCGAAGTCTCCGATCTCCGCGCGTTCGGCGTCGGAAAATCCGGTCGTGCCACACACGTAGGCGACTCCTGCTGCGGCCGCGGCACCCATCACTTGGAGCGTCGCCGCGGGGGTGGTGAAATCGATCGCGACCTCGCATCCGGAAAGCGCGGCCTTCGGATCGTCGGAGATTTCGATGGCGTCGGCGATCGAGCTTCCGACGCTCGGGTGGCCGGGCGCTTCGAGCGCGGCGCCGAGTGTGAGCCGCGGCGCTTCGGAGATCGCGGCGCGCACGCGTTGGCCCATGCGCCCCATCGCACCGACCACCAGTACCTTGGGCATCAGAGGGTTCCCAATTCCTTGAGCACGACCTGCAGGCGTTCGCGGTTGGCTTCGGTGATCGGCGTGAGCGGCGGTCTCACTTCTGCGCTTTCGATCAGCCCCATCAACTCCAGCGCGCATTTCACCGGAATCGGGTTGGTTTCGAAGAAGAGTGCATCGAAGAGGGGCAGCAGCTGAAAGTGGAGTTTCCGCGCGCGCGCCAGGTCGTTGTCCCGACAGGCCCGCACGAGTTCGCCGACGGCTTCCGGTGCGACGTTGGAGGCAGTCGAGATCGCCCCCTTCCCACCGACGGCCATGATGGGAAGATTCAGCGCATCGTCTCCCGAGAGAACCGCGAAATCCTCGTGGCAGCGGGCCACCACTTCGGCAATCTGGCCGACGTCACCGCAGGCTTCCTTGACGGCGACGATGTGTGGTACATCCGCCAACCGCGCCAGCGTTGACGGGGCGATATTCGATCCGGTACGGCCGGGGATGTTGTAGGTGACCAGCGGAAACTTCGTCTGCTCGGCAATCGCGCGGTAGTGCTCGTAGATACCCTCCTGGGTGGGTTTATTGTAGTAGGGCGAAATCAGCAGAGCGCCATCGGCGCCTACGGCCTTGGCGTGCTGTGTCAACTCGATCGCTTCGCGGGTGTTGTTCGAACCCGTTCCGGCGAGCACCCGGATGCGACCGCGGCTGGCTGAGACCACGATCTCGATGACCGTGCCGTGTTCGATGTGGGAGAGCGTGGCGGATTCTCCGGTCGATCCGCAGGGGACCAGCTGATCGACGCCGGCCGCGATCTGGCGCTCGACGAGTTCGCGCAGTGCGGGTTCGTCGACTGCGTCGTCTCGAAAGGGCGTGATCAGCGCGGTCGAAAGTCCTTCGAACATCGCTACTCCTCCGGGATCGGGAATTCACCCGTGAAGACTTCGGCGGCGGGTCCCGTCATGATGACCGGCGCGTCGCCACCCTTCCAGCTGATTTCGAGTTCGCCACCGCGCAATTCGACGCGGACCTCTTCGTCCACGACCCCTCGGAGCATCGCCACCACGGCGGCCGCGCAGGCACCGCTTCCGCAGGCGAGGGTTTCGCCGACTCCGCGCTCCCAGGTTCGCTGGCGAATTCGGTCGCGTCCGAGCGGCGTGACGAACGCGACATTGGCCCGATTCGGAAACGCGCTGTGGTGCTCGATCAGGGGGCCCAAGCGCCCCACGTCCGCGCGGTCTGGGTCTTCGACGAACACCACGGCGTGCGGGTTGCCCATCGAGACGCTGGACACCCGCAGCGTCTCTCCGTCGATTTCCAGCGGAACGTCGAGGATCGGCCCGTCGCCGGTTCCAAGCGTGGTCGGAATCTTGGCAGGCGCGAGTACCGGCTGCCCCATCTCGACCCGCACGCGGTCGGGCCCCGCCCAGCCCGGGTGCACCACGCCGCCGAGGGTTTCGACGCTGATCTCGTCGGCATCCGTATGACCGTGGTCTCTCAGAAATTTGTAGAAGGCGCGGAGCCCGTTGCCGCACATCTCCACCTGGCTGCCGTCGGCATTGTAGATCTCCATTCGGAAGTCCGCGGCGCGCGAGGGGCGCGCGACCAGCAGCTGATCGGCACCGATGCCAAAATGGCGATCGCAGAGCCGGGCGGCCAGCGGCGGGATCGACGGCAGCTCTTGCCGGATTCCGTCGAGCACCACGTAGTCGTTGCCGGCGCCGTGCATCTTCGTAAAGCGCAGCGTCCGACTCATCGGATCAGATCCTCGGGAATCGATTCGCCACGGATCAGGTCTTCGAAGCGATCGCGCGTTCGCACGACCTCGTAGCGATCCCCTTTGACCAGGACCTCCGCGGCTCGGCAGCGGCCGTTGTAGTTCGACGACATCGCAAACCCGTAGGCGCCCGCCGAGTGGACGGCGAGCAGATCGTCGCGTTCCAGGATCGGCAGTTCGCGCTGCTGGGCGAGGAAGTCGGCGGACTCGCAGACCGGGCCCACCACGTCGACGACCCGGGTGCCCGCGCGTGGCGGTCCCACGGGCTCGATCCTCTGGTAGGCCTGATAAAGGGTGGGCCGGATCAGGTCGGTCATCGCGCCGTCGATCACCGCGAAGTGTGTGTCGCCGTTGTGTTTGCTGTAGAGCACGCGCGCGACAAATATGCCGGCGTTGCCCGCAATCCAGCGTCCGGGCTCGGCGATCAGGTGACAGCCGAGGTCGCCCACGGTCGCGACGATCGCGCCCCCATACTCGGCGGCCGAGGGGGGGCGCTCCCGGTCGTAGGTGATGCCCAGCCCGCCCCCGACATCGAGCAACTCGATGGTGTGTCCGGCCTCGCGCAGCTCGATGACGAGGTCTCGAATTCGCTGCAGCGCGTCGACGATGGGATCGAGGACCACGATCTGCGATCCGATATGGCAAGCGACGCCAACCACCCGCACGTGTTCGAGCGCCTTGGCCTCCGCGTAGGCGTCCACGGCCTCCGCGATCGGAATGCCGAACTTGCTGCTGCTCAGGCCCGTCGAAATATAGGGATGGGTCTGCGGGTCGACGTCCGGATTGACGCGAAAGGACACGGGCGCCACGACACCGCGCTGGGCGGCCCTCGCGTCGATGACGCGCAGCTCTGCGCGCGACTCGACGTTGAACATGCGGATTCCTGCGGCGAGGGCCTGGTCGATCTCCGCGTCCGTCTTGCCCACGCCGGAGTACACGAATTGGCTCGGATCGCCGCCGGCCTGCTGCGCGCGGAACAGTTCGCCGCCAGACGTCACATCGACCCCGCAACCTCGGGCAACCAGCGTGCGGACCACGGCCAGATTCATGTTGGCCTTGATCGCGTAGCAGATGCTGTGGGGTACCGCGGAGAAGGCCGCGTCGAGTGCGTCATAGCGCGCGGCGAGTTCTGACGCGCTGTAGATGAAGACGGGCGTACCCACCGCCTCGACGATCCGCTCGACGGGAAGGGCCTCGGCGTGGAGGCGGCCATTCCGCCTCGGAAACGCTTCGCTCAAGGTTGCTTCTCCTCCTCTTCTGATTCTTCTACGGCGAGAGCGCCCCTTTCTTCAGTGGTTTCCGAGCTTCCGGCAGCGGTCGGTTCAGCGCGTACCCGGACAGGCGGGCCGACCTTGCCGCACGCAACCGCTAGCACTCCGAAGAGCGCCGCGATAGCCAGAAGTCGGCGTGTCATCGATTTTCTCCATCGGACAGCTCGCCGAGGCGCCGCGTGTTGTCTTCTCTGGCTTTCGAGAGTGCCTCTTCCACCGTGCCGCGCGCGGTGCCGCCGATCAGGTTTCGACCTTCGAGCGCGCTCTCCAGGCTGGCGATTTCCGCGGCCGGCGCAGAGAACGCGGTGTGAAAGGCCTGCAGATCCTCGCGGCTGAGCGAGCGCAGGTCGAGTTCCTTGTCGATGCAGTGCCCCACGATTCGCCCGACGGCCCCGTGGGCTTCTCGGAACGGCACCCCGGCGACCACGAGCGCCTCCGCGAGGTCCGTCGCCAGGAGCATCGCGTCATCCGCCGCCGCCGCCATCCGCTCCGTGTCGACGCGCAACGTCTGGATCGCTCCCCCCATGACTTCGAGCGAGTCGCGAAGCGTTCCCGCGGAGTCGAAGATCGGCTCCTTGTCCTCCTGCATGTCACGGTTGTAGGTGAGCGGCAAGCCCTTCATGACGGTGAGCAGTGCGACGAGGTTTCCGATCGCGCGACCGGATTTGGCGCGAACGAGCTCTGGAACATCGGGGTTCTTCTTCTGCGGCATCAAGCTCGAGCCGGTCGCGTAGCTGTCGGCAAGCTCGACGAAGCCGAATTCCGCGGTTGACCAGAGCACGAGTTCCTCCGCGAGCCGGGACAGCTGGATCATGCAGATCGCGGCGGCCGCCAGGAACTCCAGTGCGCCGTCGCGCGAGGCGACCGCGTCCATGCTGTTTGCCGCGGGTGCGTCAAAACCGAGCGCCGCCGCGGTGTGCTGTCGGTCGAGCGGAAGTGTGGATCCCGCGAGCGCACCCGAACCGAGCGGGCAGTCCGACAAGCGCGATCGCAGGCTTTGCTGTCGACTCGCGTCTCGGCCGAACATCTCCACGAACGCGAGCCAGTGGTGGGCGAGCCGCACTGGCTGCGCGCGCTGCAGATGGGTGTAGCCGGGCAGCACCGTGTCGAGGTGCTCGGCGGCTCGTTCGATCAGTATGCCCCGGAGTTCCAGGATGCCTCGCTCAGCGGCCTCCGACGCATCGCGCAAGTAGAGGGCCAGGTCGGTCGCGACCTGATCGTTGCGGCTTCGGCCGGTGTGGAGTCGGCCCGCGATGTCGACGCCGACGATCTCCCGCAATCGGGACTCGACGTTCATGTGGATGTCCTCGAGGGCCGGGTCGAACGGGAAAGCGCCGGATTCGATCTGCGCGGCGATTTCCGCGAGTCCTTCGACCAGTGCGCGCTCGTCTTCGGCTGAGAGTAGCCCGACGCTCGCAAGCATTCGGGTGTGCGCGGTCGAACCTCTCAGATCGAAGCGAGCGAGCGCCCGATCGAAGTGGATCGAGGCCGTGAAGCGCTCCACGCTGGCGTTGGTTTGACCTTCGAATCGCCCTCCCCAGAGCTTTTTAGAAGCCCCGCGGGTTCGGGCGCCCGGTCCGGACGGTTTTTTCCCATTGTTTTCTGCCATACCCGCAAATCTCGGTAACTAGAGCGAATTTTGCAATAGTGGAGCCGATCCAGGATTGACGAACGCAGCCCGCCTCCGTAGGTTGCGAAAACCCGTTCTAGAGGAAGAAGGCCCGTGATCATCGTTCTCAAAGCCGATATGGAGATCGACGCCCCCGAGGTCGAGCGCCTGGTCGAGCTCGCAGAGTCCTATCCCGGTGTGCGCACCGAGCTTCACCAGATCCAGGGCGCAACCCGCTCGCTGTCCGAACTCTATCTGCTGGGCTCGACAGGGGTCATCCCCACCGAGCCCTTCGAGGAATTCTCGTGTGTCGAGCGGGTGGTGCGGATCACCGAGAAGTTCCGCTCCATCGGTCGCCACGGCGGCGGCCTCGAAGCCGTGGGCTTCGAGTACAACGGGATTCACATCGCCCAGGACACGTTTCACGTCTTCCCGGGCCTTTGCGCGGTCGACAACCGCGAGAATCTCGAAGCGATGTTTCGCCTCCTCCGCGAGCACGGGATCCAGACCGCGCGCGCCGGCGCCTACAAGCCTCGCACGAGCCCGTACGACTTTCAGGGACTCGGCGCCGAGTGCCTGCCCTTCGTCTTCGAGAGCGCGGGCAAAAACGACATCCGCATCATATCGATGGAAGTTACCCACGAATCCCACGTCGACGAGATTCTCGAAGCGTTGAGGATCGCGGGAAATCCAACGGGCGTCATGATCCAGATCGGCACCCGCAACGCCCAGAACTTCGAACTCCTGAAAAGTGTCGGACAGCAGACCGAGCTGCCCGTTCTGTTCAAGCGAGGCATGGGAATCACGCTCGAAGAGTCGCTCAACGCGTGCGAGTACGTCGCCTCCGGCGGTAACCGACGCATCGTTTTCTGTCTGCGCGGAATGAAGACGAATCTCGGCGATCCCCATCGCAACTTCGTCGATTTCGCACACGTGCCCGTCGTCAAGCGGCTGACGCGATTGCCGGTCTGCATCGACCCCTCTCATTCGGTGGGGAGCCGAGCCGTCGCGCCGGACGGCTTGCTCGACGTGTTCCACGTGACCGCTCAGGGTGTGATTGCGGGAGCCAACATGGTTCTCGTCGATTTCCACCCCAAGCCGGGAGAAGCGCTCTGCGACGGCCCCCAGGCCCTGCTCGTCGAGGAGCTGGCCCGATTTCTCGAAGATGCGAAGATCGTGCGCGAAGCCTACGAGGCACGCCTTCGTCGCGTCGCGATTTCTTCGACGGGGTAGTCGCCCCGCGAGCGCGGGAGATCTCGCGGGGCTGCAGCCGGCCGGGGTGGAAGCCGGTCGCGGGTTCGGTCGCGGTCTCGGCCGCCTGAGGAATTTCCGCCGGGGGATCGTTGGCTAACGCACGAAAGCGGAAAACGACTGCGCGCAAGCACAGCGCGACCTCGAGGCGTCGTTCGAAGTCGAGGCGTCGCATGTCCAAGCAGGTGCACGGTTGGCTTCGAAAGTTGATCTGGTTCGGGGTGGCCGTCGGCTTCGTCGCGGGCTTTGCGAGCAGTGTCGTCGTGATTCGACTCGATCGAATCGTGCGGACGCGTTTCGAGGGGCAGCGATTTCTCGTTCCTTCGCGCGTCTACTCCGCGCCATCCATCCTCTACCCGGGCCTCGACATCGAACTCGCAGATCTGCGGGGAACCTTCGTACGACTCGGATACCGGCAAGCCGGCAGCGACGGATCCGTTCAGCAGGGGCAATACTCCTGGCAAAAACATCGAGTCCGCGTTCACCTTCGGGCCTTCGAGCATCCGACGCGATCCGAGCCTGCGCGCGACGTCGTCTTCATCGTTCGCGACGGTTTCATCGAAGAAATTCTCGAATTGCCCGTGGGCCGCACCCTGGGCGCGGTGTTACTGCAACCGGAACAGCTCGGTGCCTACTATGGGCCCGATCGGGCGCAGCGCGAACTGATCCGTCTCGAAGCTCTCCCGCTCCACCTCGTCGACGCCATCGTCGCCGTCGAGGATCAGCGCTTCGAGGCGCATCCCGGAATTGACGTGCGGCGCATCGGCGGGGCGCTGCTCGCCAACCTGCGCGCCGGCGGAATTCGACAGGGCGGCAGCACGCTCACCCAGCAGCTCGTCAAGAATTTCTTCCTCACGCCCGAGCGAACCCTGAAGCGCAAGGTTCACGAGGCCGTGATGGCCTTGCTCGTCGAGCTCCGCTACGACAAGCGCGAAATTCTCGAAACCTACCTGAACGAGATCTACCTCGGGCAAAGAGGCTCGACGGCGATTCACGGAGTCGGGGAAGCGGCGCTTCGCTTCTTTGGTAAGCCGGCCCAGAACTTGAGCCTCGCCGAGTCCGCACTGCTGGCTGCGCTGATCCAGAGCCCGAACGGCATCTCGCCCTACCGAAATCCCGAGGGCGCTCGCGGCCGCCGCGATCTGGTGTTGGGGTTGATGGCCGAGCAGGGCCGTATCGAACCCGCGCAACGCGACGCGGCAATCGCAGAGCCCTTGAACCTGGCGGCGATCACAGCCGACCCCGGTGACGCGCGGTATTTTCTCGACTTTCTGCGCGTTCAGCTCTCCGACAGCTACGACGCGACCGTGCTGTCGAGTCAGGGACTGAAGGTGTATTCGACCCTCGAGAGCCGTACCCAGCGCCTGGCGGCGACAGCGCTACGCGAGGGCATCGAACAGCTCGAACGCCAGTTCCCGGCGCTCGTCCCCGACGATCCCACCCGCGCGCTTCAGGGTTGCATCATCGCCATTCGCCCCCAGACCGGAGAGATCGTCGCTCTCGTGGGCGGGCGCGACTACCAGCTGTCGCAATTCGATCGCTGCACCCAGGCGCGCCGCCCATCGGGAAGCACCTTCAAGCCCTTCGTGTACATCGCCGGACTCGAGCCGCGGGTGGGGGGACCCGTCATCACGCTGGCCTCCTTCCTCGACGATTCTCCACTCGAGGTTGCGACTCCGAGCGGACCCTGGCAGCCGAGGAACTTCGATCGCGAATTCCACGGTCGGGTCAGTGTGCGCGAAGCAATCGAACGCTCGTTCAACGTCGCGACCGCGCGCCTCGCCCAGGAGATCGGGATCGGGCGGGTTGCAGACGTCGCGCGCCGTATGGGAATCGAGAGCGAGTTGCCCCTCGTGCCGAGTCTTGCCCTCGGTGTGGCCGACGTTTCTCCTCTCGAGATGGCGCGCGCCTACGCGACGATCGCGGGAGGCGGCGTCCGACCCCAGGTCCACGCCATCGAAGATTTGGTGAACCCAGCGGGCGAAACACTCGAACGCCGAGAACTCCGCCACAAGCGCGTCATCGATGCGGGAACCGCGTACCTCGCGACTTCGCTGCTTCAGGGCGTGGCGCATCGCGGAACCGCGGCGGGCGTTCGCTCGACGGGAATCACCGGGCCGATTGCGGCCAAGACGGGAACCAGCGATGAAGAGCACGATTTGTGGTTCGTCGGCTACACCCCGGAGTTGGTCGTAGCCGTCTGGATCGGATTCGACGAGCCGCGCAGCATTGGTTTCGCGAGTAGCCGAGGAGCGCTTCCGATCTGGCGGCGCTTCATCGGTGAACTGACCGGAGGACAAATTCACGGCCAGTTTCCGCGGCCACCGAGCATTGTCGTCGCGGATATCGACCCGGTCACGGGGGCGCGGGCGCTTTGGGGTTGTCCGGACCGCCGGCGCGAACTCTTTCTCGAGGGGACGTTGCCCGAGGAGGTCTGCCCGGGCGGAGCGGTCGCGGGATCTGAGGAAGACGGGCGCCAGCGCACGCAGGAGCGCTTTTTCGAGTGGTTGCGGAGGCATCTGTGAATCGGACAATGCGCGCGTCGCGATCGCTTGCCGCCACAGTCTTGGTTGCGTGGGGCTGGATCGCTCTGCTCGGTGGTTGTGCGGGGCTGATCCGCGCTCCGCGCGGAGAAGCGCTGCGGATTTCGGAGTTCGAGCAGCTGGGGGATGCCCGACGCCGAGCCTCCACGCGCTTGGTGGTGGAGGGGTTGGACGCCGAAATTGCCTCGACGCCCCAGCGCGCCCTCGGCCGCTACGAGCGCGCAATCCAGATCGACCCCGGCAACCCCTTCGCCTATCTGGCGCTCGCAAGATATTACGCGGCGATTGCCGATCCCGAGCGCGCACTCGAGCATCTGGATCGCGCGCAGTCGTTGCTCGATCCCGACGGCGCCCTCTACCGGAGTGCCGAACCCCATCTGTGGGGGTTGCGCGGCTGGGCGCTCGTAAAGGCTGGCTGGTTGGCGGATGCCGTGCCGCTTCTCGCAGAGGCGCGACGGCTCGCCCCCTCGGTGTGGGGCGATGGTCGCCTCGACGCGGGTGAGTTGCGTTAGCCCCGGCGAGAGCCGTGTGATAGCGTGCCGGGCCTCATGACGCCGAAGTTCCGTATCGCGATCGGCGCATATCTCAGTGTTCTGGTTCTCGATCTAGCCACCAAGATCGCGATTGACTCGCATCTCAGCTACTCGGACAAAATTCCCGTCATCCCGGGGTTTTTCTACCTTACCCATGTCCGCAATACCGGTGCGGCGTTTGGTTTGTTCTCGGACGCTCCGCAGGTTTATCGCCTCATTTTCTTCATTTCCGTGTCATTGATCGCGGTGGGGATCATCATTTCGTTTTATCGAAAGCTCTCCCCCGGGGACCGGCTTGCGGCACTCGCCCTCGGCTTGATTCTAGGTGGTGCGGTTGGAAATCTCATCGATCGCATCTTTAGAGGGGAAGTCATCGATTTTCTGCATTTTCGTCTCTGGCGCGGCTATTCTTGGCCTGACTTCAACGTCGCGGACTCGGCGATCGTGGTCGGAGTCGGGCTTCTCGTGTTGGAATTGCTCGCGAGCGAGGGTGAGCAGCGAGGTTCCGCCCGCGACGGTGAGTCGAGTTCGTAACCCTCGGTGGTAGATTTTTTCATCTGCTGGGATTTACCCCGAAGGGCCAAAATTGTCTTCACCATCGGCCAAGTGGAACGCTAAGATCCACACCATATCGCGACGAAGGTAGATTCTCCGTCGCAAAGCGCAAAAATCCGGTTGACAACACGCCAAGTCGTGCGGTAGAAGCGAATCGGCTACCAACGGGATCACTCGCCCCACGCTGGTTCGCTTCTACCGCTGTTGCCGGTCGTAACCGCAGGTTCTGCACCCGCCGGGTTTGTGGTGCGGGAGCCAAGACGTCAGAAGTTCGGTAGAAAGGAGTCAACTGGCCACGGGACGCGACGATCTTCCCCCTGTCGTCGCACCCGACTGGACCGAGCCCGCGGAATCGGGATTGCGGCCAATGGTTCGTCGTGGTGGGGGCTGAGGGCCCTAGACCCATGTCGCCGAAAAAGCCCAAGAGCGATTACGTAATCCAGACCGTCACCCATGCGCTTCGCTTGCTCGAGGAGTTTCGCACGGCAGACGAACTGGGCGTGACCGAGCTTTCGCGGCGCCTAAATCTCCACAAGAACAATGTATTTCGCTTGCTCGCGACGCTCGAACAACGCGGATACATCGAGCAGAGTTCGGCCAACGACCGGTATCGACTCGGCGCCAAATGTCTCGAGCTGGGCGAGACCTTCTCTCGAAGTCACTCACTGCTCGATCAGGCGCGGCCGATCCTGCGCAGCCTCGCCGAAGAGGTCGGCGAAACCGTTCACCTCGCGCAGATGACTTCCTTCGAGGTGGTCCACGTAGACGCCCAGGTCTACCACCAACCCATCCTCACCCCGTCCAGGGTCGGACAGCGCCTTCCGGTCCATTGCACGGCGCTGGGAAAGGTGTTACTCGGCTCGGCGACCGAGCGCTGCCGTCAGGCCTACGACCAAATGGTGGTGGCCGGGCGAGAGCTTCCTCCGCGGACGCGAGCCACCATCGTCGACCCGACCAAATTCTTCGAGCACGTCCGGACCGTCGCGGGCCAGGGCTACGCGTTGGACGTCGAAGAGTGCGAGGAGGGTCTGAGCTGTGTGGCCGGGCCCGTCTACGATCGAACGGGTCTAGCCGTCGCCGCGCTGTCGGTTTCGGGACCTTCCTTCCGCCTGGGGGCCGATGAACTGCTCAGAAACATCGTCCCCAAAGTGACCGCGTCGGCGGATCGCCTGTCGCGCGACCTCGGTTACGCGCCGGGCTGATCGCGATCGCTCTCAACCCAATCCGAGCCCTGTTCGAACCCGCAGTGTCGTCCGCGCCGGAGACGGTGTAGATTGCCGCTGCGGAGGCCCGATGCAGTTTGAACTGAACGACGAGCAACTCGCACTTCAAGAAGCGGCCCGCCGCTTCGCGCGAGACGAGATCGCGCCCATCGCTGCGGAATACGATCAGTCGGGAGAATTCCCGCGCGAGATCATCCAGAAGGCGTGGGAACTCGGATTCTCCAGCACCGCCATACCGACCGATTACGGCGGGCTCGGCCTTTCTTCTCTCGACACCTGCTTCGTCACCGAGGAAATCGCGTGGGCGTGTGCGGGGATCGGCACCTCGATCATGTGCAACGATCTCGGTTTGATGCCGATCATCATCGCGGGCAGCGAAGCGCAGAAGAAAGAGTGGCTCACTCATTGTGCGAGCGAATTTTCATTGATTTCATTCTGTCTCTCCGAGCCCACTGCGGGCTCGGACGTCGCGGGGCTGCAGCTGCTGGCCGAAAAGGACGGCGCGGATTACGTGCTCAACGGAACCAAGTGCTGGATCACCAACGGCGGCGAGGCCAATCTCTACACGGTTTTTGCAACCCTCAGCCGCACCAGCCGCCACGAGGGGATCTGCGCGTTCATCGTACCCGCGGATCTGGTGGGGATTTCCCTCGGCAAGAAAGAAGACAAGCTCGGTCAGCGCGCGAGCGATACCCGCACAATCCACTTCGACGGCGTTCGCGTTCCGGAGAGCCAGCGACTCGGCGCCGAGGGGGCGGGTTTCAAGATCGCGATGCGAACCCTGGACCGAACGCGCCCGCCGATTGGCGCGCTCGCCACGGGAATCGCACAGCGGGCTCTCGATGAGTCCACCGCCTATGCGCTGGAGCGAAAGGCCTTCGGCGCGCCGATCAGCGATTTTCAGGCCGTCCAGTTCATGCTGGCCGACATGGCCAAAGATATCGAGGCGGCGCGCCTGCTGACCCACAAGAGCGCCTGGATGGTCGATCAGGGGCGGCGGGCTTCCAAGAACTCCTCGATCGCAAAATGCTTCGCGACGGACGCTGCCATGAGGGTGTCGATTGACGCCGTCCAGATTTTTGGCGGCAACGGCTACTCGAAGGATTACCCGGTCGAGAAGCTGATGCGCGACGCGAAGCTCATGCAGATCTACGAGGGCACCAATCAGATCCAGCGCCTCGTGATTGCGCGGGAACTCTTTCGCGGCTGATTCAAGTAGCTGGATCGCAAACGCTTTCGCGTTCAGCGGGGCACTGGCGGATCTGATAGACTCGGCTGCCGGCGAGCCGCCTTCGGCCTCCGCCGGGTTCGCCCGAGTGCCGATCTCCGAGTTCGAGAACCGAGCGGAATGTCGATCGAAGAGAAGATCAAGAAACTCGAGCAGATGAACGAGGCGGCGCTGCAGGGCGGCGGCGAGACGCGCATCCAGCGCCAGCACGACGCCGGCAAACTCACCGCTCGAGAGCGGATCGACAGGCTCTTCGACCCGGGGACTTTCGTCGAGATCGACGCGTTCGTGACCCACCGCTGTACCGACTTCGGCATGCAGGACAACAAGACGCTCGGAGATGGCGTCGTGACGGGCTACGGCCGGATCGCCGGTCGCCAGGTGTTTGTCTTTGCACAGGATTTCACCGTATTCGGCGGAAGCCTTTCGGGCGCCTTCGCGGAGAAGATCTGCAAGGTGATGGACCTGGCCGCCGGGGTCGGAGCGCCGGTGATCGGGCTCAACGATGGTGCGGGTGCGCGAATTCAGGAGGGTGTGGTTTCCCTCGGCGGCTACGGGGAAGTCTTCTTGCGCAACGTGCTCTCTTCTGGCGTCGTTCCGCAGATCTCGGCCATCGTGGGTCCGTGTGCGGGAGGTGCCGTCTACTCACCCGCGATGACCGACTTCATCATCATGGTCAAGGGCACCAGCAACATGTTCATCACCGGGCCCGACGTCATCAAGACCGTGACCCGCGAAGAAGTGAGCGCAGAAACCCTGGGGGGTGCCACCGCCCACGCCACGAAGAGCGGCGTCGCCGACTTCGCGGTCGAAACCGAAGAGGAGTGCATTCAGACCATTCGGTCGCTGCTCTCGTTCATTCCCCAGAACAACCACGAAGATCCGCCGTTCGTCGCCACGCAGGATCCATCGGACCGGATGGCGCCCGAGCTGCGCAGATTGATTCCCGACAATCCGAACAAACCCTACGACGTGAAAGAGTTGATCCGGCTGATCGTCGACGATGGCGCCTTCTTCGAGGTGGCGGCGCTCAATGCCTGCAACATCATCATTGGTTTCTGCCGATTTGCCGGCCATTCGGTTGGGATCGTCGCAAATCAACCCGCCTACCTCGCGGGAGTACTCGACATCGACGCCTCGAAGAAGGCGGCGCGGTTTGTCCGTTTCTGCGACGCGTTCAACATCCCGCTCGTCACACTCGTCGATGTTCCGGGTTTCCTGCCGGGTGTGGATCAGGAGCATGGAGGAATCATCAAGCACGGCGCCAAGTTGCTCTACGCGTTCTGTGAGGCCACGGTACCGCGGATCACGCTGGTGACCCGCAAGGCCTACGGCGGTGCGTATGTGGTGATGAACAGCAAACACATTCGCGCCGACATCAGTCTCGCGTTCCCGACCGCGGAGATCGCCGTGATGGGACCGGAGGGGGCGGTGAACATCGTCTTCCGCAAGGAACTCAAGCAAGCCGAAGACCCCGAGCGCCGCAGGCGAGAACTCAGCGACGAGTACCGGGAGACCTTCGCGAGTCCCTACAAGGCTGCCGAACTCGGCTACATCGACGCCGTGATCCAGCCCGAGGAGGCGCGGCCGCGGATCATTTCGGCCCTCGAAATGCTCGCCACCAAGCGGGCGTCAACGCCGCCCAAGAAGCACGGAAACATTCCGCTCTAGAGCCCGAGCTACAGTCCTGCTGTGTTCCGGAAGATCCTGATCGCGAATCGAGGCGAGATTGCTGTTCGCGTGATGCGCGCCTGTCGCGAGCTGGAAATCGCGCCCATCGCGATCTACTCCGAGGCCGACAGCGAGGCGTTGCACGTTCGCCTCGCCGATTCCGCCTATCCGTGCGGAGCGGCTCCCGCCCGCGATTCGTACCTGGTCGCCGACCGCGTGATCGAAATCGCGATGCGCGCGGGCGCCGATGCGATTCATCCGGGTTACGGATTTCTGTCCGAGAACGCCGACTTCGCCGATCGATGCGAGGCTGCCGGCATGCGCTTCATCGGCCCTACGGGCGAAGTGATCCGCGCGATGGGCGCCAAGATCACGGCGCGCCAGAAGATGGCATCCGCCGGGGTCGCCGTGGTGCCCGGCGCCACCGAGGCGGTTTCCGATGCCAAAGCGGCGCACTGGGCGGAGCGCATCGGTTATCCCGTACTCGTCAAGGCGAGCGCCGGCGGCGGCGGCAAGGGAATGCGGCGGGTCGACGCTCCCGCCGAACTCCCCCAGGCTCTCGAACGCGTGCGGGGCGAGTCTGCAGCCGCATTCGGAGACGTCACCCTCTATCTCGAAAAATTCGTCGAGAACCCGCGTCACATCGAGGTTCAATTTCTCGCCGACTCGCAGGGCAATACCCTACACCTGGGCGAACGCGAGTGTTCGATCCAACGTCGGTACCAGAAACTGATCGAAGAAGCTCCGGCGAACGGTGTGGGTCCGGAGCTGCGGGCCGAACTGGGTCGCGCAGCGCTGACCGCGGCAAAAGCCGTCGACTACTGCGGGGCGGGGACTTGCGAGTTTCTCGTGGACGGGGCCGGGGATTTCTACTTCCTGGAAATGAACACGCGAATCCAGGTCGAGCACGCGATCACCGAAGCCGTCACCGGCATCGATATCGTCGTGGCGATGATCCAGATCGCGGCCGGCGAGCCGCTGCAGATCGCGCAATCGGGCCTGGAGATCCGAGGTCACGCCATCGAGGCGCGCATCTACGCCGAAGATCCGGATCGGGGTTTCATCCCCTCTCCCGGATTGATCTCCGTCTACCGTCCGCCCGCTGGCCCCGGCGTGCGGGTCGACGCTGGCGTAGAGCAGGGAACCCGAGTGACGACCCACTACGATCCGCTGATCGCGAAGCTCATCAGCTGGGGGGTCGATCGCAAAGAAGCGATCGCGCGGCTCGACCGGGCGCTCGCGGAGTTCGACATCCAAGGGATCACGACGACCATCCCCTTCCACCGCAAGGCGCTGCGCCACCCCGAGTTTGTTTCCGGTCGCTACACGACGAATTTTGTCGCGACCGCGATGGAAACGGGCAAGCGCGACTAGCGGGCGAATTGTTCGGATTCGCTTGCGGCGTCGCGCGACCCCATTCTGGGGTCACGCTCCTAGGACGGAGCTTCTTCGCCTTTCGCGCGCTTTTGCCTGGCTCCTCCGAACACGAGCGCGACTCCGACTCCCAGCAGATAGAGAGCGATCATCGGGATCGCGAGGAATATCTGGCTCACCCAATCCGGCGGCGTGAGAATCGCCGCCGCTATGAATACGCCGAGCACCGCGTAGGGGGTTCCCCTGAGCAGGGTTCGTGCATCGACGATCCCCGTGATCGATAGAAAGAAGACGAGCACCGGTAACTCGAATGCGATGCCGAACGCCAGAAAGAGTCGGGCGGTGAGATTGAAGACCTCGCGCATCGTCCAGGCTGATTCGACGAAGTCGCTGTCAAATTGAGTGAAGAACTCGAACATCAACGGGAACACAATCATGTAACCGAAGACGGCTCCTCCTCCGAAGAGCAGCGAAGAAGCCAGAACGAACGGAACGATCGCGCTCTTTTCATTTGCGTACAGGCCCGGTGCCACGAACGCCCAGATCTGCCAGAAGATCACTGGCAGGGCCAACACGAAACCCGCGAGCGCGGCGCACTTCAGGTAGGTGAAGAAGATCTCTGTCGGTGCGATGGCCTGTAGGGTTCGCTCGCCCGCGCCCAGCGCCGCAACCGCCGGATCGAGCAGGTAACCGAAGATCCACTCGTTGTAGTTCCAGGCGAACGCGGCGCAGACGATCCAGGCCAACAGGATGCGGATGATGCGCGTTCGAAGCTCGGCCAGGTGGTGGGTGAGCGGGAGCCTCTGGTCATCCAACGTCGGAACCCTTGGGTTCGTCGGCGGAATCCGTCTCGCTAGCCTTCTCGGAGTCCGCTTCTTCGGGCTTTTGGGGCGGTGGGTCGATCCGGGCTTCGTCCGCAACTTCGAGAAATTCGCGCCGCATCTCGGTCGACGCGCGGCGGAACTCGGCGAGTCCCTTTCCGAGCGAGCGGGCGAGCTCTGGCAACTTCTTCGGTCCGATGACGATCAGGCCGATCGCCAGGATCACCAACAGCTCTGTCATCCCGATGCCAAACATGGGGTCCCGCCGGTGATTACCGGCGAACGGTAGCACTCCCCGAGGCGCGTGCGGGGGCCGGAGCAATTGCCCGCGACCCCCGTACCCCCCGATCAACGGTTCGGATCGGCGTTCAGTCGGATTCCTCCAGCATTCGCTGATGCCATTTCGAACGCACGCCGTCCGGCTCGCAGAGCAGGTCGAGGCCGATCCAGTGGCGACCATCTCGGGTCGGCTTGCACCAGACGACGCGGCCGATCGTCGCGCCGATCGATTGACCGTCGAGCTGTCGAACTTCGACCCGCAGCAGCGCGCCGATCCGCTCGGGCACGTCCACCCCGAGGCACATCCCCAGCGGCGATACGTCACGGCTGAAGCCACGGCGCGGCGCCTGGTTCGCGCCGGTCCGTGGAAAGGGCGTGTACTCTGCGCTTCGAACCTCGTCGCGGCGTTCTTCGCGCCGGGTCGGCGCGAACACCGCATTCGCTTCGCTCCCGGCTTGGGCATCCTCGATCTTGGCTGCGGGTTTCGGCACGGCAGAGGTCATCTTTGGGCTCCTATTGGCGTGGCCGAATCGGCCGATTGAATGGCGGGGTGCGCCGCGGAGACCGCATCCGCCACGATTTCAGGATCGATGTCACAAGCTCCCGATTCGAGAAGGACCAGGAATTCCTTGGCGAAATGCGGGTCGAATTGGGTGCCCGCAAAACGTCGGATCTCGTCGATGGCGGTCGAGCGGGCAAGCGCTCGGCGGTAGGGTCGGTCGCTGCTCATCGCGTCGAACGCGTCGACGACGGAGATGATGCGCGACGTACGGGGGATCTCTTCACCCTTCAGTTCGTCTGGGTAACCCGTTCCGTCCCACCATTCGTGGTGGTGTTGGATCGCCGAGGCGATCGCATTCGGAATCGCGAGCGGCTTGACGAGTCGGGCGCCGATGGCCGGATGCTGCTCGACGAGCGCGCGTTCCTTCGAGTCGAGCGCCCCCGCCCGGAGCAGCAGATCCGTCGGTACGCCGACCTTTCCGAGGTCGTGTAGAAATGCAGCGACGCGGACCTCCTCCAATTCGTCGGCTTCGAGAGACAGTCGCTCCGCGAGTAGACCCGCGTAGAACGAGACGCGCCGGGCGTGGCCGCGCATGAAGCGATCCTTGACCTCGATGGTCTCCGCGAGAACCTCGAGGAACTCCATCGTGCGCGGCTCGTCGATCTCCTGCGCGGCGGTTGCGCCTCGCTCGCTCGAATCCGAAAAAACCAGGCCCACCCGTTCGCGCAGCCTTTCGCTGCGTTGGACGTCCTCCAGAATGGCCTGGGCGCCGCGATCGTGTCCGACCACGCCGCCGAGTTCTTCGAGAAAGGAAGTCAATCGGTCCTGCGCGCGCTTTCGAGACAGCGCGCGACTCACGGCTGCGCTGACCTGCACCACATCGAAGGGCTTCTGGATGTAGTCGCAGATACCCGCGCGAATCCCCTCGGCTGCGCTCTCGATGCTCCCGCAGCCCGTGATGATCACGATTTCGATATCGGGGAATTCACTCCGCACGGTTCGCATCAGCTCCTGGCCGTGCATCCCCGGCATGTTGAGATCGAGGGTGATCAGGTCGACGTGTTCGCCGCGGATGCACTTGAGGGCCTCGGCGCCGCTGCTCGCCTGGAGAACCCGGTGGTTCGAGGCCAGGATCATCCGCAGGGACTCCCGCGGTCCGCGCTCGTCGTCCACGATCAGGATGGTTTCCAGTGTTCGGTCGTCGGTCATTGGGACCTCCGGTGTCGGCTTGCACACACTCGAATCGCAAACGACGTGCCAGATTCGGCGCGGTGTGCATCTAACTCGTTAACAAATTGAAAATATTGATGAATCAGAGGTTTTCGCAGGGCGAATCTAGAGCCGTTCAATGCTCAAAGATCGTTCGGATCCGAACACAAACCGAGCTCTAGATCCGAACTTGGTTGAATTTAAATGGGAATTTAAGATGTTCTGAATCGAACACCAAAATCGTCGGCGCAAGGCGCCGCGCGCGCGGCGCGGCTGCGCCTGCGGTCGCGCACCGCGGGCTGGTGCGGCCTTCAGGTCGCCGCGATGCCGTACCGGTCCATCTTGAGTTTGAGCGATCGGCGCGTGATCTGGAGCTGCGCGGCGGCTTGCGTCTGATTTCCGTCGGCGCGCGCGAGCGCTTCGAGGATCAGCGTTTTCTCGAAGCCGCCCACCGCCGCTTCGACACCGAGCTTTCCGCTCCGTACCGAATCTCCCAACGTCTCGAGTTCGTTGGCGCGCAGGATGGCGGGCGGTAGGTCTGCGATTTCCAACACCTCGCCTTCTGCGAGAGCCACCGCGCGTTCGATCGCATTCTCGAGCTCCCGCACGTTGCCCGGCCACGCGTAGCGCTCGAGAGCGGCGATCGCGTCGCGCGCAATCGCGCGGGGCCCGCGATGGGCGTCCGCACGCGCGCTGGCGAGAAAGTGTTCCGCGAGGCGGCGAATGTCCTCGCGCCGCTCCGCGAGCGCCGGCAGCGCGATCGGAACGACGTTGATGCGATAGAAGAGGTCCGCGCGGAAGCGCCCTTCGGCGACGTCGGCCTCCAGATCGCGGTTCGTGGCCGCGACGACGCGCACATCAACTGCGATGGTCGGCGACCCGCCGAGGCGTTCGATCTGCTTTTCTTGTAGCGCGCGCAGCAGCTTCGCCTGGACGGCGATCTCGATTTCACCGATTTCGTCGAGGAAGAGGGTTCCGCCGGATGCGGTTTCGAACTTTCCGATGCGGCGCTCGCGGGCGTCGGTGAAAGCGCCGCGCTCGTGGCCGAAGAGTTCACTTTCGATCAGCTGAGCCGGAATTGCCGCGCAATTGACCGTCACGAAGGCCTGATCGACGCGGTCACCCAGGTTGTGGATCGCCCTGGCGACGAGTTCCTTACCGGTGCCGCTCTCACCCTGAATCAGAACCGTCGCCCGGGAAGCCGCGACCCGACGAATCGTCTGAAAGAGTTCCCGCATCAGGGGGCTGCCGCCCAGCAGGCCGCCCAGGCGTTCCTGTCCGTCTACTTCCGCGCGCAGCCGCACCACCTCGCGCTCCAGTTCGCGCCGCTCGAGCAACTGGCGGACCTTGATGCGCAGCGCCTCCACCTCGAACGGTTTGGTGATGTAGTCGACGGCCCCGCGCTTCATCGCTTCGACCGCGGTGGCGACGGTCTTGGTGGCGGTCAGCACGACGACGGGCGGGGGGTCGACTTGATCCGCCAGCGATGCGAGCAGCTCCAGACCGCCCCGCCCCGGCATCACCAGATCCAACAGAATCAGATCGGGACTCGACCCGTGCAGAAATCGCTCGGCCTCTTCGACCGAACCCGCCGTAGCGACTTCGCAGTCGCCCTTGAAGAGCATGCGCAGCGATTCGCGCACGCCCTCCTCGTCGTCCACTACCAACAGACAAGGCATCAACGCGGAAGATTATCAGACGCGGATCAGGCGGGGATATCGAGCAGCAGGACGGTTTCGTTGCCCTCTCCGGGGTCGATCGTGAAGGTGCCGCCCTGGGCGCGGATGACCGCCGCGGCGATCGCGTAGTCCAAGGCGTTTTCCGCGAGTGAGGTGCCCGGGACGCGCGACCCCGATGGCGAGCTGTCGAGGCTGCCGAAGCGAATCAGCACGCGCACCGCCGGTCCACCGCGCAGGCCGGCCGGGTGGTGGCGCGAGGCGATGAAGACGTCGCCGCCCTCTGGCGCGAGATCCAGAGATTTGTCGATCAGCGACTCCAAGGCAAACCGCAGCTGTCCGGCATCGCCGATCGCGGCGGTGTGGTGTTCGTCCAACTCCTTGAGGACGAGCAGTTGGCGATTTCGCACCTGCTCGGTTCGCTCTGAGAGGAGTTCCTCCAGGAGCGCCGAGATGTCTACCGTCTCGATCTTGGGCTGCTCGAGGGACGCGAGTTCCGTCAGCCGTTGGATAACAGCTTCGATGCGGTGCGTGTCCTGGCCGACCAGTTCGGCGAAGCGCGAACGGAATTCCGGATCGTCGTACCGGCTGGGCAACAGCTCTGCGAAGGTCCGGATCGTGGAAAGTGGATTGCGCATTTCGTGCGCGATCGCCGCTACGAGTGGTTGGATGGACGCGTTCGCGCCGGCGATCGCCTCGCGCGGATCGCTCGCAGACGCCGCTTTGCGTTCTGGAGCGGAACCCGCCTCCCGCGCGCGAGGCGCTGCGAGAGGGACGTTCGGTGCACCCCCGAGCCGGGTGCTCCGGCCGACGGGATCGGGTTCGATCATTGTCCCGACATCGCCCACGTCGATGGGCGCGAACGCGATGCCGTCGTATTGAAGGTCATCGACTCGAATCGGATCCGCCCCGCTCGCTGCGAGCGTTTGGATCACGACGACTTCGAGTTCGCGCAGGTTGAGCGGCCAGGGGTATTCGGCGAGGACCGTCAGCGCATCCTCCGCAAAACGCCTTGGCCGCTGCCGCCGCGCGCTGCACCAGGCGAGGGCCGTATCGGTCGCAAACGCGGCGATTCTCTCAGGGCGCTCGCGCAGCGTCGGAATACGCAGCGGGATTCCGCCCAGTGCGTCGCGCAGCGCCGGAATCAGCGCGCTCGCAGATCCGATCGTGGGTTCGTCGCCGCTGGTGCCGAGCCAGCGCGCAACGCGGACGCGCACGACACGCGAGGGAGGGCCGAATTCAATCCAGCGCGCGAGTTGGCGCTGGGTCGCTGCCGGAAGCGCATCGACACCCTCCAGCCAGATCGTACAGCGGTTTGTCGAATCACCGATGGCCTCGGCGAGTGCGGTCCGCAGCAACTCCGCCGACATCCCATCTTCACAGGGGACGTGAGCGAACTCACTGCCCGGGTCGCCACCGAAGAGGTGGACGTAGTGAGCCAACAGGCCCCTCCCGGTTCCCTCTTCACCCAAGATCAGCAGCGGGACGTCTCCCAGATGGGGATTGAGTGCGCGCAGCAACTCGGGAAGCTCGAGATCTGCAAACCAGCGCGCGAAACGCTGCGCGAGGGAATCGCGGGCCGAGCGCTGCGAAAGCGCCATGGGGGCGCGGCCGCCTGGCCCCGCCGCGCGTGGACCCGCGCGAGCGATTCGGATTTGCGCGCGCAGCGCGCGCGCATCGGGTGGATAGCGTAGGATCGAAGCGTCGATCCCATCGAATAGTTCTCGGGCTGCGTCGACCAGGCCGCGCTCGGGCAGCAGGATCCAGCGCGCGTCGGGCGCGCGAATCGCGCCTTGGTGAGCGAATTCGAGTTCGGCTTCGAGATCTCCGCCCAGGCCGAGCAGCACGACGTCAGCGAGCGGCGCCGCGGCGAAGATCGGATCCCCAGGGGCGCCACAAACGGCATCTTCGGGAGCTCCGGCGGCCCGGATGAGCGCGGAACGCAGCAGCGGGTCGCGGTGGACGATCCAGATGGTGGTCATTGAAAGGTTCTTTCGCTCCCGCGTCTATCCATTGCTGCGCCAGGTCACGCGCACACCCACCCGGTCGCCTGAGCGCAAGTGCCGTGCCAACCGATCCGGTTGCGCAAATATCTCGTCAAGCCCGTAAGATCACGTCCAAATCACCCGACTTGCGAGTGCGTCGATTCCGCCGCATGCGCGCCGCCTTCTGACCACGCGGCTCAAATTGGGAAAAAGATTGCCCACCGCCGAGCACGTTGCCGGGAGGTGGCCTCTCTGTCAGAGTAGATGGGCTCCGGGGGGAATGTGACGTTCATCGATAGTGGGCCTGAGATCCATCTTCGCAGTTGGTTCAACGATCCGTACAACGACGCGATTTCGGCAGCGCGAACCTGTTATTCACCTCGCGTCATCGATCCCGACGAGGTGACCGAGCAGCAGCGTAAAAACATCGGTCCGCTGACCTTCGAAGGCGGTCACCATACCGTGTATCAGCACGCGACCTTCGAATTCGGACTTTCGGGAATATCGCGTCAATTCGTCTGGGCGTTTCTGCACGCCTTTCCCTTCTACAACACCGAACAGCAGAGTCAGCGCTACGTCAAATTGGACGAGATCACGGCCCACGTTCCCCCTACCCTGCAGGGGCGCGAACGCGAGATCTTCAGCGCATCGATCGAGCGATCGTGGCGCGCCTACCGAGAGTTGACCGAGCGCTTGACGCCGGTCACCCGGCGCATTCTCTCGGATCTGTGGCGACTGCCCGCCCGCAAATCGATGACTTTCGCAAAGAACATTGCGCGGGAAGCAGAGAAGCGGGCGATCGAAACCGCGCGCTACGTGATTCCGATCGCATGCCATACCGCGATGGTCTACACGGTCTCCGGAATCGTGCTCCACCGGCTTCGAAGAATGATTCGCGTCGGCGACGTGCCGCGGGAAGCCGCCGACGTGGTAGGCCGCATGGTAGAGGAAGTCGAGCGTATCGACGCCGACTTCTTCGAGCGAATCGGAGAGCCGCCCCGAGAGTTCGAAGATGTGATCGAGAGCCAGATCGCTCCACCGGGTGTAGGCGACGCGGGCGGGGCCGAGTCCTTCGATAAATCGCTGAACGGCCGCAGTTCGCGATTGATCGATTACAGCGTCCGGGCGCCGGAGATCATCGCAGATGCGATTCGCCACGTCCTGGGTCGCTTCGACCTCGACGACGATACGGCATTGGAACTCGCACTCGACCCCGCGAAGAACAAGTATCGGGTCGACACCCTGAATATTTCGACCCACGCGCCCATCATGCGCCCCCTCGCACACGCCCACTACACCTTCCGAAAGAAGTTGTCGCACACCGCGGACTCCCAGGATCAGCGCCACCGGACGGTGCCCGGATCGCGCCCTCTTCTCTCGAGAACGGTTCCCCGAAATGTCGATGTGATCGAGCCGGAATTGATCCGAGACGATCCCGAATGTCACGAACTCTTCAGTGACGCTGTCGGTGAAGCATGGCACGCACGCGAGCGGCTTCTCGCCGAGGGCGTCGAGCCCGAGCTCGCGCTCTACGTGATTCCCAACGCGGTAGCGGTTCGATTCGAAGAGTCGGGTGCGTTGCTCGATCTCATCCACAAGTGGACGATGCGAAGCTGCTTTAACGCGCAGCGCGAAATCTGGCAGGCGTCGATGGACGAAATAGAACAGGTCGGTGCCGTCCACCCGAGCCTTACCCGCCACATCGGTCCGCCGTGTTTCGTGCGCACGGGAGTCGCGCGCCCGCGTTGCACCGAAGGCAAGCACTTCTGTGGGATTCCGGTATGGAAGTCATTTCCAGAAGTTGCGCGGACCATCTGACTGGTAAACTGACTGCACCGGCACTCGCTCTGATTGCGGGGTTTGCGGTGCTCGGCCCGGTCAATGTCAGGGCGGAGGAGCCCGACGTGGTAGCTGGCGAATCCTCTGGATTCGCTTGCGGCGTCGCATGGCCCCATTCTGGGGCCACGCTCCTGGCTGCGTGGCACGTTCTCGTGCACTACAAGGACGCGACCTCGTCCGATGCGGAGCGGGAGCGCTGGGACGATCGCGCCTGGGTATTCGAGCGTGAGGGCGACCGCCTGCGCTGGACCGAATACCCGATCGTCGTTTTCGACGATGAAACGGGAAGGTTCGAGAACGATGAGGCGAACCGCGCTTCGCGGATCCTCCATCATTGGGAGCCCGATGCAGCCCAGCTCGCCGACATCCAAGACGGCCTCGCCGTCAACGAGCGGGGTAGGGTGTCTACAACCTTGCGGCGTTTGGAAGGGAGCTGGGTGTCTGCCTCCAAACAGGCGACGTCGTCCGCGTCGATGATCCGCTACGTCGAATCCTGGCGCATCGACCCAGCTGCGGAGGGTCCGATCTTCCAGCGAGAAGACGCGCTGCGGTCGGAGCGGGTCGAAGACTTGGGCGGTGTGACGATCTACACCACGCGAGAGGCCGCGGATGGGGGGAGGCTGTTGCGCGGCGATTTCGAACGCGACGGTACGCAGCACGGGACATTTACCATGACGCGATCTGCCGGAGTCCAGGGCCACGGAAACTGACGGCGGGCGCATTCGCAGCGCGCATCCGCGCGACCTCGATCGGGTCGCAGCACTCTGGATTGAGCTCGCCGAGCATCACGCGTCTAGCGACCCGCTCTTTGCCCTGCGCCCCGGTGCGGACGCGGAGATCCAGCGCTTGCTCGCCGCGATCCTCCGCGATTCCGACGCAGCGATCTTCGTCTGCGAGCGCGATGGCGTGCTGTTGGGCTTTTGTACCGTCAGGATCGACCGCGCGCCCTCGATCCAGGTAGAAGTCCAGCGCGCCGAGATCACGGATTTGACGGTGCGCGCGCGCGAGCGGCGCCGCGGCGTGGGACGCGCCCTGGTCGAGCGCGCGCTCGTCTGGGTGGAAGAGCGGGGCGTCGAGCGCTGCGAGGTTCGAGTCGCGAGCCGCAACGCCGAAGGTCAGCGCTTCTGGCGATCGATCGGTTTTGATGATTTGATGGACGTTCTGCAGCGTCGGTTGTAGATTCCCAGGAGCCAGCACGTGAGCGGAAGCAGGAACCCCCATGAACGATCAAAATAGCGTCGGCGCAAGCGCTGACACCGATCTGACTCCGCTCGCCAAAGAGCTCAACGTGAGGCTCGAGGCGGCTTCGCCGGAAATCCTGGCGATGCTCTCGTCAATGGGGCGCCGGCTCTACTTTCCCAAGGGCATCCTCTCCCAGTCCGCAGAAGCGAAGCAGAAGGCGACGCGCTTCAACGCGACCATTGGCATTGCGACCGAGGGCGATGGACCGATGCATCTGGCATCCGCCACGAAGCATCTGGTCGATATCGATCCCGCCGAAGCGTTCCCCTACGCGCCGCCCGCCGGCCAGCTCGCACTCCGCGAACGCTGGCGCGACAAGCTTCTGGCCGAAAACCCTTCGCTTCGCGACAAGCGCATCAGCTTGCCCTTGGTGACCAGTGCGATCACCCACGGAATCAGTCTCGTCGGTGACCTCTTCGTCGATCCCGGAGATCACATCCTGATACCCGACAAACTCTGGGGAAACTACCGCCTGACCTATGAGGTCCAGCACGGCGCGAAGATCGCCACCTATCCCTTCTTCGCCGAGGGAGGCTTCAACACCGAGGGTTTTGCGCGCGCCTTGGCCGAGAACGCGGAGGACCGCGACAAGCTGATCGCTTTGCTCAACTTCCCCAATAATCCGACTGGCTACATGCCGACGCCCGCCGAGGGAGAGGCCCTGATCGCGGCGTTGGTCGCGCAGGCAGAAGCGGGAACCCGGGTGGTGGCGGTCTTCGACGACGCCTACTTCGGACTCTTCTATCACCTCGGTGCGCCCAGTTTGACCGAGTCGCTGTTCGCGATGGCCGCAAATCAACATCCCAACCTGCTCGCGATCAAACTCGATGGCGCGACAAAGGAACTCTTTGTCTGGGGTCTGCGCTGCGGCTTCATCACGCTGGGTCCGGGGCGGGCGGCAAGCGCCGACGAAGTGACCGATGTGCTCGATGCCAAGTTGCGCGGTGCGATTCGCGGAGGAATCTCGAACGTCTCGCAGCTCTCGCAGTCGCTGGTTCGGCGGGTGTTGGAGTCGCCTGAAGTCGAGGCTGAACGTGCGCAGAAGCTGGAAACGCTGAGGGCCCGTGCCGAGAAGGTTTACGAGGTCGTCAACCAGCCGCGCTTCGCCGATAGCTGGGACGTCTACCCCTTCAACAGCGGTTACTTCATGTGCGTGGCGGTGAAGGGAGTCGAAGCGGAAAAGGTACGCCTCCACCTGTTGGACGCCTACGGGATCGGCGTGATTGCTACAGGCCCGACGGATATCCGCATCGCCTTTTCCTGTTTGGAGGTCGGAGAGATCGCGCCGCTCTTCGAAGATCTCCACAAGGCGATCCAGGACATGCGCTAGCCGGCGAATCCTCTGGGGTCGCGCTTCTAGCCGGCGCGCTCAGTCCAGGCGGTCGAGTTCTTCCAATATTTCGATGAGCAGGGTCACCGCCATCGCGAGCGATCCGACGTCTGCGCGCTCATCACGGCCGTGTACGCCGCCGGAGTCTTCACGCCGCATCGCTCGGGGTGTGAAACCATAGGAGGTCACGCCGACGTCGCGAAAGTAGTGAGCGTCGGTAAAGCCGATCGTGACCGATGGAACCGTATGGGCCGGCGGATCGGATTTCGCCGCGATGGTTTCGATGGCCGCGTAGAGCGGGGTATTCGCGGATGAGCTGCGGGCTTCGAAGGAGAGCAGCACCTCGGTGCTGATGCCCGGATCCGCGATGGCTTCCCGCACGAGCTGGGTAAGGCGCTCGCAGCTCTCTCCCGGCAACAAGCGTGCGTCGATGTGGGCGACGGCCTCTGCGGGAAGGACGTTGGTGCGCGAGCTGCCCTCGAGGACCGTAACCGTCAGCGTGTTGGTCACCAGCGCCGCCTGGAAACGCAAGGTCATGAAGCGGCGCAGGAATGCGGGGTCTTCGGTGAGGTGGCGGGCGAAGTCCGCGTACCCGGCTACGTCTTCGGGCGAAGCCAGCTCCGCCAACGCGCGATACATCTGCGCGACCTCGGGTACGACGCGAACTGGCGACTCGATTCGACCCACGCGCTCTAGTGCTGCAATCAGTCGGGGAACCGCGGCGTCCAGAGGGGGCACGGCGCTGTGCCCTGGAGTTCCATGTGCCACGACGCGGAGCCAGCAGGGGCTCTTCTCGACGATGCCAATCCGCCAGAGCGCCGGATCGTCGCTGCCCCGCTTCAGGATCCCACCGCCCTCGGTGAGGAGGTACTCGGCACCGCCGAGGAGATCCGGCCGCTCACGGACGATGAAGCCCGCTCCGTCCGCACCCCCACTCTCCTCGTCGGGTGTCGCGAGAAAGACGACATCTCGCTTCAGCGGAGGTTCGCGTTTGGCCAATTCGAGCAGCGTCAGCAGGTGGACGATTGAAATGCCCTTCGCGTCGAGAGAACCGCGACCGATCACGTAATCGCCCTGGCGAACAGCGGCGAAGGGTTCGGTATGCCAGGCATCCGGGTCGGCGGGGACGACGTCCAGATGGGAGAGCAGGACGATGGGTTGGCGCCCGCCGCTACCGCGCACCACCCCCCAGACCGCAGCGCGCCCGATCTTGGAGTCGCCGGGCGGTGTATCGATCACACGCGTTTCGATTCCGGCCTTCGAGAGGATCTTCGAGAAAAACGCTGCGAGGGGCTTCTCGTCGCCGGGCGGGTTGACGGTCTCGATCTGAATCGCCCGAGAGAGCAGTTCCGCGACGCGGTCTTTCGCGCGCGCGAAGTCGCTGCCGTAAGTCGCGCACCCCTGGATGGAAAGAAGTAGCGAAAACACCCCGGCGGTGACCCAAGGGGCGCTTCCGAAAATTCGGGCTCGGTGTTTGGAAATCCACGAAGACCAGCCGAGTTGGCTAGTTAGCGTCGAATCGAAGAACTGTGTTGAAGAGTTATCCCCTTGGGGGGTTTGCTTTGCGTCGACACTCATTGGATGACCGCCACCAATGCCGCCCCGGGACGAGGAAATTACCGTGCATCGCGGGTCGACGAAAGCTAACTATAGGCGCGCGGAGCAAGCGGGAGCGATGGTCGGCATCGCGCCGCGCTTGCGGGGGGGGTGCCCAGGTCGATGCGTATCAGCTGCCCATCGCCGACTCGGCGACCGTCCACGATCGCCCTGTCACTATTCGGTGCAGGAGTCTGCGCGGCGCTCGGGACGCTGATTGGCATCTCGCCCTCCGATTCATCGAGCGCAGTGGGGCCTCCCGAGATCGCCAAAGCCGAAGGCTCGACCCTCGCGGATTCGATCGCTGCGATCGCCGCGATCGCCGCGGATCCGATCGCCGCGATCGCTGCGATCGCCGCCGCGCCGGTACCCATCGCTGAAGCGGAAGCCGAGACGGAAGCGGAGGCAGAGCGCGAAGCGTCGCCCCACATTCCCGAAACGGTTTCGCCGCGGGTCACCGAAGGTGTGCTCGAACCAGGCGGCACCCTCGCGCGCTCGCTCATCGGGCAGGGTGTCAGTGTGCGAGTCGTCAATCGCATTGCGAGAGAGATGATCGGGCACTATGACTTCCGCTACTCGCAACCCCGTCACAGCTATCGGCTCGTGCAGAACGCGGAAGGCGAGATCGAATTCTTCCGCTACCGCATCTCACCGATTGTCGGCTACGAGTTGAGCCGCGATGCGGATGGTGGCTACACGGTGGTGAGAGACGAGGCCGAACTCTGGCCGCGTCAGACGATGGTCGCCGGAATCGTCACCTCCAGTCTCTACAGTGCGATCACGGATCTGGGTGCCGAACCGCAGCTCGCGATCGACTTTGCCGATGTCTTCGCCTACGACGTCGATTTCTCGCGCATGATCAGAACTGGAGACGAGTTTCGGATCCTCTACGAGCAGTTGTTCCGCACAAGCGAGAACGGAGAGAAAGCCTTCGTTCGACCGGGTCGAATCCTCGCGGCTCGCTATGCAGGCGCATCCGGCGAACATACGGCCGTGTACTTCGAACCCGAAGAGGGGCGCGGCGGTTACTACCGGCCCGATGGGAGTTCGGTGGAACGCCAGTTCTTGATGGCCCCCGTTCGCTATGTGCGAGTGACTTCACGCTACACAGCAGCAAGGCGTCACCCGATTCTCAAGATCACGCGTCCGCACCACGGAATCGATTACGCGGCGCCCATTGGAACTCCGGTTTTTGCGGTTGGCCGCGGTGAAGTGATCTACAGCGGTTGGGCCGGCGGCTTCGGCAATCTGGTAAAGATTCGACACGGCAGCGGCTACGTGTCCTACTACGGCCACCTCTCGCGGTTCGTGGACGGACTCCGCGTGGGGCTACCCGTCGGCCAGAAGCAGGTGATTGGTTACGTGGGGAGCACGGGGTTGTCGACCGGGCCGCACGTCTGCTTTCGCGTTGCCAAGGACGGCATGTACGTGAATCCGCTTCAGTTGCCGAGCCCAGAGGGGCCTCCGCTCTCCGACGAGTTCAAGGAGATATTTCAGGTCCATCGCGACACCCTGCTCGCTTCGCTCGACTCCGGCACACTCGTCGCTGCCGATGAGGCCCTCTAGAACCAGGATTTCCCTCGCCCGCCCTTCGGCCATGCCCGCCTGGGTCCGGTGTGGTCGGTTCGGCGGCGCGCGGGTACGTTCCCTCAGCGATGAATGCATCCCCCCCTGAGATCGACCTCGCTGCGCGCTTCGAAGACCTCGGCCGGGCCCTGGGCGAGCGAGAGGCAGCGTACGCCCGGGACCTCGAGACGGCTCGCGGACCGGCCGAAGCACTTCGCATTCGAGTCGAAAAGGCTGCCACTCCGTGACGCGCTTTTCGCGGGAGAATCCGTTGGCAGCGGTCCGCTGGGTGAGGGTCGGCTCGGTCAACGAGCCGAAGCTCGCCGCGGTTCGCAGCGCGATCGGCGTCTACGCGCCCGACGCCAAAGTCGAGGGTGTCGCGGTTGCGAGTGGTGTGCCCGAGCAACCGGTCGGCTTCGAAGAAATCATTCGCGGTGCGCGTAACCGCGCCGCCGAAGCCGCGAGCGGGTTCCCCTGTGATTTGGGCGTCGGGATCGAGGACGGACTCGTGCCGCTTCCGACGGGCGGTTCGGAGGGAGAAGTTGCGCATCTGAACATCGGCTGCGTGGCCATCACCGACGGCGATCGGACTTCGATCGGTTTTTCCTCGGCATTCGGATATCCTCGCGAGTGCTCGATTCTCGCGGTGCACGATCGCGAGCCGATCGGCTTGGCCTTCGATCGCCTCTGGGGGGCCCACCGCGGCGAGTCGTCGGCGAAATCTTCGGCGCTGAGCACCGGAAACATCGGTCGATTGAGCAACGGCGTGTTGCCTCGTGCCGAATACGCGCGCCACGGCGTACTGTGTGCGCTCGTAGCGTTTCTTCAACCCGATCTCTACGGTCTCGAAGAGGGTGCGGTGTGAGCGCGACGACGACAGCCCCTCAGCAGCTCGTCGAATCCGTGGACGATCTCGTCGCGTTTCTCCGCGCTGGCGAAAAGCCGCCGGAGCACTGGCGGGTGGGAACCGAGCACGAAAAGATCGGTCTCCATGGAGCCAACCGGAGCCCCGTCGAATACGCTGGGGATTGCGGGATCGGCGTATTGTTGAAGCGCATCGCCGATTGCGCGGGTTGGGAGCCCATCTTCGAAGACGGAAATATCGTCGCGTTGCAGCGCGATGCTGCGAGCATCACGCTCGAACCCGGCGGACAGCTGGAGCTCTCGGGAGCACCTCTGCGCACCATTCACGAAACCTGCGCGGAATTTCACGCCCATCTCGAACTGGTGCGCGGCGTTTCCGAGCTGCTGGACATCGTATGGCTCGGTCTGGGAATCCACCCGATCCACTCCGTCGACGAGCTGCCGAGGATGCCCAAGGAGCGCTATCGCATCATGCGTCGCTATATGCCCACGCGGGGATCGCGGGGGCTGATCATGATGTTCGCGACGGCAACCGTCCAGGCGAACTTCGATTACGAATCCGAAAGCGATATGGTGGACAAAGTCCGCACGGCACTCGTGGTTTCACCCATCGTATCGGCGATCTTCGCGAACTCGAGCCTCTCCGACGGCAAAGCCAACGGCTTTGCGTCAAGGCGCATGCACGCCTGGACGGATACGGATCCGGATCGGTGTGGGATGTTGCCGATCGCCTTCGAGCCCGACTTCGGTTATCGGCGCTACGTGGAGTGGGCGCTCGACGTACCGATGTACTTTCTGGTGCGTGAAGGGCGCTTCGAGCCGGCCCACGACATGACCTTCCGGCAGTTTTTCGAAAATGGACGTGGTGCCGAGCGCGCCACCCTCGCGGACTTCGATCGCCATCTCACGACCCTGTTTCCCGAGGTTCGCGTCAAGCAGTTCATCGAGGTTCGCTGCGCCGACGCGGTGCCGCCCGGCCTCACCTGCTCTCTGCCCGCTCTTTGGAAGGGCATCCTGTACGACAAAACCGCCCGCGCGGCGGCGGCGAAGCTGGTCGGCGCCAGCCAGGCCGAGCGCGGGGCGGCCATGGAAGCGGTTTCACGCCAGGGTCTGGCGGCGAGTTACGCCGGGCGGCCCGTTCTCGGCCTGGCTCGAGAACTCCTCGAGATCGCTCGCAGCGGTCTCGAGCGGATCGGCCATGCCGGCCCGAGCGCGCCCGATGAGTCGGCATTCCTGGATCCGATTTTCGCGCAGCTCGCGCTTGAAAAGAGCCCCGGTCAGGTTGTACTCGAGTGCTGGGAGGGTGAGTGGGAGGGGTCCTTCGAGCGCTTGATCGAGTACGCGCGCTATTGAAGAGAGAAGCCCCCTGAGGGTTCAGAAGCGAAAATGCCCGGATGCGGCCCCGAGGAGGTGCCTCTGATGTCGATCCTGATCTACGCAAAGGACGGCTGCCCGTATTGTGTGATGGCCAAACAGCTTTTGCAGTCCAAGGGCGTCGAGTGGACGGAGATCAATATCGAGACCGATGCGGGACGTCGCGATGAGATGATCGAACGGAGTGGCCGAATGACGGTTCCGCAGATCTTCATCGGAGAAACCCACGTCGGTGGTTTCGAAGATCTCTCGGCCATGGAGAGTGCTGGTGAACTCGATCCGCTTCTCGGTCGCACAAGTGGTCCGGCCGAAAAAGCCGGTGACGAGGCCGAGCACCGCCGCGTCATCATCGTGGGAAGCGGTCCCGCTGGCTACACGGCGGCCATCTACGCCGCGCGAGCGGAACTCGAACCGCTGGTCATCGCGGGTTTCCAGTTTGGCGGGCAGCTCATGTTGACCACGGATGTCGAGAACTACCCGGGTTTTCCCGAGGGTGTGACGGGCCCCGAAATGATGGAGCTGTTCCAGAAACAGGCCGAGCGCTTCGGAGCGAAGATCATCATGGAGGACGCCACCCAAGTCGATTGCTCTACGCGCCCCTTTCGGGTGAAGATCGCGGATCGCTCGTTCACCGCGAATGCCCTGATCTTCGCGATGGGCGCCTCCGCGAAGTGGCTCGGGATCGAATCGGAACAGCGCTTGATGAACAATGGTGTGTCGGCGTGTGCGACGTGCGACGGGGCGCTGTTTCGCGGCAAGCCGATGGCCGTCGTGGGGGGCGGCGACACAGCTCTGGAGGAGGCGCTCTTCCTGACCCGCTTCGCGACGAAGGTGTTCGTCATTCATCGCAGGGATTCGCTGCGTGCATCCAAGATCATGCAAGAGCGCGCGCGCAATCACGAGAAGATCGAATTCGTCTGGAATTCGGTGGTCGATGAAGTGATCGGAGAAGATTTCGTGACGGGAGTGCGAACGCGCAACGTGAAGACCGATCAGATCCGAGAGTTACCCGTCGAAGCGGTGTTCATCGCGATCGGCCACGAGCCCAATACAAAGCTGGTCTGGGACCAGATCGACCTGAACCGGGTCGGGTACGTGACGGTGGTTCCGGGCACGAGCCGAACCAACATCGAGGGCGTCTTCGCGTGCGGCGATGCGATGGATCCGGTCTACCGACAGGCCGTCACGGCTGCGGGAACCGGTTGCATGGCGGCGATCGACGTCGAACGCTGGCTCGCCGAGCAGGGGGTTGAATAGCCAGATTCACCTTGGCGCTGCAATGTTGCACCGGAGCCGGCGTTTCTGGTACACCGGGCAGCGGAATTCACGGTGAACTGCACCGTTTGGATTACTCGATTTCGATGGACCGCCGCGGGGTGGCTCGAGTGGATGCATCGCTGACCAATGGGCTTTCGATGATCCTTGTCGGTATGGGGACGGTCTTCTGCGCTTTGCTTGCGCTGGTGGGCCTGATTTCGCTGACGACCCGTATCCTGAGCCGATCCCGGCCCGAAACGAGCGCTCCGTCCGAAGTCGATCCCGCTACACTTCCCCAAGTTGACCGCTCGGGCGCAGAACGCGAAGCCTCGGAGGATGATCTTTTGCGAGTTGCGCTGGCTGCATATTCCTATCATCGAAGGCGTCGAGCCATCGCGACGACCCGCGCCGCATCATCGGCTTGGGCGAGCGCGGGTCGGATGCGGCAGATCGCGCCGTTTCGCAGGTAGCCTATTGCGCCGAAAGGCTTTTGCCTGTCGGCGCCGGGACGAGAGATGGCGACGTACAAGGTCAAGAGCCAGGGCGTGGAGTACACGGTCAGCGTGGTCGATAAGGCGACCGGAGGTGGTACCGTCACGATCGACGGCCGCGAGTTCCACGTCGAATGTACCGGTGGCGAAGCGAGCCCCGCGGTATCGCCGCCGCCCGTCACGTCCGCTTCTGGTGCGATAGCGACGGCTCCCGCGCCGAGCGCCCCTGCGGCGGTTCCGGTCGCCTCGGTCGGCGACGGTGCCATCGTCGCGCCGATCCCGGGAAAGATCATCTCGATTCACGTCAAGGTGGGCGATTCGGTTTCGGCGAAACAGGTCGTTCTGAAACTCGAGGCGATGAAGATGGAGAATGACATTGCGTCACCTGTTTCTGGAATCGTGAAGGAGATCGCTGTGAGCGAAGGTTCCGAAACATCCGCCGGTCAACTGCTGATGACGATCGGTTAGGACAGCTGGCGCATGTCCAACGGCGTCATCGACTTTTTTTGGACGACCGGAATCGGCCACGTCCTTGCTCACCCTGATACGGTTTTGAATCTGCTCATGATGGGGTTCGGGCTGATCCTCATCGCCCTCGGCATCGTGCGCAAGTTCGAACCCCTGCTACTGATTCCGATCGGCTTCGGCATGATGATGGGGAATGTACCGCTGTCCGAAGCCTCGCCCGCCGCGGAGGGCGTGATCCATTACCTCTACTTCGGCGTCGAGCACGAAATTTTCCCCGCGTTGATCTTTCTGGGTGTCGGCGCAATGACGGACTTTTCCGCCATGCTTTCCCAGCCGCGATTGATCCTTCTGGGCGCGGCCGCACAGGTGGGGATCTTTGCCACCTATTGGGGAGCGCTCACTCTCGGATTTACGCCCGCTGAGGCCGGAGCCATCGGCATCATCGGAGGCGCCGATGGCCCCACGACGATCTTCATCACGGCTCGCCTCGCGCCGCACCTGCTCCCGGCGGTGGCTGTGGCCGCGTATGGATACATGGCGCTCGTACCCGTCATCCAGCCGCCCATCGTCCGTTTGCTGACCACCCGAAAGGAGCGGCTGATCCAGATGCCCACACCGCGCGAGGTCTCGAAGACCGAGCGCATCCTATTTCCGATCGCGGCATTCGTGCTCTGTACGATGTTCGCCCCCAAGGCGACGACACTGCTCGGCATGTTGTTCTTCGGAAACCTGTTGAAGGAGTCTGGAGTCACCGACCGATTGGCGAATACCGCGAAGAGCGCGTTCATAGATTCCGTGACCATCCTGCTGGGTATCTGTGTGGGCGCCGGAGCGACCGCGGAGCGATTCTTGACACCGACGTCGCTTAAGATCTTTGCGCTCGGGATAGTAGCTTTTTCCATTGCCACGGCTTCGGGTGTCGTGTTTGCGAAGCTGATGAATCGCGTGTCGAGCAAGCCCGTGAATCCGATTCTCGGAGCGGCGGGCGTTTCAGCCGTGCCGATGGCGGCCCGCGTCGCGATGATCACGGCGCAGAAAGATGATCCCACCAACTTCCTGATCATGCACGCGATGGCACCCAATATCGCCGGAGTCATCGGGTCGGCCGTCGCTGCAGGTGTACTGCTGGGACTGCTCGGCGGCTGATCCCATCGAAGCTGGCGCTCTGGTGCCGGCTATTGCCCGTAGGCGTCGACCGGCTTAGGCTTTTTGTGCGATGCCGCTTTCCAAAGAAAAACTCGAAGGACTGATCTCTCGGTCCACCGATATCATCGTCGCGACCGACCGAAGAGGGCGCATCATCTACTATAACGACGGGGCCAGTCGCAGCATGGGGTACACCCAGGACGAGATCCTCGGCAGCTTTGTCGCGACCGTCTATGCCGATGTCGACGAAGCCAAGCGTGTCATGCGGGCGATGCGCGGCCCCGATCACGGCGGGAGCGGAATCGTGGAGACGTTTCAGACGACTTTTCTCTCCAAGGACGGCCAGCACATCCCGGTTGCGATGTCAGCGACCATTACCTACGACGAGTCCGGTGAACCGGATGGGACGATTGGCTATGCGAAGGATCTGCGGGAAATCCTTCGGAAGGACAAGCTCGCGACGCTCGGCGAGGTGGCGGTCGGCCTCTCCCACGAAATCAACAATCCACTCGCGGTCATCCTCAATCTGCTGGATCTGCTCGCGCGAGATATCGACGAACTCGCAGGTGAGCAGGACAGTTCCGTGGAATTCGAACGCCTCCATGGGATGCGCCGGGAAGTCACGCGAATCTCCAGCATCCTGAATCGCCTGGAAGAAATGGTCGAGAACCAGCGCTACGAGACGACGAAATACATCGGGCCGACGCGCATGATCGATCTTCGCGGCCCGCGATCGGGATCGTCTGATGAGCCGGACCTCAAGGATATCCGAATCCTCGTCGTCGATGACGACATGGGAATCTGCCGTTCGATCGAGGAGATGCTCGCCGCCGAGGGCTGCGTGGTGGAGACCGCGGGTGATGGTGCCGAGGGTCTGCGGAAGATCGAATCTTCGAACTTCGACGTGGTTCTGACGGATGTCGTGATGCCGGAAATGGACGGGTACGAACTGTACAGTGCCGTGCGCGAGCGCTACCCCGACCTGCCCATATTGATGATGACTGCGTTTCACTACGACAAGGACCACATCATCAAGCGCAGCAAACTCAAGGGCTTGAAGGATGTGCTGTTCAAGAAGCCCGTCGATCCAGATCGGCTTCGCCGTGTTATTCGAGAGGCGGTTGATCACGGCTGAAGGGATCGGGGCGCAATTGCCCAACTCCGAGCGCGCGCAACAATTCCGGCCGCGGGGCTGGTGCTTGGTGTAATTTCAGCGACTCATAGAAGGACCATCCAAAAGAGCTCGGGCCGCGCACAGTCCTATGACCGTGGAAGCTCCGGCTGTGCGCAGCGCGATCGCTGCTTCGGCCAATGTGCTGGTCGTCGTCACCACATCGTCGACCAACCAGATTCGCTCTGGCGGCTGCAGCCCACGACGCGACCGAAAGGCACCTCGAACGTTGCTGCGTCGCTCGCGCCGATCGAGGCCCGTCTGGCTGGGCGTGTCTCGCGTGCGGCGAAGCGCGACGGGGTCAAAGGGAATCTCGAATTTTCGAGCCAGAGATCGGGCGATCTGTGCGGAGGGGTTGAAGCCGCGCAATCGAAGTCGGCGCGGATGCAGCGGCACGGGTACGACCAGGTCCGGCTGGGGTCCCGGCGCCCGGGCCGCGGCCTCGCACAGCATCGCCCCGACCACCGATGCGGACGCGGGATCGAGTCCCCTCAAACCCTTCCTCGGGTATTTGAAGCGGTGGATCCACTCGGCTCCACCAGCCTCGAATCGGATCGCGGCGACGCAGGCCGTCAATGGGGAGTCCGACGTCTCGCAGCCTGCACAAAGACCACTGCCGGTTTGCGGCGCCGTTTCTTGGCACAGCTGGCACGCGCGCGGTGCAATCCGTTCGAGCCAACCGTCGCAGGCCGGACAAAGCACGGCGGTCGGATCTGTGCGGGTGCCGCAGGCTCCGCAAGTCGGCGGAAGCACCAACTCGAGCGCACCCCGCGAGAGTTCTGCGAGTTTGCAGAAGAACTCAGCGCCGTTTCTCTTCGGCCACAAGGAGCCGCGCTCCACGGGACCGAATGGGGTGTCGTGCGGTCGTGTTGACGCCGCCGGAGCGCCGCCTTGGCGCTCAGGAGTCGCGGACGATCAAGCTACGACCGGTCATCTCCCCGGGCCGTGGCAGGCCCATGAGATCGAGAACGGTTGGCGCGAGATCTGCCAGGCTGCCATCGCGCAGGCGACGGCCGATGGCGTCCTTGGCGATCCAGAAGATGGGTACGGGGTTGGTGGTGTGAGCGGTATGCGGTTCGCCGCTTTCCGGATCCACCATCAACTCGCAGTTTCCGTGGTCCGCCGTGATCACGAGCGAACCGACGTTAGCCAGCACGGCCTCCGCCAAACGGTCCAATCCGCTGTCGACGGCCTCGACTGCCTTGACTGCCGCCCCGAGAATACCGGTGTGGCCCACCATATCCGGATTCGCGTAGTTGATCAGGACGAACGCGTAGTCATCGTCCGAAATCCTGCGTACCGCCTCTTCGGTCACCTTCGCGGCGCTCATCTCGGGTTTGTGGTCGTAGGTGGCGACGTCGCGTGGCGAGAGGATGAGCACGCGATCTTCGCCAGGGTAGGGTTCTTCGAGTCCCCCGTTGAAGAAGAATGTCACGTGGGCGTATTTTTCGGTTTCGGCAACGCGGAGCTGTTGGAGTCCCGCCTTGGCGATGATTTCAGCTAGTCCGTTGCTCGGAATTTCCGACCGAAACGCGACGGGAAGGCCGAACGTGGCATCGTATTCCGTGAGACATACAAAAGCGGATAGTTTCGGGGCGGATTTACGCTCGAGTTTTCCGGTGAATCGCGTCGGGTTTGCCGCGGTCAGCGCATTGGTGATCTGCCTCGTGCGATCTGCACGGAAGTTGAAACAAATCATCGCGTCGCCATCGATCAGCGGCGCACCCCCGTCGATCACGGTGGGCTCAATGAATTCATCACCCTCTCCGCGCTGGTAGGCTTCCTTAACCGCTGCAACCGGGTCGGCGGCATTCCGCCCCTCCCGGCAGACGATCGCGTTGTAGGTTTTTTCGGTTCGATCCCAGCGGCGGTCGCGATCCATCGCGTAATAGCGTCCGGTTACGGTTGCCACGTGCCCGCCCGTTCGATCGAGATTCGAGACGAGCGGACGCATGAAGCCGTCTGCTGATTTCGGGGGTGTATCGCGCCCGTCCGTGAACGCGTGAATCGCGGGCCGGATGCCGCGACTTGCCAGATGATCGAGCAGCATCGTGAGCTGATCGAACTTACTGTGAACGCCACCGTTGGATAGCAACCCCATCAGGTGGAGCGTCCCGCCGCTGTTTTCAACAGCGGCGATCGCAGATTGGATGGGCACGTTGTTCGCGAGTTCACCGGCGGCCATGGCCTCGGTGATTCGCGTAATATCCTGGACGTTGATCCGTCCGGCGCCCATCGTCATATGGCCGACCTCGGAATTTCCCATCTGACCCGGCGGCAGGCCCACGAATTCTCCAGACGTCACGAGTTTCGCCGAAGGGTAGGTGGCGCGCGCGCGAGCGAAGAAGGGTGTCTCTGCGAGCGCGGTCGCGTCGGCTGCTCCGCCGTCGCCGATTCCGAAACCATCGAGAACGACCAATACGACCGGGCCGCTCATGTGCCCACACTCCGGGCCGCAGCCTCCAATTCGAGGGCGGGCGCGTCGCTCCAGAGGCGCTCGAGGTCGTAATGGTCGCGAATTTCCTGTTGGAAGATGTGGACGATCGTGTCGCCGCAGTCGATCAGCACCCAGCGGCCCTCGTCATGGCCCTCGATTCCCATCGGGGGTTCACCGTGGGCCTTGAGGGCGGTCTCGACCGAGTCTGCCACCGAGCGCACATGCCGATCCGAAGTTCCCGTCGCGATGATGAACGTATCGGCAAAGGAACTGATCTCCCTTACGTCGAGGCCGACCACGTCGTTCGCCTTTCGCTCCTGGGCCGCATCGGCAATCAACACCGCCTTGGCGAGTCGATCCGAACCACTCATCCGCGGCGCTCTCCTTCGACGTCGCGATAGGCGCCACTCTTCTCGATGGCCTCTTCGACGGCCGGTGGAAGCAGGTAGCGCACCGACTCGCCATCGCGCAGTCGAATTCGAATGTCCGATGAGGAGATGTCGAGCGCCGGAATTTCGACCAGCCGAATCCACGTGCCCGCCCGATGATGCAGCGCAAAGACACCGCTTTGATCCGGCTCGACGACGTTCCGAATGCAGCGCGGTAGCCAGTCCGAAAGCGAAGCCAGCGCGACTGGTGTCCGGGTGATGACCGCAAAATGCGCCAGATCGAACAGAGCCTCCGGTTCTCGCCAGGAGTCGATTTCAACGAAGGCGTCCTGCCCGATGGTGAATACCGGTTTGTCGGGCGCGATTCGCTCCCCGATCGTTCGAAGCGTATCCACCGAGTAGGATGCGCCACCGCGTTCGACTTCCAGTTCGTCGACTTCGAAACGGGGATTGTCGCGAATGGCCAACTGAACCCACTTCAGGCGCAATCTCGCCGGAGCAATCCGGTCGCCTGGGATGTCGACCTTGTGCGGTGGATCCGCCGACGGCACGAAAATCATTCGCTCGAGATGGAGCGCGCCAACGACTTCCTCGGCGGCTCTAAGATGGCCGACGTGGACCGGATTGAAAGTGCCGCCGAAAATTCCGATACGAGCCTGGGTCTCGGTCATTCTCGGAGCTGACCATCTCCGCGCAATACGAACTTCAGCGTTGTCAATCCCTCCAGCCCCATGGGCCCGTAAGCGTGGATCTTCGAGGTCGAGACGCCGATTTCTGCACCGAGCCCCAACCGGTAGCCGTCCGCGAAAGCCGTTGAGCAGTTGACGCCGACGGTCGACGAGCCGACTCGGCGTAGGAACTCCTGCGAACTGCTGTAATCCTGGGTGACGATCACTTCGGTGTGATTCGATCCGTAGCGTCGAATGTGTTCGATCGCGGAGTCGATGTCGTCGACAACGCGTACCGCCAGGATCGGAGCCAGATACTCCGCCGCCCAGTCGCTCTCGCTGGCGGGAACGGCGTCGCCGAAGATCTCGCAGGTCTTCGCGCACCCCCGAAGCTCGACACCCTGCTCGTGTAGGGACTTGAGAATGCGCGGCATTGCGGTCGTCGCGGCATCGCGGTGGACGAGAAGGGTTTCGAGGCCGTTGCATACCTCCATCTGGGAGATCTTCGAATCGACCGCGATTCGCGTCGCCATTTCCGGATCCGCATTGGCATCGACGAAAATATGACACACCCCCGCGTCGTGCTTTACGACGGGAATGCGCGACTTTTCGGTCACCATGCGGATCAGTTCGGGACCACCGCGGGGGATGATGAGGTCGATGTATTGATCGAGGCCGAGCAGTGTGTCGATCGCCGCGCGGTCGGTCTGGGGAATCACGGCGACCGCATCTTCGGGTACGCCGGTTTCCGCGGCCGCCGCACGCAGCTGGACGGCCAGCGCTCGATTCGCCTCGATGGCTTCGGAACCACCGCGAAGGATCACCGCGTTGCCCGCTTTGACGCAGAGCGCGGCCGCATCGACGGTTACGTTTGGCCGGCTTTCGTAGATGATTCCGATCACGCCGAGGGGAATTCGCATGCGGCCAACCTGGAGTCCGTTCGGCCGAACCAGCGCCGATTCGATCTTTCCAACGGGATCGGGCAGCGCCGCGATGTCGCGCAGCCCCGCGATCATGTCGCGCCATTTACCGTCGGAGAGTTCGAGACGCTTGAGCATGGGGCCCGAGATCCCCGAACTCGCAGCGCGCTCGAGATCGGCTGCGTTCGCGGCGAGGATTTCGGCCTTCGCGTCGGTCAGGCGCTCCGCGCAGCGCGTCAGCCAGGCGTTCTTTTCGCGGGTCGAAAGTTCCGCGACCCGCTCCGAGGCGGTACGCGCACTGCGAGCGAGATCGATCACCTGGTCTTCTAGACTCATGTACTGCGTCCTCGAGAAGGAATCACTCAGGGAGTTCCTCGAGCAGAACGAGATCGTTGCGGTGGATGACCTCGTCGCCGTTCGAGTATCCTAGCATCTGTGTAATTTCGCGTGTCGATCGCCTCGCGATGCGCTCTACAGCATCGGACGCGTAGGCGACGAGGCCGCGAGCCACGGCTCGCCCACTCGAATCGACGCACGCAACCGGATCGCCGACCCGAAATTTTCCGCGCACTTCGACGATGCCCGCGGGCAGCAGGCTCTTGCCTCCGCGCGCGATGGCCCGTACGGCGCCGTCATCGAGCACCAATTCTCCCTGGGTTCGGGTGGTGAACGCCAGCCAATGCTTGCGACTCGCGAGTCGGTTGCCGGTCAGGAAGATCGTTCCCACCGGCTCGCCGGCTGCGACCTGCAGCAGCACGTCGCGCTTTCGGCCGTTGCAGAATACCGTCGTAGAACCACAGCGGATGGCGGCCTGGGCGGCCTCCAGCTTCGTCGTCATTCCGCCGCGACCGAAGGCGCTCGTCGATCCAGCCGCAGCGCTTTCGATTTCCGGTGTCACGCGCTCGACGACGTCGAAGAGCTTCGACTGCGGGCCCTCGCCGGGAGGTTTCTGGTAGAGGCCGTCGACGTCGGTGAGGATGATGAGCATGTCGGCACCGATCAGGTTGGCGACCGTTGCCGAGAGATTGTCGTTGTCGCCGAAGCGGATTTCCTCCGTCGCCACAGTGTCGTTTTCGTTGACGATTGGGACGACGCCGATTCGCAGCAGCTCGAGCAGTGTGTGACGCGCATTGATGAAGCGCTCGCGATCTGCGAGCCCGCTGCGGGTGACGAGGATCTGCGCAACCCGGCGCCCCCGACGGGCGAAGCGCCGGCGATAGTGCTCGATGAGGCCAATCTGGCCAACCGCGGCCGCCGCCTGCTTCTCGGGAATCGAGCGGTCGCCATGGTTCCAGCCGAGTTCCCGCGCGCCGATCGCGATGGCGCCCGATGAAACGATCGCAACCTCACGGCCGGCGTCGAAGAGTTCGCTGACCTGCCGGGCAATGTTCCCGAGGACCCGCGACTGCAGCTCTCCATCTCGGGTGAGAACGCTGCTCCCGATCTTTACCACGATCCGGCGCGCCTTGGCGGCGGCGGGCCGAGCGCTGGATTGGATTCCGCTCAAGATGCGCCCTCCGCCGCACTTGCATCTTGATCCGCAATGGTTTGATCCAGAGCTTGGATCATCGCGTTGAGCAAGGCGTCCACCCCTTTTCCCGTTACCGACGAAAGCCGCAACACCTGCAGACCTCGTCGCGAAAGTTCCGCTTCGACGGCGTCGAGGTCGCGGGGATCCCGTACCAGATCGATCTTGCTCAGCACCACCAGCTCCCGGAGTTCGAGCAGGTCGGGACTGTAGGAGCCGAGCTCGCGCCGGATCGCCTCGTAGCGCTTCACGAGATCTGCCGACTCGAGAACGAAGCTGCCCGTGTCCAGAAGGTGCACGATCACGCGGGTCCTTTCGATATGGCGCAGGAAGCGGTGGCCCAGCCCCACTCCTTCGCTCGCGCCTTCGATCAGCCCCGGGATGTCGGCCGCGACGATGCGACGATCCCCGATCTCGACGACGCCGAGCGAGGGCGTCAGCGTCGTGAACGGATACGAGGCGACACGCGGCCGAGCCTCCGAAATACGGGCGAGCAGCGTGGATTTTCCTGCATTCGGGAAACCCACCAGCCCGATATCCGCGAGCAACTTCAGCGAGAGGCGCAGCTTGCGCAATTCGCCCGGCTGTCCGGGCTCCGCGAAGTCCGGGGTCTGCCGCGTCGCGTTCGCGAAGCGGGCGTTGCCCCGCCCACCGCGCCCAGCGCGGGCGACCAGAACGCTTTCGCCGTCCTTGGACAGGTCGGCCACGATTTCATTTTCAGCTTCGAGATCGAAGTCGTAGATGATCGTGCCGACGGGGACGCGAATTTCCACGTTGCGACCGTTCCGTCCCGTCCGATTCGAAACGCCGCCATTCTGGCCGGGCTCCGCGCAGGTCTTGCGGCGCATTCGCTGGTCGTAGAGCGTCGAAAGATTGCGATCGGCCGTGATCACGACGTCGCCACCGCGTCCGCCGTCGCCGCCGTTGGGGCCTCCGCGCGGTACGAACTTCTCGCGCCGCATACTCACACAACCGTCGCCACCGTCGCCGCCGCGGACGGAGATCGTCGCCTCGTCGATGAACGATTCGTCGGGATTCATGGATCTGCGACCGCACGCCACCGAATCAGCGGATGCGGATGAATGAGCGCGCTAGTTGCTTGCTTCGACCTGCGCGACGACGCGCCCGCGGGACTTGCCATAACCGACCACGCCATCGCAAAGTGCGAAGAGCGTGTAATCGCGACCCAGGCCTACATTGCGGCCCGGATGGATCTTCGTACCGAGTTGGCGAACGAGAATCGATCCGGCCGTCACGGACTGGCCTGCGAACACCTTGACTCCGCGCCGCTGCCCGTGACTGTCGCGGCCGTTGCGCGAACTGCCCTGTCCCTTTTTATGCGCCATCGATCAAGCCTCGATCGTGTCCACTCGAATTTCGGTGTACGACTGACGGTGGCCCGCCTTCCGCCGATAGCCCTTGCGCCGCTTCAATTTGAAGATCGTGAGCTTCGGCCCACGTCCCTGGGCGGTAATGGTTCCCACCACCTTTGCGCCGGCGACCAGCGGTGTTCCGATCTTCGCGCCGTTCTCGGTACCCACCAGCAGGACTTCGCCGAGCTCGACGCTGTCGCCAACGGAGCCCTCGAGTTTTTCTACGCGGACGGCTGCTCCGGGCTCTACCCGAAGCTGCTTCCCTCCCGTCCGAACCACGGCGTACATTACGGCTTCTCCACTTTCGCGGGAGGAGGCAGTATCGGGGTTTCCGATTCCAAGTCAAGCATCTCGACGGCTGGGGCTGGAGCCGCGAAGCGTTTTTCGCTTTCGGCGGCTTCGGCGCTGGCCGCATTCGCCGGCTCTGCGGTCGAGTCGTCTTCCGGGGGGGCCGGTTGGCGCGCGGATTCCGCGCGCGCGGGCTCTGGCGCGGCGACCGATTCAGCCATCTGCTCCTCGGCAGCCTCCCGCGGAGCTTCCGGCCCGGCCGGCGTCAGTGCCGGTTCGGGTTCGTCCTCTGCCGCGCCTGCCGGCCCCGAGGTGTCTGGCGCCGCCGCGCTCGAGGGTTCGTCGGCATCGATCCGCGATTTGGCGGTAGGCGCCTTTTCGTCGCCGGACTCGGGCGGAGAGCCGAGCCACTGAAGCGGTATGGATACGGGAGGGCCACTGTCGAGGGCGGTCACTTCGAACTGCTCCTGGTGGAGCCCGGCCTGGCCGCGGACTTCGATTTCGCGGTCGAGTTCTCGGCCGAGTTCCGCGAAGGCCTTGTGGGTGCGGGCGAGCAACACTTCCGCGACTCGGGGGTTCACGGTGATGGCGATCTTCCGACCGCAGAACCGCGGCAGGTCCTTGCGAATTTCGCGTAGAACCTTGAAGGCCATGCTCTCGCTCGACAGCACGTAGCCACGTCCCTCGCAGTTTGCGCAGGGTTCGCAGAGCTGCTGGATGAGGTTTTCTCGGGTTCGCTTCCTCGTCATCTCGACGAGGCCGAGTTCCGAGATCTTGAGGATGTTCGTTCTCGCCTTGTCCTGCTTCAGGGCTTCCCGGAGGGCGCCGTAAACCTTGCTGCGATTTTCCGCACTTTCCATGTCGATCAGGTCGATGATGATGATGCCGCCGATGTTCCGGAAGCGGAGCTGACAGGCAACCTCTTTGATCGCTTCGAGGTTTGTCCGAAGCACCGTCTCCTCGAGGCCGCGCTTGCCGACGAAGCGCCCGGTGTTGACGTCGATCGCGGTGAGCGCCTCGTTCTGGTCGATCACCAGATGCCCGCCGGATTTGAGGAAGATCTTCTTGCCCAGGTTGGCGTCGATCGACGACTCGATATTGAAATGGTCGAAGATCGGGAGCGCGCCTCGGTAGTGTTCGAGTCGCGGCTTCGGGTCCGCGACGAAACGTGTCAGGAAATCTTCCATTTCTTGGTAGACGTGCTGGTCGTCGATCACGATGCGCTTGGTCTTGTTGTTCACGAAGTCGCGTATCACCCGAAGTGGCAGTGAGAGTTCCGAGTAGAGATCGCACGGAGCGCTCGCGCCTTCCCTCTTCTTCTGGATTTCGCTCCAAACCGCCGTCAGATAACGCACGTCGGCTTGCAGATCCGCTTCGCTCGCGTTGTCGCCGGCGGTTCGGATGATGAAGCCGAGACCATCTGGCCGGTTTCGCGAAACGATCTCTCGGAGTCGGCGCCGCTCGCGATCGGACTCGATGCGACGGGACACACCCACCCGCTGCGAAAGCGGTGTGACCACCAGGTGGCGACCCGCGATCGAAATGTGGGAGGTGATCCGAGCGCCCTTGCTGCCGATCGGCTCCTTGGCGACCTGGACGACGATCTCTTGGCCTTCGTGGAGCAGGGTGTCGATATTCGGCGGCGGCGGTCGGCTGCCGTTGCGCGAGCGACCTCTGCTGCGCTCCGGGGCCTCGTTGTTGCCATTCGCTCTGATCGAGTCGTCGTAGTAATCGCCAGCGTAGAGGAACGCCGCTTTCTCGAGGCCGATGTCCACAAAGGCGGCCTGCATTCCGGGCAGTACCCGAGTCACGCGCCCCTTGACGATGGTGCCGGCGACGTTGCGCTCGCTCTTTCTCTCGATATGCAGTTCAGTGAATACGTTGCGTTCGATGATCCCCACCCGGGTCTCCCCGAGCGAGGCGTTGATTACGATCTCGTTTGACATTTTGCAATTCCCGCAAAGGGCGTGCGCTTCGGCGAGGGGGCCGGGAGCGCTCCATCCTTCGGCTTTGGCGAGCCGAATCGGGACTTCGTGCCTATTGGATGGTCCGCACAGCGGCGCGGGCCAGTGGCGGGGCTAAACGGTACTCGGGGCCCGGTTGGGCTCGAGCAGGACGGGAACAGGCTCTAAGTTCCCAAATTCACAAACAAAATTGTTTACTCGCACAGTAAGTCCCAAAACGGCGTGGACGTGCGATTGGGTCTCCGAGCCCCGGCAGCGCCCCGCCGCCCGTCCAGCTCACCCCAGTCGCCTGCGGAGTCGTACCCGGAGTCGCGGAAATCGAACGTCACCCATCTACGCGACGGGTGGCCAATTTTCAGCAACAATGCCGTGCCACTCCCGAAACGTGGACCCCACAGGACCACACCAAGCAAATTCTGCCAGGAGAGTCATGTATCGGAGCCCCGAGGTCAAGCCTGATCCCCGCAGGGCACTCCCAGCTGTCGATCGGCTGGCCGGTGCGGTGGGCGCAAAACGGCCCGATTTGCCCGCCTGGGCGGTCCTGGAGGGAGTTCGTCGCGCCCTGGCCGAAGCGCGGGAGCGCCTGTCGAGATCCGTGCCCGACTCCGAGGCTGACGGCAGCCGCGTGTCGAGGGATCTGTCCGACCGGTCCGCCGTGCTGGCTGCCGCCTTGTGCGGTGGCCAGCCACGCCGAGTCGTCAACGCTACGGGAATCCCTCTCCACACCAATCTAGGGCGAGCGCCGTTGGCACCCGGTGCCGTTCGAGCCATCGCGCAAATCGCCGCAAGCTACTCGGACCTCGAACTCGATCTCGAAACCGGTCGGCGCGGCGACAGACTGTCGGCCGTCTGCTCGAAGCTCGTCCTCCTCACCGAAGCCTCGGCCGCGCTCGCCGTCAACAACAATGCCGCCGCCGTCTTGTTGGCGCTCGACACCCTCGCGAGGGGTCGGGAAGCCATCGTCTCCCGGGGCGAATTGGTCGAAATTGGCGGTTCGTTTCGGATTCCGGACATCGTGGAGCGCGCAGGGGTGGATCTCGTCGAAGTCGGCACCACCAACCGCACGCATCCGAGCGACTACGAGCGAGCCATCCATTCGCGCACCGGGCTGTTGTTGAAAGTCCATCGCAGCAACTTCGAGTTGCGCGGTTTCGTGGCCGAGACGTCGCTCGGCCAGCTCGCGGAGATCGGGCGCGAGAAGGGAATCCCCGTCGTCGAAGACCTCGGTAGCGGGACCCTGATCGACCTCAGCACTCGCGGTTTTCCCGCCGAGATCTACGCGCCCGCGCGCCTGAAACTGGGCGCAGATGTGGTGTGCTTCTCCGCTGACAAGTTGTTGGGTGGACCCCAGGCCGGCCTGGTGTTAGGTTCGCTGGAGATCGTCGAGGCCATGCGGCGCAACCCACTGGCCCGCGCGCTGCGTCTGGACAAGTTGAGTCTCGCGGCGCTGGATTGGACGCTCGAATGCTATCTGGAGGGTCGCGCCGAGCGGGAACTCCCGGTGCTGCGCCAACTGCTCGTGCCTTACCATCGTTTGGAGACGCGCGCTCGCGCGTTGGCCGCGCGCCTCGACAAGGTGTGGGGCGGCACCGCGCGCATCCACGCCGAGCCGGACCGCGGGTTCGTGGGCGGCGGCTCGCTACCCGGTTTCGAACTCGACAGCTGGGTCGTCGTCCTGCGAGCCTCGGCGAGCGCGGAGGAAATCTCAAAGCGCCTGCGCGCCGCTCCGGTCCCGGTCGTCGCACGCCTTCGCGACGACGCGCTGATATTCGACGTTCGGACGCTGCTGGAGGGTGACGAGGACGCCATCGAACAGGCGATCGGCCTCGCGCTCGAGGAGGCCGGTCGCGTTGAATGAAGAGAGCCGGTCTCGTAGGATAAGTGGCTGAAATCGTGTTGAATGCGACTGTTCTGGTTCTGAATCGCTCCTATCTGCCGATTCACGTGACATCGGCCCGGCGGGCGTTTGCGCTCGTCTACCGGGACGCCGCGCGGGTCGTGAACCAGGAGTACGAGACCTTCGATTTCGAGAGCTGGCGGCGGCGGCGGGGTACCCAAGGCGACGCGTTGATCGGAACGCCGAGTGGAGCGATCTGCGTGCCGAGAGTGATCCTGCTTCCGAGTTTCGACCGTGTGCCCAAGCGTCACGTGCGTTACAGCCGCGTCAATGTCTTTGCCCGCGACAAGTTCACCTGTCAGTACTGCGGCGGGCGGCCCCACCGCTCTCAACTCAATCTCGACCACGTAATCCCGCGCGCGCTCGGGGGGCGTACGACCTGGGAGAACGTCGTGTGCAGCTGCGTCGAATGCAACCGGCGCAAGGGCGGGCGAACTCCTCAGCAGGCACGATTGCGCCTCCAGCGGATCCCAGCCAAACCCCGGTGGACGCCGCTGATGAACCACATTGGTTCGAGTGTTCGATACAACGAGTGGCGACCTTTCTTGAGCATCGTCGAGCGAAATGGCCGAACCGCGGGATGCTCCGACTAGAACCACGCGTCGCGGGTGCATGAGTGAATATCAGGGTGGGCGACAGGTTGAACAAGCTCGCAGCGAAACTCCGAGTTGGGCCGGAGAGCTCCCATCGGGCGCGGTTGATTCCCGTGGGCGGGGGCAAGGGCGGTGTCGGCAAGAGTTTCATCGTCGCCAACCTGGCCGCGTCCCTGGCGCGAATGGGCCATCGGGTCGTCGCGGTCGACGGCGATCTCGAGGGCGCGAATCTCCATACCTGCGTGGGGATCCCCAGGCCGCGAGCCAGTCTGGCGGACTTTGTCGCCCAACGCGAAGAAGACCTCGGGAAGCTGATCCTCGATACGCCGATCCCCAACCTGCAGTTGATTGCTGCAACCGATGGAAATCTCGCCACCCCCCAACCGACCCAGTCTCGTCGCGTCCGTCTGATGCGCGAGCTGCGCGAACTCGATGCTGATTTCGTGTTCTTCGATCTCGGAGCCGGTACACACGCTGCGGTCATGGACTATTTCATGATTGGCGATGACGGGGTGATCGTGATTGTGCCCGAGCCTACATCGGTGGAAAACGCCTATGGGTTCGTCCGGGCTGCGTTCTATCGCCGTTTGCGGTTGGCGATGGCTTCGCACAACATGCGCAAGATCGTCACGATCGCGATGGATCAGCGAAACGAGCGAGGGATCCGCACTCCCCTCGAACTCCTTCGCGAGATCCAGAGGCTCGATCCGGCCGAGGGCACGCGCTTCGTCGAAACGATGCGCGCGTTTCGTCCCCGCCTGGTCATCAACGATGTTCGCACTGCCGAGGACATCAGACTCGGATTTTCAATTCAGGGTGTGTGTCGGAAATTCTTCGGGATCGAGGCCGAATATCTGGGCTACGTGAACCACGACGAATCGGTGCATCGTAGTGTCCGCGCAATGCGTCCGCTCGTCGATGCCTATCCGCGATCCGACGCCGCGGTCTACCTCTCCAGAATCGCCCGCAAGTTGTTGGCAGATGGAGCGGCCAGCAGATCCCGCGAAGGTTCGATTTGAAGCCCCTTTTCGAGCAGAACCACTACGAGATCCTGGAGACGCACCCGGCTGCGACGAGGGAGGAGATCGAGCGCGCCTACCGGTTGGCGTTGGCGACCTACACCGACGATTCGTTGGCCGGCTACTCGGTCTTCGCGGAGGGCGACGCCGCCGCGCTTCGAGAGCGGATCGAAGCGGCCTATCGGGTGCTCTCCGACAGCCGAATGAGAAGCGAGTACGACGCGACGCTGCAGGTCGATCGGCAGGAGGGCCCGCTGCCGGCAGAACCGAGTGCACCGCTGGTCCCGGTCGAATCCGCGACCGGTGGGGGTCCTTTGCCGCGCCAGATGTCGGAGTTTGCGCACCTCGACGACGGTACCGGAGACTTCGATGGCGAGCGCCTGAGGCACTTCCGCATCCGCTGCGGAATGGAAATCGAGGAAATCGCGAGAGTCACGAAGGTCAGCCCGACCTATCTTCGGTTCATCGAAGAAGAGCGCTTCGCGGACCTTCCCGACTCCGTCTACGTGCGCGGTTTCGTCACCGCTTACGCAAATTGTGTCGGATTGGACGGGAATGACGTCGTGGCGAGTTACATGAAGCGCTTCGACAAAGGTCGCGGAACGCGCCGCGAGGGGCGCTTTTTCGACAACCGCTGAATTGCGGGCAGTGGCGTCACCGAGTAGCAGCCCATGACAGTCCGCCACTTCATCATCAGCGAGTCCGAAGCCGACCAGCGACTCGACAGCGCACTCGCTGCAGTCGTGGGAATCACGCGCTCGCAAGCCCGACGCTGGATCGACGCCGACCGCGTCCGCGTCAACGATCGCTCCGGTCGAGCCAGTCAGTCGGTACGGGTGGGTGACGCTCTCGACGTGACGCCTCCCGACCTCGCCAAGTCGGCGCTCGAGCCCGAGGCAATTGCTCTCGACGTTCTCTACGAAGATGAAGATCTGATCGTCATCGATAAGCCAGCCGGGATGGTCGTCCATCCCGCCCCTGGGCACTCGAGCGGAACACTCGTGCACGCTCTACTCCACCATTGCGACAACCTCGCCGGGATTGGCGGAGTGGAGCGACCGGGAATCGTCCACCGCCTGGATCGGGGAACCTCGGGTGTGTTGGTCGCCGCCAAGTGTGACGAAGCTCATCGCGACCTCGCCGAGCAGTTCCATGAGCATACGATCGATCGGGTATACCGTGCGGTCGTTCGCGGCGTTCCCAGCGCCGATGAGGGACGCGTCGATTGTGCGATCGGACGTCATCCGAAGGATCGCAAGCGCATGTCGGTGCGAGGGACGGCGCCCCGTGAGGCCCAAACCGTGTGGCGCGTAACGCGGCGTTTTCCAAAGAGTCAGAGAGCGGCACTCGAGGTTTTCCCTGAAACCGGCCGAACCCATCAGATCCGGGTTCATCTGGCTTCGATCGGGCTGCCCATCGTCGGCGACACCATTTACGGACGGTCCCTGAATCGAGAAGCGGATCTGGGGCGCCCGGCCCTTCACGCGGCCGTTCTCGGTTTCGTGCATCCGCGCAGTCGAAAATCCATGCGGTTCGAGGCGCCGCTTCCAGCTGATTTGACGCTGCTGCTAGCGAGTCTCGAGCGACGTGAGGGCATTTGAAAGTGAACGCTCCGCAACCGCTTCGACACGCGCTGTTGTCGAATATCGGAGTCGATCACGGCTTCGGTCAGCGCGGCCTTGCGGAACTCGCGGGCTTGCGGTGCCCACGTCAGGTGCACGGTGTTGCGGTCGCCACCGCGCAACAGTGCGCCGGGCAGGACCCGCCTCCCGAGGCGGATGCGGTGGTTTCAGAGCAGATCGGCGTGCGCGTCGCGGTGGTGACCGCCGATTGCTTGCCGATCCTGCTCGCTGGCGATCGTGGGCGCGTGGTTGCCGCAGTTCACGCCGGCTGGCGCGGGCTCGCGGGCGGTGTGATCGGCGCTTGTCTGGCCGCACTGCGGGAGCGATTGGGGAAGTCGGAAGGGGTCGCCGCGGTGATCGGTCCGCACATCGGGATATGCTGCTACGAGGTGGACGAACCGGTGCTGGGTGCCTTTGAGGAGCGTTTTTCCGAAACCCTGCCGCGCGCTCTGCGCCAAACTCGTCCCGGTCACGCCCAACTCGATCTCGGCCTGCTGGCGCGGGAAGCCCTGCGCGCAGAAGGAGTCGAAAGCGACCGGATCGGATTGCTGGAAGCCGCCTGCACGGCCTGCGACGCCGAGCGCTTCTTCTCCTACCGGCGAGATGGCCCCGAAACCGGTCGCCTCGTGCATTTCATTGCCGCAGGCGCCCGGATCGCAGAGGGTTGACACCTCAAAATAGAGCCTTACGCTTGGGTCGTTTCCCCCGTCAGATCGGCCGCGGCTTCGTCTCCCTACAGCTGTAAATCGGCGATCCAGGTCGTTCTGAGGGACTCCATCCGATTTTTCGACTCCCAAGCGGTTGAGATCTGGCAAAAACGGGCCGGAAATGGGACGGATCGGGAGCGAAATGGCCGCTGGGCAAGTCTGGGCGGCGTGGGGCTCCATAATATTGTCAACTTACAAATGTGGGTAGCCGAATAGGAAGTTAGAACCGAACCCTTCATATCCCTCCGGAGGACCGAGTCCTTGCGTTGAGCGGGCGTGGGTTCCACGGACGCGATCCGCGAATACCCTCGAACCCGGCACTGATTGATTCCCTGCCTTATTGAACCATCCACCCCATTTCAGAGCGAATTCCAGCAAACAAGAACCCGAAACTCAAAATCCAACACAACCATCAACAGCAAAGAAGAGAGATTATTCTGTGGGTACTCACCGCTCTAGCGATTCCAACTCCAACCAAGGCCGATCGAGGCGAGGTCGTTCCCGCCGCTCTCGCGGAGGAAACGGCGTCAACGGAAACCAGGCTCCGCGCGAGCATCACGAGCATCACCGCCAGAAAATGTCGGATTTTCCGGATGACGAGCTCTACGAGGAAGAGATCGAGGACGACGATCCCAACGCCGAGCGGATGAACGTGATGGAGTTGAAACAGAGGTCGATGGAGGGCCTCGTGGAACTCGCCGAGTCGCTCACGGTCGAAAACGCGGCCGGATTGCGCAAGCAAGACCTGGTCTTCGAGATCTTGAAGGCCCAAACCGAGAACAAGGGGAAGATCTACGCGGAGGGCGTGCTCGAAACCCTGCCGGATGGATTCGGATTTCTGCGCGCTCCGGACCAGAACTATCTCGCCGGGCCGGACGACGTCTACGTCTCGCCGTCGCAGATCCGGCGCTTCAGTCTGCGAACCGGCGATACGGTGCTCGGTCAGATTCGGCCACCCAAGGAGGGAGAGCGCTACTTCGCGCTTCTCAAGGTCAACTCGATCAACCTCGAGCCGACGGAAGCGGCGCGCCACAAGATCCTCTTCGACAACCTCACGCCGCTCTATCCGGAGGAGAAGTTCAACCTCGAGTCGAAGAAGGGCGGTATCACCACCCGCATCATCGATCTGATCGCGCCGATCGGGAAGGGCCAGCGCGCCTTGATCACGTCGCCTCCGAAGGCGGGCAAGACGATGATCCTCAAGGACATCGCGAACTCGATCGCCGAAAACCATCCCGAAGTCATCCTGATCGTACTGCTGATCGACGAACGGCCCGAGGAAGTCACGGACATGATGCGCAACGTCAAGGCCGAAGTGATTTCGTCGACATTCGACGAGCCCGCCACACGCCACGTCCAGGTCGCCGACATGGTGATCGAGAAAGCGCGGCGCATGACGGAGCACAAGCGCGACGTCGTGATCCTGCTCGACTCGATTACGCGCCTGGCGCGGGCCCATAACACCGTGGTCCCCCACTCCGGGAAGATCCTCTCCGGCGGCGTCGACTCGAACGCGCTCCACAAGCCGAAGCGCTTCTTCGGTGCAGCTCGCAACGTAGAAGAGGGCGGCAGTCTCACGATCATCGGGACCGCGCTGATCGACACAGGCTCCCGCATGGACGAGGTGATCTTCGAGGAGTTCAAGGGCACCGGAAACAGCGAGATCGTGCTCGATCGAAAACTGGCGGATCGGCGCACCTACCCCGCGATCGACCTCAATCGATCGGCAACCCGGCGGGAAGAGTTGCTGTTGCCCGAGGCAACGCTCAATCGCATGATCATTTTGCGCAAGGTCCTCGCGCCGCTGAGCGCGGTGGATTCGATGGAGTTCCTGCTCGAGAAGGTCAAGGCGACCGAGTCCAACGAGGAATTTCTCGCGTCGATGAATTCCTGATTGCCGGTCTTTCCGGCGTTCAGCGAAGCGAGCGTCTCACCCGGGAATTGACGTCCGCTGGGGTAGCCCCCTAGGAGCGTGACCCGAGATGGGTCACGCGACGCCGCGTAAGCTTTGGCCGAAGGCCAACGCGCAGCTAGTGTTGAGCTGCGACGCCACGGGGCGTGTCGGGACGGGCGATGTCGGATCTTCTGGACAAAATATCGGTTTTCGAAGCGAAGGTGAGTCAGCTCGAGGAAAAGCTCGCTGATCCCGCCGTTGCCGGTTCTCCCACCGAATACGCGTCCGTCGCCAAGGAGTTCTCGCGGGTGCGACCGCTGGCCGAAGCCGGCGCTCGCTACCGGCAGCTGCTCGTCGAAATCGAAGACGCCCGGGCAATGCTCGAGGACGACGACGGCCAGGTGCGCGAGCTCGCCGAGGCCGAGCTGGCGGAGCTCGAAGATCGGCAGGCCGCGGCCGAGCGCGAGATTCGCCTGCTGCTCGTCCCGAAGGATCTCGACGGAACGAAGAGGCGCTCGCTGCTCGATGCCCAGAAGAAGGCCGTCGAGATGGTCGTCGGCATCCACATTTCGGGAAAGACCCGTGTTCCGTGAATTGAGGCTAATGTGTCAATATTTGTGGCGTCAGGCTGGGGGAGTAAGCTCAGCATTCTTCTTAGGTATGTTATTTGTATATTTTCTGGTAAGTCTTTTGCATCTCGGCTTATATGTCTTAATTTATTACATACTGTCTTAGCAATACTAGGACCTACTTTTAAGACTCTATTTAAATATGCACAATAAGGATTTTTCTTTTTTTCTGCTTCAATTTGTTCTCTTTCTCTCAGTGCTAGCTCGACCAACGCTGCATGTGTGCATTGGATCTTATCTACTGTAGCGGAAAGAACGCCGCGAGCTGCTTCTGGATTTACAAACATTTCTGGAGAGGAGTCTACAAGTGCTCTATATCTTGCAGGGTTTCTGATGTTGAATGCTGGATCAACTCTTTCTTCCAACAGTGATGAGAGAGCATCTATTGTTCTTTTGAGTTGTTCTGTTGGATTTGTGAGAGTAATAATGGCACTATATGGATTATGAGTTAGGAATCTTGAGACTCCATTTCTAGATTTCATTGCTCTTTCCAAACCAGCTTGTGTTGGAATCCAAATACATGCTGTTTGATCATATCCTAGTTCTGTAGCTATTGTTCTTAATCCATCAGTGTTTAGCATTGCTCTATCAATTGATTTTGTTTTGTCTCTCAAAGGTGCATGAACTGCGACAATACCTCTAAATGTATCTGTTACAAACTCATACAGTGTAGGCATTCTTGCAGAGTGTGATGTTTCATCAAGTTCATTTTGTGTAAAACCTGGCACTATGATAGTTCTGCCATCTCCTTTGAATATTACCTCTTGGCTTCCGTATCTTCTTCTAGTGTTTGGTTTTTCTATTAATGGTCTCACATCTCTTACTGCGCTATTTGCTGCTACAGATTGAATAACAGTATTAGCTATATGTATTTGCATGGCAATTGTCGCAGCCGCAGACAGTGAGTACGTTATTCCAGTATTATTCGGCAGACGGTGTGCATCTGCAAGTTCTATTACTCTTAATGGATCTAGATCTGTTTCACTAAGTTGGAATTCAAGAATTCTTGGATGTGTGCCTGTTTGGCAGGTTAAGCCTTCTAAGGAACTTTTACTCATGTTATTTGGTATTGTTCTCAGCTTTAAATTTTTTGCTTAAGATATCTGATTTGTGCCTGTCTAATAAAAAGTATTTTTAGAAATAATCACATAGCAACTTCTTCTTTGCCTTCTTTAGAGTTAGATTCTTCAGAATTATTATCTAGTTTTTGCTGGTCGTTTTCTTTGTTGGTGGTTTCTTGCTCATCTGATTTTTCTTGTGTTTCTTTTTCTATCTGTTGAAGATCAGCTTCATCAATTGAATTTATTGCATCTTTGAATTGTTTGAATTTGTCTGCTGGAATTCTCGTTCCGGATTTTGTAAAGCCAGTGTATCTATCTGATTTTACGAATTCCCTAATTGTTAGCCCTACGTTGCCACCGAAGTCATCTATACGGATGACAATATCTGTCTCTGGATTTTTCTCAATTCGGTCGATATCTTTTTCCATCCTACACGGAGGAATGATGGTTTTATAAATTTGTTGGTTTTAGATGCGCTTTTCTGCCATATTCCCGCTTGAAGGTTTAAAACCTATTTCTGGCCAGAAGTGGTGTCCTTGCCCCGAAGGTGCTGTGACTATTCTTTTACATCCGAATTCTCTGCAAAAATTCTCTATTATTTCGTAAAGGGTTCTTCCATGACCTTGTCTTCTTTTTCCTTTCTCTATATCGAATTGAAATATATCTGCTGTGTCTCCTTTAATTTCTAAGTCAACTCTTGTCCCACCGCGGCTTTCCATCATACTTGGGCTTCTCTTGTATTGAAATTGTACGCTTCCTTTGAGTATTATTGCCCTAACGTAATGGTCTTCGCGGTATAATTCATGATTTGAAAGTACCTTTCTGAAAGCTGTTTCTAGATTTCTTTCTTCCTCTGTGATTGTTACCATCTTCTTTGGTCTTTGTTTAATTTTATAAATTTGTTGGTTGCTTAAAATATGCCATAAAAAATTACAGCGCTGATTATGATTCCTATTGAACGGGGAAGAATTCCCCAGAGGATGAATTCTTTTCTTGCCATTTTAATAGCGCCTAGGACCATTGGGATGTAGGGTACTGGCGAGACAGCAGCTATCGCAACGATGATTTTTCCTTTTTTATTTATGCCTCTCTCTGCTTTTTTAAATATTTTATTGCCTATGAACTCTTTTACAAATTCTTGCCCGTATATTCTACCGACTTCAAATCCCAATAA
>JADFQO010000016.1 GCA_022561775.1 Myxococcales bacterium | reverse complement strand
CGACCTGCAAACCGGTAAGATCACCGGGAATGAAAAAGTGTAAAGGATGTGCCCGGACTTCTGTAAAGGATGTGCCCGGACCGTACCCGAGTTCCACCTAACAAGGCACTGTAGCTGACCGGCTACAGCGCATTCCAATCGATCCGTGGTAGAATTTGGCATTGAACCGGGCGCTCCGAGCCACCCGGCCAGCGGGTCCGGCAGCTGAGCGCCCAGACGTTAGCGCCCCAGTGGGTATCCAATCGGAGGATTTGATGATTCGACATGTCGCTGGGGTCGCGGAAGTTGTCGAAGACATCGAAGCCGCTGTTCAATTTTATCGCAATGACCTTGGACTCAAGGTCAATCACAAGCCCGGCGAAAGCTACGCAACCGTAGCAATCTCCGGCATCCCCCACTTTGGCATCTGGCTTCGATCGAAGGCGGCTGAGCTGGTCTTCGGCGATCCTTCCCAGATCGAGCGTATTCCACTGGGCTTCTCGATCGGATTCGAGGTCGATTCTGTTAAAGCTGCGGAGAATTCTCTTCGCTCCACAGAGGTTCCTGTCGTTCAGGGGCTGAAGGTTGAGCCGTGAGGCCAGCAAACAGCTCGATTTCTTTCCCCCAGCGGTTCGCTGTGCGAGCTTTCCGAGACCCCGAGAGCCCGTAAACTCTGAAGAGATATTCAATTTCAGAAGTGCGCCTAACAAGGAACTGCAGACGACACTAAACAGGACAGTCCAATCGTTCCATGGTACAATCTGGCGGCCAGCGATCCCGACCCAGAGCTAACGGTTAGCCCTGTTCGGTGCGGCTGAGCGCCAATACGTTAGACCGCAGCGCGAGGAATCATGGCAACTGTACGGGTCCGGTTTCTGGGAAGCGGAGACGCGTTTGGGAGCGGCGGTCGCCTACAGACGTGCATCCTCGTCGAGGCCACCGAGTACTCCTACCTCCTTGATTGCGGCGCGTCATCGCTCATCGCGATGAAGGGGGCGGGGGTCGACCCCAACGATATCGACACGATCCTCATCACTCACCTACACGGCGATCACTTCGGTGGACTTCCGTTCTTCATCCTCGATGGGCAGTTCTCCGGTCGTGCCGATCGCCTCCAGGTGGCCGGTCCCCCCGGGCTGAAGACTCGCGTGACCGAGGCGATGGAGGTCTTCTTCCCTGGGTCGTCGGGCGCGCGGCGGAAGTTCGAGGTCCAGTTTCAGGAGCTTCCGGAGGGGGTTCCCACTTCGGTAGGCCCCCTCAAGGTAACCCCCTTCGAAGTGCTTCACGCGTGCGGTGCACCTCCTTACGCTCTTCGCGTCGAGATCGACGGGCGAATCGTCACGTACTCAGGCGACACCGCGTGGACGGATCGCCTGGCCATCGCCGCCTTGGGCGCGGATCTTTTCATCTGCGAGTCGTACTCCTACGAGAAGCATGTTCCGTTTCATCTCGACTACTCAACGCTCATGCAGCATCGCTCGGAGCTCAAGTGCAAACGTATGGTTCTCACTCACATGAGTTCCGACATGCTTGCTCACTTACCCGAGCTCGACGTCGAGACGGCGCACGATGGCCTCGAAATCGTCCTCTGAGACATCGGGTGGGCTGCAGTCTAACAAGGCGATGAAGCTGACCAGCCATCGCTTGGGCCAACTTTGGTAGCCTTCTGGCGGCGAGCATGGCTGCCTGGTCGCCATCGGCGGCGGGCCGGCAGCTTATCCCCGATTCGTTAAACGGCCTTGCGTAGTCGCATGAAAGTTGACCAACTTCATCTTGAGACGCCCCTGATTGAGTCGCTCGCTCTGGGCCGGCGCAGATTCCTTCTACCAGACCGTACGAGCGGGGGAATTGGTGGAGCTAGAGAGAATATCGAGTGTGGCCACGAGCCTCGGCGCGAAGAAGGTCGCCAAGCAGGCGCTCGAGGTCAGCCGCCGATTGAAGGTCGTACCGTACGTCGTCACTGACCGGGAGGCGGTCGATGCTTGCCTCCTGTTCGCCGACGATCACCGCGTCGTCGTGGAGCCCGCCTGCGGAGCCGCCCTTGCGCTCGTGTACAAGGGCGTCGAGGTGTTGCGAGAAGCTCGGAATATCCTTCTGATCGTGTGCGGCGGTTCAGGAGTGAGCTACGGCGAGCTACGCGAGCTCAGGAAGGCCGTCTAACAAAGCGTTGCAGCTGACGTGGCACAGCGCGTTCCAATCGTTCCGTGGTAGTGTCTGGAATTCCAACTTGGGCGCTTCGAGCCAGCCGCTGCAGCGGGCACGGCAGCTGAGCGCCCATACGTTAGGTTACACGGATGAGCGCATCGTCGTTCTATTTGCAAATTTGGAGCATCGTGCCAGCATCTCGTTTATTCGTCCAACCTTCGTGAACCTACCGAGATCACCGAAACCGAGCAGATTGAAGATGGCGCGAGATGCGTAGGCTCACGACAAAGGCTGTGGTTCTATTGGCCGCGCTGGTGCCTGGAACGTGGGGGTCTGCCGCCGACTCCATCCCCGTGACAGCGGACGATCCTTTACGAACAGAAGGGAACCCCGCCTTTCTACTTGCACCGCCGAGAGATACTGGCCCCGTGGTGGTGCGGGTGGCCTTTGAGATTCATGACATCAATGAAATCGACGATGTAGCGGAGAAATTCGAGTTCACCGGTGTACTTACGCTGACATGGAACGATCCACGCCAGGCCTTCGAGGCGTCTTCCATCGCGGACGAGAAGGTCTTCCAGGGCGACTATCAGTTCAACGAACTCTCGACAGGCTGGTATCCACAGGTTGTTCTGGTCAACGAATCAGGCTTGTACCAGAAGAGCGGAGTTGTACTGCGCATACAACCGGACGGAGCCTCGACCCTAATCCAGACGATTAATGCCGCTGCGGAAATCGAGTTAGACATGAGGTGGTTTCCGTTCGACGATCATCGCCTCGAAGCCGTTTTTGAAGTGTTGGGTTTTGATCGGGATGAGATCCTATTGCAGGCGGATTCTGCGTCCGAAGGTTCCGTCTTGGGCAGCGCAGTCCGAACTCCCCAATGGGCCATCACAGGATCCGGAACGTCGATACGGGAGCGCTCTACATCCTACGCCGGACGCCGACGTGTTTCTTCAGCGTTCGTTGTGAGCATCGATGTCGAGCGGAACTCATTCTATATCAGTCGACTGGTCACCTTTCCCCTTGCGGTCATCGTGTTGCTCTCGTTCTCGGTGTTCTGGATGGATCGATCGTCCCTTGGCGATCGGATCAGTGTTTCGTTCATCGGAATACTGACAGGCGTCGCCTACCAATTGGTCATGGGGGATGTCCTGCCGCGCATCTCGTATTTTACTCTAATGCATGCCTTCTTGAATATCAGCTTCCTGACCATGAGCGCGACGGTCGTTGTCAATCTGGTGGTGGGCGGGCTGGACAAGAGGGGAAGCTATGAGCTTGGAGATCTGATCGATCACCGCTGTCGATGGATCTTTCCTCTGACCTATTTCGGGCTCATTCTGGTCATTTTTGGAGCAGCGACCGTGCTCTTCTAGCCCCATGCCAGGTTCGTGCACCTGACAAGGCACTGCAGCCGACACGAAACAGGATGCCTAATCGATCCATGGTACAATCTGGCTGCGTGCGGTTCAGCCCCAGAGCCAACGGTTAGCCCTGTTCGGTGCGGCTGAGCGCCAAGACGTTAGGCGGACGCGTGGAGGCTACGTGCCGGAGGTGGACATCCTGCTCACGACGGCGGAGCTAGCGGTTGCCTTTGCGGGCTTCGCCAGTCTCGTCACGATCCTCGGCCGTAGATCCTCACGAGCTGATCCCCGCATTGTCGCGATGCGATTCAGGGGAATGCTTACCAATAGCCTGCTCGTCGTCGCGTTCTCCATGATTCCGTTGGTGCTCTTCCGTTACGGTCTGCGCGAATCGGTCGTTTGGCGTCTCTCCAGTGCCCTCCTGGCGCTAGCGGGAGGCATCAATTTCTTGGCACTCCTACTCCATGCGCGCCCCCTTTTTAGGGAAGCGGTACCCATCAGCTCGCTTCGACGCGTGGTGACGTTCGGCCTGATCGGGTTGGCCGAAGTAGTCCTTGTCTTGAACGCGTCCGGCGTTACCGGGCGCATCGCAAGTGCGGCCTATCTCACAGGTCTGCTGCTGTTTCTCTGCATCGCCGGCTTTGCTGCGGCGTGGCTCTTTCTAGCGGTCCTCGAGGAACCGAACTCCTAATCGGCTGCTGCCACCTGACAAGGCACTGCAGCCGATACGAAACAGGATGCCCAATCGTTCCGTGGTACAATCTGGCGGCGAGCGCTGTCGTCCCAGAGCTAACGGTTAGCCCTGTTCGGTGCGGCTGAGCGCACAGACGTTAGCGTCCGAAGAGGAGAAGTGGATGTGTCGTTTTGCCATCGCAGTGGTCCTCGGCGCCTTGGTGGCCACCGCGACGTTCGCACAGGGTCCCGACTCCACCAAGGTCGTCAGCATCAGCGCCGTTGAGCTCCACGAGCGGCGCGAATCGGAAGCCGCGCCCGTTGTCATCGACGTGCGCACCCCCGACGAGTACGCCTCAGGCCACATCCCTGGTGCCGTGAACGTCCCTTTCGACCAGGTGGCGCAGCGCATCGCTGAGATTGACGCACCCCACGGTGTCGCCCTCTATTGCATGGTCGGGCCGCGCGCCCGAAAGGGTGAGTCTGCGCTTCTCGCTGCAGGCTACGAGAAGATATTTCATCTCGAGGGAGGCCTCGCGGCTTGGCAGGCGGCTGACCTTCCCATCGAAAGCACGCGATAGTTCGCCGGCCAACTAACAATGCACTGCAGCTGATACCGAACAGCCGAGCCCAGTCGATCCATGGTACGATTTGGCAGCGAGCGCTCCTGCCCCAGCGCTAACGGTTAGCCTGTTTGGTGCAGCTGAGCGCCCAGACGTTAGCCGCACCGCGGAGGCCCAGTGAAGATTCGCCCTGTGGATCTCCGAGACAAGGCTGAATGGCTCCGTATGCGTTCGAGCTTTTGGCCGGAATCGTGTCGCGCCGACCACGAGATCGAGATCGATAGGTTCTTCTCGGGCACAGTCGGCGCCACGATAACCCTTGTCGCTGAACGCGAGGATGGCAGGCTGGGCGGCTTCCTCGAAGCAGGCACTCGGCCGTATGCTGAAGGGTGCTCCTCTTCGCCTGTCGGTTATGTCGAAGGCTGATCTTCGCCCGATAACGTGGACACGGGGTTACACAGCAGATTGCTCTCGTTCGCACTTCTCACCGAGCTCTCAGCAATTCGGCGGCATGCGAATTGCGGATGTCTATTCGCGTAGGGGAAGAAATTTGATTGGCTTCTGGGCACGGCTGCTGGTCACTTCCATCGGATTGCTAATCGCGTCAAAACTAGTGTCTGGAATCGAATTCTCCGGTGTACCCTCTCTATTCTTTGCAGCATTCGTCCTGGGCGGTGTCAACGCAGTCATCAGGCCCCTCGTCATCCTTTTGACCATTCCATTTACGCTCATCACTCTGGGCTTTTTCCTTTTCATCGTGAATGCGGCCATGCTCGGTTTGTCGGCCTTTCTTGTGCCAGGATTTTCGGTTGCGGGGTTCTCGTCCGCGCTATTCGGCTCCATCATCGTCAGCATCACGGGCATGCTTGCCTGCTGGTATATCGGCCCCAAGGATACGGTTGAAGTTCTGATCATTGAAGAGAACAAGACGTAGAGGACCCGGCAAGCGGCCGCACGGGGACCCTGCCGCGGCGCTCTGCCGGATCACTCCGATCGGGAGCGGCGCTCGGGTCGTTGACATCTCGCTAAAGTCGAGTTAACACGAGTATCTATTGTACCTCCTCGGCTGGAGATTCGCATGCAAGTCACCGTCGCCTGTACCCAGATGCGCTGCAGCTGGGACATCGAAGCCAATGTCGCGAGAGCGGAAGCGCTGGTACACCAGGCTGCAGACGAGGGCGCGCAGATCATCCTGCTTCAGGAACTGTTCGAAACGCCGTACTTTTGCATCGACGAGCAGACCAAACACTTCGACCTCGCCCATCCGATCGACGAGCAACCGACCATCCAGCGCATGCAAAAGGTCGCTAGAGAGCGAGAAGTGGTCCTGCCCGTGTCTTTCTTCGAGCGAGCGGGTCCCGCACACTACAACGCCGTCGCAATCGTGGACGCCGACGGCAGCATCGCGGGCCACTACCGCAAGAGCCACATCCCAGACTTCCCGAGTTACGAAGAGAAGTTCTACTTCACCCCGGGTGACACCGGGTTTCAAGCCGTCGACACGCGCTACGCGCGCATTGGCGTCGGCATCTGCTGGGACCAGTGGTTTCCAGAGGCGGCGCGCGCGATGGTGTTGAAGGGCGCTGAACTGTTGTTGTATCCGACGGCCATCGGCAGCGAAGTCTACTCACCGGATCTCGACAGCAAGGATCACTGGCAGACCGTGATGCGCGGACATGCGGCGGCAAACATCATACCCGTGATTGCGTCTAATCGGATCGGCAAAGAGTCGAGCAACGCCGTCGAGATGGAATTCTACGGCTCGTCGCTCATCACCGACCATCTGGGCGCGATCGTGAAAAGCGCGGACCGAAAGAGCGAAATCGTTCTCACCGCGACGATCGACCTCGACGAGGTACGCCTCTATCGGCGCTCGTGGGGTGTATTTCGAGACCGACGTCCCGACCTCTACGGTTCGCTTCTGACGCTCGACGGACAACACACACTCCCTACTTCCTGAGCCGATGCGAATCGAGAACCTGCAGCAGCTTTCCGCCTACTCGGTGATCGGCACGGTCACCCTTCTGCCGCTTCTGGTGCTGCCGGCGATGGTCGGCGTGCTCGTTGACGAAGCCGCGTTGTCGGAATCGTTCGCGGGATGGGTCGCGTCGGCGAATTTTTTCGGATTCTCGCTCGTTGCGCTCTTCATAGCTTTTCGAATGCATCGGGTGGACCTGCGCCGGACGGCGACCGTCGCATTGGCGATTGCGGTGTTGGCAGACGTGATCTCGGCCCATATTGCAGCTGCATCCACAGCGTTTCTGCTCATCCGCTTCACGACCGGCTTGGCGAGCGGCGCGGCTCAAATCGCCGCGATTTCCGCAATCGCACGCTTCGACGATGTCGAGCGCGGCTACGGCCTGTTCGCGGTGCTGCAGTTCACCGTCGCCGGATTCGGCTGCTACATCCTTCCGGTCTATTCAGCAGCGTTGGGCGCCAAGGGAATGTTCCTGCTGTTCGCCGCATTCGATCTTCTGGCGCTCGCGCTTGCGAGGTACCTGCCCGGAAGGGCGATCGACGATTGGACCGGCGCAGAGCGAAGAACCGAACGGAGCGTGCTGTTCGCCGCGGTCACGATACTCGCTCTGATCGGATACGGATTGTTCGAGGCGGCCAACACGACACAATACACCTACCTCGAAAGACTCGGTGTTGCGCTCGCGTTCTCTAATCAGAAGATCGGCACGGCGCTCATGATCGCCTCGCTGGCGGGCATTCCGGGGGCGTTTACGATCGTCGTGATCGGCCGCCGCTTCGGCACGATCGGCCCACTCGCGTTCGGCATCGCTGTCGAGATCCTCGGGCTCATCCTGCTGATCAGCGGCGAGACATTCGCCGGGTATCTGATGGCGGGAATCTGCCTCGGGTTCTCGTGGGCGTTCTGTCTGCCTTTCATCCAGACGCTGATGGCGTCGCTGGATCCCAATGGAAGCGCGGTTGCGGCGGGCACGTCCGCTGCGACGATCGGCATAGCGGTTGGGCCCGGACTCGCCGCGAGCGTGGTAGCGGTCGGTCACTACCAACGCGTGTTTCTGGTCGCGATTGCGCTGTTGATCATGTCCATCACCGGCTTCTTCTTCTCCGTTCGCAAGACCCAACCCCAACGAGCAGAGGTGAAATCGTGAAATCGACAGCATCCCAAACCGACCCGCACGACAACGGTTTCTACATGCCCGGTGAGTGGACCGAGCACAGCTGCTGCTGGATGGCTTGGCCCTGCAGGGAAGGCCTCTGGGCCAAAGCGCAACGAACGCAGCAGGCCTACACGGACGTTGCCAATGCGATCGCCCGCTTCGAGCCCGTGAAGATGCTCGTTCCGACCCACAAGCTCGAGGCCGCGCGCGCGCTGTTGAACGATGGCGTCGAGATCTTCGAAATGTCGATCGACGACTCCTGGGCGAGGGACTCCGGGCCCAACTTTCTCGTCAATGCTGCGGGCGAGCTGGCTGGATCGACCTGGGAGTTCAACGCCTGGGGGGGGAAATACGATCCCTACGACCAGGACGCCCTGATGGGATCGCGCATCCTCGAGCTCGCGGGCGTCCGGGAATACCCGTCCAAACTCGTCGCCGAAGGCGGGGGCGTCACGGTGGACGGAGAAGGGACCGTCATCACGACCGAGACGTGCTTTCTCAACAAGAACCGGAATCCGAACTGGACCCGGGCAGAGGTCGAGGCGGAGCTCTGTCGTACCCTCGGTGCGGAGAAGGTCGTCTGGATCCCCGGCGATGTGACCGACACGGAGACCGACGGACACATCGACGGAATCGCCGCGTTCATCGAGCCCGGGCGTGTACTCGTGGAAGTCAACCCGGACAAGACCGATCCGCACCATGACATCGGACAGATCAATACGGCGGCGCTGAAGAACCAAAAGGACGCCAAAGGACGCGAACTGCAGCTCGAATTCATCCAGGAGGGCATCTACCACCCCGGGGTATGGAATGGCGGCTGCAGTTCCTACCTGAACGCCTACCTCGCGAACGGTGCGGTGATTGTTCCAGGTTACGGCTACGAGCGCGACGACGCGGCCGTTACAACCTATCGCAAACTGTATCCGGAAAGAGAGATCGTGCAGTTGCAGATACACGACATCGCCATCGGGGGTGGCGGGGTGCACTGCATCACGCAACAGCAGCCGACTCCGATCGCATAGAGCGCGTGTCCACCCGACAGAAAATTGGCCTCCGCAAGGCGCCGTCGGCAACGCGAAAACGCGGCAGGAAGCGCCGCAAGCTGCTGTTGAAGGCCGCCTACGATCTGTTGTGTGTGAGGCCGGTTGAGGACGTCTCGTTTCGCGACATCGCCGACAAAGCGGGCGTCCCCGAGGGCTCGGCCTACTACTTTTTCGCGAACCGCTTCGACGTGTTTTCGACACTCGCCAAGGAACTCAGCGATCAATTCATCGAAGCCCACCGGCGCAAGGTGCCGCCATCGAGGCGCAAGAGTTGGCAGGCGCTCGCCGAGCATCTGATCGACGTCGGCGTGCAGATCTACGCGGAAAACCCGCCCGCGCGCCAGCTGCTGATCGGCGGCAAGACACCGCCCGAAGTCAAACAGGCTGACCGGATCAACGACCGAGCCGTCGGCAACGTCATGTACGAGGTGTTCGCTGAGCACTTCGAGCTGCCCGATACCGATGAGATGCGAAACGCGTTCTACTACTTCATCGAAATCACGGATTTGATCTTCACCTTGTCCGTAATCGAACACGGCGAGATCACGCCCGCACTGCTCGCGGAAGCAAAGCGCGCGGGCACCGGTTACCTGGGCACCTACCTCGAGTAGCGCCGTTCGCAGATCGATTCCTACCAGCAGAGTCGGCAGTGGGGGAATGGGTATTTCATGCAGATGAGATTCGACCTCTGACGAGAGCGCGAGCGTCTAGAGCAACGGATTTGATCGGAGACATTTCCCGAAAGAAATGGGGAAACGCTCGTGGTATCTTCCGGCCTCGAACACGAGCCCGGTGGGTTGACGATGCGTGTTCATAGCTTCGATCCCATTTCCGATGCGGCGAGTCGAGTGCTGATCCTCGGCTCGATGCCCGGTAATATGTCCCTGCGCGAGGGGCAATATTACGCACATCCCCAGAACGCGTTCTGGAAGATCCTGGGGGCGCTGTTCGACTTCGACCCGCGCGCCCCGTACGAGAGTCGGATCGCGCGCCTACGCGAGCACGGCATCGCGCTCTGGGACGTCATGCAGTCCTGCGTTCGCGAGACGAGTCTCGACTCCGACATCGAGGAGCCTTCGATCGTCTCGAATCCCTTTGAAGATTTCCTGCGGGGCCACCCGGAGATCCGCACCATCTGCTTCAACGGCGCCAAGGCAGCGGCCTCCTGGCGCAAGCACGTACTCCCGCAGCTGCCGCCGGACAGCGGCATCGAATACCACCGCCTCCCCTCGACGAGCCCGGCCAACGCTTCGATCAGCTACGACGACAAGGTCAAAGCCTGGCGGATCGTGCACTATTCAATCTGACGTGCGGCAGAAAGAGCGTGACGGGAGCGCTGAGTCAACCCTTCACCGCCTCTTCCCAGTCCCGCCCATCGAACAATTGCGTCGGAATTGAATCGACTTCCACGTCTCCCAGGCATCGAAGATTGATGTCAACCTTTTCGGGATCGCTCCGAGAATGTCGGAACGGAGAAATTCCGCATTTTTCACAAAAGTAGTTCTTTGACGTCATGGTCCCGAACTGGTAGTTGCGGATCACTGCCTCGGTGGTCAGCAATTTGAACTGCGCGGGTTCGACGTGCCAATGCAGGTAGGCGGTCTTTGAGCAGATCGAGCAATTGCAGACCACGACATCCTCGATTTCGCCATCGACCTCGAAGCGAACCGCCCCGCAATGACAACTGCCCTGGTAGGTGGCCATTTCAGCACTCCTCTCGTCGCTTTCAACCCAAGGGTGACCGGTCCGACCCGACCGAACAAGGGCTCCGGCGGCCTCAAACCGCCCCGGCCGTCAATCGATCCGTGTTAGGCTCTCGCGCCGGGCTCGATGCGAAGACCGATTTCCGCGTGGTCGCACCCGGACCGCTCACGTTTGTCGACGAGTCGTTCGATTTTATGGTGAGTTCCGGCGCATTTACCCAGATCGCGGACAAACTCAGCATGTACAAGGATATGCTACGCGTGCTTAAACCAGGCAGGATTTGTCGATGTCGAGACCGTTGATGCCTCCGAGTGGTACCGGGAACACGTGAAAGCGGAATACGAAAGGATCCGCGGCGAGCTCTATCCGCGGATGCTCGAACTCATCGGCCGGGAAGGCCGACCCCTTCGTTGAAAACTGGCGCCTGATGATGCTGGTCTGCGACCAAGGGCGAGAGGCTGCAGGTCTACAACCGCGGGCGGAAGCCATAAGGAGCGGGGGCCGGCACCCGCGCGGATCGATTCCCGTCGCGAACACCGACCCCCTTTGGCCGCACCCTGAATCACAAGGAGGAAGAGTCACAGTGCTTCTGGGGACTGAGACTCCTCGGGGCGCGGGCCGGTTCTCGATTTTTTTCGATTTTTTCAAGATTGTAAAAAAGACTGTAACTTCAGGTAGATAGCGGTCTAGCGAGGCGCCTTCTCGGCCTTCGGCGCGAACTCGGCGTCGAGAATCTCGAAAACCCCCTCCTCGAGTTCGGGGCGCCCGGCGAGCGCGTGATTCTCACAGCGCGCGGCCGCGAGCACGTCCGAGAGAACCGGTTCGAGCAGCGCGAGGCTCTTCGGACTCGCGGCGATCGTGAGCCGCAGCGTCTCTCGCCCCATCGAGACCTCCGCATCGGCCTTGCTCTTGTTGATCGCCGCCCAGCAGGCCACCGCGACATCGAAACTCGCATCGCTCGACGGCGGCTCGATGCCCCGGAAATCCTCGCTACCGGGCCACGGCGCGCGGTGGATGCTCCGCTCGCCTCTTTCCTCCGCGTACACCCACGACCAGACTTCCTCGCTGATGTACGGCAGGAACGGCGCGAACTGCCGGAGCAGCACATCGAGACCGAGCCGCAGCGCCGCGACCGCCGAACCCCGGCTCGACGCGTTGCCCGCGCCCTCGGCTCGCGCCCGGTGTTTGACGAGCTCGAGGTAGGTGTCGGTGAAGTGGGTCCAGAAGAAACTCTCGGTTTCCTGCAACGCGACGGCGTGCTGGAAGTCCTCGAAACAGCGCGTGTTGCGCTCGACGAGGTCGCGAAGTCTTGCGATGAACGAGCGATCGAGTTCGTTCACGATCGGATGCACGTCGGCGGTCTGTGAGAGCACGAACTTTCCCGCGTTGAAGAGCTTGGTCGACAGTCGCTTGCCGATTTTGAAGATCTTCGGGTCAGCGGCGGTGTCTGTGCCGAGCCGCGCGCTCGATGCCCAGTAGCGCACGGCGTCAGCGGTGAACTGATCGATCAGCGGCAGCGGCGTCTGAACGTTGCCCGCGCTCTTCGACATCTTCTTGCGGTCGGGGTCGAGCACCCAGCCCGAGATCAACACGTTCTTCCAGGGGATTTGATCCTCGTGGAGCAGCGCCTTTGCGATGGTGTAGAACGCCCAGGTGCGGATGATCTCGTGGCTTTGCGGCCGGATGTCCGCGGGAAAGAGCTGCGCGTGGCGCGCGTCGTCGATTTCCCAGTGGGATCCGATCTGCGGCGTCAACGAACTCGTGAACCAGGTGTCGAAGATGTCGGGCTCGCCCGAAAAGCCGCCCGGCTGATCACGGCGCTCAGCCGTGTAGCCATGAGGGACGTCGCTCATCGGATCGACGGGTAGCTGCTCGCGCTCGCCGACGATCGGATTCGCGTAGTCGGGATTTCCATCGTCGTCAAGCGGATACCAGACCGGGATCGGCACCCCGAAGTAGCGCTGGCGGCTGATGCACCAATCGAGCTTCAGCCCCTCGGTCCAATCGCGATAGCGCACCTTCATGAAATCCGGATGCCATCGGATCTGCTCGCCCTTTTCGAGAAGGGCCTGCTTCTTGTCGAGTAGGCGCACGAACCACTGGCGGGTCTGCACGAATTCGAGCGGGCGATCGCCCTTCTCGTAGAATTTGACCGCGTGCTCGACGGGTCTCGGCTCACCGAGGAGCGGCGCACCCTTTCCCGTCGCGCTGCCCGCGGGATCGCGCAGCAGCTCGGCGATCACCTTGCGGGCCTGGGCGACGTTCTTGCCGACGAACTCCGAATAGTAGCGGTTCGCGGATTCAGCAGCGCGGCTTGGAAAGTTCTCCGACCCGAATTCCACGGAGACGAGTCGCCCGTCGTGGCCGATGAGCTGACGCAGCGCAAGGCCCTCTTGGCGCCACCAATCGACGTCCGTCGAGTCGCCGAACGTGCAGACCATCAGGATGCCAGTGCCCTTCTCGGGATCGGCGACTTCGCTCGGAAAAATCGGCACCGGCACGCGAAACAGTGGGGTCAGCGCGTGCTTTCCGAAGAGGTTCTTGTAGCGATCGTCGTCGGGATGCGCGGTCACGCCGACACAAGCCGGCAGCAACTCGGGTCGCGTCGTCGATATCGCGAAGCCGCGATCTTGCCCGTCGACGCCGAACTCGATGTCGTAAAATGCGCCGGTCTGTAGGCGATCCTCGACGTCGGCCTGGGAGAGCGCCATCTGGAAATCGACGTCCCACATGAACGGCGCGTCGACGTTGTAGACGTGCCCCTTCTCGAAGAGGTCCCGAAAACTCAGCTGCGCGAGCCGCCGACAGTGATCATCGATCGTCGCGTAGGTCTGCGTCCAGTCGACGGAGAGGCCCGTGCGGCGCCACACTTCCATGAATGCCTGCTCGTCTTCCTCGGTGACGCCGTGGCAGAGCTCGATGAAGTTCTGGCGCGAAATTTCGCGCGGTCGCTGCTTGCGGATCTTCGCGGTCGCGGGTTCGAGTGCGAAGTTCGGCTCGTAGGCGATACGCGGATCGCAGCGCACGTGAAAGTAGTTCTGCACGCGGCGCTCGGTGGGAACGCCGTTGTCGTCCCAACCCATCGGGTAGAAGATGTTCCGCCCGCGCATGCGCTGGAAGCGCACCACGGTATCGGTGTGGCTGTAGGAGAAGAGGTGACCGATATGCAACGAACCGGAGACTGTCGGCGGCGGGGTGTCGACGACGAAGGTCTCGTCGCGCGGGCGCGTGGGATCGTATCGGTAGGTTCCCCAGGCCTCCCAGCGGTCATCCCAGCGCTTCTCGGCTTCGATCGCCGCGAAGTGCTTCGGGAGGGTCTCGGGGTCAATCGATCGCACGCGCTGGTTGTCGGAACTCATCTTGGGCTCGAAAAAGGCTCGGAAACGAGAAAATCGCGACGAGCAAGGGGGGTAGCATAAGCGAGCCGGCGGGCGTCGGGGATCCGAAAATGGATCTTCCCCGGGGGGGTCTGCTTTGGCGGGCCGAGAGCCTTGCGGACGCGGGGGCCGACCGATAGTTTCCCGAATCCCCTCAACGGGCGCAGGAGTCTCCGATTGGCCAAGCTATCCCAGGTGTTGCGCGATCAGCGCCGCATCAAATTGATCGCGAAGTACGCCGAGAAGCGCGCCGAGCTGCGCAAACGCCTGAATGATCCGAATGTATCGATGGAAGAGAAGTTCGAGATCCAGCAGGCGTTCGCGAAGCTCCCGCGCAATTCATGCCCGACGCGACTGAAGCGGCGCTGTGCGGTTACCGGTCGACCGCGCGGTTTCTACCGCAAGTTCGGTATCTCGCGAATCGCGTTTCGCGAAATGGCCCTCCGCGGCCAGCTGCCCGGCGTCCGCAAGTCGAGCTGGTAGGAGCGCGCCGTGAAGTCCGGCATCCATCCCAAGTACCACAAGGTCCTGTTCATCGACAGCGCGACCCAGGAAGAGTGGGTGACACGATCGACGATGACCTCGAAGGAGACGCGCGAAGTCGACGGCGAGCAGATCCCGGTCATCAAGCTCGATATCTCGTCCTGCAGCCACCCGTTCTGGACGGGCACGATGCGCGAGCTGGATGCCGACGGCAAGATCGACCGCTTCCGGCGCCGCTACATGACCAAGAAGTAGGAGAGCACAATGGCGCGCCGCTGCGAGCTCACGGGCAAAGAGAGCCTGTACGGACACAACGTGTCCCACGCCAAAAACCGAACCAATCGGCGCTTCGTCCCGAACCTGCAGAAGGCGACGCTTCACAGCGACGCGCTGCGCAAGGACATCAAGTTGCGGATCTGCACGCGCGCGCTGCGATCGGTGCAGCGAAACGGCGGCCTCGACGCCTACCTGCTGTCCCGCGAAGACGCGAAGCTCGCGCCGGTCGGCCTCAAACTCAAACACCAGATCCAGAAGGCGCTGTCAGCGCCGAAGAAGGCGACGAAGGCGGCCTGAGTTACCATCCCCGTCGGAAATGACGGGGTTTCGGTTTCTACACCTCGCTGACCTCCACCTCGAGACGAGCTTCGGCGGTCGAGCGGCCACTCGCAAGCGCTTGCGGCGCGCCGCGCTCGAAGCCTTCGAGAACGCCGTCGACTACGCGATCGACCACCGGCTCCACGCAGTCCTCGCCGCCGGCGATCTCTACGACGATCCCCTGCTCTCGCTCCAGACGGAACTCGCGATCCAGCGGCAGGTGCAGCGACTCGAGGAGGCCGGCGTCTGGTTTCTCGCGGTGTGCGGAAACCACGACCCGGGCGGCCCGCGGCACCGCTCGATCCGGCTGAGCCTCGAAACCGACCCGGCCGGTGCGCCGCGCGAGCGGGTTCACGTGTTTCGCGATCGGCATCCGCAACGCGTGACCGTCACCGATCGCGATGGAACGCCCGTCGGTGTGGTGGTCGGGGCCGGACATCCGAGCGCCGCCGAGAGCGACAACCTCGCGGCGCGCTTCCCGGCCGTCGCGACGGACCTCCCGTTGATTGGCCTGCTCCACACGCACGTCGAGAGCACACCGCGAGCGGGCCAGCACGACCGCTACGCGCCATCAGGGCAGCGGGACTTCGAGCGCGCGGAGTACAGCTACTGGGCGCTCGGACACATCCACATCCGCCAGTGCGCGGTGCCGGGCCAGCCCGTCCATTACGCGGGCAACCTCCAGGGCCGCAATCCGCGCGAGACCGGCGCAAAGGGCGGGCTCGTCGTGGAGGCGCAATCGGGTGTCGCCGCCGAGCCGCAATTCGTGCCCTTCGCACCGGTGCGCTGGGAGCGGGTCCGGGTCGATCGGATCGCGGATTGCGCTTCCGCCCACGCGCTGGTCGCGCAGCTCAGCGAAACGCTCAGCGCGCTTGGCGCGGGCCGCGACGAACTCATCGTTCGCATCGAGCTCGTCGGCGAGACATTTTTGGCACCGATGCTGCGAAGGCCCGAGGAGCGCGAAGCGATCGAGGAGGAGCTTCAGGCGACAACGGGCGCGCTCGAAATCCAGCTGCGCGCCGAGGGCGTCGTGCGCCCGATCGATCGGAATCTGCTGCGCGAGTCGCCGAGTGCGATCGCGCGCGCGCTCGAACTGATCGAACAAGCGACTCGCGACGACGCTCTGCTCGAAGAACTCGCGCCCGATGATCTAGCGACGTCCGTCGACCCGAGCGAACGCATCGCCTATCTACAAGCTCTACTCTCCGAGCTTCCGGAGGAGTTGATCGAACGCAGCATCGCAGGAGACGAGGCGTGAGGTTCATTCGCCTCGAAGTCGTCGCGTTCGGCCCGCTCGAACGGCGCACCTTCGCGGTCGACTCCGACATCGTCCTCGTGTACGGCGAAAATGAAGCGGGCAAGTCCTCGTTCCGCGCGGCCATCGAGACGACCCTCTACGGCTTCAAGCCCGCGGACCGCGAGCTGCACCCGCTCGCCCAATGGGATCCCGACAACCCGCAGACGCTTCAGCTCGTGTGCGAACTCCGGCTCGACACCGGCGAACTGCACGGAGTGGAACGGGTGCTGCAAAAGGCGGGCAGGTTGCGGCTTGCGAAAGGCGGCTCAGGCTTCTCGGGCAAGAACCGCGGAAACCGCGCGCTCCCGTGGGTGGATTGGCTATCGCGCGAAGTCTTCCGCGAACTCTACTCGCTCGAACTCGAGCAGCTCGCTGCGTTGGATCCGACCACGCGGGCCAACATCGACGATCTCCTGATGCCGCGCACGAGCGCGCTTGCGCTGCGCTCGCCGGCGGAGATCCGGGACGCCCTGCGAGCGGATTGCGAAAATCTCTGGCGCCCCGACAAGCGCGGAAAGCCCGCCGCGAAGCGGCTCCGGGAGCGGCTGAAAGAAACCCGCGAGCGATTCGGAAGAGCCCAGGAGCGCGACCGCGCGTTGCGCGCTGCGCGCTCGGAGCGCGCGGAGATCGAAATCGAGCTGAATGCGCTGCGCGCGCGCAAGCGCGAGCTCGAATGCGAACGCGCGGACGTGTCGCTTCTCGGCGCGCTCTTCGAATGGAATCGACGCCAGCGCGCGCTCGGGCCCGCGGTCGATCTGTCCGCACTAGGAGATCGCCGACTCATCCGCCCGAGTGAACTCGAGGCGGAAATCGAAGAGCACGAATCGCAACTGCGAGAGCCACGCGCTCGCCTCGCGCGAACCGGGTTGTCGCTCGGCGAAGCCGCGGGCCGGGTGCTGGAGTGCTCAACGGAGATCGAGCGCGCGTCCGAGGATCTCTCGCGCTGGAACGCTGATCGAAAACGATTTGCCGAGCAACAGCAGGACACCGGCAAGGCGCGCGAGCGCGCGCGCGATGAACTGCGCGCCGCGCTTGGCGGCCAGCCCGGCGACGCCGAACTCGCGACCGCGGCTGCCGTACCGATCGAAGCACTCGCGAGCGCGGCCACGGAGTGGTCAGACGCGCGCGATCATGAGTTCGCAAGCGCCGCGCCCACGCGCGCTCGCGCGCGAATCTGGGAGCCGATCGCGGGTTGCGCGGGGCTCACGTTGATTGGGCTCGGCTTCTACGCGCAGCTCGATGCGCGGCTGCTCTTCGCCGGCGCGCTACTGCTGATCGCCGCGCTGTTCGTAGGCTTCTTCGCCCGGCCGCGCGTTCGCAGCGAGCCAGTGCCCGCGCCGCGCGAACTAGGCGCGCTGCTCGGCGAACTCGCGTTTCCGCAAGCGCTGTCGGCGAGTCCAGCTGCGCTCCAGCGGCTCATTGGCTTGCTCGTTGGCATCCAGCGGTCACTCGCAGATGCGCGCGACCGCGAGAGCGCCTCGGCAGGGCTCGAAACCGAGATCCTCGAGCGCGAGAGCGCCTGGGGAGCGCTGTGCGGGCGCGTCGGTGTCGAGACCGATGGCGATGGCGAGCTGCTCGTCGCGCGGCTGCGCGCCGCGCTCAAGTCCGCCCGCGCCGAGCGCGAAGAATGCGAGCGGGACCGGCGCGAGCGCGAAGAAGCGCAGCGGCTGATCGAAAAGTTGAAACCGGGGCTGAACCGCAAACTCGAGTACCGCGACAAACTTCATGCGGTCGTTCGGAATGCCGAGCCCGGCTGCGGCGATCTCGAGGAAGCCTTTCGGCGCATCGAAGCGCGGCAAAAAGAGTCGGAATTTCTGCGCCAGAACGCATCCGACTTACGCGAAAACCCGCGCTTTGCGGCGTTCGAGCGCGATCCACGCGTCGTCGCTGAGAACCCGCCCGCTGACGCGCCCTGGCTGCCCGAGGTCAGCGCCGCACGCGACCACGCGCTAGACAAACTCGACGAGCAACTCTCCGCGAAACAAAGGCGACTCGGACAGCTCACCGAGTTGCTGAGCGGAGATACCGCGGGCGCGCTCTCCGACACAGCCGACGCGGTCCGTGAGATTCGGGACGAGATCGCGTCTAGCGAACGCGAGCGCGATCGGCTCGCGCTGCTCGAATCGATCCTCGCGCGCGCGGAGCGCGAGTTTCGCGAACTCCACCAACCCGACGTATTGCGCCGTGCCAGTAGTTACTTCGAGAGAATCACCGAAGGCCGCTATCGGCGCATCGACCTGTTGGACGATGGCGAAGGGCTGCTCGGCGTCACGCTCGAAGGGCGCAGCGAACCGATCGAGGTCGGGGATCCGATCAGCCGAGGAACCCTGGATCAGATCTTCCTCTGCCTGCGCCTCGGCATGCTCGACCACCTCGACGAAGGTCGTGAGCGGCTCCCGCTGATTCTCGACGACGCGCTGCTCCGAATGGACGATCGCCGGCGACGCGGGGTCTACGCGCTGCTCGGCGACATGGCACCAACGCGGCAGGTGTGGATCCTGACCTGCAACCGCGCGCTGGCCGACGAAATCGAATCCGGTATGAAGGTCTCGCGCATCGATCTTTGACCGCGCAAACTCCGCAAGCCGTGCGATCATGGCCTGCGCGATGCTCGGATCGTTCGAGCCGAAGGGACAGCGAATGGATGCCCACAACAAGGTCTGTTTCGTAGCGGGCGCGGCGAGTGGCCTCGGGCGCCTCGCCGCGCAGCGTTGGTCGCGCGCGGGCGGCATCGTGGCCGCCGCCGACATCAACGAACAGGGATTGCGCGAGACCGCAGCCAGCTGCGATTCGATTCGGACCTGGCACCTCGACGTCACCGACCGTCAGGAAGTGGAAGCCGTCGTCAAGACCGTCGAGTCGGAGCTCGGCCCGATCGAGCGTGTCTACGGCTGCGCGGCGATCCAACCCACCGCGCTGCTACTCGACCAGGATCCCGACGAGATCCATCGCGTGATGAACATCAACTACGGCGGCGTCGTCAACGTGAGTCTTTCGACACTTCCGCGGCTGCTCGAGCGGGGCCGCGGCGCCCTGGTCAACTTCGCGTCGATCGCGGGTTGGATTCCCACGCTGCACTTTGGCGCCTACAACGCTTCGAAGTTTGCGAGCGTGGCGTTCACGGAAGTCCTCTACCACGAAAACCGCGGCAAGGGTGTCCACATCTCGTGCGTCTGCCCCTCGCAGGTCGACACACCATTGCTCGCGCAGGCCACCTCCAAACCCAGGATCCTCAAGACGGGTCCGAAGCCGATGCGACCCGAGATCGTTCTCGATGCGGTCGATCGCGCGGTCGATCGTGGGAAGTTCTGGGTGTTCCCGGGCGCGCACACCCAGGCGGCTTGGCGGCTGCGCCGGTTCTTTCCGTCACTGATGTGGAAGATCGACCACGACGCCGAGGGATTTTGACCGAATCGTCGACCGGCCAACACCCGTTCGTACAACGACCGCATCGGACGCTGCTCGCCCTCTCATTTCCGGTGCTGGTATCGCTGATCGCGGAGCCGCTCACGGGGCTCGCCGACACCGCCTTCATCGCGCGGCTCGGAACCACACCGCTTGCGGGACTCGGAATCGGCACCGCGGTGCTCTCGGGCGTCTTCTGGGCGTTCAATTTCCTGGGGATCGGCACCCAGACGGAGGTCGCACACGCGGACGGAACCGGCGCGCGGTCGCGCGGTCGCGATGCGTCCGGTCTTGCGATGGCTCTGGGTGCCTTGATCGGTTGCGCGCTCGCGGCGATCGGTTTTCTTGGCCTCGAAGTCGCGATGGACTTCATGAGCGACGACGCCGAGATTCAAAGCGCGGCCACCGTCTACCTGAAGATTCGCCTGCTCAGCGGCCCGGCGATCTTGATCACAATGGCGGCTTTCGGTGCGCTGCGCGGTCTGCAGGACATGCGCACGCCGCTCGCGATTGCGCTCTCGCTGAACGCGTTGAACATCGCGCTCGACGCTGTGCTGATCTTCGGTCTCGGCCCGATTCCCGCGTTCGGAATTGCGGGCGCCGCTTGGGCGAGCGTCGTCAGCCAGTGGCTCGGTGCGTTCTGGGCCCTCGATGCCGTTCGACGCCGCCTCGGCTGGCCCGATCGAATTCACTGGCGCAGCGCGAGAAGCCTGTTCACCGTCGGACGCGATCTTTTCTTCCGGACGGGATCGCTGATCTTCTTCATCGTCTTGGCGACCAGAGCGGCCACGCTGTTGGGCGCAGACGAAGGAGCGGTCCACCACGTCATCCGGCAGTTCTGGATCCTCAGCGCGCTGCTGCTCGACGCATTCGGAACGGCGGCGCAGAGCCTGATCGGCTTTTTTCTCGGCGCCGGTAAGATTCGTTACGCGCGACGCGCCGCCGCGGTTGCCTGTCTCTGGGGAGTGGGGATGGGAATCGCGCTCACGATCGCCATGGTTGCCTCATCGGGCGCGGTGGCCGCGGCGTTTCTACCGCCCGAAGTCCACGGCATGTTCAGCGCCGCGTGGCTCGCCTACGCGCTCGCCCAACCCGTGAACGCGCTCGCGTTCGTGACCGACGGGATCCACTGGGGGGCGAGCGACTACCGCTTTCTCCGCAATGCGATGATCGCGAGCACCCTGGCCGGACTGATCGCGCTTTACGGGATCGATCCTGTGGGCCCGAACGCGCTCACCGTCATTTGGGTGATCACAGCGGGTTGGATTGCGATTCGCACGGTGTTTGGAATGGCGCGCATCTGGCCCGGGTTCGGCTCGGGCCCGTTGAAACTCCCGCGCAGCGAGCGCTGAACATCTACCTGAATGAGTTTCAAAAGGGTAGTATCGGCCGGCCAGTCAAACTGACTGATCACAGCCGGAAGGCGTGTCGGAGGGAATTACCCTGAAACGTCGTTACGGCATTCTCCTCGGCTGCCTGCTCTGCTTGTTCGCGTCGTCGGAAGCCAACGCGCGCAGCACATTTCACGATCTCAGCGTCAAGGAAGCCGCCGAAAGCGAGACTGGAAAAGCCAAACTCCTCGACGCTCCGTTCTACATGTCGGGGCAAAAGCACGCCAAAGTGGCCCGTGATTTCGGCGTCTTCACTGCGAACAAGCGGACCAACGCGTTCAACAAGAGCGACGAAGAAGCCTGCGCGATCGCCTTTCTGTCCGCGATCATCTCACTGCAAAACCGAGCGACTAAACTCGGCGCCAACGCGGTCGTCGACATCAAGTCGATCACCAAGCACAATGATCTCGTCAGTGCGACGCAGTACCGCTGTGCGGCCGGTGACGTGATCGCCAATGTGGTACTGACGGGAAGGGTCGTAAAGTTCCAGAAGTAGACGACCCCACGATCGACCTTCTACGCCGCGCAGGGCCGAAGCGCCGAAATGACCAAGGAGCCATCCATGAAGCGAAATGCGATTCGCCTGGCACTGGTGGGCTGCGGCGGTGCTCTCGCGCTATTGGTGTACGCCTGCTCACCCGAAGTGGGAAGCAAGGCCTGGTGCGAAAAGATGGCCGACAAACCGAAGGCCGATTGGAGCGCCAACGAGGCCGCGGATTACGCCGAAAACTGCCTGTTCAACTAGGAGCCTGACCCAAGACTCGAAACCGACCTCACGGATTGCCGTATTTCGCCTTGGGAGCCCCACCCGGCTAGTGCGATCAGCGAGAGCGCTGCAAAGGCTTCCCTAGCCATCGTATCCCCTCCAATAATCCGCGATGTGCTGCATCGACCGGCGGCCTTCGGGTGTGTTTTCCGGCGGGAAGAGTCGCCGCCAGAGGCGATCGAACCAACCACCGTGGAAGTAATACCGGAACCACGTTTTGCGGACAAGGAATTCGACGAGGCTCGCTGCGATCATCAGCGCGTAGACGAGTTTCCCAGTAAAGAACGCCCATCCCGATCCGGCACCGGCAAGCGCGAGAGACGCAATTACGAGCGCGCTCGCGGCGAAGAATGCCGCCCATAGCCCGGTCACCTTGCGGCAATAGGGGCGAATGAATTCGGGCGCCTCCGGAACGAGAAAGCGCGCCACGCGTTCGACGACCGAATCGTCGGATCGAAGACTCGCGTAAAACCAACCGGCCAGGGTCAGATAGACAGCGCTCGGCACGAGCTGGAGGTAGAGGGCATCCCGTGTGGACACGGCTGCCACGAGCAGGATGGGGATGCCGACACTCGGCGCGGCGCCCCTCCGCAGCGCTTCGATCCCACGCCGACCCGGCAGCGCGAAGGAGATCGCCGCAAAGATCAACAGTGCAGCGGCGACACCCGAGACGCCGAAGCGCGACGTCGCACCCAGAAGCACGAAAGGATAAGCGACCACGCCCGCACCGATGAACAAACCCAAAGCGCCGATGGCGACCCAGTTGCGCAAGCGCCGGCGATCAATCAATTGCACGGCGACCGAGAAAGACCTTCAGGTCAAGCGGCTCGACTTCGCGCGCGGAGGGCGCCTTTCCCAGCAGCTGCAGCGCTTGGGCGCGTACCAGATTGAAGATCTCCTCGGTCTGCTTCATGACCTCTGCCTCGGAGCGGTCCGTTCCGACCGCCTTGGCGAAATCGATGTTCGTAAGCCCGTAATAGAAGTGGCCGGTATTCGCGCGAAAGTAGTCGCCTCGCTCGCGGAGCGCCGACTCCACCCGCTGGAAGAGATTCGAGAAGTTTTCGAGGGCTTGCAGGATGTAGGGCTTCAACCGAAGCTGTGTGTCCAGATAACCGCGGTCGAGATGCTGATCGCGCATGTAGGACGAAACCCAGAGGTTGTAGTAGGAAGCGATGTCGAAGTCCCACTTCACGCAGGCGAGTTCGTAGCTTCCGTGGACTTCGTAGAGATTCCGGTATAGAAGCATTGTCGCCGCGTGCCGAAATTGCATGTATCGATCGTAGAGTTCGCAGCGCTCGGCCATTTCGACCACGTCGTCGTCAACGAGATCGCGCCGGATCAGATCCGTCAGATAATCGTTTTCGAGCGAAATGAAATCGCTGCCCGGGCTGTAAAGGGGATCCGCAGACGTCGCCGCCTCACCCACCAGGCCCCAGCGATCGGGATGGAAGAAGCGCTTGGTCCCGTAGGCGATCTGGGTGTAGCTGCCGATGTCGATGTTCTTGGCACCCACCATTAAATCGCGTACGGCACGATGCTCATCGAGGAAGCTGCGGAAGCCCTCGGGAGCGCGCAGCTCCTTCATCTGCGCCATCCGCTTGCCGGTCACGCCGACACTCATTGCGCCACCGCGCAGCGGAATGAACCAGATCCAGTAGCCAGAATACCAGAAGTGAATGGTCGACAACCGCCGAGTGGTGTGGCGTACGCGCGCGCGAAATTCCTCCGGCCCCCATTCGTCGATGTCGGCGACGCCCTCGTAGCGGCCCCAGACCGAACCCAGGCGGTGGATTTCCTCCGCAACCTTCAGATCCTTGAGGCGCGCAAACGATCCGCTTCGCCCGCTCGCATCGACGATCCAGCGGGATTCGTAAGAAGTCGTGCTGCTGTCACTGGAGACCTCGAAACGATGGAGATCTCCTTTTTCACCAAAGGCGATCCGACCGACGGTGGCGCCGGTGCGGACGTGGACGCCGTCAGCGCGATTCATGTCGAGCAGGTCGGCTTCCAGACGCGATCGATCGAGCTGGAAGGCGGGATGGAAGGGCAAATTGATGGTGCCGAGTTCACTCATCTCTTCGAGGGGTGCATCGCGATCGGCATTGTCGAAGAAGTAGCGGATGCCATTTTTGGGCAGCTGGTTTTCGTAGAGATATTGTGAGAGACCCTGCTTGCGGATCAGGTAGTTGGCGGCGATCTCGACGGTGGCCTCACCGACCTTGTAGGAGCATTGGTGCGTCCGCTCGAAAAGGCCCACGCGCAGCTCGGGTTCGGTCCGATGCAATTGGCGCGCGAGCAGGTTCCCCGCGAGCCCACCTCCCACGATCGCGACGTCGAGATACTCGGCTGATCCCAACATCAATAGAGCCCGCCGTTGACCGAGAGGACCTGCCCGGTGATGTAGGAAGCCCCGGGAGACATCAAGAACGCTACTACGGCCGCGACGTCCTCGGGCGTTCCGAGCCTCCGAAGCGGAACCATGCCCGCGAGTGAATCGGCGTCCGCACCTTCGAGCATCTCGGTCGCGATCCAACCCGGCGCGACAGAGTTGACGGTGATCTCGCGCTTCGCGAGCTCCTGCGCGAGCGACTTCGCAGCGCCGATCAGGCCCGCCTTCGAAGCGCTGTAGTTGACCTGCCCGCGGTTGCCCGTGAGGCCCGCCACGGACGTGATCGTCACGATCCGGCCACCGCGACGGCCGCGCACCATGGGCATCACCAGCGGATGGAGGGTGTTGTAGAACCCGTCTAGATTGGTCCGAATCACACGATCCCAGGCTTCTCCCGATAAACCCGGAAAGGGTGCGTCGGAGTGAATCCCCGCGTTGCAGACCGCTCCCCAGTAGGGGCCGTGCATTTCGATGTCAGCCGTGATGGCCTGCTTGCAGGCTTCACGATCCGCGACGTCGAAACACAGCGCAGTCACGCGCCGCCCGAGCGTTTTGATTTCCGCGACGGTCGACTCCGCCTTGGCCTTGCTCCGCAGATAGCCGAGCGACAGGTCGAAACCATCGCGCGCGAGCGCGAGCGCGATCGCGCGGCCGATCCCTCGGCTCGCGCCCGTCACCAGGATACGGCGCGGGTCTTGATCCGCTCGACGCTCTGTGCTCATTCGCGCACCCCGCCGAATTCGCTCCAATCCTTGAAGAGATAGAGGTTCACCCGCCCTTCGACCAGGGTCTCGCCGCTCGACGCGGATCGAATCGAACAGTCGAACGCGACAAGCCCGGAATCCCCCATGTGATGTCGGGCCGTCACCTCGAGGGGATCTCCAGCCGCAAAGGCATCCTGGTGAATCTCGAGCCGGCGCGATCCCAGCAGCAGACCGGGGCGCGGCGCTTCGCCACGGATTCGGTTCGCGAGTTCACCGTGCACGGCCGCGCATTGCGCCATGTACTCGATGCCCACCCAGCTCGGAACGCTTCCATCGGAATTCGCGAACAGCGGACTCCGGTCGGCACTCGTCGCGCAAACCGTGTGGGTCGCTTCGTGCGTGAGGACCCGATCCAATAAGAGCATCGGATCGGCGTGCGGAACCAACTCGGCAATCGGGGGAAACGAACGCGCACTCACGATGAACGCTCTGGTAGCTCGTTCCAGAAATCGAAGAAATTGAACCACTCGTAGGGGAAGCGATGGCAGTAGGTTTCGAGCAGACCGACATACTGCGCGAGGAGTTCCTGCGCGCACTTCTCACGTTCGCCGCGCGGTATGCGTCCACCTCCGCGCAATGGCCGCAATACGGTCCGATAGCGAAAATCTCCGGTGCGCAGACAAAGCGCCATCAGAACGGGACAATCGAGCAAGCCGGCGAGCGCAAATGGTCCCAACGGAAAGGATGCGCTCTCGCCGAGAAACGTCGCCTGCGCGCAGCGAGCGCGCTGCCCGGGAGCGACGCGGTCAGCGAGGATCACTACGAACTCGCCGCGGTCGATGCAAGCCTTGATATTCAGCGCGGCGCTCACCGACGTGGGGTCGATACCGATCGCGCGAAGGTGCATATCGGGATCGATCGCATCGAAGAATGAGTTGATGCGCTCCGCGTTCTGGTAGAAGACGACGACGTTGACCGTGAGATCGTATTTGCGGGACAAGAACCACAACAACTCGAAGCTACCGAGGTGCGCGCCGAGCAGCAGAGCGCCCTGTTTCCTACGCGCAAATTCGAAAAGCTCGCCACTACGGTCGTGCTCGATCGCGTAATCATCGAGCGCACCTCCCCAGACGACGACCCGATCGTAGAGGTTCGTCGCGAATGCGTAGAGGTGCTTGATCACAGTGAGTGAACTGGGCGGACGACGCAACGCGGCGCGGCCCTCGGGAGTCGCCCAAATCCGTTCGAGGTACCGGCGAGAAGCGCGCCGCACGCTCGGTGCGAACAGGAAGAAATAGAGAGACGCACCCCAGAGAAGCACCTGCATGGGCCTTCGTCCGAAGTTCCGATGCATCCAGCCGGCGAAACGCAACGCACCGACACTCCCGCGCTCCGCGACCTCCGACCAGTGTGCAGCGCTCATGCGGCAGAGCTTGCGCGGCGCGCCAGCAGATTGGGTGATCGCAACACCATGCCCCCGAGCGCCTGGACGTAGACGCCAATCAACCGGAGGTTGTCGCGCAGGAAGTCGAAGTGCGAGAGGCCCTCGGCGTCATAGACGACCCTGGTGGGCAGGTTCCGAACCGGAACGCCGCACCAGTAGAGCTGGATGACCAATTGGGGATCGAACTCCATGTGGCGCCCCATCTTCACGCGATCGAGGAGTTCCACCGCCGCCGCGAGGGGAACCCCGCGAAAACCGCAGAGCGGATCCGACACGTCCATCGAAAGGGTCGTGAGCCAGACCATCAACCGGGACAGCTGTCGGCCGTAGAGACGGCTTTTGGGCGCGGTTTCGTCGAAGATCGGCGTCCCGAGCACCAACGCATTGGGATTGGCATGGATGGCTTCGACGAACCGCGAAACGTCTGCAGCGTCGTGTTGTCCGTCGGCATCGAGCTGAATCGCATGGGTGTATCCGCGCTTCGCAGCCAGGCGATAACCCGAAGCGAGCGCGGCGCCGCGCCCGCCATTGACATCACGGTGGTAGACCTCGACCCAACTGAAGTCCTTCTCGGCGGCGTCGAGCACCGCGCGCGTCTCGATTCCGCTTCCGTCGTCGACTACGATGCAGTGGAGGCCGAACCCCGCGAGACTGTCGAGCACACCGCGGATCTGGTCTTCGTGATCGTAGATCGGGATCAGCAGGCAGGGATTCAACGGGGGTCTCCAATCCGCCAACGGCCAGTCGCAAAGGTACGACTCTCGTCGTACAAACGAAAGCGAATCAAATCGCGACGCTCGGAGAGATCGGCTCGGAGTGTAAACGATTGGCCGGGAAGCATCGGCTCCGGAAACTTGAGCGCTTCCACAGCCTGCACGCGAGGCATCTCGCCGAGCCAAGCGCGCGCCGCATCGGCCACCCAGCGCAGCTGCACGACTCCAGCGACGATCGGAAAGCCCTCGAAATGGCCCTGCAGAAAGACTAGATCGTCGGGGACTTCGAGCCGGCGTTCGATGTAGCCGGCGCGGCGAGACTCTTGGATCAGGATGGGGTCGCGCCGCTGTACTTCGAAAAGCGCCGCGAGCCGAGCCCGGGACGTCTTGCCCTGGGCATCGCTCGGCAGTTCTTCGATGTAGCGCCAGACCCGCGGCAACAAGACGCGATCCCAACGCGCCGCCAGGTGTCGAGAGAGCGACTCGCTCAGGCGACGACGTCCGCCCGCGCGAATCTCCCGTTTTCCAACTTCGTCGAGCACGATGGCGGCATGCACGCGAGGGTCGGCACCGCGTTCTAGAACAATGAGCACGGCCTCTTCGACGCGCGGGTGTGCGACGAGATCCCGCTCCATCGCGGGCAGAGACAGGCGTTTTTCGCCGATCTTGACGATGCGATCCGCGCGCCCGAGCAGGAGGAAAGAGCCGTCGTCGAGAATCTCGACCCGATCCCCCATAATGAAGCGACGCCGCGTGTCGTCAACGGGATCTCCTGCACTCGCAAAGGGCGACGTCACGACCAATCGCTCTCCACCGACTTCGCGTTCCACCGTAACGACCGGAAATGGAATCCACGCCTCCGAGCGACCGGTCTGCTGTCGCACCGCGACGCCACCGGTTTCCGTCGATCCGAGAACCTCGTAAGCGGCCGCGCCGAGAGCGGCCGCGACGCCTCGCGTGGTGTCCGCATCGAGCGCGCCACCCGATGAAAACACCGCGCGGCAATTCGGTGCGATGCGCTTCAACTCGCCCGTCGCAGTCATGCGCTTGAGATGAGCTGGAGAACTGGCGAGCACGCAATCCGCTTCCCCGGCCATTCGCGGCAGCAACTCCTGGGGGTGCAGCAAGGTGTCTCTCTGAAAAGGACGGCCCGCCGCGAGCGGCCATAGGATCCGAAACAACAGGCCGTAGATGTGCTGGTGGGAAACCGTCGCAAACACGCGCGCGCGGGCGGGAATCGAAGCGCCGAACACGGCCTCCAGGGTTTCGACTTCGTCTTCGAGATGCCGAAGCGATTTGATCACGCCGTGATGATCGCCGGTCGTTCCCGAAGTCCGAAATTCTGCGAACGCGGCGTCGCGATCCGGGGCGCGCCAGGTCCAGTCGCCCGAGAGCGGCTGTGCGAGAGGCGTGAGCTGCGTCACCCCCGAAAGCACATCCGTAGAAACATCCGCATCGAGGATCGCGCCGATCACATCGGCTCCGAGTTCGCGCAGGGTCTCGGGCTGTCGATTCGGCGCGAGCACCGCGGTGCACTGCGTCTGCGCGATCGCGATCAGACCCACTGCCGCCGCATAGCTGTCCGCGGTGAAGACGAGCCAGCGACCCGATCCCACCTTGGAGATTGCGGTCGCGAGCCCCGCGGCGTCGCGGATCAAATCCCCAGCGTCTCGGCTGCCCGCGCGATCGAACGCGACAGGAAAGCCCGTCAGCCCTGCGGCGCTATCGAGTCGCGAGAGCACCACGGATCCCACCGGCATCGACATTCCTTTGTGGGGTTCAAGGCTTCAGCGACCGCGCTCGGAGATCCGCACGGCAAAACGATCGATCAAATCTCCGAGGGTCTCGCAGTCGCGAATGTCCTTCTCTTCGAGCACAACGCCGCTTTTCTCCTCGATTTCTGTACCGAGCACAATGAGGTCCAGACTGTCGAGGTCGAGATCCGCGACGAGCCGAGCTCGGGTGTATACCCGTTCGCCTTCGATTTCGAAATTCTTGGCGAGCACCTCGACGAACATCGTGTAGATCTTCTCTTTGGTCATGCACCCAACCGCTGGCCCCGACTAGGCGCGGCCCGATGCTCTCCGACGTAGGCCGCGAGATTTCGCACGGAGGCGAAGATCTGCCGATTCAGTTCGGGGTCATCGCCGATCCGAACCCCGTAACGCTCTTCGAGCGCCATTGCGAGCTCCAGCGCGTCGATCGAGTCCAGTCCCAAGCCCTCAACGAAGAGCGCCGCACTGGATTCGATATTCTCCGGTGTTACGTCTTCAAGTGCCAGGGCTTCGATGATCAACTGCTTGAGTTCGAGCTCAAGCGACTCCGGCGTCGACAATGTCCATCCCCTTCTCGAATAATTCGCGGAGCTGCGAGGTCAACCTGCGCGCCGCCACGGGGAGAGTCACTCCTTCTTCCAAGACCGATTCTGTCGCGATCGGGTCCCCGACCACGAGCGTCATCCGAACCGCGCGACCGGGCAGATCGTACCACTTCTGACCCTTTCCAAACGCGGGAGGATCGCAGATAATCACCACGGGAAGCAGATCACACGGCACCCGCAAGGCGATATGGGCCGCACCCCGGTGAAGGCGGTGGAGCCCGCGCTTCGGCGATCTCGTTCCCTCCGGGAACACGATCAGCGAGCGGCCCGCGCGAATTCGGTCCACGCACTCGGTGACGATCGCGAGGCCGCCGTCGTTGCAGAGATAGCCGCATGATTGGATCAGACGACGCAGGAAGAGGTTGTTCCTCCGCTCCACGCTGACGACCAGATCCGCCTGTGGCATGCAGGCCAGCAGTGCCAGGACGTCGACGAGCGTCGGGTGATTCGCGACCACGATCTGGGGACCGGCCTCGCGAAGGCGCTCGACTCCATGACCCACCGACTTCACCACTTCGAGTTTGTCGATCAGTCCCATGAAGATCCGCGCGACGTGGTGCACGACGCGCTGCATCCACAGCTCCCGATCCATCGGGTCGCGGGGCCGGATGCGCGCCACCGGAAACGCGACGAGGCCCAGCAAGGCGGCCAGCACGCCGAAGACCGCAAAACCGAGCGCGGTACGGGCGACTTGCAGTGAATAGGCGAACGGGGTGCGCATGGCCGGGAATCCAGCGCCCATTCTAACCCACGCCCCTGAGGCAAATCGGGCTAATATGCCACGCGATGAGCATCGAGCGCCCCCTCACCCGCCGGCCGCTGCCCGCCGATCCCAGCGCGACGGCGATCGTCGGATCCGGCTGCCTCTCGATCCACGACGTGCTCGCGCTCGCCTCGGGTGAGCGCCGCGTCGCCCTCAACGACGATCCGATCTACCGAGAGAAGCTCGCGAAAGCGCGCGCCATCGTGGAACGCGCAGAATCCAACGGCGGCATCATCTACGGTGTGACGACCGGGGTCGGAGCCTGCGCGGGGACCTCGATTCCGCCGGACCTGCGCGGCGAGCTTCCGGTCAACCTGATGCGCTTCCACGGCTGCGGGACCGGCCGAATCCTGGACGAAACCGAGGCGGCCACGGTGGTGGCCGTTCGCTTGATCACGCTCGCCAAGGGGCACTCGGGGGTACGGGCCGAGTTGCTCGAAAGACTCTGCGAATTTCTCAATGAGAGGTTGCTGCCTCGGATCCCCGAGGAAGGGTCCGTCGGGGCGAGCGGCGACCTGACGCCCCTTTCCTATCTTGCGGCAGCGCTTTTCGGTGAGCGCGAGGTAACGCTTCGCGGCCGCGTCATGCCGACCCCGGAGGCGCTTTCCAAGCTCGGGCTCGAGCCTCTGGCTTTGCTCCCCAAGGAAAGCCTGTCGCTCATGAACGGGACCAGCGTCATGACGGCGATCGGCGCGATCTGCTACGAACGCGCGCGCCGCCTCGCGAGGCTCACCGCGTCGATCACCGCAATCGCCGTCGACGTCACCCACGGCAACCGCGGCCACTTCGACCCTCGGATCTTCGAACTCAAACCCCACCCGAGCGAAAGTCGCTGCGCGGGCTGGATCCGCGCGGACCTCGAATTCGGCGCGGACGTCGACAGGCCGCCGCCCGCGCGCGTCCAGGACCGCTACTCGATTCGCTGCGCGCCCCATGTGACCGGCGTCCTCGTCGAGGCAATCAGCTCGGCGGAGCGCGCGCTGGAGATCGAGATCAACGGCGTTGACGACAACCCAATCGTCGACCCCGAACGCGGTGAGATCCTTCACGGGGGAAGCTTCTATGGCGGCCAGATCTGCTTCGTGATGGACGGACTCAAGGCTGCAGCCGCCGGCGTCGCGGATCTGCTCGACCGCCAGCTCACCCTGCTCTGCGTTCCCGAAACCAGCGACGGACTTCCTGCGAACCTCGTCGCGGCGGACAACGTATCCCACCACGGCTTCAAGGCGATGCAGATCAGCGCGTCGGCGCTGACCGCCGAAGCGTTGAAGCTCACGATGCCCGCGTCGGCATTCAGTCGCAGCACCGAGTCGCATAATCAAGACAAGGTGAGCATGGGAACCATCGCGGCCCGAGACTGCCGGCGCGTTCTCGAGCTGAGCGAGACCGTCGCCGTGATCGTACTGCTCGCCGCCTGCCAGGCCCTCGATCTGCGCGAAGGAGGCAGCCAACTTCGCGCACCCCTCGCGCTCCGCGAAGCCGTCCGCAAGGTCGCCGCAACCGTCACGCAGGATCGCCGTCAGGATCGCGACATCGAGCGGGTACTCGGCCTGCTTCGCGACGGTTCGCTTCCGCTCGGCCCCTACTAGTGAGATGAGCCAGCGGTGCGAGCGGATACCCTACTCGCCATCTCGGGCCTGCAACCGCACCGGTTCTTGGAAACTCCAGATGAGATTCATCGCCGCCTGCTCGAGTAGTCTCGCAGCCGCGTTGCTCGCGATCGCCGCCCATGCGGAGGAGCCTCGCGAACCGGCTGCGCTGGGTCTCGTGGAGCTCATGGACCGCATGGCCGCGACGTCCGGTGTGATTGCGGATTTCCGCGAACAGAAGCAGATCTCGCTCCTCGAGAAACCGCTCGAAAGCAGCGGTCAAATCTACTTCGTTCCGCCGAACCGGCTCGTCCGCTTCACGTTGGAGCCCGATCCGTCGGCGCTGATCATCGATGGCGAGAAGCTTCGGTTCCAGCAGGGTGCTAGCGCGAAATTCGATTTGTCGGGAAATCCGATGGCGCGAATCTTCATCGACAACTTCATCGTGCTGTTCAACGGCGACCTCCCAAAACTTCAGGATCTCTATTACACGAATTTTAGCGCTGAGGGAAACAGCTGGTCCCTGATCCTCGAACCCCGCAGATCGCCCCTTCGCGGGATCGTGAAGGAAATCGCGCTGCGCGGAAACCAGAAGGGGATCCGCGAAATCGTGGTGCAAAACTGGGACGGCGATCGCACTTCTACCACGTTCGATGTCATCAACACCGACTACCACTTCACGGACGACCAACTCGAAGACCTCTTCGCCGAGGGGATTGTGCCCGTGACCGTAACCATTCGGTGAGTCGTCGAGCGGCGACTGCCGTCATCGGATCGGCGGTCCTCATGATCGCTTACTGCGCGCTAAACCTGCGGCTCGGAACGAACGTGCAGCACTTCATGCCCGATAGCAGCGGATCAAAGCTGGCCGAAATTTCGAGTCGCCTGGCGGATTCTCCGTTCACCCGGACCATGGTGCTCTCCATCGAGTCCTCGACGATGGAAAATTCGATCGCGGCGGCCCGCGAACTCGCGGAGATCCTGCGCGACGATTCGGGAGTGGCGTGGGTGCGCTCCGGAGTCGATCCGACGCAATTCGAGGACCTCTTCGAACTCTACTTTTCTCGTCGCCTGTTCTTTCTGTCGGACGAACCCGACCGCGAAATTCCCGCACTGCTTGACGACCGCGCGCTGCGCAAACGCGCCAGGGCGCTGAAGGCTGAGCTCGCTTCACCGCTTTCAGGTCTTCTGGCGAAGCTCGCACCGGCCGATCCGCTCGGCAGTTTTCGCGCAATGACCGAGCGACTCCGCGCAACCGAGTCCTCTCTCGAGGTGATCGAAGGACAGTTCGCAATCCCGGAGGGGAACTACGCGATCGTGATGTTGGGCACCCGCGCATCCGCGTTCGACTCGGGAGCGCAAATGGGTTTTCTCGCAAGGCTCGACGCTTCCTTCGAGGCCATCGCAGAGCGCCGCGGTGGAAACCTGCGACTCGAGTCGAGCGGTGCGAACCGCTTTGCGGTCGCCGCCGAGAAGAGCGTGAAACGCGACGTCTACGCGATCGGAGCCGGCTCGTTTCTCGGAGTGGCGACGCTCTTCTTCCTCTTCCTTGGCGGCTGGCGCGCGTTCTTGATCGTCTCTGTGCCACCGCTCGCGGGAATCCTCGTCGCAACCGCGTGCGGCCTCGCGGTCCTCGGAAATCTCGACGGACTCACGATGGCGTTCGGAGCTTCGCTGATGGGAATCGCGATCGACTACTCGAACCACCTGTTGATCCACAATCGGCTTTCGACTTCGAACGAAGCGCCCTCGATCACGGTGCGACGGATCCGACCGAGCCTCACCCTCGGTGCTGCCACGACGATCGCGAGTTTCGGCGGCCTCGCGGTCACGGCGTTTCCCGCATTTCGCGAGATGGCCCTGTTCGCGACGGTGGGTGTCGGGACAGCTCTGCTCGCGAGCTTGACATTGCTCCCAGCCCTGATTCCATTCTCTCCCGCGCTTCCAAATCGCTCATCGATAGTGGCCGCATGGCTCAGCCGACGGCTCTCCGAGCTCGAACGGGCGCCACGCGCGTTGCTCTTCGCTCCGATCCTCCTGCTCCCCGCCGCAGCAATCGCGCTGACGAAGATCGAGTGGATGGACGACATGTCGGAGCTCACGAATTTTCCCGAAGCCCTGATCGACGAAAGTCGACGCGTGCGCGAACGGGTCTCGAGCCTGGACTCCAACCGCTTCGCGATCGGCTTGGCGCCGGACGCCGTGAGCGCGATTGCGCTCAACGATCGAATCGACCGGCAGATCCAGCGCGCGACCGAAGCGGGTGAACTCGAAGGAAGCCGCTCTCTGCACAGCCTGCTTTGGTCCGCGGCACTTCAACGGCGCAATTGGGAACTCGTATCCGCCGATCCGACACTCTACACCCGACTCGAAGCAGCGTTCGTCGCAGAGGGATTTCGACCCGGCGCGTTCGGGGAATTTGGCGAAACCCTCGCCACCTCCCCCCCGCCGCCGCTCGCGCTCGCCGACCTCGAAGCGAGCTCGTTCGCCGACCTCCTGGCTCCGTTCATCTTCCCCCTAGACGGCGAGATCGCGGTCGTCACGTATCTGCGCGGGTTGCGATCGCCCGATGCCTTGCGCGATCGGCTCGAAGCGCTCGACGGCGTGCAACTTCTCGACCAGGGAACCTTCGTCGACGACATCTACCGCGAGTTCCGTGTCGTGACGATGCAACAGATCGGGGTTGGCGCGATCCTGGTCGTCTGCATCCTCGCGCTCCGCTATCGCCGTTGGAGGCCGGTTTTCGCGGCATTTCTTCCTTCGGTAGCCGTCGCCGCGTTGCTGCTTTCGATCCTTGCGCTGCTGGACGTGCGGGTCAATTTGATTCACGCGATGAGCCTGATCATGGTGATGGGCATGGGCGTCGACTACGGCGTCTTCCTCGTCGATAGCGCGGGCGACCCCGAAGCCCTCTCGGCGACGATGTTGAGCCTGCTGATGTCGTGTCTCACGACGGCCTTCGTGTTCGGAACCCTCGCCGTTTCATCACAGCCTGCATTGCGCGCGATTGGATTGACGACCGGACTGGGAATCCTGCTCTGTTATATGCTCGCGCCCGTTAGCCTCGTGGCAATGCGGATCGAACGGGTCGCAGGGCGCGGCGATGAATAGCCGCGCCCGAAGCGGATGGGAGACCCGGCTGCTCGCAACCTCGATCCTCCTTTCTTTTGCGTCGGCCTGCAGCGGGTTTCCCCACGCATCGCGTTCGATTGGGAACTGCCCCGCGGAGATCCGCTCCACCGATGAAATCCCGGGCGACTTCACGATCCGCCATCGCGTAACCGTGTCGGCCGAAGACCTGGACTTTCCGTTCGAGCTGATCGTGCAGAAGAAGGGGCGCGAACTCGTGCTCGTCGGCCTCAGCCCATTCGGCACAAAGCTATTCACCGTGATTCAGACGGGAATCGAAACCGATGTGGACGCGCTGCCACGCGCAGTGCTCCCGATCCCGCCACTCAACGTGCTTCGCGATCTGCACCGGCTTCGTTTTCCAGTGCCAAACGCGCCGATGACCGACCTCGACCGGGCCGTCTTCGACAACGCGGGTTGCCGCTACTCGATCCTCTTTGAAACGATGAGAAACGAGCCACTGCTGTGAAAGGCCCGAACGCGCAGCAAACACACGAGTGCTCGAGCTTCACGCTGGCCGTGCGTTCGCTGTTAGGCGTCATCTGGTTCGCGCTCTGGTTCTTCGTCGCGTTCCCGGGCGCCCTGCTCCATCAATCCGGCGCAGGCCTGATCCCGCCGCCAGGCCCGAACCGACTCATCGGGTTCGCGCTCATCGCGGCGGCCCATCTCATCCTGGTGAGTCAGATTGCGCTGTTCGTGAGGCAGGGTGGAGGAACGCCCGTACCGCTCGCCCCCCCCAAGACACTCGTCGCGAAGGGGCTCTACGGGCGCGTGCGCAATCCGATGTACGCGACCTACGTCGCGATTGCATTGGGCGAAGCAATTCTCTACCGCTCCTGGATTCTGTTCTCCTACACAGCGGTGTTCGCGCTTCTGCTCCACAGCTACGTGGTACTGATCGAGGAACGGAAGCTTCGCACGCGCTTTGGCGCCCTGTATGAGCGCTATTGCGAAACCTCCGGCCGCTGGCTGCCACGCCTCTGAATCTTTCCGCTCGACGTGCGTTCGAGCGCTTCGACGACTTGAAACTCTCGCGGAACCTTGTAGGCGGGGAGCTGCGCGCGACAGTGTCTCGCGAGTTCGGATCGCTCGGGCGGGTGTGCGGTGTCGACGAGCGATATTTCCGCGCAGGGAATCTCTCCCAGATGGGTGTGTTCGACCGCGAAAACGCGGCTTTCTCGAATATTCGGATGGGAATCGAGAACGGCCTCGACTTCTTCGCCAAAGAACTTCATCCCTGCCATGCAGATGCGATTGACCCGCCGCCCGACGAGGTAAAGGTCGCCGTCCGAGTCGAACCAGCCCTGATCGCCCGTTCGAAATCCGTCGGGCACGAGGATTTCGGATCGCGGAGTCCACGGATCGAGGTAGGCGGCGAGCATTCCGGGACCGCGAATACAGATCTCGCCGGTTCGATCCGGCGAACCCGGTCCCTCGATGGGTTGACCGTCTTCTCCGCGCAGCCAGACCTCGTAGCCGGACAACGGCCGTCCGAGCGATTGCGGCTTCGAGTCCGCGGAGAGCAGATTCACCACGGGAAGTCCGACCTCGATGATTCCCAGCGCCTGGACGAGTGGATGGCCGAAGCGCTTCGCGAAGGCCTCCGCGATCTCCCCGCGCAATCCCTCGGCGGTTGAAATCGCCAAACGAAGCGATTCGAAGCGTATCTCGGACACATCCTTCGCAAGGAGCTTGTAGTGGTGAGGCGACGCGTAGACGACCGTCGGGGCCTCTTGTCGCGCAAACTCGAGCACTTCCCTTGCGAACGGGCTCGAGGGGAGCAGGATCGCCGCGCCGTTTTCGAGGTAGAGCAGGATCGACACCACGAAGTGATGCGCCATCGGGAGGAGCCAGAGAATCCGATCCGCGGGAGTCACGCCGAGCGCGCGATTGGCGGCTTCAAGTCGCTCGAGAATCGCGTCGTGGCCGAGAATCACGCCCTTGAGGCGATTCGTGGTACCCGAGGTGAAACGCAAGTAGGCGGGTCGCAGCGCGCGATAGTTCTCGTCTCCAGATCCGTCGACGGGAGCGACGTCCGGAAACGCTCTGTGTTCGAATTCGCCGTCTTCATCCAAGACGACCCGGTGGAGATGCGCGCGGCGGGTGAAGGCGTCGAAGACCGCGCCGCGGTGATCGTCCGGGATCGGCACGAGGCAACCGTCGGCGGCCATGATTCCGAGCGCGAGTTCGACGAAGCGGCGCTCCGAGCGGGCGAACAGGCCGCATCGATCACCGGGCTCGAGACCCTCGGCGCGCAAGCGCTTGGCGATCGCGTCGAAGTTTCCGACGAGCTCCGCGTAACTGACGATCTCGTTGGCGCGATTCGGTTTTTCGACGCGGCCATTGGAAACGAGCGCGGGCTGTGCCGGATTCGCGGCCGCGCGTTCGCGAATCAAATCGACGATGGTCACAGCGCGATCTCCCGGTCCGCTCGCTCCAGAATGTGATGCCTCACGTCGTCCGCCGCAATCGCATCGAGCGGGCTGCCAGCATTGGCGGCCAGCGCCGCCGCAACGCCGATCGCCTCCCCGGTCGCCAGAGCCGTCCCGATCACCCGGAGCGCTCCCAGCGCCTGGTGGCTGGCCGATAGGCAACGCCCCGCCATCCCCAGGTACGGATGGGAACGACTCACGAGCGATCCGAGGGGAATCGAACAGGCGCCCTCGGGGTACTCGAAATGCGCCCGCCGGTGATCGTGCCAGAGTTCGACCGGCCAGCTCGAGCGCGCAATCTCATCTGGATCCGAGCGACCGGACAAGACATCATCGCCCCGGATTTCGCGCAGGCCCAGGACGCGTCGAGTTTCGCGCACGCCGATGCGCTCGGGCCAGGCGGAGATCCGACTCTTCTCGAAAGCCGGCCGCGTCCGGCTCAGAAACTCCACGATCCGCTCGGCATCCTCGCGGGCACGCGCCGCCAGCGACGCGAGTCGCTCTTCGTCCAGCAGCGCGTACGGGATATCGATCGGTCGTGGCATGTTCAGCGTCACGTAGACCTCGTCGGGTTCCAGGCCCGGGCGCACCAGCACGGATTCGCAGCCCGGCGGGAGATCGCCGTGAGCAACGGCGCCGGCCACCACATGGGTCAGGCGGAGCTTTGCAAATCCAACACACTCAGAGCGGCCGACGCCTCCCATCCGAAAGATGAACGACGGCAACTGGATTTCTTCGGGCGCCGCCGCTTCGACCGAGGCTCCGGCCAGCGCCGCCGCGTTGGCGTCGCCACTGCTGTCCACCAACCACCCGGCGGCGATCCCGCTGACGCCGCACTCCCGATTGCGGACGCGCAGTGCCCAGCGCCGCTCGCTCGTCTCGGTGTGCTCCACTTTGATCAGCTCGGATTCAGTTCGCACTTCGAGCCCGGGTGTCCGCTCGCAGAGTTCCGCGAGGAAAGCCGCGTAGCGCGGGGGCTCGATGGGCAGCACGTAGACGCGCCCGGCACGTTCGGCCTCACCTGCTACTCCCGCTGCTCGCAGCCCGGAAGCTAGGCGGCTCGGCATTCCGGGATTCAAAACGAGCGCATGCCCCTCGTTCGCAGCGCAGTAGAGGCCGCAGATCGTGTGGACGAACGCGTGCGCGACGTTGCCGCCGAGAAACTTCCCGCGTTCGAGCAGAAGCGTATGCGAACCGAGTTCGGCCGCCGAGACCGCCGCCGCGATTCCCGCCGATCCTCCGCCCACCACGACCACGTCGAAGTTTTCCGACGGACACATCGCTTCAACCCTGAAGGTCGCTGTAGAGCTGTTCGCCAAAGATCTCGAGTTCGCGCGCGGAGAAGGCTCCGGTTTGATAGGCGTGCGTCGCGCTGAGCCTGCCACCCCGCAAGCTCACCGCCAGGCAACTGCCCGGCGAGGGCGGAACCGGGGCAACGTGAAAGCCATCGCGGATCTCTGCGCCGAAGAAATGATCGACGCCCGCGAGGAAATCGCCCGTGAAGGCAAAGAAGAATGAACAGAGTTCGCCGCGAAAACTGTTGCGCGACATGTGGGCGTATAGGCGTTTGGGAGCGAAGCGCGCGAAGTCCATCGCGTGAACGGCTGTTTCGATTTGACCAGCCTTGATCGCCGCGAGGCGTTGCTGTTTGAGAACCCCGATCAGGTGGTCGAACTCGTCCAGGTCTTCGGGCAATGCCTGGAACCAGACGAGCGACACGTGCGTTCGAAACATCGCCTTTGCAGCGCCTTTGGGGCGAAGATCGACGGCCATGGGAACGACGTAGCTTCCGGGATCCGTGCCGCGCGCGCGGAAGACCGCGTGGTGGGCGCGGATGGCGGCTGCGAGGTAAAAGAGGGTGGGGGTGAGAAAGCCCGCGCGCTGCTTCGCGGTCTCGACGGTGCGCGCGGTCTGTTCGGCCGAGAGCTGCAGTCGCGCGTAGTGGAGTGCTTGGCGGGTGCGGCGCAGCGGGCCGGCCAGGGAATGGGGGGGATGCGCGTTGAATCCCCTGAGCCAGTTCTGCCACGCCCTCGCGCCATCTCCGCGCTCCCGAAGCGTTTGGGCCGGCGGGGCTGCGGGCGCGAGTTCGTCTGGGCAGGGAAGTTCTTCGGGGGTGCTCGCGCCCCGGAAGCACGCGTCGAGCCAGCCGATGAAGATCTCGCTGCCGGATCCATCGAAGAGCATGTGCAGCCAGCTCGCCGCCAGATCCGATCCAGCCGCACCGCCCGCGTAGCGAACGATGTCGAAGCGGAGCAACTCGCCGCGTTTGGCTGACATCGGCGCGTTGAGATGTTTCGCAAAGAGATCGGGCAACTTCGAGCCCGGCACGGGAGGCGAATCCGCGTCGACGACGTGAACGCCTGGCATCGCGCAGCGCGAGGTGGCATTCAACCGGTAGACGGGCACCCCGACCGCGAAGCGCCTGCCGATGGGCGCGCGCACGATCGGCTGCGCGTGCGCAACGTGATCGATCAGTTTCTGAAACAGGTCCACGTCAAACCCGGGCCCCAAGCGCAACACGAGTTGGGAGACGTGATTCGCGCCGGCCTTGCGTCGGATCTCGTCATCGAACGCGCGCAAGAAGCAATCCGCCCCGGTGAGCGGTACGTGGGGCAGTTTGTCTACACGGGCCGTCAAGCGCTCAGGCCTCCGCGAGCCGTTCGTGAATCAGCGTGGCGAGCGTCTCTGCGGACTCGAGGCTCTCGGCTGTGAGAAGGCTTTCGTCCAGCCAGACGTCCGTCAACTCTTCGATTGAAAGCATCAACTGGGTGACTGCCAGGGAATCCAGCCCCGCATCGATGAGGTTGGATCGAGCCGAAAAGTCGCTTCCAGCGCTGAGGATTTCGTCCCGGAGGATCTCGAAGACCTTCGCGGTCAGGTCTTCGATCGTCGGCGCAGCCATGGTCGACAGGGTAGCAGCGGCAGTGAACGAATCTCGTTGATCGCCGGGAAGCGCTGCTTTATCGTTCTGCCCATGCCCTCACGCAAACGGCCGGTCCGCCGAGCGAACCGAGTCGCGATTCTCGGAGGGGGTCCGTCCGGCGCCACGGCGGGAGCCCTGCTCGCGCGCGCTGGCGTCGATGTCGTTCTCTTTGCGCGAAACAAGCGACCGCCGATCATCGTCGGCGAATCACTCGTGCCCGCGATCGTCCCGTTCCTCCGCGAGCTCGGTATCGAAGAGGAGGTGGCGAGCTACAGCATCTGGAAGGGCGGAGCCACCTTCATCCACGACAAGGAGTACACCCAGAGCTTCCGTTTCCACGAAGTCCGCGGTGCGAAGACCACCTATTCCTACAACGTGCCCCGAGATCGCTTCGACGCCTCCGTTCTCGAAGCCGCCAGGCGTGCGGGCGCCCGCGTCATCGAGCACTCGGCCCGCCTCGAGCGCGTTGGACAAAGCGACCGGCTGAAGCTGAGCGAGGAAACGCTCGCGGCGGCGGGGCTGGATGAACAACCGGACTTCATCGTCGATGCAGGAGGCCGGAGTCGCCAGATCGTACGCCTGCTCGAGATTCCGACGATCGACGGGAACCGGCGCGACACCGCGCTTCACGCGCACTTCGAGGGCGTGGAAGTCGAGATCCCGGGCAATGTCCACACCGACCGGCTCGAACACGGTTGGTCGTGGCGGATTCCGCTGCCCGGCCGGGTTTCGATCGGCATCGTGATCGACTCCGAGTTCATCGGTAGGTTCGGGGACACGGCCGAAGAACAGATGGACGGCTTCCTGCGCGAGGATCCGATCGTTCGCGATTTTGCGCGCCCCGCGCGCCGCGTTACGCCCGTCGTGCGATACACGAACTACCAGTCGCGCTCGACCCGGGGAGTCGGCGAAAACTGGGCGATGCTGGGTGACGCCTTTGGGTTCATCGACCCGGTCTTTTCGAGCGGATTGCTGATCGCCTTCGAGGGGGCTCGAGATCTCGCCCACGCACTGCTCGAGGGGACCGACAAGGCGCTGCAGCGCTATGAGCGAAAGACCGAGCACAGCCTCGCGTCCTGGCAGAGGGTGATCGGCTGGTTCTACAACGGCCGGCTGCTCACGCTCTTCAGGGTCGGCGAGTACGTGCGCGGGACCTTGCCCGGAAAGCTGCTGGGTTTTCACTTCCGCAAGCACATGCCCCGGATCTTCACGGGCGAAGACGCGACCAATCGCTACAGCCTCGGGCTGGTGGAATTCATGGTGAAACACGGTTTGGCCGGAAATGATCCGATCAAGATGAAGATCAATTGAAGTGCATCTCGAAATGCATCTTCGACGCCTCTCGGTGATGCAGTGAGATTTCACGGAGAAGCGCGCAAAAACGCCTACGATGCCATCGTCGTCGGATCGGGCATCGGGGGATTGACGGCGGCAGCCCTGCTCGCGCGAGCGGGGCGAAGCGTGCTCGTCATTGAACGTCACGACCGCGTTGGAGGGTACGCGCATTCTTTTCGACGCGGGCGCTACCTCTTCGACTCCGCGGTGCACCTCATCGGCGGATGTGAACCAACCGCCTTCGAGGGAGGCGGACTGATCCACAATCTCCTCGCCGAATTGGGCGTTCTCGATCGGTGCCGCTTCAAGCGGATCGATCCGTGTTTCGCGGCCGTCTTCCCCGGGATGGTGGCCACCGCACCCGGCGATCTCGACGAGTTCATCACGACGTTTTCCGACGAATATCCGTCGAGCGCGAAGGGCCTGCGCGAATTTGTGCAGGAATGCCTGAACATTCGCAACGAGACCCGCCGGGCGACCGAACTTGACACTCCGTTCAATACGATCCAGGCACCGGACCGCTTTCCGACCCTGATCCGATACCGTAGGGCGACGCTCGCTGAGGTTCTCGACGAGCACATCGAGTCGCCGAATCTACGAGCCGTGATCGGAGCCCTCTGGCCGTACCTTGGATTGCCGCCTTCGCGGGTTTCATTTCTCTACTTCGCGACCATGCTCATGAGTTACCTCGCCGATGGCGCCTACTACTGCGAGGGTACGTTCCAGAAGTTTGCAGGAGCACTCGCGGCAGCCGTCACCGAAAGCGGCAGCGAGATCCTGCTCAGGAGTTCGGTCCGTCGCATCCGGATCGAACGCGGTGGCGCTCGCGGCGTCCTGCTGGAAAATGGCCAGCGTATCGACGCGCCGTTGGTGATCTCGAACGCCGACGCGACCCAAACTGTCGAGGAATTGGTCGGACCCGAAGCCTTCCCGCCGCGCTATCTGAGCCGATTGCGGCGCATGAAGCCGTCGGCCTCGGCCTTCGTGGTCTACCTGGCTGCCCGGCTTCCGATCTCCAAGGAAACCACCTGCCACGAGACGTTCCTCTACTCTTCGTTGAATCACGAAGACGCCCACCGAAGCAGCCTCGCGGGAAGCCCCGGCTGGCTTTCGGTGACGATTCCCACCCTCGCGGATCCGAGCCTCGCGCCCGACGGTGAACAGCTGATGATCCTGACCACGCTGCTGCCCTACGGGGATGCGAGCGAGTGGCGATCCAACAAGGCGCCGATGCTCGAGCGGCTCGTCGATCGCGCGGCCGAGCACTTCATCGGTCTCAAAGAGAGTGTCGTCTTTGCCGAAGGGGGAAGCCCTCGAACCATGGAGCGTTACACGCGCAACAGCGGCGGCGCACTTTACGGCTGGGAACTCTCCCCGTCCCAGGTCGGACCGGGGCGCCTCGAGTGCCTCACTCCGATCCAAGGGCTGCACTTCGCAGGCCACTGGGCCCAGCCGGGCGGCGGGATCTATGGGGTCGTTTCCTCGGGAATCCAAACCGCGCATTCCGCACTCGGCGTCGATCGGAATTCGAAGCTCTGGAGCGGCCTTCGTGTCGGCCGTTAGCGCAAGTCGCTCCAGAAACCGCACGCGAGAATCGTGCTCACTCGCCGCGATGGGAATCGTCAACGCGCTCGGCCGCGGTCCCGAAGAGATCTGGCCGCGACTGTTGGCCACCGATCAGACTCACTTTCGTCGGCGCGATGACCTCGTCCCCGACCGCGACCTTCTGGTAGCAGAAGTGTCGGGGCCGCTCCCCGAGATTCCACCGCGATTGAAGCGCTACGCGTGTCGCAACAACGCGTTGGTGTTGGCGGCCCTCCAGCAAATCGAGAAACCGATCGCGGACAGCATCGAAGCCGTGGGTCGCTCGCGCGTCGCTGTCGTGATTGGGAGCAGCACATCGGGAGTCAGTGACGCCGAGGCTGCGATCCGCCAGCAACACGCCACGGGTGCACTCTCCGAGACGTTCTATTACGACCAACTCGAGTTCGGCGGGGCCTCCAGTTTCGTCGCAGACCTGCTGCGGGTGGACGGGCCTGCCTACGCGATTTCGACCGCTTGCTCGTCGGGATCCCGCGCGTTGGCAACCGCGCGTTCGCTGCTCGCGCTCGACGTCTGTGATGCGGTCATCGCGGGCGCTTCCGATTCCCTCTGCGGGCTGACGGCGAATGGTTTCTCGTCGTTGCAGGTGGTTTCAGACGAAATCACGAATCCCTTGAGCGTAAATCGAAAGGGATTGACGCTCGGAGAAGGCGCCGCGATCTTTCTCGTGACCCGCGACAGCGGTGGCATTCGCCTTTGCGGCGTCGGCGAATCGACCGAAGCCCATCACATGTCGGCGCCAGACCCCGCAGGCCACGGCGCCGAACACGCGATGCGCGATGCGCTGAAGGATGCGGCATTGGAGCCCGCGGAGATCGCCTACCTGAATCTGCATGGAACGGGGACACTCCTCAACGACGCGATGGAATGCGCGGCGATCGACCGCGTGTTCCCGAGCCCCCCGCCGTGCAGCTCGACCAAGGGTCTGGTCGGGCACATCCTGGGCGGCGCGGGAGCAATCGAAGCAGCCTTCTGTTGGTTGATGCTCGCAGAGCGGGTTTCGGGTGGGCTGGATCTCATTCCGCATGCCTTCGACGGGCAGCCGGATCCGGCGCTGCCGCGCCTCCGGCTCGTTCCCAGCGAGGGGTTGCGGGTTCCGGTCGGCCCCGTGATGACGAACTCCTTCGGTTTCGGTGGGAACAACTGCACGTTGATTCTCGGGGCTGCAGAGTGATGGTCACCGCGACCGTACGGCGCTGGTCGGCGTGGTCACCGGGCCTGGAAGACGCGGACGCCTGGTCGAACTGGTGCGTGGCGCCAACCGAACTCGCTTCCGGAGGGCGGCCCGAGGCGCGCTTTCTCCCCGCGATGTTGCGGCGTCGCTGCAGTCCACTCGCCCGCATCATGTTGACGGCCGCGTTCGACTGCTGCGAGCAGGCCGAGCTCGCGGAGGTCGCGACAGTCTTCGCTTCGCGCCACGGAAACATCAACGAGTCGATCGACCTGCTGGATCGACTCGCGGAGCGCCAGCCCCTCTCGCCGACTGCCTTCAGCCACACGGTTCACAACGCGCAAGCGGGCCTCTTCTCGATCGCGGCCGCAAACCGCCGCGCGTCCAGCTCGATCGCCGCGCAACGGGATTCGTTCGCGTGCGGTTTTCTCGAAGCGATGACGCTGCTCGAGCGCGATCCCGACCGGCCGGTGCTGCTGGTCGTCGGCGACGTTCCCCTGGCACCGACCTTCGCGCGGCTCGTCGAAGAACCCCCGGGCTCCTACGCGCTTGGGCTTCTGCTCGCCCGCAATAGCGAGGGGACGCGATTGAATTTTGGCCTGCAACCACAACACGACCCGACGCAACCCGCGCCTTGGCCCGACGCCATCGAATTCTTGCGCTGGTATCTCTCCGATCAGTCTAGCCTCGTACTCGGAAGCGCGCGGCGCTCTTGGAAGTGGGAGCGTGTGCAGTAGCGATTTCAGGCAATTTGCCAGCGCGCCCAGTTCGGATCTTCGAGCGAGCCGAGTCCGTATTTCATCATCGCGGCGAGCAGATTTCGCTCGTAGAAGCGCGCGGTCGATTCGCCGGTGAACACGCGCGGCAAATGCGTTGCCGCGTGCGGACTCACCAGGCGTCCAATCCAGTTGTCGTGTGGTTGATTTCGCAGCCGCAGCATCGCGAAGAAGCGCCCGTCATAGAAATAACCCACGGCCTGGTGCCAGGCTTCGATGTGCCGACGCTGCCGCCGGTCGTAGCGTTCGAGCGCGCTCGAGCTTCCCTCGAGCAACGCCTCGGCGAGCCGTTTGGCACCGTCCATTGCGAGAAAGACCCCGCTCGAGAAAACCGGGTCGATGAAGCCGAGACAGTCTCCGACCAACGCCCAACCCGGGCCGATACCCCGCCGCACCGTGAGTTGATAGTTGGTGAACTTGAGCACGGGCGTGATTCGCTCGGCACAGCCGGCGGTCTTCGCGAGTTGCGGATCAGACTGACAGATCGCGTCGAACTGCTCGTCGGCGTGATCTCCGAGTGCTTGCAGCGCAGTCGGATCGATCACGACGCCGATCGAAACGCGATCGACCAGCGGAATCCGCCAGCTCCATCCCCGCTCGAGGCGATCCGTGTGGACATGGCCTTCGTTGTCGATCGGCACACCCCTGCAGTGTGCGAAGAGCGCCGTATCGCGGCGATTACCCGTCCGCTCGGGCAGGCCAAGAATGCGCGGAATCATTCGCGAGCGCCCGCTCGCATCGACAATGAAATCCGGCGGGGTCGCGAAGAAACCGTCGGTCTCCGCGAGCGTCGCGCGGGTCAGGCGAACCCGCGAGCCCTCGCCCCGCACGTCGTTTCCGGGGACCCGTTTCAGTCGGGCCGTGGTCTCGAAGATTTGCGTGCCGTTCTTCGCGCAGACGTCGAGCAGGGTGGCGTCGAAACGATCTCGGAGGACATTGTACGCATAACCCGGGGCGCGCCCGCGAACCTCGTCGAAATCGATGACCAGGCGCTCGCCCGGATGGACCGTGAAGGTCGCGCCGGGCTTGAATACGCTATAGGAGGCGACTTCGTCCTCGACGCCGAGCTCTCTCAGGATCGGGATGAGCGCGGGCACCGTGGATTCGCCAATCAATGGAAGTTTCGGCCGACCGCGCGAAAAGAGCCCGACCCGAATGCCTCGCTTGGCGAGAAGCGCAGCGAGGGTCGAGCCGGCCGGCCCATCGCCTATTACCGCTACGCTCTGTATCCGACCGGCCACGACCAGCGACTACCACAGGAGCGATCCCATGTCCAAGCCCACGCTGAGGGCGCGCCGAACGCTTTCCGCCGCACTCCAGGGGATCTTCTTCCTCAGCTACCCGCTGATCGTGTACTTCGCCTACACGCGGCTCGAGACCCGAACCCTCGCGATCTTGTTGCTCTCCCTCTACGGGATTTCCGTCGCCGTTCGATTCCGCGGCTCTGCGGCAGGGGTCCGGCACCTCGTACGTCAACACATCGGACTCGCCATCCTGATCGCCATCGCGCTCACAACAGGCGACTCGACGGTTCTCCTCTTCATGCCGGTGATCGTCAGCCTCTATCTGCTCTGGACCTTCTCGGCGAGTCTTCGCGACGGAATTCCGATGATCGAAAGGTTTGCCCGGATCGTCGAAGACGATCTTCCCGACTTCACGATCCCCTATTGCCGGAAGGTGACAGTCGTCTGGTGCGTTTTTCTCGCAGCCAACGCGCTGTGCGTGTTGATACTCGCGCTCGCGGCCCCGATCGAATGGTGGGCGCTCTACTCAGGACTGATCTCCTATCTCCTGATCGGAGCAATTCTCGTTGGCGAGTTCGTCGTCCGCATGATCTGGTTCCGATACTTCGGCAATGGACTGATCGATCGAGTCTTCAGCCGCGTCTTTCCACCGCGGCGGACCGCGAATGGGCGGCGCTCGCTCGTCTATCAGGACCGTCGCGAACGCGGCGAGACTACGAGGTCCAGCGCTTGAAGACGAGCGAGGTGTTGACGCCTCCGAACGCGAAGTTGTTGCTCATGGCGATCTCGACGTCGAGATCGCGCGGCACGTCGCGCACGTAATCGAGTGCAGCGCAGCGCTCGTCGACCTCGCTCAGGTTCAACGTCGGTGCGACCCAGCCCTCGTTGATCATTTCGATCGTCATCCAGGCTTCGAGCGCACCGCAGGCTCCGAGCGTGTGGCCGAGGTGGCCCTTCAGGCTGCTCACGGGCGTCTCTCGACCGAAGACCGCGAGAGTCGCCCGGCTCTCGGCAATGTCGCCGGTCTCGGTTGCGGTGCCGTGCGCGTTGACGTAGTCGACCGCGCCGGCGTCGATCCCGGCGTCGGCCAGACCCTGGCGCATGACCTGTTCCATCCCCTCCGGATCGGGGTTCGTCATGTGGCGGCCGTCGCAGTTGGTTCCGTAGCCCACGATCTCCGCGTAGATATGCGCACCCCGCTCGCGAGCGCGCTCGAATTCTTCGAGAACCAGACAGCCGGCACCCTCCCCGACCACCGTTCCGTCGCGCGCCACATCAAACGGCCGCGGCGTCCGATGAGGTTCGTCGTTGCGGGTCGAAGCCGCATAGAGCACGTCGAAGATCACCGCACTCATCCGTGCGAGTTCTTCGGCTCCGCCCGTCAACATCACGTCTTGTTGGCCGTAGCGGATCGAGTCAAAGCCGTAGCCAATCCCCTGGCTTCCGGACGTGCAGGCGCTCGAAGTCGGAATGATCCGACCTCGAACGCCGAAGAAATTGGCAATGTTGGCTGCGGTGGTGTGGCTCATCAATTGGAGATAATCGTTGGCGCCGATGCCCCGAACCGTCTGGCCCGCGAAGAGCTGGCGCGCGTAGACACCCAGCGCGGGCGGACTTCCAGAACTCGAACCGTGGCTCACGCCGGTCCGTCCGGAACCGATCACCGGATGATCGAGCAGGCCCGCATCTCGGAGTGCGAGCTCCATAGCGCGGGTTGAAAGCGACGCGACGCGTCCCATCGCGCGGGTCTTCTTGCGCGGATAATCAGCCGGCGGTGCGAAATCGGGAACCGGAGCGCCCAGCCGCGTCCGCAGGCCGTCGACTTCGTCCCAGTCGTCGATTCGGCAGACTCCCGACCTGCCGCTTCGCAAGGCGTCGCGGACCTCCTTCCATTCGACGCCGATCGGGCTCAGCCCGGCCATTCCCGTGACGACCACGCGTCGGCTCATCGGATCTCGTCCTCCCAGTAGTCGAAGAAATTGAACCACTGGAACGGATACCGCTTGCAATAATGTTCAAGACGTTCCGCATATGCGGTGAGCAGTTCGGCCAGGCCTTTGTCGCGCTCGCATCGCGGCGACCCGACCCGATCCGCGAGCTTCTCGACAAAGACCGAATAGCAGCCGGGCCCCTCGCGGAAAGCCAGGATCATCAATACGGGGCATTGGAGCAGAGCAGCGAGCAGGAACGGAGCCTGTGAGAGTTTTACCAATTCCCCGAGCAGCGGAATGCGGATCGTGCGATTCTGGTCACCGGGTTCAATGCGATCCCCGAGGATTGCGACCAACTCGCCGCGCCGCAGGCATTCGCGGATCGCGAACACGGAATCGACCGACGCAGGGTCAACACGAATGACGCGCGCGTCCATCTCCGGTGACAGCTCGCGAAAGAGCGTGTTGATACGCTCGGCGTTCGTGGTGAACATCAGCACGTTCACGATGGAGTTCTTGCGCTCCGCGAGCAGTCGCAACGCGTCGAAACTGCCGAGATGGGCACCGACCAGGATTGCTCCGCGCCCTTCCTCGGCCGCACGTTCGAGATGCTCCTCCCCGATCATCTCGTATTCGAAATCGTCGATGCGCCCGAACCAGATCCCGATCCGGTCGGCGATCGACAGCGCGAACTCCCGGTAGTGCAGAAAGCTCTGCCAACGACCCGGCGGCCGCCCGAGGGTCGCACGCCCTTCGGGCGTGGCGTAAACGCGCCGCAGGTAGGCGGCCGATGAGCGGCGCCCCTTGCGGTCCGTGAGAAAAAAATACGTGACGATCGCGTGCACAAGAACTCCGCACGCACGACGACCCAGCCAGCGGTAGGACCAGGCGGTAAAGCGCATCCCCCAGATAGAACCGCGTTCTGCGATCTGGCTCCAGCGATTCGGCGCGGTGGGCAACTCTCCCTCCAAGCGCGAAGTCGGAGCCGCGGAGGTCGCGCCAACGGCTAGCGACGACATCGATTCTCGCTAGAGGCGCTCATGAATCAGATCGACGGCATCCTGGATCGTCTGAATGGCTTGGAGGTCTTCGCCGCTGAGCACAAGGTGGGTCTTCTCCTCGATTCGAACCGCCATGTCGATGGCGTCGATGCTGTCGAGATCGAGATCTTCGGCGAGGCGGGTCTCGGGGCGAAGGTCGGCGGCGCTAAAGCCGAACTCGCAGGCGAAGATCTCGACCACCCACTTCAAGATTTCATCCTTGGACTGCATCCAGGCCACCCGTGGCGATCAGGTTTCGCCGGCGCCGACAACCAGCGCTCTCACACGGCTGGATATTGCAGCCTTTTCGCAAAGAAGTCACGCAACTCCGCCGTCAACCGCCGCGCCGCGACACCGCGCGGTTCGCCCTCGCCGAGCCTCGGCAGCGCGATCGGCTCGCCAACCTCGATCGAAAACTGCATTCGGCGCGGTGGAACGTCGTACCACTTCTGGCCGCGCATCAGCGTCGGCGGGTCGCATCGGATCGATACCGGTAGCAGCGGCTGACCACTTCGCAGCGACATATGGGCGGCGCCGCGTTGAAAGGGTCCGAGCCCTCCCTCGGGGGATCGGGTTCCCTCGGGAAAGATCAACAGCGAACCACCGCGCTGAATGCGCTCGACGAAGCGATCCACGAGCTGCTCACCGGAATCGTTCGGAATGTAGCCCGCCGCCGCGACCACGCCGCGCATGAACGGATTCGACCAGGCCTCGCGCTTGACCGCGCAGTCGAGTTGCGGCATCAGCGAAATCATCACGACCACGTCGAGAAGGGTCGGGTGATTGGCGACGAGCAGCTGCGGGCCGGATTTGCGAAGGCGGTCGAGGCCCAGCACGCGTATCTCGGAAAGTCCGACGAAATGCATGTACGCCATGAACGCGCGAAAACATCGGTGAATCAGGCGCTGAACTCGGCGTTCTCGCTCGAGCGAGCCGCCGGAAAGTCGGCGCATGATCGGAAACACGAAAACGGCGAGCGCGAGCCCTACGATGCCGAATAATGAGAACGCCGAGCCGGTCGCGACGATCCGCCAGCATCGCTTGATGGGTCCGTCCATGAATCCCGATCGTATCACCTTCCCGCCGGAGCGACGGCGGTTGCACCGGGGACTCCCGATAGCTGAAAATCGCCGGCTGGCGGCGGGGTCTTGACCCCACGGTGCCCGAGTTGTATCTAACGATCCACATACGCGCTCTGGTGCCCACGTGAGCAAACGTGGGTGAAAAGGGAAGGCCGTGAAAACCGGCCACGGACCCGCCACTGTGTTTGGGAAGCACCGCCCGCAGAGAGCCGCCGGATGGATTTTCGGGAAGGCGCGGGTGGGGCAAATGCGCCGGGGATGAACCTCCCGCGCAGAGACCCATCAGTCAGGAAACCTGCCGGAACGCGACCACGCACGCTGTTCTTCGAGGAGAGGGAGCGGCGATGCGGTGTCTCGGCTTCCCATCCATCCCAGCCCGGACGCTCCATCGCTCTCGTTCACTGGAGCAGCTGGAGGCTTCGATGTTCAGATTTCCGATGTTCCAATCCGGCTCGACGGCGCGGCGATGAAGAACCACAGCATCGCTTACGCTCTTGCGTTCACGCTGAGCTCTGCGGGGATGGCCTCCGCAGATTCAATGGAAGTCGCCGCGGTGATCCTGTCCGATGACGCCATGCCCCAGGGTCCGAGCGTCGCCGACCGGCTCGGGATGATTCGACAGAAAATCCAGAGCGCACTGGAGTACCCGCCGCTCGCGCGGCTTACCGATTCGGATGGCGAAGCGCTGGTTCGCTTCGAAATCGACCGCGAGGGGGTCGCTCGCGACGTTCGCGTGGTGCGATCGAGCGGACACGAGCGACTCGACGCATCCGCGGTTCGCGCGGTCGAATCCGCGAACCCACTGCCCTGGGTGTACGGGCCGCTCGAAGTTCCGGTGCACTTCGAACTCACCGCGCCCCGCTGAACGGACGGCGCTAGCCGGTCAGCTCGCCGACCGCGCGGTGCGCCTGGTCGATCGCCGCATCGATGGTCGGACGACCCGCTGCATCCGAATTGGCAATCGCAATCCGACCGAAGCGCTGGCGGCCGATCTCGTGGGGGTACTGGCCGTCCTCGTAATCGGGATCTACCAGCGGGTTGTGCCAATACGCGTACCCGTGCGCCCAGCGGTTCACCGTGATCGCCGCGATGTCGCGAGCTGGATCGAAACCCCCGCTGCCGAGCGTGCCCGCGAGCTGGCTGCGGATCTCGCGTTCCATGGTTTCAAAAGAAGTGCTCAAGAGCTCGTAGCGCCCGGCGCGGTACTGCTCGCGCGGTGTCGGGCCCGCGTCGGGCTTCGCCGCGAAGCGCTCCATGTGCACGACGATCGGCTCGTCAGGCCCGTGAGAGAACTCGTACCCGCCGAGACTCACCGGAAAATCGAGTATCGAGATGGCGTGGTAGCCGCCCGGAGACGACACCGCAGCGAGTCCGAGCTTCTTCCAGGCCCGCCAGTCGCGCAGCAGCACGTTCGTGTAGAGGATCGGCACCTTGACGGCAAGGGCGAGCGCTTCGCGTTGCGGTTCGACTACAGGCTCTTGCTCGTGATCCACCAGCCGCGCAGTTGCGATATGATCCAACGGAACCTCCCCGCCAGGATCCAAGCATGCCGAACGATTTGGAGACTCCGATCCAGTCGGGTGCGTCCGATGCAGCCGTCGACTCGCTCGACTTCGAGCGCGCTGAACAGCCCTCTCACACCGCGCCCGTCTGTGCACAGTGCGCGACACCGATCACCGACCGCTATTTCACGCTCGGCTCGCACGTGCTCTGCGAGTCGTGCCAACTCGCATTCCAAAACGCAAAGGCGCCGGGCAATGCCGCGAGTCGTCTTTTTGGCGCAGCGGCGCTCGGAACGATCGCGGCTGCGATCGGGTGCGCGCTATGGATGGTCGTCACAGAACTCACGGGCTACGAGATCGGACTGATTGCAATCGCGGTCGGCTACCTCGTCGGGATGGCCGTGCACGTCGGAGCCCGCCGTCTGGGTGGTGTAGCTTATCAATTGCTCGCCGTCTTTCTCACCTACACGGCAATCGTGATGACCTACGTCCCGATCATCGCGAACCAATTGAACACCAGCGACGCGTTCCAGCAGGGGATGGAGACCGCTCGTTCAGGTGATTGGACGGAAGACGAAGCCGCGGACTCCGCCTCCCGTGCCGACGCAGAGGAAAATTCGGGGGCTCCCGTGGCGGAGCCGGACGGGGACGAACTGGCTGCATGGATTGCCGCGATTCCGCTCGCCTACATGGTCCCGTTCTTGATGGGCTTCGAGAACATCATCGGAATCCTGATCATCGGATTCGCGCTCTGGCAGGCCTTCCGGATGAACGTCCGGTCGAAGATCGAGTTGCAGGGCCCGTTCCGGCTCGAAGTGCGCGACACCGCACTTGGTTGATGAGATTTCGATCTACGAGTGCGCGTGCGGTTCGCAGCTGCCCGCGCACTTGCTGATCTGCCCAGGCTGTGGGCGCCTCCCCCACGCCGAGCGGCTCAAAGAACTCGTCGCCGAAGCTGATCGCGCGCGGGCACGGGGTGAGTTCAGCGGCCAGGCCTCGGCACTCCGGAATGCGCTCGAGTTGCTCCCCGCGAATTCTCGGCAACACGAGGTGATCCGCGCTCGCGTCGTGGAACTCAGCGATATGATCGATGCCGGGTTCTCGCCCGAGGCCGCAGCGCCTGCGGTGAACGCGCCAATTGGCGCAACACGGCCCCGTCGCACGCTGCTCAAAGCGGGATCCGCAGTGGGCGTCATCGCGCTGCTGCTGTGGAAGTTGAAATTCATTCTGGTCTTCATCGCCACCAAGGCCAAGCTGCTGCTGCTTGGCCTGAGCAAATCGACGACGCTATTCACGATGCTGCTCTCCCTGGGCGTCTACTGGGCGGCCTGGGGTTGGCAGTTCGGCCTGGGCGTCGTTCTCTCGATTTACGTTCACGAAATGGGGCACGTCGCCGCGCTGCGGAAGTTCGGAATTCGCGCAACCGCTCCGATGTTCCTGCCGGGCATTGGTGCGATGGTCCGGCTCCACCAATATCCACAGACCGCGCGCGAAGACGCGCGGGTCGGGCTCGCAGGCCCTCTCTGGGGACTCGGCGCGAGCGTCGCGACGCTCGCTATCTACTACGCGACGCAATATCCGGTGATCGCCGCGATCGCAACGGTGGGAGCCTGGATCAATCTCTTGAATCTGCTGCCCGTCTGGCAACTCGACGGCGCTCGGGGTTTCCGCTCACTCTCGCGCCCGCAGCGCTGGATTGCGCTTGCCGTCATCGCCGCGACCTGGGTACCCGCGCAGGAAGGACTCCTGGTGTTTCTCGGCATCGGTGCCGCTCTTCAGTGCTTTGCGAAAGATGCGCCCGAGAATGGCGATGCGCGCGGGCTGATCACCTACGTGGGGCTCGTCGTCAGCCTTGCGCTGTTGTCGGGGATTCCGGTTCCCGAGGCGGTGATCCCGTGACATTCGACACCCGATCGAGTCGATAAGATCGTCTCCGCAAAGCCCGACGCACGACGCGCGAAAACTCAGCGGTTTCCGGCGGGGTTCAACTCTCGATCGGGGCCCATTCCGCGCTCGAAACGCCTTCTACAGCCGCAACCCGCGAGAGGAGTTCGGGGGCCTGGAGTAGATTCCGGCAGCGGATGTAGGCGTCGAGTTCGTAGCATTGCGCAACCGGATCGACACGACCCGCGAGGTCCTGGATCCGGATTCCGTTTCCCTTCAACACTTCGCGCAGCGAGGCGCTGATCCCCGTGAGATCGGTTCCCGATCCGAGCACCACGAGGCGCCGGTAGACGACGGGTGTCACCCAGCGAAACACCCAGTCGAATCCAACCAATACCACGAGCATGGCGCCCGCACCGACGAGTGCGAGCGCGTAGTGCTGCTGGCCGATCACGATTCCGAGCACCGCGACCGCCCATACACAGGCTCCCGTCGTGATGCCCCGAACGATGTCTCCGGAGCGAATCACCGTGGCGGCACCCAGGAAACCGATGCCGGTGACGATACCCGCGGCGAGCCGATTCGGATCGAAAACGAGGCTGCCCACCACCGACTCACCCAGCACAGTGGGGACGCTCAGTGAAGCCCGGATCGCGATGGTTGCCGAGAGACACACCATCATGTGGGTTCGAACGCCCGCCGGTCGGCCGTGCAGCTCTCGCTCGAATCCGATCGCGCCGCCGACCGCGATGGCCAGTAGGAAGGCGGTCCAATCCAGCTGCTGGAATTGCTGCGCGATCAGACCCAGATCCACAGCAGTGAAATCGGCACGCGGGCAGCGCGGATTGAGCTGAATCCCGCACTGCGCGTTCGCGGGGGGAATCCCCTGTGGCGATCTCCACCCGAAAATGTGCTGGCGATTGAGCGCCCAACGCAGACGGCCACCGGTTGAATCCCGACCGGTGGCCGCCGGCGCGGTAGCTGGCGCGCCCAGCACGACTCGAACGTGCGACCTCCTGGACCGCAACCAGACGCTCTATCCAACTGAGCTATGGGCGCTTTTCAAAAGCGGAGCGGAAGCCTAGCAGGCTGACGGCTCCGAGTACCTGGCGGAGCGTGCAGTCTGTAGCGAACTCGTCTCTGGGCGCAAATCCCTGATTTGTTGGGAAGATACAGGGAAATACACCGAAATCGGGAGACCCCAACGAGGCTGCTTCCGTGATTGGGTCGCTTTTCGGGGTTCCTCCCGGCGTGTTCCCTGATTTCGGAAACAGGGAATTTTCCACTAACGAGCAGGGATTGCCGTGATTGGAATCGACCTCGGAAGAAGCCGGCGCAGGTCGTCCTCATTGAAAACAATCACATGATCGATGAGTTCGCGCTTGCATGATCCAACCCAGCGTTCGGCCGTTCTATTCTGCCAGGGGATCCTGTACGCGGTCCTCTTGGGTGTGACGCCGAGAGACTTGATCGATCTGGTCATTTCGTCTAAGAAAATCGCCCTTGTGGTCCCAGAGCTTTTGACGACTTACAGGAGAAAGGCAGGGCGTCGAGGGCCCAGGCGATATCTTCGAGGTCTTCAAGGCGGTCCTCGATGAGCACTTGTGCTTCTCTGAGCGTGTAGAAAATTTCTCCGTTCAGCAGTTCATCGCGCAGCTTGCCGTTGAAGGATTCGCAGTAGCCATTCTCCCAGGGGCTCCCCGGCGTGATGGGAACGGCCTTTGTGCCGAGTCGTGCGAGCCACTGCCGCAGTTGTTTAGCGACCATCTCCGGGCCGTTGTCCGAGCGGATGTGCTCTGGAATGCCGTGGGTCTCCATCAGGTCCGCGAACACATCGATCGCATCCCGGGCACGGATGCGCCGGGCGACATGGATCGCCAGGCACTGGCGGGTGTATTCATCGATCACCACCATCAGCTTGATGGTTCGACCGTCATCGGTCCGGTCGAACACGAAGTCCCAGGACCACACAGGGTTGGGCCGCTCGGGGCGCAGCCGGATGCAGGAACCCTCGTTGAGCCACAGCCGGCTTCGTTTCGGCTGCTTCGACGGTACCTTGAGACCCTCACGGCGCCAGATGCGCATCACCCGGCCATGACTGACCTGCCAGCCCTGTGATTCGAGTAACGCGTGAACCCGCCGATCGCCGTAACGCCCGTATTGGCCCGCCAGCCCGACGATGGAACCCGTCAGGGCCGATTCGTCCACTCGGGGTTGGGGTTCGTAACGAACCGCTGATCGGGAGATGCGCAGCGCGCGGCAGATGCGCCGTTGCGAGTGGCCCAGGCGCGCTTTCGCATGACTCACCGCCTGCCGCCGCCGCGCTGGGCTCAGTATTTTCCCTCAGCGACCTCCTTGAGAATCAGTTTGTCAACGGTGAGATCCGCGATGGCTCGCTTCAGCCGGGCGTTCTCCGCTTCCAGCTCTTTCAGCCGCCTGGCCTGATCGACTTTCATCCCGCCGTAGACCTTGCGCCAGCGATAGTAGGTCTGGTCGCTGACACCGATCTGCTTGCAGGCCTGGCTGACGGTTTTCCCCTGGCTCAGCAGAACGTCGGCTCCCCGAAGCTTGTGAATGATCTCTTCGGCGCTGTACCGTTTCTTCGGCATGGTTCAGATCTCCTTACGTGGCTTTTTACCACTTTCGATCTGGACCAGTTATTTCAGGCTAGGTCAGGGGGGTGGGCACCTTGGACGGACAGGACAGTGGTTTGGGAAAGTTGTCTATAGAAGAGTTGTAGTAGAGTTTCCCGATTGGGTGTCCGAAGTGTCCAGCGATTAACTGGGCTGAGCTGTTTAGTGTTAGGGGCATCTCATCCTCGATACAAGACGAGGCAATCGAAGTCGTACTCCTACACTGAAGCTTGAGTTGGACTCCCCATTCTCAGGTACTCTGCCCTCACTGATTCGCCAATGCCTTCAGATCCGCTGCGAGTTCCGTGTATCCATTGGCCTTGAGCCAAGTGACTCTCGCAAGTGCCGCGGTTTGCGCGCTAGCAACACCGTCCGGCCAAACCTGGGCTTCCTCGATTGCAAGTCTACTTGCTTCATACACCATGGCTGCGTCGGTCGCTGATACCATTCGCCCCTCCGAGATCCGCGAACCGTCATTGCAGAGAACCTCAATCTCCGCCATAGCGGAGGAAACTGCGGTCAGCTGCTGAAGGCGCGACACATGCACTAAGCACTTCGCCCAATCTCCTTCCGCTCCAGCGTCTACCGCACCTAATGTGTGAGTCGCAATTGGCAACCCATCGGCACATGTCGCCTCGATCTGTGAAGGGGCTCCGATTCTCTCGATACCGACCGTGAGCCGGTCTCCAGGCCTACGCTTGAACAGTTCGTTGTTGAGTTCGTCAATTGTAGACACTGGAGAGTGATCTACGGCGACAACTCGATCGCCAAGCTAAAATCCCTGCAGAGAAGTGTGAGTTGACATTCTAAGGATAGTGAGATCCGGGGCCGAATAGCCTGGGAGAGCGCAAAAGGGGCTGGTTGGGAGGATCGAGTGGAGTTCGTCTGCGGCGGCTGCGAAACTCTTCTGGGTCTCACTGATAGGTGCCTGTCTCGAAATCGCAACCTCGCCGACGCCCCCTTCCGGGTGGTAGCCGCGAGCCTTCATACACAGACCCCACAGCCTCGTCGCTTCGTTTTCCGCTCTAACGGTCACGTTTCGAACGTGGATCCACCAACCAAGTAAAATGATCGGGTGGCCGAAGGCGAAGCTCGATTCAGTTCCGACGGTGCTTTCTTTTCTGCATTCAAAGTCATCCGCAGCCACCTGCTGCTCCGTCACGTTCTTCACGAGGTATGGAGCGGGGACACGGCTGACACAGCCCACGGTGACGGCCATCAGCAGGATCAACGCGGGACACCACCCTGATGGCTCTCTCATCGGAGCCCTCCGCGATTCCTGATACCAATTGCTCGCCGCAGTATAGCGTCCACCTCGCACATTATTCGTCTTCAGATTCAGTCGTCCCCTAATAGCACGATTCAGGAGCAACACGGTTCTTCCGGGGTTAGGGCGTGCAAGCTGATATTCCCGCCTTTGCTCTTTGCCCCAACCTCGCCCGGGAAAATTCGGCGGTTCCCGTTCTCTAACACACCTCTCAGTACTGAGTAGGGAACAGGAGGACATGCCACCGGTCGGAGTGAGCGCCTCCTGAATCGGTGGAAGCTTCCACTGCTCCTGTTTACGACTCGTCGTAATACCATGTAACACACTGAATTTTCGCGAGATTGTTGGAACTCGTCTACCTCGTGAGATTTCTCTTGCCAAAGCTCCGTTCGGCGAGAGAGAATAGGCGCGATCCCGAGCCGCCTAGAGAAGATTAAACGCTTGACATTGGAGCGAAGGGAGGAAGAGAATCTGCACAACGCGGCCTAGCCGCAAACGGGAGCGGGAACTCTCTCGAAGAAAAATGATCCAAGTGCCTGAGATGATCTGACAACGTACAGCGCGCCCGACGAATAGGAGGTTCCCATGACAGGCTTCGCTCGTCTACTTGCCTCGATTGGTCTGATACTTCTCGTCACGCCCGCTTCGGCCCAGGAACCACCCCACGTCCCGGGCGAACTGATCGCCAAGATGGCCGAGGGTGCGGAGCTAGTGCAGCTGGACGCGATGCTGGTCCAAAACGGCTGCGTCCGGAAGGGCATCGTGGAGGAGATGGGACTCATCCTCGTCTCATTCGATCCAAGTATTCCCGCTTCCGAAATGGCGGCCCACCTCGAAGCGCAGGACGACATCGAGTTCGCCCACCCTAACTACCTCGGGGAACTCGGCTTTGTTCCAAACGACACGAGCTTCGGTCGCCAGTGGCACCACGAGAACACGGGCCAGTTGGGTGGCACCCGGGGAGCGGACATCGAGTCGGTTCCTGCCTGGGACATCACCCGCGGCGACCCGTCGGTGGTGGTGGCCGTCCTCGATTCGGGTATCGACAGCGACCATCCCGAGTTCGAGGGCAGGATTCTTCCGGGATTCGACTTCTGGAACGGCGATTCCGATCCCGAGGATGACAACTCCCACGGAACCCTGGTCACGGGAATCTTGGCCGCCAACGCGGACAATGCTTTCAGTGTGGCCGGCGTGGACCACTTCTGCAGCATTCTTCCGGTGAAGGTCTTTGGCGGCCGATCAGCCACTGGGTCGACCTTCATTGTGATCCAGGGTCTGAACTTCGCGGCCGGCGTGGATGTCATCAACATGAGCTTCGGATTCCCCCCCTCATTGGGACTTGAGTTAGCCCTTCAAAACGCACGAGACGCCGGTTCGATCCTCATCGCGAGCGCTAGCAATGATGGCATCGGGGGCGCTGACCGCTTCCTCCCCAGCGCCTCACCCCTCACCATTTCGGTGGGAGCCAGCGACCGCAGGGACGTCAGAGCCTCTTTCTCGGGAACGGGGAATGCCCTCGACGTGGTGGCGCCTGGCGTCGCAGTCAGAACCGTCCGCTGGAACGACGCCGGGGATACCACCAGCTCCGGCTCGGGCACCTCGGCCGCGGCACCAATCGTCGCCGGGATCGCGACCCTTCTGTTATCGGTCGACCCCACGTTGTCCCACAGTGACATCAGGGAAATCCTGACCACGACCGCGGAAGATCAAGTAGGACCGCCCGGCGAGGACACGCCGGGGCGGGACAACTTCTATGGTCATGGACGAGTAAACCTGTTCAATGCGCTCTCCGCGCTCGTGATCGTGGCGGAGATCGACATCAAGCCCGGCAGCGATCCCAACTCCATCAACCCGTCCCTCGAAGGAGACCTCCCGGTGGCGATCCTCGGCTCGGACAGCTTCGACGTGGCGGATGTGGATGTGACGACGCTCGCCTTCGGACCCAGCGGTGCATCATTCGACCACAGCCAGGGACCGCACTTCGAGGACTTGAACGGCGACGGCTTCACGGATCTGATGTCGCACTTCCGGATCGAAGAGACCGGGATCGAGTTTGGCGACATGGAGGCGTGCATCACCGGCGAGACATTGGACGGCACCTTCATCAAGGGCTGTGATGGCGACATGGAGGC
>JADFQO010000060.1 GCA_022561775.1 Myxococcales bacterium | reverse complement strand
GATGCTTCGAGCTCGATCGAACAACTGACTGACTCGATCCAGGGAGTCAATTCCAACGTAGTGGAAGTGGCGGAATCAGCACGCGAGACTTCGTCATCGGCGATAGAGATGGATTCTTCGCTCGCTGAAATCGCGAATCACATGGGACATCTCGGCGAGTCCATCGATACCACGTCGTCAAGCGTGCAACAGGTATCCGTCAACACCATGCAAGTCGTGAAGGCGGTTGAACGCCTGCAGGTAGCAACTGATGGGACGCTCGGCTACCTCGAACAGCTCGCAGCTTCAATACTGCAGGTCAAGACCAACGCAGAGCAAAGCGATGTGCTCTCCGACGATTCGAGCCAGGAAGCCGCCAAGGGAATGACCGCAGTGGACGAAACCACGGACGCCATGGGCGAGATCGCGACGAGCTTCGGGAAGCTCCAGGGAAGCGTTTCGAGACTCGATGAGAAGTCCCAGGCCATCGATGCCATCATCCAGGTCATCGTCAGTGTCGCAGAGCGGACGAATCTTCTCTCGCTCAATGCGTCGATCATCGCCGCACAAGCGGGCGAGCATGGAAAGGCCTTCGCAGTGGTAGCAAACGAGGTGAATGGCCTCGCCGAGCTCACGCAGCGATCGACGAGCGAAATCTCGGATCTCATCCGGTCCGTCCAGGGCGAAATCGCCGCAGCGGTTACAGCGGTACGATCGGGATCAAAGAAAGTCGAGCAAGGGGTTCAGCGCTCAAACCTTGCCGGTTCGATCCTGCGTCAGATCCTCGAGAAGGCGCAAAACACCACGACGCGAGTGCGCGAGATCGTCAGCGCCACGCAACGCCAAACTGACGACTTGAAGCGCGTCGACCACGGTATAAACGACGTAAAGAAAATCGTCCAACATATCCACGGCGCGGCCAGCGAGCAGCAAAGAGCAACTGGCGAGATCGCCAGCGCCATCGAGACCATCCGCGTACTCGGGGTGGGGGTGCATGGCTCGACTCAGGAGCAGCGAAAGGGGAGTCGATTGATCGCCGATGCCATGCTGAAGGTGGTGGCGATGATCGAAGAGATCGCGGACGCCACGAAATCCCAGACAGCCAGCAACGCGATGATCCAGAACGCGCTCCAAGTCTTTCGCGAAATCTCCGAGGAGTCCGTTCGGTGGGCAGAAAACATGGATACGATGGTGTCGACGCTATCTGAGCGCTCGCAGAAATTAGAGACAGAGATCGGTCGCTTCAAGATCAGAAACTGAAGCTGCAGTTCGTTCATGGGCCCGAGCCTACGTACGTCCGGGTGTCAGCGGTGGGCCGAGAGCGATGACACTGCCCGCCTCCAATCAGCCTGCGCTTTATGGAGCCCTTGATTTTCATGGACATGCCTATTTGTCCTCACTCGGCACCAGTCGAGCCAGCTGTAGCAATCGTGAACTAATACGGAGCTTCGCGCTCTCTGCAGCGCGGAGGTTGACCTCAAAACGGGTTTTCGGCCCATCTCTATAGAAGCCGATCACTCCACCACTGCGTGCGAAGTTCTCGGTCTCTCCAATAGTGAGGATCGATTTGCCAGCAGCCGCTGCGATGAATTCGCGGGCTTGTTTGCCTCGCTCAGCTGTAATGATCAGGATATGGCAGTCTGAGACTCTTCCAGCTCGCGAAAGATGCCGGATCTCGATCGGGCGACGCTCAACCATCCGGCCGGAATAAGCGGTGTCGAACGCCGACTTCGCCTGGCTACCTCCGACATGGCAGATGACGATCGGATCCTCCGAGCTGTCAAATGACTCAGCTGGCCACTCGATGAGCGATGCGAAATTCAGAATGAACGCGGCCTTGACCCAATACTCCTTCCCGCTGTCAGCCGCGATCGCGGCATTCGATGCTAGGGCGGTGAACCAAAGTAGTGAGGCGAGCAGAGCTACCCGGATGTTGGCCCAGAAACGTGCTTGGCTGTCGGCTGTCGGCGCGAGGTTCGCTTTCGCGCACCCTCCCGAGGGTTCCATCTCCTCTCTGAAATTTGCACGATCCACTTCGTAACCGCCGAGATCGGCGGATGATTCCTCCGCCGGTCTCTGATCGGCTTCTGGCCAATTCACCTTGAAGCAGGTGCGCAGGAATTCGCGACCGTCTTTGCCCAGATTCGGCGCAAGCGATGTATGGACCCCACAGAGCACCGGAGGTAGTAGCGGGGTTCCCGACATGTCAATCCAAAATAGAAATGTCGGGTTCTCTGCAGATTGAGCAACGCGGCGCTCCGCGAACCATCCAGCTGGATAACGGGGCGGAGTTCACGTCCAATCACTTCGATGCATCGGCCTACTGCAGTGGAACCGATGTGGGCTTCATCCGTCCCGGCAAGCCCGTCGACAACTCCCCGTCGAGTCGTTCAACAGTCGCCTTCGGCGCGAGCGCGCGGATCGCTTGGCGCGAATTGTCATCGAGGGTGCATCACCGGAGCCGCATCGGGCCGTCTGGCCTCAGCGGTCGAGCACCATCCGCGCGATCCGGGCTGCGGCCTGCTTCGGGGAGAGGCCTCTCGCGTGGATGTTGGAGACCATCGTACGGTCGGCGTCGGTGGTGCCGCGCTTGGGGTCGTGCGTGATGTAGGCGCTCATCGAGCGCGGGCTCCGCAGCCCCGGCCGGTCGCCGATCAGCGCGACCGCCACCCGCGCGCCCGCGATCCTGGCGATCTCGTCCGACGCCTTGAGGCGCCCGCGCTCGACCAGGAAGGGGCGTCCGACCTCGAGGCCCTCCCGCCGCAGCCGGCTCTTCAGCTCGGTGAGGACGCGGGCCGCCTGATCGGCCACCGCGCCCGCCGAAAGACCGGAGAGCACGACCGGCTGCACGTCGACCGACCGCGACGCGCGCTGTCGGATGCGCTGTGCCTCGCCTCGGGCGAGCCTTCGCCCGGCGCCCGGGTCGCGCAGGAACTGCTCGTCGTCCGACGCCGCGCTGCGTACCACGACCGCGCCTAAGGTGCGCGCCAGCCCGGCCGGCAGCGCCGCCGCCACCGCGTCGTGCGCCTCGGCCAGGTCCTGCGTGAAGTCGAGCTGTGTCGAAAGGCGCGGCCGGGTCCCGGCGCGACCCACCCCGATGCGAGAGAGGGGGCGCTCGGGAACGCGGATGCCGAGGCACCTCGACGCGCCGGCCTTTCGCGTCAGCTTTCCGTCCGCCATCAAGCCCTGTTCCTCGAGCCAACGCTCGAACTCGGGGGCGGGCCGCCTACCCAGGGTCTCCCGGATCGACGCGAGGTCGTGGTACGACGTGGAGCGATAACCGAGCAGTATGTCGTCCCCCATCGGCACCCCCATGAAGAAGTTCGCACCCGCCGCGGCCAACAGCAGGGCTTGGTTCTCCAGGTCGTCCTGGTCCCCCTTCATGTGGTTGGTCGCGCAGGCGTCGACCCCCATCGGCACCCCGAGGAGCTTCCCCATGAAGTGGTCCTCGAGCCC
>JADFQO010000048.1 GCA_022561775.1 Myxococcales bacterium | reverse complement strand
GCATGGTTGGCCTCTCGGATGTCTAGCGGCTCCCGCCATCTAAAGCCTGAGCGCTAATCTACACCAAACAGCAGTCCCGGAGCCTCGGGAATGGGATCGCGCTCCTAGGTCCGCACCGCGGAGGGGCGATGCTGGCCGCTGCGTGCGAGCATCCGCAGTCCCTCGAAGACCACCCAGAAGTCGAGCGCGAGAATCAGGCTCCCGATTCCCGCGAGCAGCCACTGCTCGTCGAAGTTCGCAAAATAGCCCTGGATCTCGCTGACCATCGCGATGGCGGTCGCCGCCCCGACGAAGAACATCGGTGCGAGCGTGTAGGCGATCGGCCGACCTAGCCTTTGCAACCACACCGAAACGATCAGCAGCGTTACCGAAGCCACCAGCTGGTTGGTGGTGCCGAACAGCGGCCAGAGGATCAGGCCGCCCTGGCCGCCGGCCTGGGTGATGGCCAGCAGCAGCGCCGCCGCGATCCCGACGGATCCCGCGATGTAGCGGTTGGTGAGGGGGCGCACGCCGTAGTTCTCTGCGAGTTCCGCGATGATGAGCCGTTGGATGCGCGCACCGGTATCCAGTGAGGTCGCCGCGAACGCGATCACCATCACCGCGATGAAGTTCTTCGCCTGGTCGAACGGGATGCCCAGTGACGCGATGAAGGTGCCTCCACCGCTCACGAAGGCGCCGAGCTTGGCGCTCAGGCCCGACGCCTCACCCCAGCTCGCGTAGTGGCTCGACCAATCTCCCGCCGTAGCGAAGCCAGCCGTCGCTGCGAGCACCGCGAGGAGCCCCAGCGCACCCTCGCCGAGCATTCCGCCGTAGCCGATCGCCCGGGCATCGGTCATGCAGCCGATCTGTTTCGAGGTGGTACCCGACGACACCAGGCCGTGGAATCCCGAAATCGCTCCGCACGCGATCGTAATGAACAGGAACGGAAGCATCGGCGGCGCACCGACTGGCGCGGCGTTGATGGCCGGGGCCTGGACGGTCGGATGCAGCACCACCAGGCCCAGTGTGAGCAGCGCGAGGCCGGTGATGAGCTGGTGGGAGTTCAGGTAATCGCGGGGTTGAAGCAGCAGCCAGACCGGTAGCACCGACGCGACCAGCGCGTAGAGCAGCAGGATCCAGACCCAGGCGGTGACGGAGACCTCGCCGATCGCCGGGAACGCGGCCGCGAAGCGGTTGCCGTAGAGAATGGCCGCGATCAGGAGCGCGTAACCAACGAGCGACGGCCAGAGGATCGGAATCCCGCGTCGTCGGACCAGCCAGCCCAACGCGACCGCCACGACGATCTGCACGTTGATCGGAAAGATCGCGCCGGGGTTGCTGACGAAGAGCGTTCCGATGATGAACGCGAAGACCGCGAGCACGATCCAGATCAGGATCGAGATGATCACCAGGAACGCGGTTCGCACCCGCGGACTCACCACGGCGCCCGCGATCTGGCCCATCGAGCTACCCCGGTGTCGCAGGCTGATCACGAGCGCCGAGAAATCGTGTACGGCACCCATGAAGATGGTTCCGACGACGACCCAGACCAGCGCCGGCAGCCAGCCCCAGATCACCGCAATGGCGGGGCCGACGATCGGAGCCGCACCTGCGATCGAGGTAAAGTGGTGGCCCCAGAGAACGTGCTTCGGGGTCGGGACGAAGTCGATGCCGTCCTCGAGTTCGCGCGAGGGCACGCGCTCGTCGGCCGAGAGTTGAAAGATCTTGCGACCGAGAAAGCGCGCGTAGTAGCGATAGCCGAGCGCGAAGGCCGCGAACGCGATCGCTGCGAGGAGGGTGGCGTTCACTTCCGCGCGCTCCCGAGTCGCCGAACCGCGCTCGCGAGCGCGAGCGCCGAAGCGGCTCCGGTGAGGTCCAGCGCGACGTCCGACAGCGCGCCCGTGCGATCCGCCGAGGCGGCCTGGCGGGACTCGTCAACGGCCGCGACGGCGAGCGCCAACACGAAACTCGCCGCGGCGAGCCACGCCAGCGGTCGGTCAAAGCTCAAGCGAAACGCGCGCAGCGCGAGCAGTGCGAGGATCGCGTATCCGATGAAGTGAGCCGTCTTTCGGATCGCAAAATGCGCGGTCGCAATCAACTCCGCGTCCGCATCGGGAAGCAGCCAGCGCAGCAGCGGGCCGATGAAGCGCGCGGTCTCGCTCGCCGCAAACGATCCGCTCGCGAAGATCTGTACCAGGGCGATCCACGTCACCGCCCAGAGCCACGCGAGTGCGATCTTGCTCCCCGGTCGCAAATTTCCCCCATACCGCGCGGCGATCAACGCCGTGCGGCCGGAGCATAGCGGTCCGCCAGGCGCGGTATCCTCTCGCCGCGATGCAAATGCAGCATACTCGGAGCAGGGGGGCTCTTGAGCAATTCGGTCGATGAACCGCCGCGAGCACCTCGTTTCGTAGCGGCGGCGGTCATCCTCGCGGCGAGCGTCATGCTCTCGCGCGTGCTCGGCATTGTGCGCGAGGCGGTCCTCGCGAACCGCGTCGGCGCGGGTGCGGAGATGGACGCCTACCGCGCGGCGTTTCAGATCCCCGACCTGCTGAACTACTTCCTCGCGGGCGGCGCGCTCTCGATTGCATTCATCCCGATGTACGCGCGGGTGCGCGGGCGCGATGGCGAGGCGGCCGCCCAACGGCTGTTTGCGGTGATCCTCGGAACTGTCAGCGGCATCGCGGTGCTGGCCACGCTGCTCTTGTGGTGGTGGGCAGACGCGTTGATCGCGCTCCAATTTCCGCGCTTCGACCCCGACACGCAGGCGCTGACCGCGCATCTGACGCGGATCGTGTTGCCCGCGCAGGTCTGCTTCGTGGCCGGGGGGATCGTGCGCGCGGTGCTGATGGCGCGGGACCGCTTCGCGACCCAGGCGTTGACCCCCGTGCTCTACAACCTCGGCATCATCGCGGCGGGCGTCGCGTTTGCGGGAAGCCTCGGTGTGGAGGGGTTCGCGTGGGGTGCGCTCGGGGGTGCGATCGTCGGAGCACTGCTCGTGCCGCTCGCGGATGCGCGCTGGGGGGCGCGCCTCAAACTCGGGCTTCGCATCGCACCGCTGGATCCGGACCTCTGGCGCTACCTGCTCGTGGCCGCGCCGCTGATGCTGGGCCTCAGCCTGCTCACCGTCGACGAGTGGTACGAGCGCTGGTTCGGTGCGCTGCTCGAGCCCGGCACGGTGGCGCGCCTCGGCTACGCGCGCCAGCTGATGTTGGCGCCGGTCGCAATCGCCGGGCAGGCGATCGCGACGGCCGCTCTCCCGACACTCTCGCGGCTGTGGTCCGAAAAGCGGACCGCCGAACTCGACACGATCGTGCTCAACACCCTTCGCGTGGGCTTGGGTCTGGCTGCGCTCGGTGCCGCCGCGCTGTTCGCGCTGTCCGAGCCGCTCGTCGCATTCGTCTACCAACACGGTCGGTTCACGGTGACCGATGCCGAGAGCGTCGCCGCGTTGCTGCGCATCCTCAGCTTCGCGGTGCCGGGCTGGATCCTGCAGCAGATCGCGGTGCGCGCGTTCTTCGCACGCGGCGACACCTGGCGGCCGATGTTGCTCGCGACCGCGGTCGCACTGCTCGCGATTCCGCTCTACCTCGCGCTCGGGTCGCGCTTTGGCGCCCAGGGCCTCGCGGCTGCCGGCGCGATCGCGATGACCTGCAACGCGCTCCTCACACTTCTCTACGCCCGGCGCCTCCACGGCGCGCCGGACCTCGGTGCGCTCGCGGGTACGGCCTGCCGCGCGCTCGTCATCGCGGGTGCGGCGGCGTGCGCTGCTGCGCTCGCGGTCGAGATCGGGACGAAAGGCGCGGCTTCTCTCCTGCAACTCGCGGTCGGCGGAGTGGTGTTCGCGATCAGCGCGCTGCTCGGCGCCCGACTGATCGGCGATCCGCCGATTCGAGAAGCGATCGCGCGGGCAGCGTCGATCCGTCGCAGATCGAACGGATCGCGCGGGTGAACCCCTCTCCGACGCCATGAGCTGGGATTTCTGGATCGACCGGGGGGGTACGTTTACCGACTGCATTGGACGCGCGCCCGACGGTGAGGTTCACGTCTTCAAGCTGCTCTCCTCCGATACCGCGCCCGTCGAGGGTATCCGGGCGATTCTCGAGCGTGCGGGTGCAGTCGAAGCGGGCGCGCCGCTGCCCGCCGCCAACGTGCGCCTCGGGACCACCGTGGCGACCAATGCGCTGCTCGAGCGGCGCGGCGCGCCGACGTTGCTGGTTGCGAACCGAGGGCTCGGCGACGTGCTCGAGATCGGCACGCAGGAGCGGCCGGATCTGTTCTCGCTGCAGATCGAAAAGCCGAGACCGCTGCACCAGCGAGCGATCGAAGTGGGCGGCCGCGTGAGCGTCGAGGGAAAGATCCTGGAAGCCTTCGACGAAGAGGAAGTGCGGCGCGCGTTCGCGGCCGCGCGTCGCAGCGGGATCGAGTCGGTCGCCATCGCGCTGATTCACGCCTACGCGCATCCCGCGTTCGAGAAGGCGCTGCTCGTGCTCGCCGAGCAGGCGGGTTTTTCCTACGTGAGCTGCTCCCACGAAGTAGCCCGCGAGATCGGCTTGCTCGCCCGGTCCGAGACCGCGGTCGTCGACGCCTACCTCACACCACTGTTGCGAAATCACGTAACGGAGTTGAGCGAAGCCCTGCCGAGCTCTCGTCTTCGCTTCATGCAGTCTTCGGGCGGCCTGACGGACGCCGCGCGCTTCAGGGGCCCAACCGCGCTGCTCTCCGGCCCAGCCGGGGGCGTGATTGGGGCGGCTCGCGTCGCGGCCGCCGCGGGCTTTGATCGCGCCGTGGGATTCGACATGGGCGGCACGTCGACCGACGTGTCGCTGCTGCGCGCGGGTGAGGCCGATCGCTGTTTCGAGAGCCTCGTTGCGGGCGTGCGGGTGAAGGCGCCGATGATGCGAGTCCATACCGTCGCGGCCGGAGGCGGTTCGCTCTGCCGCTTCGATGGTATGCGTCTGCTCGTCGGACCCGAGAGCGCTTCCTCGCTTCCGGGACCGATCTGTTACGGGCGCTGCGATCCGCGCGGCAACCCGCTCGCGAGCGAGCCAACGCTGACCGACTGCAACTTTGCGCTCGGTCGCGTGCAGCCCGACCGCTTCCCGTTCCCGCTGGTCGGCGAACCCGTCGAGCGGGCGCTCGATGGTCTCTCCGAGAGGCTGCGAGCGGAGGGTCACGATCTCGACCGCGACGGCGTTGCCGCGGGCTTCGTGGAGATCGCCAACGCGAGCATGGCCCAGGCGATCGCCGAAGTGTCGGTTGCGCGCGGCGTCGATCCGCGCGACTGCGCGCTGGTGGGATTTGGTGGCGCGGCCGGTCAGCACGTCTGCGCGATCGCGCGAGAACTCGGGATTCGCACGGTGCTCCTCCATCCGTTGGCGGGCGTTCTCTCCGCGTACGGGATCGGTGTTGCGGATACCAGTTGGGATGGTCAGCGCGACGCGGGTCGTGTTGCGCTTTCCGCTGGCGGCGAGCTGCCGGACGCGGTTCGCGAGTACTTGGAAGAACTCGAACGGGAAGGTAGACGAGCCCTCGCCGCCGAGGGCTGCGCGGCGCAGCAGCTGCGCGTCGAGCCCCTGCTCGATCTCCGGTATCGCGGAACCGAGACCCCTCTCTCGCTGCCCGCCCCCGAGGACGGCGACTACGCGGCCGCGTTCGCCGCCCGACACCAGGACCATTTCGGATACACGCGCCCGGGTCGACCGATCGAAATCGCGACGGCGCGGGTGCGGGTGAGCGCCGCATCCGGGCCGCCTCTCGTGATGCCGGACCTGCAGTCCGCGGGCGACGCGCCGAAGCCTCTTCGTGAGGTGCGCGCGCTGCGGCGCGAGCGGGTCTGGTTCCCCGGCGTCGGCCGGGTAGAGGTACCCGTCTTCGAGCGCGAATCGTTTGCAGCCGGAGCAACGCTCCGAGGCCCCGCGATCGTGCTCGAGGACACCAGTACGATCGTTCTCGACCCCGGCTTTGCGGCGCGCCTCAGGAGCGACGGGATTCTCGTGCTCGAAGATGAGTCGGGCGTCGAGCGCCCGGATCCCCTCGACCTCTCACAGCCGGATCCGATTCGCCTCGAGGTGTTCGGCAACCGCTTCATGTCCATCGCCGAGCAGATGGGCGCGGTACTCCAAAACACGTCGCTGTCGACCAACATCAAGGAGCGCCTCGACTACTCGTGCGCGGTCTTCGACGGTTCGGGCGGGCTGGTCGCGAACGCGCCGCACATTCCCGTCCATCTCGGCGCGATGGCGGAGACCGTGTGTTACGTGCGCGCGACGTTTCCGGAACTTCGGCCCGGGGACGTGGTGGTCACCAACGATCCGGCACACGGCGGCTCGCACCTGCCCGACGTGACCGCGGTGACGCCCGTCTTCTGCGGCGCGCAAGCGCCCGCGTTCTTCGTCGCGAGCCGCGGCCACCACGCGGACATCGGCGGGCTGACGCCGGGTTCGATGCCCGCGAACTCCCGCACGCTCGAAGAGGAAGGCGTGCTGTTGCGCGCGTTTCTCGCGGTGCGCGAGGGGCGCTTCGAAGAAGAACGACTGCGCGCGGAACTGACCGGTGCGCGTTACCCGGCCCGGAACCCGGACGACAACGTCGCCGAACTCGAGGCGATGGTGGCCGCCAACCGCTCCGGCGTGGCACTGCTCGAAGAACTCGTCGCCGAGCGCGGGCGTGCCGTGGTCGAGCGTACGATGGAGCAGATCCAGCGCGCGACCGCTCAGAAGGTCGCGCGCGAGATCGGTCGGCTGCCCGACGGCGTGCACCCGTTCGCAGACGCGTTGGACGACGGAACGCCCGTCTGCGTGACGCTGACGATCAAAGGCGAGCGCATGCGCATTGACTTCGCGGGCACCGGAGCGGCGGTAGACGGCAACCTCAACGCGCCGCGGGCCGTCGTTCAGGCGGCGGTACTCTACGTGCTGCGCGCGTTGGTCGCCGAGCGGATTCCGCTGAACGGTGGCTGCCTGGATCCCGTCGAGATCTCGATTCCCGCGGGCTCGCTGCTCGATCCGCCGGCGGGCGCCGCGGTCGCGGGCGGCAACGTCGAAACCTCCCAGCGCATCGTCGACGTGTTGCTCGGCGCGCTCGGCAAGGTCGCCGCGAGTCAGGGGACCATGAACAACGTGGCGTTCGGGGACGCCAGCTTTGGCTACTACGAAACGATCGGCGGCGGGTCGGGCGCCGGGGAGGGGTTCGATGGGGCATCCGGCGTTCACACGCACATGACGAATACCCGCATCACCGACGCGGAGATCCTCGAAGCCCGGCATCCGGTTCGGCTGCTGCGCTTCTCGCTGCGACACGGCTCGGGTGGCAGGGGTCGTTGGAGGGGTGGCGATGGGCTGGAGCGGCACTACGAGTTCTGCGCGCCCGTGACCGTCTCACTGCTCAGCGAGCGCCGAACGACCTCGCCCTGGGGGCTCGCGGGCGGCGAGCCCGGCGCCCGCGGACGCGGCTCTGTTACGCGCAGCGACGGCCGCGTCGAGGAAATCGCCGGCAAGGCCACGCTGGAGATGGAAACCGGCGACCGGCTGCTCATCGAGACCCCCGGCGGCGGCGGATTCGGTCCAGCGGAGTAACCGATTCGACGGTATCGGGGTTGCCGCGCGAGCCAAGCGTCCTTACTGTGCTGCGCACGGTGGGCGCGTAGCTCAATTGGCAGAGCAAGGGACTCTTAATCCCTAGGTTGAAGGTTCGATTCCTTCCGCGCTCACCAGCTCGCCGCTGCGTTGACGCGCAGGAGCTTCACCTCTAGGTTGCATCGCACCTTGCCGGGGTGGCGGAACTGGTAGACGCGGTGGCCTTAGGAGCCACAGTCCGAAAGGACGTGCAGGTTCGAGTCCTGTCCCCGGCACCACCTCGCGCGAGTTGACTTTATGACGAAAGCGCAAATGAAAGACGCATCGATCCGAGTCGAGACGATCGAAAGCACGCCGATTCTCCACACGATCGAGATCGAGGTGGATGCTGCACGCGTCCGCAAGGTGTTCGACCGCGCTTATCGCGATCTCGCCAAGCGGGTTCAGGTCAAGGGATTTCGGCCCGGCAAGGCGCCGCGCTCCGTGCTCGAAAAACTCTACGGAGCCTCCGTCGCCGAGCAGCTCGAGCAGACGCTGGTCTCCGAAACACTCGCTGCCGCCGTCGAGCTCTCGGGCATCCAGCCCGTCAGCGAGCCCGCGATCTCGGCCGGCAAGCCCGTGCCCGATGCGAGTTTCAAGTACACCGCCTGTTTGGAGGTGAGCCCCGAAATCGAATTGCCGGACCTCAGCGGCCTTCCCGCGATTCGACCCGAAGTGTTGGTGGAAGACGCCGAGATCGACGAGCGCCTCGAAGAGCTGCGCATTGCCCACGCGCCGATCGTCGAAGAGGACGAGGGCACGGCGATCGCAAGGGGCCACATTGCCACGATCGACTTCGTGGGAAGAATCGACGGAGAACGCTTCGAGGGCGGGAGCGGTCAGGGGGTGCAGATCGAGATCGGTGCGGGTCGCTTCATCCCGGGCTTCGAAGATCAGCTGACCGGCGCGCAGGCCGGCGATGACCGGGAGGTGCGCGTGACGTTCCCGGGGTCCTACAGCAACGCGGAGATCGCCGGCAAGGAGGCCGTCTTCGCCGCCCACGTCGTCGATGTCCGCAAGCGGAAAATTCCCGAGCTCGACGATGAATTCGCCAAGGATGTCGGTGATTTCGATTCGCTCGAGGCGCTGCGCGCGAGGATCCGCGCCGATCTCGAGTCCGGCCAGGAGCGCGCGTCCAAGGAGACCTTCCGAACGACCATGCTGGACGCGCTACTCGAGCGCATGGATTTCGCCGTGCCGCCCGGCATGGTCGATCGACAGTTGCAGAACCAGCTCGCGTCCGCGCAGCGCCGGCTGGAGGGGCAGCAGGATCACGACGCCGTCCACGCCCAATTGGACCGCTGGCGCGAAGAGTGGCGCCCGCGCGCGGAGCTGGATGTGCGCGAGATGCTCGCCCTGCAGGCGATCGCCAAGGCGCAGGGTATCGAAGTCGCGGACGACGAGGTCGCCGCTCGGATCGACGAGTTGGTGGGCGAGCCGGAACAGCAAGCCGCACGCCTGCGCGAGTTGCGCGAAGACGAGCAGCTCCGAGGGGCGCTGCGGCTTCAGCTGCGCGACGAAAAGGTGCTTGATTTTCTCGCTTCGACAGCTAAAATCGAATAAAGTACAGGCACTTAGGGAAGTTCTCTGCTCCGAGCGCGACGGCGGAGCCCGCGGCTGGGGGGCCAGAACGGGGATCTCGAGAGTGAAGCAGAATATCCATCGGGCGACCGCAGCACCAGGTCGGGTACGCTCCGAGTTGGCGTGGAGCGGCCTCGTCTACCCGGGCGAATCCGCCGTGATACGGAGCGCGAGATGACCCTGATTCCCTATGTGATCGAACAGAGCCAGCGGGGCGAGCGCCACTTCGACATCTACTCGCGATTGCTGCGCGACCGGATCATCTTTCTCGGAACGGCGATCAGCGACGATACCGCGAACCTGATCGTCGCCCAGCTGCTCTTCCTCGAGGCCGAGGATCCCGAGAAGGACATTCACATCTACCTCAATTCGCCCGGTGGCTCGGTGACGGCGGGCCTCGCGATCTACGACACCATGCAGTACGTACGGCCCGATGTGACGACGCTCTGTATGGGGCAGGCGACCTCGATGGCGGCGTGGTTGCTCGCGGCCGGAGCCAAAAACAAACGCGCCGCGCTCCCCAATTCTCGGATCATGCTCCACCAACCGATGGGTGGCGTGTCGGGGCAGGCCAGCGACATCGATATCCACGCGCGCGAAATCCTCAATCTTCGCGACCGGATGAACCGGATTCTTGCCGATCACAGCGGGCACTCGGTTGAGGAAATCGCGCGGGATACCGACCGGGATTATTATATGTCTGGGGACGAGGCCCAGGCGTACGGGCTCGTGGATCGCGTCATCCGCGAACGCGACGGGAGTGGGCGGACCAACGGCAGCTCAAACGGCGGAGGCGCGAGCAAATGAAGAAGCGGGAAGAAGACGCGAATCTCTCCTGTTCCTTTTGCGGCAAGAGTCAGCGCGAAGTCAAGAAGCTCATCGCCGGTCCCACGGTGTACATCTGCGATGAGTGCATCGAGCTCTGCAATGACATCATCGCCGAGGAATACAGCGAGGATGAGCAGCCCGAACGGGTGTCCCATGTTCCGAAGCCCGTCGAGATCAAGGAAGCCCTCGACGACTATGTGATCGGGCAGGAAGGGGCAAAGAAGGTTCTCTCGGTGGCCGTCCACAACCACTACCGGCGCATCGAGAGCCAGACCTTCGTCGGAGACGTCGAACTCCAAAAGGCCAATATCGTCTTGCTCGGACCCACGGGTTGCGGGAAGACCCTGCTCGCCCAGACGCTGGCGCGGGTCCTCGACGTTCCGTTCACGATCGCGGATGCGACGACCCTGACCGAAGCCGGTTATGTTGGAGAGGATGTCGAGAACATCATCTTGAATCTCTTGCAAGCTGCAAACTACGACGTCGATCAGGCCCAGCGCGGAATCATCTACATCGATGAAATCGACAAGATCGCGCGCAAGAGCGAGAACCCCTCGATCACCCGCGATGTCTCAGGGGAGGGCGTCCAGCAGGCGCTGCTCAAGATCATCGAGGGGACGACGGCCAGCGTTCCCCCGAAGGGCGGCCGGAAGCATCCCCAGCAGGAGTTCCTGCAGATCGACACCTCGAACATCCTCTTCATCTGCGGTGGCGCCTTCGTGGGCCTCGACAGCATCATCCAGCGGCGAATTGGGGTGAAGGGAATGGGCTTCGGAGCCGATATTCCAATCGAGAAGGATCGGAGGCTCGGTGAAGTGCTGCAGAACGTTCAGGCTGAGGATCTATTGCACTTCGGATTGATTCCGGAATTCGTGGGGCGCCTGCCCGTGGTCGCGACGCTCGACGAACTGAACGAGGAGGCGCTGATCGCGATCCTCACGCAGCCCAAGAACGCGCTCGTCAAGCAGTACCAGAAGCTCTTCGAGTTCGAGGACGTTCGCCTGCGGTTCACCGACGCAGCCCTGCGCGCGGTGGCGCGCCAGGCGATGAAGCGCAAATCGGGCGCGCGCGGATTGCGCTCGATCCTGGAGAGCGTGATGCTCGACCTCATGTACGACATCCCCTCCCGCAACGATGTCGAAGAGTGTGTGATCAACGAGGAAGTGATCGAAAAGGCCAGCAAGCCGTTGATGGTTCTCAAACAGGAGCCTGAGGCGGAGTCCGCCTAGGGGAAGCGATCGGACATGGGGAATATCCCGAACGAAGACGACGGCGGCATCGAAGACGATCGGACCGACGAAAAGGTCCCGAACGAAGACGACGGCGGAGGCGATCGGGCCGACGAAAAGGTCCCGAACGAAGACGACGGCGGAGGCGATCGGGCCGACGAAAAGGTCCCGAACGAAGACGACGGCGGAGGCGATCGGACCGACGGGAAGGTCCTCCCGCTGCTTCCGCTGCGGGACATCGTGGTATTCCCGCACATGGTCGTTCCGCTCTTCGTGGGGCGTGCGCCGTCCATCCAGGCGCTCGAGCACGCGATGTCGAACGATCGCGAGCTTCTGCTCTGTGCCCAGCGCGAAGCCGCAGAAGACGAGCCGAGCGAAGAAGACATCTACAGCGTCGGAACCCTCGGCTCGATCATCCAGCTGCTGCGCCTTCCAGACGGAACCGTCAAGGTCCTCGTCGAGGGGAAAACCCGAGCGCGCATCAGCCGCTTCGTGAGCGTGGATCCGTACTTCGCCTGTGAGGTCGAGGGCTTTGCCGAGGTCGAGGATTCGACGGTCGAACTCGACGCACTCGTGCGCGCCGTGCACTCGGCGTTCGAGAAGTACGTCAAGCACAACAAGAAGGTTCCGCCCGAGACGCTCAACACCGTCACGGCGGTCAACGCGCCGGGTCGTCTGGCCGACACGATCGTCGCCCACCTCAATCTGCAGCTCGCGGAGCGTCAGGAACTGCTCGAGACGATCTCTCCCGCGAAGCGACTCGAAGAAGTCTACGCGCGCATGCAGGCGGAGATCGAAGTGCTCGAGGTCGAGCGCAAGATTCGAAGCCGCGTCAAGAAGCAGATGGAGCACTCGCAGAAGGAGTACTACCTAAACGAGCAGATGCGGGCGATCCAGAAGGAATTGGGCGACCGCGACGAATTCAAGAACGAGACCGACGAACTCGAGGCGGACCTCAAGAAGATGCAGATGCCCGCGGAACCCCGCACGCGCTGCGAGAAGGAAATTCGCAAGCTCAGGATGATGTCGCCCATGAGCGCCGAGGCGACCGTCGTCCGCAACTACGTGGATTGGTTCCTGTCTCTGCCCTGGGAGCGATACAAGGAAGAGGAGGAAGATATCGAGCGAGCCGAGACGATTCTCAATAAGGATCACTACGGGCTCGAGAAACCGAAGGAGCGAATCCTCGAGTACCTCGCGGTCCAAACCCTCGTCGAGCGGATGAAGGGGCCGATCCTGTGTCTGGTCGGGCCTCCCGGGGTAGGGAAGACCTCTCTCGGCAAGTCGATCGCGCGTGCGACCGGACGCGACTTCGTGCGGGTGAGCCTCGGCGGTGTCCGGGACGAAGCGGAGATCCGCGGTCACCGGCGCACCTATATCGGCGCGCTCCCGGGCAAGATCCTGCAGAGCCTCAAGAAGGCGGGCTCCGGCAACCCCGTCTTCCTGCTCGACGAGGTCGACAAGATGTCGGTGGACTTTCGCGGCGACCCATCGGCGGCGCTGCTCGAAGTGCTCGACCCGGAGCAGAACCACACCTTCAACGATCACTACATGGACGTCGACTACGACCTGTCGCAGGTCATGTTCGTCTGCACCGCCAACGTGCTGCAACAGATTCCGCGCCCGCTGCAGGATCGGATGGAGATCATCCAGCTGCCCGGTTACATCGAGAGCGAGAAACTCCAGATTGCGCGGCGCTTCCTGGTCCCGAAGGTTATCGAGGCCAACGGTCTCAACGCCGAGCAGATCGAGTTCACCGACGCCGCCATCCTCGAGATGATCCGCTACTACACGCGAGAAGCGGGCGTGCGGGGCCTCGAGCGGGAACTCGCATCCATTTGCCGAAAGGTTGCGCGCGAGGTCGTCAAGGCCGGCGTATCGGTAACGCTGACCCGGATCACGCCCGCCAAGGTGAAGAAGCACCTCGGTGTGCGGAAGTACCGCTTCGGCAAAGCCGAGCCGGAAGACCGGATCGGGGTCTGCACCGGCCTCGCCTATACCGATGTCGGCGGCGAGCTGCTCCTGACCGAAGTCTCGGTGACGCCCGGGCGCGGCAAACTCCAGCTGACCGGCCGCCTCGGAGAAGTCATGCAGGAGTCCGCAAACGCCGCGCTCTCCTACGTTCGGTCGCGCGCCAAACAACTGGGGTTGACGAGCGACTTCTATTCGAAGGTCGATCTCCACATCCACGTCCCCGAGGGCGCCACCCCCAAGGACGGGCCTTCCGCGGGGATCACGATCGCGACCACGATCGCGTCCGCGCTCACGCGCATCCCAATCCGATCCAACGTCGCGATGACGGGCGAGATCACGCTTCGCGGCCGCGTGCTGCCGATCGGCGGCCTCAAGGAGAAGATGATCGCCGCCCACCGCGGCGGCATCGACACGCTCGTGATTCCCAAGGACAACGAAAAGGATCTGGCCGAGATTCCCGCGAACATCAAGCGAAACCTCACGATCATCCCCGTGGACCACATGGATCACGTGCTCGTGACGGCGCTGGCGCTGGACGATCCGGAGGGCTTCCTGCGTGATGGTGACCACGAACTCGATGGGATCATCGAGTTTCCACCCACCCACCGGCAGCCCGTCGACGAGCTTCCGACTCCGGCCGAAGTCAACTAAGCTCGCCCCGCGAGTCCGTGGGCGCGTAGCTCAGCTGGCAGAGCGCCTCGTTTACACCGAGGAAGTCGGCGGTTCGATCCCGTCCGCGCCCACCACTCCAGCGCGAGGCCTGGTCGAAGCGCCAGCCCCCAGCGAAAGCGGCCACAATCTCCCATCCCCCAGGCATTTCCTTTGCGTCCCGCGCTACTATTGGCTACTCGACTTTCTCTCCACCGGGGGCGGTAGTTCAATTGGTTAGAGCACCGGCCTGTCACGCCGGAAGTTGCGGGTTCGAGTCCCGTCCGCCCCGCCATAACCCGCTGATTTAATTCATGTTTTTTAGGCCAAAATCGGCCGTGGGTGCAACGTGGGTCTATCGCGTACCTATTCGGTGTCACTTTCGCTTTTTCTCAAGTGATCCTTCATCGCGATGACCAGGGCTTCTTTGCCTGGAGTGGCCAGCGTGTAGTGGTCCAGCGAGCGCTTGTCCTTATGACGACTGTGCGCTTGCAACATTCTCTCGGGCAAGGTTTTCGACAGCGCGGATAGCGTCGTATGGCGGGTCGATTCCTGAAACGCGACGTAATGCACACCGGCAGCCTCGCATGCGCGCTGCCAAGCTCTGTTCTGCGGGTCGTAGCTCCACATCTTGGCTGTGTTCCGCGCCTGAGGGTGCCAGAAGAGCGCCACTTCGCCTCTTAGGCGACTTTCTGGCGTCGCCTGCTCCATTCGCCACGCGAGCCACGCAATCGTCTCGTCGTCCCACAACTCGCGCCACTCCGCCGTATCGTTCTTGTTTCGCTCGACGCGGCGCTGATTCTTGCCTGAGCCTTGGATTGACGCTTGCAGCCGCAGACGGTTCGGGGCTTCGAAATCGTCGAGGGTGTGGGCGCGAATCTCCCCGAGCCGCACGCATTCGCTGGCGGCGAGTAGCCACACTCCGCGCTGCTCCCAAGGGATTGCGGCGATCGCTTCGGCTCTATCGTCTAGGTCCATCGTGCTGCGAACTGAGGGTGGGACCTTAATCACGGGAAAATTGGGGACCGAGATTCTCCCGTCTTCGTCTCGGGCGTGCTCGCGCAGCATCGACCGAAACGCATCCGAAATCTTGCTGCGCGTATTCGCCCCGATGCTCGGGAAAGACTTAGCGAGCCACTTGTGCCAGCTCTTCACGTCGCGGCGGGTGATATTGTAAATGGACTTGCCTGACCACCAGCCGAAGTATTTCTCCGCGTAGCGCTTGTACTCGCGCAGGGTGCCAGGACTTCGATCTTCCGCCTTCACGAGATCGCCGAAATCGTCGAGCCATACTCGGGCGCGGGCTTCTACCGTATCTGAGTCCAAGGTGCGGTCGAGATAGGGCTTGACGGCGGCTTCCAGCGTCAGTCCCGCGAGAAGCGCATTGCGGACGTGCGCCAGAGCCTCCTGGGCGGAGTTCTCGTCGAAGGACACCCAGACCCCGTTTGGTGTGGGGCGCTTCGCGATTTTCAGGCGCTTGCCTTCTTCCCACGGGTTCGGGAAGACGACTCGAATGCGCCTGTTCCCGCTGGGCAGGGTGGAGCGCTCGATGTACCCGATTCTCTGCACGTCGCTCCACGTCATACCCGAAAGTCGGGAAGGAAGCGACTGGGGGTTCGCACCTAATTTTTTGGATTTCGAAGACACACATGTTCTTTAGTCTTTTGCCTTGTTGCCGATCTCTCGCCCCTCCGCGTTCGTGGTCAGTCCTGGCATGTGGGGTCACTGCTCCGAGAAAACGCAACAGAGTCTCACGCCAGCGGCTCTGCGCTGCTGATGGTGTCCCTTGGGGGAGATGCCGCCCATCGACTGCGCAATCCGCACGAGTTGCACTGCCACAATCCGCAACGTTGCTAGGGCGCTAATGCTCTACCCAGATTCATGAGCATCTCGGAAGGCGACTCGGGGGAAGGGTCGCCGGGAGTAGCCTCGTCATCTTAGCCCGGGGGTCTGGCTCCAATCCGCGTGAACGACATTCAAATTCCCCCCTATATCACCCTTAACTTGGGGTAATTTTGAAGGCGAGCTAGCAACATTTTGAAGATCCTGGGTTCTTCCCCGTTATAGGTTTGGATGTTTCGGTTTCCGATCAACGGCGGACCGCTGACCACCCGATCTAAATATTTTCAATCTGAACTGTGTTTCGGGCTTATCTTCAATAAAGAGATATCGCAAGCAGTAACGTAGGTCCTCGTTGGCCGCGCCTCCGGGTTGCGTTACAGCGCATGAAACAAGCACTACATCATTCAACGGGCCAGCAACAGAAGGGGCCGGGTTGTCTTGTGGCAGGACCTTGCCACTAGATAGACTAGCCGGTGCTCTAGGGCCTCCAGAACACGCCCCAGCCCTCCAGCCACCGGAGAACAAGGCCACCAGCCCACCCGATAACC